>NZ_JBBXMY010000001.1:0-934233 GCF_038442315.1 Methylobacterium litchii | reverse complement strand
GCTTGACTATGCTGGATCGCTCGACGGATCGCCTCCGTCGTCGTGGCGCTGCCGTGAAGAACCTGGCCCATAGCGCGTCCCTCCACTCCGACGTGAAGAGTGCACCATCAAACCCCGGGATCAAACATCTAGGACACCCGCAAACGCGACGTCCGCGTTCGTGGATCTTCAAATCGACGAAGCATTCATTCGAGCACAGGCCGCCGTAACAAATGTCGGTCTCCGTATTCTGATCAGCATCGGCGCCGAGACGAAGGCGTATGCCGCATTTCATCGAGCTGGCCCCCGCGGGTCGGCGGGTAGCGCGACCCTCGCATTGGCCGAGCGGCATTGCCGTCGACAGGGCCCCCGATCCGGCCGGCGACCCGGCCGTCCCGGACCTGGTCGTCACGGGCCTGGCCGACCGGTGGGTTGGGCCGGGGCGCGGATCAGGCACCGACCGGCCGGCCCGTCGTGCCACTCGAAGCCGATCTCGACCAGGCCGGACGCCAGCACGAGGTCGCGGACCGGGTCGAACCTCACGGCGCTTCCCTCCTCGTCGGCGGTGCGGACAAGCTCCTCCAGCAACCCGGCATCCTGCGTCCGAACCGCCTCAGGAGCGACCTGGAGCTCGCCGGTCCCGTTGACATGCATGGGGAGGAGTGATGCGCCGTCCAGCCGCGAGAGGCGACGCATCGCGCGATGTGCGGGCGTGTTGAGCTCGTCGGGGATGGACGCATCGAGGAGCGCATCGGCGTCTTCGGGCGCGAGCGTCGTCGGCGCGCCGTCCGACGAGACGACCGCGGATGATTGCTCGAACCGCCCGGCGGCGACGTCGAAGCGGACCGCCAGGAGCAGCCTGACGCCGGCGCGGGACAGGGCGAGGTCCAGCCGGCCTCCGTGTCTCTCGCCCCGGGCATAGCGGGCGTCCCCGATCTCCAGGCCGGCATGCCGGCGCAGCAGTCGTACTGCGGCCGGCGCGAGCGCCTCGTCGATCAGGTCGCGGGAGAGCGCGCCGGCGAGGCTCCGGCGCCATTGCGGACCGCCCCAGTCCGATGTCCGTGTGCCGCGCGCGGGCGGCGCGAGGAGCGCGGCGGCCGTCCAGCGCAGCGCGGGGACGTCGGCCGCGGCCGCGGGGCCGCGGTGAACCAGGTCGGCCAGGTCGCCGATCAAGGATGGAAGGCCCGGCGACAGCGCCGCCTTGAGCCGGCGCTGGACCAGTGCGGCGGCGTCGGCGAGGGCCGACGAACCGGGTCCGGATGCGGGGCGGCCCGTTCGTGTGGCGCCCGGCGCGAGGCCTTCGAGATCGGCGAGGGCCTGTAGGATGAGCGGCAGCATCCGCAGGTACTCGAAGGCCCGCCCGAGGTGCGCCCGCGTGCCGTCGGCATCCTCGGGGACCCAACGGGCGATCCGTTCCAGGGCGGCCAGCACCTCGGCGTGGGCCCTCAGGGCGAAATCCTTCGGGATCGCGTCGAGCACGGCGCGGTCGGCCGGATGGCGCGACCGGGCTAGGGGGGCGACGATGCCGTCCATCCAGGCCTGCCTGACGTGTTTGCGGATGGCGCTCTGCAGCCCGGGGATCTTGGAGACCTGGAGACCGCCCCCGGAAAGCGCCGCATGCAGGGTGCCCATGGCCGTGTCGACGATGGGCCGCGTGTCGGGATGGGCAAGGGCGGAGATGGCCTGCCGCGCCCGCGCGAGTTCGTGCACGTCCGCCCGCATCGGGCGGACGTCGGCGGGGGAAAGCGGGAAGTCGGGGTCGGGATGCATGGCCGGACGGTGCCCCAGGCGCGCGGGCGTCCGGTCGAGGCGCACGGCACGGCCTCGCACCGGGATTGTGCGCGGAGGCCGGGCCGGGTCGGTCCTGTCCTTGGACGGCGCCCGGGAATCGGGCGCACAGCCCATTGTGCGAGGCGCGCGGCAAGGCACAAACGCCCTCCCCGACCCTGCCGGGACGTGCCGCCGCGCCGCCGTCGGCCGCGACGTTCCCGACGGCAAGCCCGGTGAAGTTCCGCTCGCGCGTTCCGCCATGTCCCGCCTCGACATCCAGGGGTTCTCGGGGACCGGGCCGCCTCAGGCGGCCCGGCGCGAATGCACGGGGCGCCGGACCGCGGCGCGCCGCTTCGGCATCCGTCGCACGACGGCGCTCGCGGTGGGCGTCACCGGTCCGGGCGCGGGCGCCGCCGGCCGGTCCGTTGTGCCGGCGACGCCGCGCGGCCCGGGCCCGAGACGCGGCGATTCGGACCGGGGCCCCGAGCCCGATCCGGGTGCCGCGCCCCGCGCCCTCGGGAGACGGGGCCGGGACCCGAGGGCGAGGGTCATCCGCCCCGGCGGTCCCTGTCGACGACGAACGCCGGCCGCGTGTCGGACAGGCGTCGCCAGGCGTCGAGGTAGGCGCCGAGATGCGGTCTGCGGGTCCGCTCCAGCTCCAGGTAATCCTGGAGGCCCGCGATCGCCCTGTCGTGGGCCGCGGCGTCGGTCCGCCCGGCGAGATACGCATGGCGGACGTAGATGCCGAAGGTCGTCATCGTGTCGGTCTCGCAATACGCCCGGACGCGCTCGATCTGTCCGGCTGCGACCATGTCGGCCACCAGCGACCCGTGCTCGCCGAGTTTGCCCGGCATGCCGACCAGCGCGGCGGCCTCCTCCAGGGTGAGCCGGCTGGCGCACCCGAACCCGGACATCTCGTCCATGACGTCGACGTGGGCGCCGCCGTACCGGTTGCCGTAGCTTGACCAGCGCGTGCCGCGCCGGAACCAGGCTTCCGCCGAGATGCCGTGGAGCATCGTGCGGTGGAGCAGCGTCGGCATGTCGAAGCCGCGGCCGTTCCAGGTGACGAGCCGGAACCTGCCGGAGGCGAAATGCCGCCAGAAGCCGCGCAGGATGCGGGCCTCGTCCCAGCCCGCCTCGCCGCCGCTCCTGCAGGCGGTGACCCGATATTCCTCCAGTCCCGTATCGCCGTCGCGCAGGATCTCCGCCTGCACGAAGCTGACGGCGACCACGGCGTGCCACGCGCATTTCGGAAACCTGTCCCTGGCCCACACCTCGGGCGGCGGCATCAGGGTTTCGTCTGGCACGGTCTCGATATCGACGACGAGGAGCGCGTCCGCATCGACGCCGGTTTCCGCCGCCGGCCGACGGTCGTGGCGGACGGCGGAGCGCGCGCCGGCCGCGGGTGCGCTCGCGTCGGACATGGAGGGGAGCCGAAGCCGGGGCGACGGGGAGCGGGTCTGGTGCATGGGGCGGTTCTCCGGGGCGGCTGTCAGACCAGGATCGTGCGGCTGGCGTCGAACCCGTTCGTCGGGTCGTCCGGGTCGTAGGGGTTGCTCACGACGCGCGTGCGCCCGAGCCGCAGGTCGCAGGCCTGCGGCACGTTCCCGTGGATCCAGACGGCCGGGGCGCCCCACCCCTCCATCACGGGGTCCAGGGCGGAGGCGTGCCAGCAGACCCGCCACGGGTCGAGCACGGGCCTCGCCAGGGCTGGCGGCAGGCAGGACCGGGACGGGGCGAAGGCGGTGACGACCGCGGCGCGGTCGCCCGGGCCGATGTCACGCAGGACCGGGTTCGGCATATGGCCATACAGGCCGGCACCGACGGCGACGGCGTTGAGCCCATCCTCGATGAACGCCCGCGAGCGTGCATGCGCGCCGGCCGCGTCGTGCGGGAAGAAGGGCACCCCGGGTGCGCTCGCCGCCTTGTCAGACACCGTCCAGCGGCTGCGGGCGTGCGCGCGGGCGGTCCGGGCGTTCTCGACGCCGTCCAGGGCGAAGTCGGTCCAGAGCGTCGCCCCCAGGATGATCAGGCCGGGCCGGAGCGGATCGCCGAGGCGAACGGCGCCGTCGTGGAGCACGGTGATGCCCAGCGCCGCCCCAAGCGGCACGGCCTCGGCGAGCGCCTCGCCCACGGGTTCGCCGTCGAGGTACTCCGCCGGTCCCGGGACGAGGACGACCGGCCGCCGACCCTGGCGGCCGCCGAGCGCGTCCGCAAGCCAGCGCACGGACCGGCACAGGCCGGGCGCGATCCCGCCCGGGACGAGCAAGGCGTCGAAGTCCGGCAGCGGGTCCGGCAGCACGTGCGGCGCCCGGTCAATCCTCAGGTCGGACAGGGTCCATAGACGGAACGGGACGGGCTTCGGCGGGGCGGACCGCGCCCCGGGGGCGGCCGGCACGGCGGACGGGCCTTCCGTCGGTGCCGGTGCATGCACCTCGGCCCGGGCCACCGGATCGGGAACGTGGAGCGTCACGGCTGTCCTCCGTCCTGCGCGGCGCGGTGTTGGTCCGCCTCGGCGATCAGCGCCCGGAGCGCGTCGCCCGAGACCAGGCGCCGCGCGATCAGCAGCTCGGCGACGGCCGCCACGGCGGTGCGGTTCGCCTCCATGACGGCCAAGGCCTCGCCGCTCAGCCGGTCGAGGTCGCGCTCGACCGCCCCGAGAAGGGTGGGGTCGAGCGACAGCGCGACCGCCACTTCGTGGGGGGCGCCGCGATACGCCAACCGGTCGCCGAGGCCGAGCGAGGCGTGGTTGCCGGCGAGCAGGGTCGTCACGCGCGCGAGGTCCGAGCGGCTATCGCCGCCCGCCCCGGCGCTCGGCTCCCCGAGGAACAGGATCTCGGCGGCCCGTCCGCACAGGAGCGCGACCGCGAGGCCCTCGATCTCCGCGCGGGTCGGGGACTGGCCGAGGCGGGTCGCCACGGAGGTCGCGCCGAGCGAATCCCGGCGCGGGACCAGGTCGACCTGGGCGACGCGGGCGCCGATCCGCTCGAACGCCACGGCGTGCCCCGCCTCGTGGTACGCGCTCCGACGTCGGTCCGCCGGGCTCCCTTGATCCGGCGGCGCGACGCGGCCGAGCAGGTCCTCCGGGCGCATCGGCCGTCCGGCGGCGCGCGCGGCGGCACGGGCCTCGGACACCCACCCGGCGACCTGGGCGCCGCTGGCGCCGAGCGCAAGCGCGCCGAGCGGCGCGAGGTCCATGTCGGGCACCTCGCCGTCGTCGAGGTGTTGCCGGAAGATGACCGCCAGGTCGGCGGCCGAGGGCGGCTTGATCTCGATCACCCGGCCCAGCCGTCCGGGCCTGATCAAGGCGGGATCGAGCCTATCGCCGTGGTTCGTCGCCGCGATGATGCACACCTCGGGGGCGCCGGGCGCGTTGAGCGCATCGAAACCGAGCAAAATGCTCGTGCACAAGGGGGTCCACCACTCGCGTGCGTGGTTGTCCATCGTGGCCCTATTAGGAATACTGTCAGCTTCATCTAGGAATAAAATACTCGGCGCCAGAGCGCACGCGTGCGTGTACGCGGCATCCCATGCGCGGAGCACGCCACCCAGATGTCCGTCGGATCCGGTGAACCAGGCGCCGACCGAGGTCGCGACCAGCGGCAGGCCCGCGGCCTTCGCGAGCGAGCGGACGAAAGATGATTTTCCTAGTCCCGGGGCGGAGCTGAGGGCGACGTGCCTGTCGAGCCGCTGGAACGCGGGCGCGCCGCCGGAGGCGCGCCAGGTCGCGATCTCGTCGATGAGGCGCGTGCCCCAGGCGTGGGCATCGCCGAAGCCGACCAGGGTCGCGAAATCGGGCGCCGACCCGACGGCGGGATCCGCGGTGGCCTTCGAGCGCGCCGCCGCGGCGAGGCGCGCGACGCAGGCCCGCGCCGTCGTCCCGCGCACCGCGGCGGCGATCTCGAAGAAGTCCAGCCCGCGCGCGATCCCGGGCGGCAGGGTCGGACGCCGCCCCGTGGCGGCCCGGACGACCCGCGCGATCACGGCGTCGGTCGCGCCCGGGAGCCGCACGTGCAGGTCCGCCGCGGCGACGAGGGCCGAAGGCAGGTAGCGCGCGGGCGATTGCGAGACGCCGAGCACCCGGTCGCCGCGGGCGAGCCGGTCCGCCACCCGGTCGTTTCCGCGGTCCGCACGGTCCTCGCTTCTCGAAGCGCCGGTGCGCGCCGCCACGTAACCCCACGCCGCCAGGCGCCCGCACGCCTCGCGGACCGGCTCGACCCAGTCTGCGGCCGGAACCTGGACGACGAGGGCGAAGGCGGGGTCGGCGGCGATGCGGCGGCGCTGGGCGGGCGAGAGCGCCGCTTCGAGCGCGAAGGCCGCGAGCGTCTCGGTCGCGGGACGGCGCTCGTCGGCGGCGACGTCCCCGGTCTCCGCCTCGTTCAGGTCGTCGCGCAGGAATGTCAGGTGGGGCATGGTCGCCTTGCTCCGAGGGTGGGTCGAGGTCCGGGGCCGGGTTACGGCGGGCCCGGGTCGCGGCACGCATCCGCCGGCGACGGCCTACGACGGCACCTCGACGACGCAGGCCGGGTCGAAGGCGGGGTTCTCGCCGTCGTAGCCGAGGGGGTTGCACAGGATCCGGGTCGGACCGATCCGGTGGTCGCGGCGGGCGTGGACGTGGCCGTGAAGCCAGAGGTCCGGGCGGCCGGCGGCGATGAGGCTGCCGAGGTCGCTCGCGAAGGCCGGGTTCAGCACGCTGCCGGCGAAGCCCGGGTCGAGCGAGGCACGGGCGGGGGCGTGGTGCGTGACCACGACGTGCGGTCGCGCCCGCGTGCCCGGCGGGTCGACCTCCAGCAGCGCGCGCTCCAGGAAGGCGCGGCTGGCGGCGTGCAGGGCCGCCGCGTCCCCCGGCCGGAATGTGCGCCAGCCCGGGTTGCGGGTCGTCGCGATGCAACGGTGATCGTTGAGGCCGGCCTGCGCGGCCGCCATGGCCCGCCGGCGGTTGCCCGCGCCGTCGATGCCGTAGTCGGTCCAGAGCGTGCCGCCGGAGAAGGCGACGCCGCCGATCTCGACGGTGTCGTCGTCGAGCAGGGTTACGCCGTGCCGTTCCGCGGCCCGGCGTCCGAGCGCGCGCTCCTCGTCAACGGCCGAGCCGTAGAATTCATGGTTTCCCGGCACGACTACGACCGGCATGATCGGTCGGATGGCCTGGCCCAGCCAGAGGATGGTGTCCGCCAGACCCTGGCCGACGTCGCCCGCGACGACGGCGACGTCGGCTTCGGGGATGTGCCCGGGCGTCCACGGCGCCCCCGACAGGTCGCGATGCAAGTCGCTGAAGATCCAGATCCGCACGTGATCGACTCCGGGGTTCTCGGGAACTTCTCGCTCTTCGGGATGCGGCGGCGGTCACCGCCGAGGCGGGGGGCGGCGCCCGGCCCGCCGCCTTCCGGGTCGGCCCGGACGCCCGCCGCGCACGTCCGGCGGTAGGCCGGCGAGGACGTGGGCGAGGACGGTGCGGGCCGCCGCATCGCCCCGCCAGGCGGCGACGAGCACCGTCGAGAGCGCGAGGTCCACGACGGCGGGGTCCGGTTCGGCGCGCCGCGTGAGGTCGAGCGTGACGGCGATGGCGGCCGCGGCCTCACCCCTCCGGGCCGCGGGCCAGGACCGATGATGCAGGCAGACGCCGCCGGCGAGGGCTCGGCGGACCTCCCGGATCGCGGAGGCCTCGATGTCCGGAAGCCGTGCCGTGCGCCAGAGCGCGAGCGGATGGCTTCCCGCGGGCGGCTCGCGGCGCGGGAGGGTCCGGTCGCGGGGATGGGAATCGTCGCTCGCGCGCATGCGTCCTCCGGGCTCGTGACGGGCAAGACGGACCCGCTCCCGCGCGCCGAGGCGCGCGGGCGGGGTTCGTTCGGACGGGATGGCGGTGGCTAGTGCCGGTCGAGGCGCTCGGCGCCCGTGTCGGGTTGGCCCAGGACGAAGTACCTCGACAGGGTGCGCGCCCAGCGCCGGCCATCGGAGGCGTACAGATCGCTGGTGGTGATGCGGCGGCCGTCGGGGAAGTTCGGATGCCCGTGGACCTCGCCGGTGAGCACCCTCACGGACCGGGTGGAGGCCCGCCACCGCTCAAGGCGCGGGGCGCCGTGCAGGTCCTCCCGCGTCGGCTTGACCTGGTCGCGGATCCCCTGGAGCTCGTCGGCGAGGTCGCGCAGCCGGTCGCCGGCCTCGCGCTCGTCCGGCGCCCGAGCCTGTTCGACGTCGACACCGAGGTTCGCGGCGAACGCGGCGGGGTCGACCTCGGCGGCGTGCGGGTTCGCGGCGGCGGCGCGCAGGGCGGCGAGCAGCGTGACGGAGGCCCCGAGGCTGCGGCTCGTGCGATCCCCTTCGGCGATGCGCTGTGCCTCCCCGCGGCCGAACGCCGGCACGACCGTCGGCAGGGTCCGGACACGGCCTCGACCCGGCACGAGCGCCTCGTGCCCACGCATGACGCGGCCGAACGCGTCGGCAGCGGCGGCTCCGCCGCTGCGCCCGCACCCGAGGAGCCAGGGCGGCGAGACCACGTCCAGACCGAAATCCTCCGACGGGTTCATGCCCGCGAGCGCCGACGCCGCGGCATGCTCCTCGAAGGGGGTCGGGCCCACCGGCAGCACCGGCGCGTCGATGCGCGCCCTCAGCCCGAGGTTCCCCAGGCACGCCGCCGGCAGGTCGAGGACGAGATCGTCGTCCCGCCCCACGGCCTCGGCCGCGATCTCTCCCGCCTCCCGTGCGTCGCGCGCCTCGCGCTCGCTGACGGTGAGGCCCTCCTCCGTGACCGTCCGGCCCGGCAACGGGGCCTCCTCGGGGAACCTGACGCGCAGGAGCGTGACGGGGCGGCCGAGAACGCCATAGGCGTCGGCGAGGAGGAGCGCGGCGTAGGCGGCATGGGTCCGGCCAGCGGAACCGAAGAAGGCAGAGATCAAGGGCAATCTCCATGACGGAATCCGGACGCCGGCGCGCCCGGTGGAATGGCCACCGGGCCGGGGGCCGGGCGCGCCGGGTGGATGGCCCCCGGGGCCCGCGACGTCGGACACGTTGTGATTGATCCGTGAATCTTAAGGCAAAAGAGCGGAAATGAACAGCATAATCTGACTATTATCAAGAGCCATATTTTCGGGATGGTTAACGGCGTCGTGGCATATAGTCTTGGGCGCTTCGGATTACTTACGCATACGCGCGAGGTGGACCGGCGTGACGGTGCCGGAGGTACGCTTCCTGCGACCGGCACGGGGCCCCGTGTGACACGTCCGGACCGCGCCCGGCGACCCGAGCGGCGACCTGCGGTCGAAGCCGGCCGGTGCTTGGATCCCCACGCCCCATGCCGTCGTCGCGCAGATGACCCGCTGCGCCCCTGAGAGCCGGGCTTGACCGACCGCCGTGACCGCCGGTTCGGCGCGACGGTCGCCCGGTCAGCACCGATGCCGGGACGAGCCGGCGGCCGGGTCGCAAGGGGGGACCACGCCTCAGGCAGTTCAGGAATTGACGGGTGCGGATCTCGCGGGCGCTGACGGACGCGACAAGGGGCCGTGCCCGCGGCCCGGCCCCGAGGAGGGCGGGACGCCGACGGCGGTCGGCACGAGCGCGGGACCGCGCGACGCGCGATAGACAGTGCGCCGGGAGCGACCAGGGATCCGATAACCAGTAATTTCTGTATTTCTAGACTTACAGAAATACAGATGGCAAGATTCCCTCGATGCATCGGCCCAAAGGAGGACGCCGTGATCGCGACCATCCATTCCAACGACCGCACCGGCCTCCTGGCCGCAGCGTTGGTGGCCGGCGGCCTGACCGCCGCCGGCTCCCGTCCCACCGTCGTCGCCGTCGGCGCCAACGGCGCCCAGGCCTGTGGCCTGGCACGCCTCTCGGGTTCGTTCGACCTGCTCCGCCCCGATCCCGGCGACGCGGCGGCCGTCCTGTCGGGACTGGCGGCACGGTCGGAAGGCGACGTGATCGCCGTCCTGCCGACGGACCTGCTTCGCGAGGGCGGTCCGGGCGAACCCGGGCACCTTCGCGTCGTGGCCACGGCGTGCCGGCTGACCGCGGCCCAGGCCCTGCACGCGACCGCGTCGGGGGCGTGGCACCTTCGCTGCGACAGCGGGCTCGGCCAGCCGGCCTGGCGGATCGCCCCGCGCGTCCTGCCCCTCCGGCTGCCGAGGCTCTCGCCGCTGGAACAGATGCGGCTGCTCGCGGGAGATCTCGGCGGCGGCATGCGGTACGCGGCGGTCGCGCTCGCCGCCACCCTCCTCGCCGTCTCGGCGGATCCGGACGCCGAGCGCTTCGAGGCGGGTGACCTGGCCGCGCTCATGTCGCCGCTTTCCCCGGCCCGGGACCGTGCCCTGCACGAGCGGCTCCTCGACTGCGCTGCCGCCCTGGCCGACCCGGTTCTCCGAGACGCCCCCGTCGGCACCGCCGAGGCCGCGGGCGACCGAATCCGCAAAGCCCGCCCGACGCCGGTGGCGACCGCTCGCCTCCGCGCAACGCAACCCGCCCGCCTTCGCGCCTGACGGAAAGGACCAGAGCGATGATCAACCGCACGAAACCGAACCGCCTCTCGCCAGCGCCCCGGCCGCGCGTCGCCTCGCCCGGGACCGCTCGTCCCGGTCGCTCCGGAAGCGCCCGCCGGGCGCGCGCCGGGGCGGGCTTCTCCCGCGCCCGGATCGGACAGGGCGACCTCTCCCGCGACCGGGCGCCGACGGCGCCCCCGCACCGGGACGCGAACCCCTACGAGGCGTTCTACGCCTTGTCGGCGGACGGTGTCGGCCTGCTCGACCCCGGTTTCGACGACTGGGACTTGGACCCGTGCGTCCTCGTCGGGCTGTCGCCGTACCGCGGCGACGAGCCGGACGACGCGTGACCGCTTCCCGGGGCCCCACGGCGAGGGCGCCCGGGGGATGCGAGCCGGCACGGACCGGCTTCCGCGTCGCAGCGGGAGCCGGCGCACGGCGAAGGACCGGCTTTCGGAGCCTCAGAAATCGTCTCGGACGCGGCGTCTCGGCGAACGCGTAGCGGGTATCGTTATGCGTGACGCGTTACGGGCGTCGACCCTTCGGCTTGATCGGGAAGCCGGGACACGGGGTTGTGGCATGGTCGGGGAGCGGTCGGTCGAGCCGCCCAGGTTGTCTCCGGGAGGGACGAGGCGACGCCGCATCGAGGATGCCGCGCCGCGGCCGGACGCCCCGGCAGGCGGAGGCACCGGAGGTGGTTCGGGTCCGCCGGGCGTGCCGGAGGATGGAGCCGGTCACCGTTGTCACGCGCCTCGCGACCGGTCTCGGCGCCGGTGCCGATGCATCCGCTGCCCCACGGCACCGCGCCGCGCTGATGGGGCGGGACTGGCGAGCGTGCAGGGACGCAGCGGCCGGTCACGAGGGAGCGGAACCTCCGTGCGTCGGCGCGCGCGGTCGGACGCCCATGCCGCGGCCATAGTTCTAGATATACAGAAATAAGGGTTGCGCACCCCGTGCCGCGTCTCCATGGTGCTTCCATGGAGCTCGAACTCGCGGCACGACAGTTGGAGGCCCTCGGCAATCTGACCCGCCTGAGGGTGTACCGTACGCTCGCGCGGGCGGGCCGAGACGGCCTGCCGGTCGGTGCCCTCCAGCGGCGCGTCGATGTCCCGGCCTCGACGCTCTCCCATCATCTCCACCGTCTGATCCAGACCGGTCTGGTCGCCCAGGAACGCCAAGCCACGACACTGGTCTGCCGGGCGGTCGATCCGGCGATGAACGCCCTGATCGGCTTCCTCGATGAGGGTGGGCATCGGGAGCGGTCGGCCGGTCCCGCGTCGATGTCGGCCTGATCGACCGTTGTCCGCGACCGGGCATGCAACCTTCGCTCGACCGGCGCCGTTCCGACCGCCGCGACCCGTCCGGGCCCGCGCGGCCTTGCCCGGCGGAGGCGCGCCGCTGAGACTTGCCGACGACAGCGCCGATCGGGGCGGCGATGGTATGCTCCGGCCCGAATCCGGATTTTGGGAATGCCGCGCCGATGCGCCTGACGGAAGAGACCGGGACGGATCACCGCCCCTCGGACGAGGCCTGGATCGGCAACCTGATCCGGCATTGGCGCGAGGACCCCGGCGCCTCCTATCGGACCTGGTTCCTGTGGGAGGAGCGCATCAAGAACTTCCGCTCGATCCGGCGCGGCCTCCAGGCGGTGATAGACGAGATCCGGGCCGACGCGTTCGGCAACGCCTATCGCGGCTCGTCCTTGGAAACGGTGGTCCACTCCATCGCGGAGCAGCGCCAGGTCTTCAAGGGCGCCGACCACGCATTCCTCTGGAAGCCTAAGCTGCGCATCCCCGACATCTACGAAGACCGCGCCAACCAGGTTGCGTTCGGCCGGTTCCTCGACGCCTGCCTGTGCTGCAGTGCAGAGGACGGGGTGCTGGCCGCCATCCACGGCCTCGACCGGCAACGCATCAAGGGGCTGGGTCCGGCCGCGGCGAACCTGCTGTACTTCCTGCACCCCACACTTGTGCCCCCGTTCAACACGGCCATCGTGAAGGGCTACAACGCCATCGCCGGCGCCAATGTGAAGCTCGGCAAGTGGGACGAGTACCTCGCCATGCGCCGGGGCATCGTCGCCCTCAACGCCGCCCATCGCGGCCTGCTCTCCAACGATTACGGCGCCATCGCGGGCTTCCTGTTCGACGTCGGGTCCGGGCGATACCCGCTGCCGGAGCGCGACGGGGCCGCCGCGCTGGCGCGCTGGCGCGAGGATCTCGACCGAGTGCGGGCGGAGGCCGCGGCCACGGCCTCCAAGGCGGCGCTCGCCGCGCGTGAGGCGGACCACACCCACACCGAGGTCCAGGGCTGGCTGCGCGACCTCGGCCTCGCCCTCGGCTTCGACGTCTGGATCGCGTCGAACGACGGCAACCGCCCCTATGCCTCCGGCCGCCTGTCCGACGGCTGCCTCGACCGCCTGCCCGGGCGGCTGACGGCGAATGGGTCGGCCGAGATGGTCCGGCTCATCGACGTGATCTGGCTGGACAAGGCGGACGGCGACGTCGCGGCCACCTTCGAGGTCGAGCACACGACGAGCATCTACTCGGGCATCGTGCGGATGCTCGACCTGGCGCTCGGGGTCGAGGGCGGGGCCGCGCGCAACTTCTTCCTGGTGGCGCCCGACAACCGCGAGGAGGACGTGCGCGCGCAGTTCGCCCGGCCCGCCTTCTCGCGGGTGGCCGAGCTCGACCTGCGCTACCTGCCCTACAGCGAGCTGCGCGGGCACCGGGAGACGATCGCCCGCTTCGGGAGCGGCCTGAAGGGCGTGCTCGCCATCGCTAAGCCCGTCGGGCGTCCGCGCTGACCCCGGTGACCGGCGCGACGAAGCCGGCCGGAGGGATTCGGTCGTCATTCCAGCGGCTGGCCGAGAGCGTCCGGAGGTCGCGCAACCGCATCGGCCACTATCGCGCCGTCCTCGACGAGGGACCGACCAACCACCACGCCGACGCCCTGGACCCGATCCGCTGGTGCCGTCCGACCATCGCGCGATGGGCGAGCACCGTGTCACGGGTGGCCGCCGTCGTCATCGGGCGTCCAGCCGCGGGCGCGGGTTCCGAGGGCGCCGGACCGCACGCGCGGATCCCGACGGTCACCGAAGACGTTCGCGGCGCGGCCGATGTTCCGCCGTCGGCCGGGATGCCGGTGGCCCCACGACAACGAACTCCGCCGGTGCGGCCGGACCCCGCGGCGTAGCCTTCGAGCGGGCGTCGGATAAGTCGGCTGTCGCGTCGCGGTGGCCCCGCTCGCCGCGGGCCTCGGCCGCGGGCGTCATCCGGCCCTCGCCGCCGGGGCCTCGGCCGGGCTCTCACCGTCCCAGGGAGCCTCGCCCACGAGGGCGGCGAAGCGCTCGTCCGGGAGTTCCTCGAACGGCCTCCGCTCCGCTATGCGCTGGCGCAGCTTCCACCGGAGCAGCCGGGGCGTGATCCTCTGGAAGCGCCCCGTCGCCGCGACCAACTCAGGATCCAGGCCGCCGAGGATGCCTTCCGCCGTCTGTGCCCCGCCTCTGGCGAGAAGGGCGTGGACCTCCCGCATGAACAAGCGCCAGAACGGCCGCTTTCCCATCGCCGCGACCGCCTCGGCGAGTGGCGGCTCGGGCGTCGCCGCGACGTCCGGCTCGGGCTCGGCCAGCCCGAACCGATGGCCGACGAGGGTCAGCCCGTTGCCGTCCTGCACCAGGCGCAGGAGGTGATAGCGCAGCCACGCCTCGGTGAGCGGGAAACCCGCCCGCTCGCCCTCCTGCTTGAGCCGGGTCGGGAGCGCTCTCAGGAGCGGGTGGACCGCCATGGGGCCGCGTTGGCGCACCGCCGCTTCGACCGCGTCCCGCACCTGCCCCCAGAAGTCGTTCGCCTCTCGCGCCAGCTTGAGCCCGTGCGCGGTATCGACAAACCCGGGCCCGGCGCGACCCTGCGCGAGGGAGTCCGCCTCTCCCGCGGCGGAAACGGGCGGCGCGGCCCCGCCGGCCTGAGTGCCGACGGCCCGCACCCGGTCGAGCTCGACCTGCAACGCCGCGACCCGCTCCTCCAAGAGATCGACCCGGTCCAGCGCCTCGTCGAGCAGATCCCTCGCCGCGGCCCTGCAATCCTCGGCTCCGACGAAGTCCGCCAGACCCGCCCGAGCCGCTTCGACCCGGGCCAACTCAAGCAGCTCCCGCCCGATCACCGTAAGCCGCCTCTCGAACGCCTCCGGCAGGTCCGCCCGTTCGATGGCCGGCCGGTAGTCCTCCCTGTCCTTCCACTTCCTGAGCTCGCGAGCGATGTCGCCGAACGACCCGCCGCCGAGCTCCCTCCGGACCGTGCGGACCGAGACCCGCTCCTTGGTGCCACCGGGCGGTGCCGGCCTGGCCCGTATCCGATCCGCGGCTGTCCAGACCCCGTTCTCCGTCACCATGCCCGCCATCCCAAGCCGTTACCGGTATCATCGCCGCGAGCGGTGAAGAAACGGTCGCGGTCCGCGTGGAGGCTCGGTGTGGGCGCGAGCGCGAGCCGGACCCGAAGGCGACCGGACAGATAGGCCGCGGGAGGCCTTCGGATTGAGGAACGCCCGGTCGGCGAACGCCCCCATCGTGTAACGCGTACGCATAACGTTACCCGTTATGCGTACGCCTCGGAGTCGCGTGCCAACCGCCGGCGGCAGCAGCCGCCATCCCGCCTTGAGCCGCCGGAAACCTCGCTACCACCGAAGACGTACTTCGTCGGCCTGCCTCGCCGCACTACGAAGCCATTCAGGACCGTCGCGGCCGACCAGAAGGTGATCCTGTCGGCCCGTACGCAGGGGCCTCACCGAGGTGCGGCGGCCCGCGAGATCTCGGCACGGGACGGCAGGGGCGCCCATGCTCTTATCCAAGTGCGGTTGCTGCGGGCGGACGGTTCGCACCGACGCGACGAGGTGCCCGAGCTGTCGCGCCGCAACCGGGGCGGGCATGCGCCCTTCCCCGAACGAGGCGGCATACCGGATCTGCATGCTCGCGGACGCGTGCGCCGTCCTCTTCTGGCTCCTCGTGATCCGCCGATAGGCGCGGACCGGCCTACATCCGCTCCTTGATGCCGGAGCCGACGAGCCACCAGTTCACCGGGTAGCTGGTCAGGAATCCCGCCACCATCGCGACCTGCATGGCGAACCAGAACTCGACCGAGTTCACCGGGGCGCGCTGGCCGGCCCAGTGCGGGAACAGGAAGAATTGGGCGAACGCCATGAAGCCGTACATGCCGACCTGCCAGGCGATCAGCGAGACGGTGTCCGCCTTCACGGCCGCCACCAGACCCTCGCCGGGGGATAGCCCGCGCATCGGCACGATGGCGTAATACTGGAACGCGATCCCGAGCGCGTACGCGAACACGAAATCCAGGACCCAGACCGCGTACATCTTCTCATCGAAGAGGGAGTGCCAGCCGAACCAGACGGCGACGGCCGGCACCACGAAGGCGAGCCACTCGGCGGCGACATCGCCCAGCAGGCAGCCGCTGCCGCAGTGGAGCGCACCCTTGCCGACCATCACCGGGAAGGGCATCCCCGTCGTGTTCGGCGGCTTCTCGCCCCGCTCCTTCGCGTCGTGGTGCGCCTCCATGGTCGCGAGCCGGCCGTAACTGAAATAGGCCCAGACCACGACCACCGTCCCGAACAGGGCGCTGATCGGCCAGACCACGTTCATCACGGTCATGTGCTGCGGGTGACGGATCACCTGCGCCGACAGCAGCAGCGAGCAGGCCGCCCCGAGCAGCAGCGCGGCGATCGAGATGGCATGGAGCCAGGTCGGGAACATGCGCGCTCCTAGCGGGCCGAGGAAGGGTCGAGGTTGGCCGCCCGCAGGCGCAGGGCATTGCCAATGACGCTCACCGAGGAGAGCGCCATGGCGGCCGCGGCGATGACCGGCGAGAGCAGGATGCCGAGGAACGGGTAGAGGATGCCCGCCGCCACGGGCACGCCCGCGGCGTTGTAGATGAAGGCGAAGAACAGGTTCTGGCGGATGTTGCCCATCACCGCCCGCGACAGCCGCCGTGCCCGCACGATGCCGAGGAGATCGCCCTTCAGCAGGGTCAACCCGGCGCTCTCGATGGCGACGTCCGTCCCGGTGCCCATGGCGATGCCGACATCCGCCGCCGCGAGCGCCGGGGCGTCGTTCACGCCGTCGCCGGCCATCGCGACCACCTGCCCGGCCGCCTTGTGGCGCTCGACCACCGCAGCCTTCTGGTCGGGCAACACCTCCGCCTCGACCTCTTCGATGCCGAGCCGGCGTGCCACCGCCTCGGCGGTGGTGCGGTTGTCACCGGTCAGCATCACCACCCGGATGCCCTCGGCCCGAAGCGCCGCCAGCGCCTCGGCCGTCGTGGCCTTGACCGGGTCGGCGATGGCGATGACGCCGGCCACCCGGCCATCGACGCCGGCGAAGATCGCCGTCGCGCCGTCACGCCGGAGTTCGTCGGCTTCGGTCGCATGGGTCGATACGTCGACCCCTTGCTCCTGCAGGAAGGCGGCGTTGCCCAGCGCCACGCGGCGGCCCTCAACGGTGCCGAGCGCGCCCTTCCCGGTCGGGCTGTCGAAATCCGCGACGGGGCCGGTCGCGATCCCGCGCTTCCCGGCGGCCGCCACGATGGCCAGGGCGAGCGGGTGCTCGCTCGCCCGCTCGACGCTCGCCGCGAGGCGCAGGAGCGTGTCCTCGTCGAACCCGGCCGCCGCCACGACCCGCGTCACGGCCGGCTTGCCTTCGGTCAGGGTGCCGGTCTTGTCGACCACAAGAGTCGTGACCCGCTCCATCCGCTCCAGTGCCTCCGCATTCTTGACGAGCACCCCGGCCCCGGCGCCGCGACCGACGCCGACCATGATCGACATCGGCGTCGCGAGACCGAGCGCGCACGGGCAGGCGATGATCAGCACCGCCACCGCGGCGAGGAGCGCGAAGGTGAAGCGCGGCTCCGGCCCGAACGCCATCCAGGCGGCGAAGGCCAGCGCCGCCACGCCAATGACCGCCGGCACGAACCAGCCCGCGACTTGATCGGCGAGGCGCTGGATCGGGGCCCGCGAACGCTGCGCCTCGGCCACCATCTGGACGATGCGCGCCAGCATGGTGTCGCGCCCGACCCTGGTCGCCTCGACCACGAGCGAGCCGGACTGGTTGAGGCTGCCGCCGATCACCGCGCCGCCGACCTCCTTGGTGACGGGCATCGATTCCCCCGTCACGAGGCTCTCGTCGACGGCGCTGCGGCCCTCCACCACCGCGCCGTCGACCGGGACCTTCTCGCCGGGGCGCACGCGCAGCCGGTCGCCGATGGCGATGGCATCGAGCTGCACCTCCTCGTCCTCGCCGTCGGGCCGGATGCGGCGGGCGGTTTTCGGCGCAAGGTCGAGGAGCGCCCGCAGCGCGCCGCCGGTGCTCTCGCGGGCGCGAAGCTCCAGGACCTGTCCGAGCAGCACGAGCACGGTGATCACCGCCGCCGCCTCGAAGTAGGCCGGCACCGCCCCGCCGTGCCCGCGTAGCGCTTCCGGGAACAGCCCCGGGGCAAGGGTCGCCACCACGCTGTAGAGGTAGGCCGTGCCCGTCCCGAGGGCGACCAGGGTGAACATGTTCAGGTTCCGAGACAGGACGGAGTGCCAGGCCCGAACGAAGAAGGGCCAGCCGGCCCAGAGCACCACCGGGGTGGCGAGCGCGAACTGGATCCAATTCGAGGTCTGCTGCCCGAGCCGTTCGGTCAGGCCGAAGAGGTGCCCGCCCATCTCCAGCACGAACACCGGCAGGGTCAGGACCAGCCCGACCCGGAACCGGCGGGTCATATCGACGAGCTCCTCGCTGGGGCCGTCGTCGGCGCCGACCATCGCCGGCTCAAGCCCCATGCCGCAGATCGGGCATGCCCCGGGGCCGACCTGCCTGATCTCCGGGTGCATCGGACAGGTGTAGATCGAGCCTTCCGGCACCGGGTCGGACTTGGCTGCGGACTGGCCGGGGTCGAGGTAGCGGACCGGCTCGGCCACGAACTTCGTCCGGCAGCCGTTCGAGCAGAAGTAGTAGGGATGCCCGTCGTGCTCGGCCCGGTGCTCGGTCGCGTGCGGGTCGACCATCATCCCGCAGACCGGGTCCTTCACGCGGGACGCACCCGCGTCATCCGCGGCCATGCCGGCATGGTCGTGCGCATGGGAAGCGACGGAGTGGTCATGCCCGTGTCCTTCGGAGCAGGCGCGGGCCGCCGGGGCGAGATGCGTTTTCGACGAATTGCTCATGACCGGTCCCTCCGCGCGACTTCGATCTCCGCGGCCCGCGAGAGCGGACGCGATTTGGGCCGCGGACAAGTGGTTCTCTCAGGCTTACTGCTTGCCTTCCTTACGGGCGTTCTTGTCGAGCCAGGCAGTGAGCTCCTTGATGCTCTTCTCCTGTTCCTGGATGCTCTTCTCGGCGATCTTCTTAGCCTCGGGATTGTCGCCGTTCCTCAGGCCGACCTGGGCCATGGCGATGGCGCCCATGTGATGCGGGATCATCGCGCAGATCCAGGCGACGTCGGGGTCGCCGGCCATCATGCCTTCCATCATCGGGCCGTTCATCTGCATCATGGCGTGCTGCAGGCCCTTCTGGGTGTCGGTCGCCTGACCGGACATGCCCTGCATCGCCATCGACATGTGGCCCTGCATGTCCTTCATCGAGGACTCCTTGCCGGCCGACGCCGCCTTGCAGGTTGCGGGCAGCTCGAACGACGGGGCCTGCATGGAGCCGTGGTCGTTGGAGCCATGGTCGTTATCCGCGGCGAGGGCCGCGCCGATGCCGGTCAGCGCCAGGGTCATCGCGAGTGTCAGGGTACGAACGTTCATGATCATCTCCTCCAATTGATCAATCGGGACGGCCGGCTCGGCCGCCCCGTCAGGGTTCAAGCGGTCATTTTCCGGCAGGTCTCGGCACACCGGCGGCACTGCGCGACGCAGTCCTGCATGTCGCCGACCGCCTCACAGCTCCGCGCGCAGGCCTCGCAGACCTCGGCGCAGGCTCGACAGGTGTGCGTGTGCTCGGGCAGGCCGATCAGCATGAAGTGCGCCGAGGTTCGGCATATTTCCGCGCAGGCCATCATCAGGCGAAAATGCTCCGGCTCGACGTGCTTGCCGCCGGCGGGGAGACAGTGGTTGGAGGCCATGCCAAGGCAGCTTTGATAGCAGCGCAGGCACTCGTCGATGCAAGATTGCATCTCGCCAGACATTTTGTGCATCCTTGTTCTCCTTAAGTTGATGGGTGCTGCCATAAGTTCAGCAAATACATAGACGTAATTTGCGTTTTTGCTGAATTGCGATCAGATCCATAACCATATTCGTCGGATTACGTTCAATTTATTGTCTATAATATTTCTGTATGTCTAGGCGCGGGTCTGCAATGAGGGCACGCGGCGGCGAGGCTCGTCGAGGCGTCGCCGACCTTGTGCTGAGCGTGGGCGAGCATCCCGCTGAGACAGCGGCAGAGGGACCCTACGTCAGCGGCGCCGGATCAACGCGAGATGAGAGATGGGCCTCGCCACGGGATAGTCGGTGCACGCCACGACTGCGGTCGCACCTCGGGCGTCGCGCGCCTCGGGCGCGCCTCATCTCACGCGAGGGTTCGTGGGGGCTTGCGCAGCGCCTCGGGAGCGATACCCGCGCGTCCGGCGACATTATCCGGGATTAACATGGCCGCCCGAAACATGGGCATGGCGGGTGATGCGGGTCCGGCAAAAACACCGAATGTGCCGCCCACCGTCGTCCCACAGCAGCGTCGCTTGCAGGGGCCGGGGCAGCAGCATCGGTCGGCATCGACCGCCCGAACGGATGCCGTCGACTTGCCGGTGGTCACGCGTAGGCGAGGCGCGGTCAACAGCGTCACCGCCAACTCGGCGATGCCCGACGCCTTGTCGAGACCCGGGTTCGCCGCGGGAAGGGACGCCGTGGCGGCATCCGAGACCATGCGACCGCGGTGGCCGCAGTGGACGTGCCCCTCGTGAGCCTGGACGGCGGACGGCGCGACATGGGCGATGATCGCGAGGATCATCGCCGCCATCAGACGCACGATATGCCGGTCGAAACCCATGCCGGTCGCCAACCTCGGCCCAAACGTAGGGACGGCGTCGTCCCTGGGACGTGAATGCGCGCATTCGGGTTTGGTTGCGGCTCGTCCCCCCGACTCACGCCGTCGGGCTCAGCGGCTCGGCGGGGAAGCCTGCGGCGACTATGGTCTCGGCAATGCGGTCCGCAGGGCCGGTCGCGCCGGACACGGTCACGAGCTTGGCCCCGAGGTCCACCTCGACCAGGGCGCCCGGCTCGATGCCGGCGATGGCCCGGGTCACGGACTTGGCGCAGCCTCCGCAACCCATCCTGTCGACCTTGTAGCGGTACATGACGCTCTCCCTGTGGTGGCGTCCCGCACAGATGGGGCTTCCCATGGTGGGAAGGTCAAGGGTCGCGGAATGCCTCCCGCCAGGTGGGAATGGCGTCGATTCGGGCGGGCGCCCAGGTCGGGGCCGACGTGTTAGGACACCGTGCGGATGATCGCGGCGAACTTGCCGACGGTCATTTGCGTGCGGTCGCCCTCGGTCACGTCCCGGAGAGGATGAGGGTATCCGATCAAGCTTCCGGGCTTGCGCCGCGTTCGAGGGCGGCGAACCGTTCGGCCTTCACCTCGGCGACGTGGCAGCCGCGTTGGATCGTCCGCCTGGCGTGACTGAACACCCATGGGCGTCTCCGGCTGCGTATCGCAGGCAGCGCGCAGGGCACCCAGCGGTATGTCGCTGGCGGCGGCCGGTGCCATCGTGTGCGGGCGTTCAAGGGTCAGCATCGGCATGCTCCTCGGGTTGTTTCCCGGGACTGGTCTCAGCGCTTCACAAAGCCAATGTCGGCGGCCACCGCGCTCAGCCGCTCCGGCGCGCGCTCCTTCCGCTCGCTGTAGCGGTCCACCAGGTAGTCGGCCCGCTCTCGGGTCAGGAGCGTGAACTTCACCAGCTCCTCGCACACGTCCACGACCCGCTCGTAGAGCGGCCCCGGCTTCATCCGGCCCGCGTCGTCAAACTCCTTGTAGGCCATCGGCACGGACGATTGATTCGGGATGGTGATCATCCGCATCCAGCGGCCGAGCACGCGCAAGGCGTTCACGGCGTTGAAGCTCTGCGAGCCGCCGGAGACCTGCATCACGGCAAGGGTGCGCCCCTGGGTCGGCCGCACGCTGCCCTCGCTCAAGGGCAGCCAGTCGATCTGACTTTTCATCACGCCGGTCAGGGTACCGTGCCGCTCCGGTGAGACCCACACCTGGCCCTCGGACCAGATCGAGAGATTGCGCAGCTCCTGCACCTTTAAGTGGTCGGCGGTCGCATCGTCCGGCAGGGGCAGGCCGTCCGCGTGGAAGATCCGCACCTCGCCGCCCATGGCTTCGAGGAGCCGGGCGGCCTCGTACGCGAGGCAGCGGCTGAACGAGCGCTCCCGCAGCGAGCCGTAGAGGATCAGGAAGCGGGGCGCATGGGTGAACGGCGCCGCCGCGTCTAGGCTGTCGCGGGTCGGCACCTCGAAATGCGCTTGGCTGAGGTTCGGCAGGCCATCTTTGAAGGGCTGGCTGAGCTTGTCCAAGGGACGTCTTTCTTGTACGTTCAAAATATCGTTTGAAGATTGTAACGAAAATGGATGAACCGCAAGCCCTCGCCGCCTTTGCGGCCCTGGCGCAGGAACACCGCCTGCGTCTGGTGCGGTCGCTCGTGACCGCCGGACCAGGCGGCCTCGCCTCCGGCGTTCTGGCCGAGGCGGTCGGCGTCTCTGCCGCGACCGTATCCCACCATCTCAAGGAGCTGAGCCATGCGGGCTTGGTCGCCTCGCGGCGCGAGGGCCGTTCGATCATCTACAGTGCTGCCTATCCGGCCCTGTCCGACCTGATCCAGTTCCTGATGCGCGACTGCTGTCAGGGCCACCCGGAGGTCTGCACCCCGGCCGTCGCCGCCCTCGCCGCCTGCAACTGCCCACCCGGAGACACCCTCTATGCCTGATCGCGTCTACAACGTCCTGTTTCTCTGCACCGGCAACTCGGCCCGCTCGATCCTGGCGGAAGCGATGCTGAACCAGGATGGGCAAGGCCGCTTCCGGTCCTACTCCGCCGGTAGCCAGCCCAAGGGCGAGCCGCATCCGCTGGCGTTGCAGACGCTACGGGAGAGCGACTACCCCGTGCACGGGCTGCGCTCGAAGTCCTGGGACGAGTTCGCCGCGCCCGGTGCTCCGGTGATGGATTTCGTGTTCACGGTCTGTGACAACGCAGCCGGCGAACCCTGCCCCTTCTGGACTGGTCAGCCCGTGACCGCTCATTGGGGCATCGAGGACCCTGCCGCTGCGGAAGGCTCGGAGATCGAGCGCAAGCGCGCCTTCGTGACAGCGCAGCGCTACCTGAAGAACCGCATCGCGGCCTTTATCGCCCTGCCGCTCGGCAGCCTCGACCAGGCGGCCCTGTCGGCCAAAGTCAGAGAGATCGGCCAACAAGCCGGTGCCACCGCGCTCCGGCCGGAGGTCGCTTGATGGACGTCATCATCTACCACAACCCGGACTGCGGCACGTCCCGCAACACCCTGGCGATGATCCGCAACGCCGGAATCGAGCCTCATGTGATCGAGTATCTGAAGACGCCGCCCGCCCGGGCGCTGCTGGTGCAGCTCCTCGCCCGGGCCGGCCTGCCCGTCCGCGACGCACTGCGGGAGAAGGGCGCGCCGTTCGCCGAGCTGGGCCTTGGCGATCCGGCATTGACCGATGCGCAGCTGCTCGATGCCATCGAGGCGCATCCGATCCTTCTCAACCGCCCGCTGGTGGTCAGCCCCAAGGGCGTGCGGCTGTGCCGGCCGTCCGAAGCCGTGCTGGACCTCCTGCCGGGGCAGCAAGGCGAGTTCGTCAAAGAGGATGGCGAGCGGGTCGTGGACGAGCACGGCCGCCGCGTCGGCACTGCCTGAACCCCAACCCCGACCCATAAGAAGAAAACGCCCGGATGCTCGCGCTCGCCATCTTCCTCGTCACCCTCGTCTTCGTCATCTGGCAGCCAAGGGGCCTCGGGATCGGATGGAGCGCGCTGGCAGGCGCGGCGGTCGCGCTCGCCACGGGGGTGATCCATCCGGGCGATATTCCGGTGGTCTGGCATATCGTCTGGGACGCCACCTTCACCTTCGTGGCGCTCATCATCATCTCGCTGCTGCTCGATGAGGCCGGTTTCTTCCATTGGGCGGCGCTGCACGTCGCCCGCTGGGGCAGTGGGTCCGGCCGGCGGCTCTTTCCGCTTGTCGTGTTGCTCGGCGCGGCCATCGCTGCGGTGTTCGCCAACGACGGCGCGGCGCTGCTGCTGACGCCGATTGTGCTGGCGATCCTGCTCCGGCTCGACTTCAAGCCGGCGGCGGCGCTGGCATTCATCGTCGCCTGCGGGTTCGTGGCCGACAGCACCTCCCTGCCGCTGGTGATCTCCAACCTGGTCAACATCGTCTCCGCCAACTTCTTCGACGTGACCTTCGGCAGGTATGCGGCCGTCATGGTGCCGGTGAACCTGGTGTCCCTGGCGGCGACCCTGGTGGTGCTTTGGGCTTTCTTCCGGCGCGACGTGCCGGCGGCCTACCCGGCGGCCGCCTTGGAGCGCCCGGTCGGGGCCATCCGCGATCCGCTGGTGTTCCGGGCGGCGTTCCCGCTGCTTGGCGTGCTCCTGCTCGCCTACTTCGTCACCGCGCCGTTCGGCGTGCCGGTGGCGGCCGTCACCTGTGCCGGTGCGGCCGTTCTTCTACTGCTTGCCGACCGGGGCAGGGTCATCCCGATCCGCAAGGTGCTGATCGGCGCCCCCTGGCAGATCGTGCTGTTCAGCCTCGGCATGTACCTCGTGGTCTACGGCCTGCGGAACGCCGGCCTGACCGACGAGCTGGCCACGGGCTTGGTCTGGCTCGTCGGCCATGGCCCGTGGGTCGCCACGGTCGGCACCGGCTTCGCGGCGGCGATCCTGTCGTCCGTGATGAACAACATGCCATCTGTGCTGATCGGGGCGCTCTCGATCCAGCAGGCGCCGGACCTGTCCCCGCTGACGCGCGAGCTAATGGTCTATGCCAACGTGATCGGTTGCGACCTCGGCCCGAAGTTCACGCCAATCGGCAGCCTCGCCACGCTGCTCTGGCTGCACGTCCTTGACAGCAAGGGCCAGAAAATCACCTGGGGCCAGTATATGAAGGTCGGGCTTGTCATCACCCCGCCCGTGCTGCTGGTCACGCTCGTGGCGCTGGCGGCTTGGCTGCCGCTTCTCGGCACCCGGTAGGCAGCCCGTGTCCGAGGCCCGCCGCTGGCCGGTGATCTCCGCCCTCGGCGTCGTGCAGATCCTCACCTGGGGCTCGTCGTTCTACCTGCCGGCGGTGCTTGCCGGCCCGGTCGCCGAAAGCACCGGCTGGCCGCTCGCCTGGGTCGTCGGCGGACTGTCACTCGGCCTGCTGGTCGCCGCGTTCGCCTCGCCGCATATCGGGACGGCGATCCACCGCCACGGCGGCCGGCCCATCCTGGCGCTGGCCGCGCTGCTGCTGGCTGCCGGGCTGACCATGCTGGCGCTGGCTCCGATCCTGCCGGTCTACCTCGCCGGCTGGCTGCTGCTCGGCCTCGGCATGGGTTGCGGCCTGTACGATCCGGCATTCGCGACCCTCGGCCGGCTCTACGGCGCGGCGGCGCGGCCGGCGATCACCACCCTGACCCTGTGGGGCGGGTTCGCCAGCACCGTTTGCTGGCCACTTTCCGCCTTCCTGGTCGCGCATTTCGGATGGCGCGGTGCCTGCCTGGCCTATGCCGGCCTGCACCTCGCGGTGACGCTACCGCTTGTCCTCCTTCTGATCCCCAAGGCCCCGGCACCGCCGTCGGCGGGGCATCACCAGGACCGAACCGGCCCGCTGTCCGCGAAGGAACGGCGGGCGTTCCGGCTGTTCGCCGGCGTGCTGATAATCGGCGGCGCGATCATGTCGCTTGTTTCGGTGCACCTGCTGACGCTCCTGCAGGCGCGGGGCGTGGCGCTCGCTTCGGCCGTCTCCTACGGGGCGCTGATCGGCCCGGCTCAGGTCGGCGCCCGCGTCGCGGAAATGTCGTTCAAGGGCCGGCACCATCCCCTGTGGACCCCGACCGCAGCCCTTGGCCTCGTCGCCCTCGGCCTGGTGCTGCTCGCCGGCGGCCTGCCCGGCGTCGGGGTCTGGCTGGTCCTCTACGGCGGCGGCAACGGCATCTATTCGATTGCGCGGGGCACGGTGCCCTTGGCCCTGTTCGGCCCCGTTCGCTATCCGCTGGTCGTCGGCCGCTTGGCACGGCCGGGGCTGATCGCGCAGGCGCTAGCGCCGCCGGCCGGCGCTTTCGTGCTGACCTACGCCAGCCCGGATGCCCTTTGGTGGCTCCTGCTCATCCTCGGCCTCGCCAACCTCGGACTTGTCGGCGGGTTGTGGCGGACACGGTAATCGCTCCACCGCTTCGGCAGCTATGGGAACTCGGTCGCGCTTCAGCATCCTTGGCTTCGACTTCCCAGTCCCCGGGACAATCGCCCCCCACGCCGTCCGTCCGCTTCGGCCAGGGTGGGCGGACCGGCCGGCCGACCAAGCTCCGCGAGAAGCCGGGCATCGGCTCCTGGGGGGATGCCTCAACGTCGGTTCACCGCCCCGAACGAGTACGGTGACGGCGAGCGCCCGCGCGACGGCTGCGCTCAAGCCGGCGCGCCTCCACGATAACGGGCGAAGGCGCCGCGCCCCTCCGGCCCGAACAGGACCACCTCGTAGATGTCGGGCTCCCTGCCCTCGACCTCCATGCCGGGCGACCCTGCCGGCATGCCCGGAACGGCCAGTCCCGTCACCTTCGGCCGCTCCGCCAGCAGCCGCCTGATGGCGTCCGCCGGAACGTGTCCCTCGACCACGTAGCCGTCCACGAGAGCGGTGTGGCAGGAGGCGAGGTCCCTCGGCACGCCGAGACGCGCCTTGACCGGGTTCACGGGACCCTCGGTCACCGTCACCGTGAAGCCGGCCTGTCGCAGGTGGTCCACCCACTTCGCGCAGCAGCCGCAACTCGGGTCCTTCGTCACGGCGACGGTCGGCAGGCTCTCCCCCATCACGGGTCGTCCGAGCGACACTCCCGCCGCCAAGCCCGCGAGCACGGCACGCCGGGACGGCATCATGTCTGACTTCATCATTCGCTCCTGTTGATTCCTCATTCGGCCGCCAGAGGCATCCGTGCACCCTCCGCGGCGGCCTCCGGCAACCCGCGACCTTTCACCAACGCGTAGACGGCCGGAATCACGACGAGGGTCAGCACGGTCGAGGACACCATCCCGCCGATCATCGGCACGGCGATGCGCTGCATGACCTCGGAGCCCGAACCGGTGCTCCAGAGGATGGGCAGGAGACCCGCCATGATGGCGACCACCGTCATCATCTTGGGCCGCACCCGCTCGACGGCGCCGACCATGATGGCCTGCCGCAGGTCCTCGCGCGTGAGGGGGCGTCCCTCACGCCGGCACCCTGCCCGGACCTCGTCGAGGGCGTGGTCGAGGTAGACCAGCATGATCACGCCGGTCTCGGCTGCGACGCCGGCGAGCGCGATGAAGCCGACCGCCACCGCCACCGACATGTTGAAGCCCATCCACCACATCAGCCAGACGCCGCCGACGAGCGCGAACGGCAGCGAGAGCATGACGATGAGGGTCTCGGTCAGACGGCGGAAGTTCAGGTAGAGGAGCAGGAACACGACGAGCAGCGTCAGCGGCACAACGATCCTGAGGCGGGCTTCGGCGCGCTCCAGGTACTCGTACTGCCCGCTCCACTGCAGGGTCGTGCCCTGGGGCAACCTGACCTCCCTGTCGACCGCGGCCCGCGCGTCGGCCACGTAGCCGCCGAGGTCGCGCCCCGTGAGGTCGACGAAGATGTAGACCGCGAGCTGGCCGTTCTCGGTCCGGATCGAGGTCGGCCCCCGGGTGAGCTCGACCTTCGCGACCTCACCGAGCGGCACCGTCCCGCCGGCCGGCAGCGGCACCTGCACCTCGTCGGCGATGGCCCGCGGGTCGGAGCGGAAGGCGCGCGGGTAGCGCACGTTGACGGTGTAGCGCTCGCGGCCCTCGACCGTGTTGGTGACGCTCTGCCCGCCGAGAGCCGAGGCGACCACGTCCTGGACGTCGCCCACCATGAGCCCGTAGCGGCCGAGCGCCTCCCGGTCGGGCGTGATGTCGAGGAAGTACCCGCCGATGACCCGCTCCGCGTAGGCACTCGACGTGCCCGGCACGTCGCGCACCACCGCCTCGACCTGACGGGCGACCTTCTCCATGGCGCCGAGGTCGGTGCCGAGCACCTTGATGCCGACCGGGGTCCGGATGCCGGTCGAAAGCATGTCGATGCGGGCGCGGATCGGCTGCGTCCAAGCATTCGAGACGCCCGGGAACTGCAGCGCCCGGTCCATCTCCGCCTTGAGGCTCGCGAGCGTCACGCCCGGGCGCCACTCGGCCTTCGGCTTGAGGCTGATGATGGTCTCGGCCATCTCCATCGGCGCCGGGTCGGTCGCGGTGCTGGCGCGCCCGGCCTTGCCGTAGACCGAGGCGACCTCCGCGAAGGACTTGATGATCCGGTCCTGGGTCGCCAGCAACTCGCCCGCCTTCGTCACCGAGATGCCGGGCAGGGTCGTCGGCATGTACATCAGCGTCCCCTCGTCGAGTTCCGGCATGAACTCCGAGCCGAGCTGGCGCGCCGGCCAGACGGTGACCGCCAGGACGCCGAGGGCGAGCAGGATCGTGGGCAACCGCGCCCGCAGTACGCCCGCGATGACCGGGCGATAGAGCCAGATCAGGAGCCGGTTCACCGGGTTGCGATGCTCCGGGACGATCCGTCCGCGCACGAACAACACCATCAGCGCCGGCACCAGGGTCACCGACAGGAGCGCCGCCGCCGCCATGGCGAAGGTCTTGGTGAGCGCGAGCGGCCCGAACAGGCGCCCCTCCTCGCCCTCCAGGGTGAAGATGGGCAGGAAGCTCACGGTGATGATGAGGAGTGAGAAGAACAGCGAGGGGCCGACCTCGCCCGCCGCCTCGACCAAGATCTCGACCCGCGGCTTGTCCGGCGGCGCCCGCTCCAGGTGCTTGTGGGCGTTCTCGATCATCACGATGGCCGCGTCGATCATGGCGCCGACCGCGATGGCGATGCCGCCGAGCGACATGATGTTGGCGCCCAGCCCCAGCGCCTTCATCCCGGCGAACGCCATCAGGATGCCGACGGGCAGCATCAGGATGGCGACCAGCGCGCTTCGGACGTGTAGGAGGAACACGATGCATACGAGGGAGACGACGACGCTCTCCTCGACAAGCGTGTGCCGCAGCGTCTCGATGGCCGCGTCGATGAGTTGCGAGCGGTCGTAGACCGGCAGGATCTCGGTGCCGGCCGGCAGGCTTTTCGCCACCTCCGCGAGCTTCGCCTTCGCGTTCTCGATGACGGTCAGGGCGTTCGCGCCGAACCGCTGCAGGACGATGCCGCCGGCGACCTCGCCGTCACCATTCATCTCGGTGATGCCCCGCCGCTCGTCAGGCCCGAGTTCGACCCGGGCGACGTCCCGCACCCGCAGGGGAGCACCACCGGTGGTCTTCAGGACGATGTTGTCGATGTCGGCCACGCTCCGCAGGTAGCCGCGTCCGCGCACTATGAACTCGAACTCGGAGAGCTCGACCGTGCGGCCGCCGACGTCGGCGTTGCTCGCCCGGATCGCGTCCCGGAGCTTGTTGAGCGAGATCCCCTGCGCCCGTAGGCGGTTCGGGTCGACCACGACGTTGTACTGCTTGACGAAGCCGCCGACGCCCGCGACCTCGGCCACGCCCTCGGCCCGCGACGCCCCGAAACGGACCACCCAGTCCTGGAGGGAGCGCAATTCCGCGAGCGTGCGCTCCTTGGCCACGACCACGTACTGGTAGACCCAGCCGACGCCGGTGGCGTCCGGACCGAGGGTCGGGGTCACGCCCGCCGGCAAGCGGCTGGCGGCCGCGTTGAGGTACTCCAGCACTCGACTACGGCCCCAGTAGGGATCGGTGCCGTCCTCGAAGATCACGTAGACGAAGCTGACCCCGAAGAACGAGAAGCCGCGCACCACCTTCGCCTTCGGGACCGTCAGCATGGCGGTCGTGAGAGGATAGGTGACCTGATCCTCGACCACCTGCGGGGCCTGGCCCGGGTACTCGGTGTAGACGATGGCCTGCACGTCCGAGAGGTCGGGGATGGCGTCGAGCGGCAGCGTTCGCAGCGCCATGACGCCAGCGGCCACGGCGAACACGGTGCCGACCAGCACCAGGACGAGGTTGCGGGCCGACCAGCCGATGAGGCGCGCGATCATGGCTTGCCCTCAAGGTTCGAGGCCTGCCGGTCGCTCGCCTTCG
This sequence comes from Methylobacterium litchii, assembly GCF_038442315.1. Classification (NCBI taxonomy): domain Bacteria; kingdom Pseudomonadati; phylum Pseudomonadota; class Alphaproteobacteria; order Hyphomicrobiales; family Methylobacteriaceae; genus Methylobacterium; species Methylobacterium litchii. The sequence continues at coordinate 904,668 of NZ_JBBXMY010000001.1, read as the reverse complement.
GGGCGGACATGGACTGAAGCGCCGCCTTCAGGTTGCTCTCGGCGTCGATCAGGAAGTTCGCCGCCGTGACGACCCGGTCGCCGGCGTCGACGCCCTCGCGGACCTCGACGTAGCCCGTGCCGCGAACCCCGACCTTGACCTCGCGGGGCTCGAAGCGCCCCCCGCCCCTGTCGAGCAGCACCACCTGCCGTGCACCTGTGTCGATGACCGCGTCGTCGGGCACCGCCACGACGGGCTTGCCCGCCCCCGTGGCGATCTCGACCTCGGCGTACATGTCCGGCAGGAGCGCGCCGTCCGGATTCGGCAGCTCGATGCGCACCCGCGTGGCCCGGGTGTCCGGGTTTACCTGCGGATAGATCACCCCGACCTTGCCGGAGAAGGTCCGGCCCGGGGCCGAACGCAGGCGCACGGTCACGGCCTGTCCGGCGCGAACCCCGGCCAGGTCGCGCTCGGGCACGTCGGCCAGCACCCACATGACCGAGATGTCGCCGATCCGGAACAGGGTGTCGCCGGCCGCGGCCTTCATGCCCTCGACGGCCGAGCGCTGCAGCACCAAGCCGTCCCGGGCCGACGACCAAGTGATGGCCATCGGCACCTTCCGGGTGCGCTCCATGTCGTCGATGACGGCCTCGGAGACGTTGAGGTTCTGCAGGCGTCGCCGAGCTCCGTCGAAGCCGGGGTTGGCGATGAGCTGCGCGGCGGCGGAATTGATGTCGGGGGAGTAGACGTGGACCAGCGGCTGGCCCTTGCGGACGCGGTCGCCGGTGGTGACGTCCTCGACATGGTCGACGTACGCGTCCGACCGGGTCGCGATGACCGTCACGCGCCGCTCGTCGAGGGCGACGGTACCGGGCACGCGCACCGGCTGCGCCACCACCCGCCGCTCCACGGTTTCGGTTCGGACGCCGGTCCGCTGGACCTTGCCGGGGGAGACCGTCACGACGTTGCCGCCCTCGTCCTCGCCCGCGTAGACGGGGATGTAGTCCATCCCCATCGAATCCTTTTTCGGGGTCGCCGAGGTGTCCGGCAGGCCCATCGGGTTGCGGTAGTAGAGCACCTTGCGCGTGCCCCGGTCGGGCTTTCCGGCCGCCGCCGTTCCAGGCGCCGCCATGCCGTGCCCGGTCACGTCGTGGCCGGCCATGTCGGGGGATGTCGTCTCGCTCCCTTGTGCCTGGTCGAAGCGCACGTCCTCGCTGGCCCGAACCGCCCGGAAGTCGTGCCCCTCCGCAGTCGTTCTCGGCGACGCGGAGTAGACCGGCTTCCCATCCGGATCCTGGTAGTAGACCACCGGACCCGTGACCTTCGGCGGCGCCGGTGCCTGCGGACCCGGCATGCCGGTCGGCAGCCAGTGGGCGAACTCGGTCCGTGCGCGCTCGACGAGGACCGGAACGGGGCTGCCATCGCGCCCCGCCCAGTACCCGGTGCCCCCCGCCGCCAACGCGGCGAGGATCCCGGCGAGCCATGCCGAGCGGCTCACTTGACCGCCTGGAAGACGAGCCTGTCCTCGACGGTGCCGGTTTCGCCCTGGACCTTCGCCCCCAGCGAGAGCCGCCAGCCCCCGGCCATCGTGAGCTTCGCCTTGAAGCGGTAGATGCCAGGCTCCGTCGACGGGACCTGCTCGATCGTCGAGGTCATCTCGTCCATGCTGTCGGGCGCCATGTCGATGCGCTTGGCGAAGATCACCGCGTCCGGAACGGGCTTGCCGGTGCGCTTGTCCATGAGGCGCACCGAGAGGATGGTCTCGCCGACCTTCGCCTCCGTCCGGGTCGGCTCGAAGGCGTAGTCCTTGATGCCGGCGAGCGCCGGCAGGGCCGGGACCGACAGCGCGGCGCCGAGCAGCGCGGCACCGAGGGCGCGCGCGAAGGGGTACGTGGTCACGGATTTCGTCTCCTGAACGCGATGGATGGCCACGCGCGGACGCGCGGCGTCGTGCCGGCGTTCACGCCGGCGGCATCGGGCTCAGGCTCGGGGGGGCTCAGGTAGGGGGCGGCCGGACAGGCTGGCGAAGGACGCCGCATCGGGCCACACCCGGCTCGTCCGCGTCGCCACCGGGGCCGGGACGGACGCCGCGGTCGGCAGGAGGGAGGCGACGCTGGCGAGGCAGAGCGCCAAAAGCGGACAGCCGGCCTTGGCGCAGTCGGGCTTCGCCACCTTCCCGGGCGGGCAGCACGGCATGTCGGCCATGTCCGCGTCGCCCACGTCCATCCCCTCCATCTCGGCATGGGCAATGGCCGAGGTCGCCTCAGGCGCGGCTTGCGCCATGATGAACGCGCGCATCCCCGCGGCGGCCGCGGGCGCGGCCACCGGCGTCAGGGCGAGGCTGAGTACCGCCAGGAGCGGCAACAGTCGCCGAAGGGCGATCAAGAACGTCACGCAGGTACGATGCCAGCTTTTCGATCCGGGCGGAAGGCCAGTGTCACGGGAGACGGCGCGTCTCAAGTCTTGAGGGTCAAGGTTTCGTTCCGTCGGGCGGTCGATCCGCCGACCGACCTCGCCGGGCGGGCGTCTCGGCGACCCGTTTCTCGTGAGCCCGCCGGACCGCGCCATGGCGCGTCCGGCCTGCCGTGCCATGGCCGTCCCCGAACGGCAGGCAGAGGCCGGATCGAGGCCGCTACCCATGGAAGCCGCATCGACACCGTCGGTCCCCTGGCAAGCCCGCGGACATGGGGTGGCCGTCTGCCGGGCGCGCAATCTGGAAGGCGGTCAACAGGGGAATGGTCGCGTGCATCGCAGGCGTGAGCCGGTCGTCGCCCTCGGGCTGTTGCGCTGGCCGCCCATCGCAAGGGCGCAGGTTCCGGGCTCCCGGCATCCGCGCGCGTGCTGTCCGGGCATCTGGGAAACCTACCGCACACTTGGCCCTCCGCGCGGTAGGCGGTGCAGGGCGGCGCGCCAAACCTCACCCCGTACAACCCCAATCGGCCGGTCCGGCGGTTCGGACCCCGCGGGAGGTTCAGAAGTGCTGGGCGGGGGGTGCCGACCGGGCGGCGGCAGGGCGACGGGGCACCGCGCTGATCGATCCGGTCGTCAGGCCGACGTCCGGAGCTTCGACCTGAGGCGTTTCGGTCCGTTGCGATTGATGCGTCTGGGGCAGAAAACGGGGTGGGACGTTGTCCATCCATCCCGCGAGCGCGTAACCCGGCAGTCCGGCGAGCATGGCGATTCCTGCAAAGGCGGGGATGATCTTGCTTTTCATGGCGGAACCCGTTGATCTGACGAGAAGCTTGCCGCTCCTTGTCTTTAAGTCCGGATGTCTTGGACGTACCGTTACAGCGCGCTGCGAACCTTTGTGGGGTTGGGCCGGGGTCGCCCGGCGCGGCGCCTCGCTCACCGGGGGGATGATCCTGCAAGCGATTGTGGGATGCGCGGCGGCCGCATTGCCTCGCGCGGCCGGGCGGGTGGGAGGGTCATGCCCGTCGTCGTGCCGGATCCCATCCGCGGCGATACCGCAGCGAGGCCCGTGACATGAAGCGTCGGCCGGCGACAGGCCCCCAAACCGTCGCGTCGCCCCTTGAACCCCGGCAGGCGATCCGGAGGATGTTCCGAACCGGCTCGCTACCAGCGAAGGAGGCGCGGTCCCAGGAGCGCTCCGACGAGCGTGCACATCGCGATCGTCCCCCCGTACCAGACGGCGACGAACGGTACGGTATCGTCCATGCAGTGCAGTGAATAGCCGAGCGCGCTCACGGCTCCCGCGGAGAGGCCGACCAGGGCACCCGCCCGCACGAGATCCGTCGGCGCTCCGAACCGTCGAACCGCCCAGGTGACGACGGCGAACGGCACGACGGCGATCACGGGGATCGAGATGAGGCATTCGAGCCAGGTGTGACCGGATACCATGCCGTGCCAATGTTCGGTCGGCGCCATCAAAAGGCTCACGCACGCCAGCGCCGCGACCACGAGGAACGGCAAGGCGGCGACCCCGAGATGGACGCGGCTCTCGCCGCCGGGCCTGACCGCCCTGACGAGATACCGGAGCGCGAGACTCCCGACCGCGGCCGCGAACGAGAACTTGAACGCGAGGAACAGGAGCGGCCGGACCTCGGTCAGGCCGGGACGCAGGCCCAGAAACGCCAGCGCCAGGCACAGCGCGGCCGTCGCGCCGACCGCGACCGCCAGCGCGAGCCGGCGGGTCATCCAGGGGGCCCCGACCGGTTCGCGCTCGAAGCTGGCGCCCAGCAGGCCGATGAGTTCGTCGGTCTTCATCTCGCCTTGCCTCCCACGAGATTGGCCAGGGTCTTCAGGCCGCGGTGGACGCTCACCTTGATCGCGGTCTCGGACATCCCGGCACGTTCGGCCGCCTCGGCGGCGCTCAGGCCCTCGACCTTCGTCGAGAGGATCGCGTTCCTCATCTTGGGCGGTAGGTGCGCCAGGAGGCGCTCGACGTCGAGCGAGCTCTCCGCCGCGACATGATCGTCGCGAGCCACCAGCACGCCGGCATCCTCGACCGGGACGTCGGCCGCGGCCGTACGCGTACGCCGAAAATGGTCGATGAGCTTGTAGCGGGCGATGGCGTGGATCCACGGCGTCACCGGTTGCGTGACGTCATAGGTGTGCCGCCGCACATGGATCACCATCAGCGTCTCCTGGACGAGATCCTCCGCCTCGGTGTCGGTACGGCCGGAGCGAGCCAGCTTGCCTTTGTAATACGCGCGTAGGTGCGACCCGAGCCGCCCCAGGAAGCGCCGGTAGTCGGCCGCGCTGCCCGCAAGGCTGGCGATGAGCAGCGCGCGCAGTTCCTCTTCCACCTGCAGCACCGGGACTAGGCGGGCCGGTTCGTAGCCGCTGAGCGGATGTCAGAGATACGTCGCATGTTCCGCCACCCCACCGTGTCCTCACGACCGCAGCACCATCCTGTAGGAGCGTGTCGTACGGCGATCTGCGCCCTGAGGCTCGTCGGCCGAAAGCGACGTATGATCGGCCGCGCCGCTCGGAGAACAATCCGCAAGCGGCCGCCGAAACGTTACAGCGCTCGCGGCATGCCCGGGAGCGTAGGCATGTGCCGCGCATAATTGCCAAGCCTATGCCCCGATCTTAGACCCAGCCGTACCCGACGCCACGGGCCGGGCGGGAAGCCTCCGGAGCCTCGCCGCCGGCGCTCTCCCTTCGCATGGACAGGCTTGCCGAGAGCGCCGCGGAGAGGGCGGTCTCCGATCCGGGGAAGACGGCGGGCTCGGCCCGGGGCCGGCGTTCGGCGCCATCGCTTTTCCCCTCACCGCGGGCGGTCCGGGCAAGAAGCCGGCCCGTCCCGCCATCGACGTTTTCCTAGGAGTACGATCATGATCGAGGTGATCCCGAACTGGCATCCGGTCGCGGTCCATTTCACGGTCGCCCTCCTCATCACGGCCAGCGTCCTCTTCGCCGCGGGGACCCTGTTCAGGAAAGCGGCATCGGGAGGCGCGCTCACGGCCGCCGCCCGATGGAACCTCGCGATCGGCGCGGCAGTCACGGTCGCGACCCTCGCCACGGGTTGGTCGGCGTACAACACGGTCGATCACGACGCGCCCTCGCACGCGAACATGACCGTCCACCTTCGCTGGGCCGTCGCCACCGCGCTCGTGTTCCTCGCCGCCGCCGGCGTCGCCTGGCTGGAGCGCCGGAAGGTCGCAGGCGCGGGCGTCCTGCTGCTGGTGCTCCTCGCCGGAGGTTCCGGGGCCCTCGTGGTCACGGGCTGGCTCGGCGGCGAGAACGTCTACCGTTACGGCCTGGGCGTCATGGCGCTCCCGAGATCGGGCGACCACGTCCACCCCGCAAGCGGCGGCCATCCCCATGAGCACGGCCACGACCACGAGACCGCGGACGCCCCAAAGACGCCCGATGCCGCCGCGGGCAAGGTAGTGACGCGCCCGGCGCCGGACGCCCCCTCCACACCGCACGAACACGCTCATTGACGGACGGGCCGCGGTGATACCCGTCCCGGGTACCCCCAAGCGCCCGTCGCATGAACGCGGCGGGGGTCCTGGCACCGGTGTGGCGGTCAATCCGCCGAGTGCGGCTTCGCCGTCGACACCGGCATGTGGCGAACTTCCAACACGCTGAGTTTGTGGGACATCGGTCGAGCACCACGGATTGCAGCTTCCACCCCGGCGTGAGAATGTCCGCGAAGATTAGGCAGGGGCCCTGATCAGTGAATGTCGTGCGCGCATTGCTGCTTGCCGTACTCGCCTTGGCCTTGGCCATCGCGCCGGCAGCGCCGTGCACCATGGGCCGGCAGTCGATGGCTCACCGCCACATAGCAGCCGCCGCGGCGACGCCTCTCGCGCACGCCGCCGGCGCCTTGGGCGGCCAGAACGAGCCGGACGAGGCTGGGATACGGGGGACTTCCCTCGCCGTGCCGGCGGCGGCCGCCGACGAAGGATGCCCCGGCCATCGGCATCGCCCCAAGCATCCTCCCTGCCCGGCGACCTGCTGCCCGCTCGCGTGCCAAGCCGCGCTTCCCACCCTGCCATGGGCGAGCATCACCCTGGAATTTCATCCGTCCGAGCGGGTCCTGATCGTCCAGGTGGACGGGGCCGTCGACGCGCATCCGCTACGGATCGAGCGGCCGCCGAGGCGCCAAGCGTGACGCGCGGGCGGATCTAGCGCCCGCCCCCGGCCGCTCCGAAGGGACGGCCTCGCACACCCACAACGAGCCGACGCCTTCGCTGGGCGCGACGCCGTCGCCGCTCGGCCCGCGGCCCGTGCAACGCCTGGGACTGCCTTCGGCCGTCCGCCTCAATTCGGGAAATCCAAGATGTTCAAGCTGCCGAGACCGGCCGCGCTCGCGGCGGTCCTGCCGCTCGCCGGCTGCTTGCCCGCCGCCGTTCCCGCCGGGCTCGTCCTGCCCTCGGAGCCGGACATCCCGGTCCGGCCGCCCCGCTACGCCAAGGTGACGCAGGGCGTGAAGGATTTCGGCGTCGTCGACCCTAAGGATTGGCGCGAGCTCAATCGTCAGGTCGCGCCGAAGGCCGGGTCCGGCGGGATGGGGGGCATGCCGGGCATGGACGGGATGCCCGGCATGGGCGGCAAGCGCGATTCGGGGGGGCGGTGATGGCCCGTCGCTGTAACCAAACGGGCGGCGGCGCCGGACTACCGGACATGAGTGGCACGACGACCGCGCCGGGACACGCCGGTACGACCGCGCGACCGCCGGACGAGGCCGTCCGGGGGCGGTTCGTGCGCGTGGCCGCGAGCGTTACCGGCCTCGGCCTCGCCTTGGGGGGCTGCGCGAGCTTCTCGCCGGACGCGGGCCTCTCCGTCGCAGGCGGCTACGCAGCGTTGGAACTGCGCAAGGACATCGTGAAGGCGGACGACCAGGGCGTCGCGCCGAGCGCGGACGCGCGCGTGGACGCGTTGCTGCGCCGTCCCCTGACCGCCGACGGCGCGGTGCAGGTCGCACTCCTGAGGAACCGGGGCTTGCAGGCCGCCTTCAACGACCTCGGCGTCTCCGAGGCGCAGTACGTGCAGGCCACGCTGCCGCCCTCGCCGCGCCTCTCGATCACGCAGTGGGGATTGGGGTTCAACACGGAGATCGAGCGCGCCGTCGCCGCCAGCGTGCTGGAGTTGGCGACGCTCCCGGTGCGCGCCGAGATCGCGCGGCAGCGGTTCACGGCCGACCAGTACAACGCGGCGGAGCAGGTCCTGCGGCTCGGGGGCGAGGCGCGCCGGCAATTCTACCGGACCGTGGCGGCCAACCAGGCGACCGCCTTCCTCGAACAGGCGCTGGCCGGCGCGGAATCCGCCTCGACGCTGGCCAAGCAGCTGGGCGAGACGGGCGCGCTGAACAAGCTGGAGCAGGCGCGCGAGCACGCCTTCTACAGCGAGTTGGGCGCGCAGCTCGCCAAGGCGCGGGTGCAGCAACGCGCCGAACGGGAGCGGCTCACCCGACTGCTCGGTCTCTGGGGGCGGGACATCGATTTCCGCCTGCCTAACGGCCTGCCGCCCCTGCCTGGGAGGCTCGTCGACGGGCACGCCATCGAGGCCGAGGCGATGAGCAAGCGGGCCGACGTGCAGGCCGCCCGCTTCGAGCTGCAATCGCTCGTGGGGCAGTTCGGGCTGAACCAGGCCAGCGGCTTCGTCAGCGTCTTCGATGCGGGCTTCGCGAACCGGTTCTCGCGGTCGAGGACCGCGGGGGGCGAGGGCGGTGCCCCGAAGGTCGACAAGGCCAGCCTGAACGGGTTCTCGGCGGATCTCGTCATCCCGATCTACGACTTCGGGGCCACCGCTGTCCGGGGGGCGCAGGAAAGCTACATCGCCAGCGCCAACCGCCTGGCGGAGCGCGCGGTCAACGCCCGCTCCGAGGTGCGCGAGGCGTACCAGCGCTATCGCGGCCAGTACGACATCACCCGGCATTACCAGACGAGCGTCCTGCCCCTGCGGCGGACGATCCAGGACCAGGCGCTGCTCCAGTACAGCGGCATGCTGCTGGACGTCACGACGCTGATCGTCGACGCCCGGGCCAGGATCCTCAGCAACATCCAGGCGATCGAGGCGCAGCGCGACTTCTGGATCGCGGCGACCGACCTCAAGGCGGCGACTGTCGGCGGCGGTTTCTCGGGGGGCAACTTCGGCGGCGAGGCCGCCGGGGGCACCCCGGGGACGAGCCTCGCCGTCGCGACGCCCGGCGGCTGAGATCCGGACCCCGGACCGCCCATGACATTCGGAGGGAAACCATGACAGACATTTCGCGCAGGGGGATCCTGGGTGCGGGCGGCCTCGTGCTCGCCGGCACCTCCATGATCAGCGGGCGCGTCCAGGCCGCCGGGCTTCCGGAAGCCCCGATCATGGACAAGGCGACCATGCAGCCCCCGCTCTATCCGACGAGCGGGCCGGACTACCAGCCGGTGGTGACGCTCAACGGCTGGACGCTGCCGTGGCGCATGCGCGGCGACTGGAAGGAGTTCCACCTCATCGCCGAGCCGGTCGTGCGCGAGATGGCGCCCGGCATGGACGCGCGGCTCTGGGGCTACAACGGCCAGTCGCCGGGACCGACCATCGAGGCGGTCGAGGGCGACAAGGTCCGCATCTTCGTCACCAACCGCCTGCCGGAGGCGACCGCCGTGCACTGGCACGGGCAGACGCTGCCCAACGGCATGGACGGGGTCGCCGGCCTGACCCAACCCGGCATCCCGCCGGGCAAGACGTTCGTCTACGAGTTCATCCTCCGGCGCTCCGGCACCTTCATGTACCACCCGCACTCGGACGAGATGGTCCAGATGGCGATGGGCATGATGGGCTTCTTCGTCGTGCATCCGCGCGATCCGGCCGAGCGGCGGGTCGACCGCGACTTCGTCTGGCTGCTGAACGCCTACGACATCGAGGCCGGGTCCTATGTGCCCAAGGTCAACACGATGCTCAACATGAACATGTGGTGCTTCAACAGCCGGGTGTGGCCGGGCATCGATCCGATGGTCGCGCGCCAGGGCGACAAGGTCCGGATGCGCTTCGGCAACCTGACCATGACCAACCACCCGATCCACGTCCACGGCGTCGACTTCAAGGTCACCGGCACGGACGGCGGCTGGATCAACGAAAACTATCAGTTGCCGGAGGTGTCGGTCGACGTCGCGGTCGGGCAGATGCGGGCCATCGAGTTCAACGCCGACAACCCGGGCGACTGGGCGATCCACTGCCACAAGTCGCACCACACCATGAACGCCATGGGCCACAACGTGCGGACCTACATCGGCGTGAACCTGAAGAGCACGGCCAAGCAGATCCAGAAGATCGCCCCAGGTTACATGCCGATGGGTTCGACGGGCGGTGGCATGATGTCCGAGATGGAGATGCCGCTGCCCGAGAACACGCTGCCCATGATGACCGGCGCGGGCCCGTTCGGGTCGGTCGAGATGGGCGGGATGTTCACGGTCCTGAAGGTCCGTCCGGGACTGGCGGCCGACGATTACCGCGACCCCGGTTGGTACAGGCATCCGGAAGGCACCCTCGCATACGAGTGGACCGGCGAGCCGATGCCGGAGCCGGCCCGCGCCCCGGACACCCCGAAGGCCCGGCGCGCCCGGCAGACCGACCTGCGGGTCGTCGATCCGCGGACGCGCCGCACGGCCTCGAACGCGGGCGGCCACGAGCACTAGGCGGACGCCCACAACGCGCCAGACGGCCTGCCGGAATCGCCACGAGCGAGGCAGGCGAACCCGTTCGGAACGGGAGCGATCCCGTCCGAAGTCCGCCGCGCCGGTCGCCGATCCCCTCAACGGCGCCGGCGTGGCGGTTCAATCGACCTGAGGAGAAGAAACCATGAGAAGCAAGTTCCCGCTCGCCGTCCTTTCGGCGGCCTTCCTGGCGGTCGCGGCGCCTGCATGGGCGCAGTCCGTGAAGGGGACGGTGACGAAGGTAGACCCGGCCGCGGGCAAGGTCACGCTCGACCACGCGGCGATCCCGAAGCTCGACATGGATGCGATGACGATGGCGTACCCCGTCAAGGATCCCGCGATGCTCAAGGATCTGAAGGCCGGCGACAAGGTCGATTTCGACGTCGCGGAGGCCGGCGGCGCGTACACCGTCACGAAGATCCAGAAGACGAAGTAGCGCCCTGGAGGGAAGCCCCGTGCGGCTTCCGCCCGGTCCCGCGCGAGGGCTTCGGAGCCCTGAGATGGAGCAACCATGCGACGCCTGATCCTGTCCACCGCGCTCGCGGCCGCGCTCGTCGCCCCGATCCCGCAGCACGCCGGCGCGCAGCCCGCCAAGGGCGCGCCCGCAGCCCTGGAGCGGGCGCGCGAAACGATGTCGAACCGTTTCCGGGACACGAAGCTGACCGGCGACCCGGACCGGGACTTCGCGGAGCTGCTGATCGCCAGCTACGAGGAGACGTTGTTCCTGGCCAAGACGCAGCTCGACTACGGCGGTGACCGGCAGCTGCGCGAGCTCGCGCAGAAGATCCAGGACGAGCAGCAGGCCAAGATCGACGCCCTGAAGCAGTGGCAGGTCCGCAGCCGCGAGGCCGGCTACCGGCCGCAGCCGAACCAGACGCCGTCGGGCGAGGGACCGTTGGACCGTCGAGCGAAGGGCGACCCGGCCCAGGGTCAGCCGGAAACGCCCCCCGCGGAGAAGGCGGCCCCGCAGCCGGTTCCGCAGGCGACGCCGTCGAACGCCCCGCTCGTCGCCGGAACCGTCAAGAAGGTCGACGACGCCGCGGGCAAGGTGACCCTCGACCACGAGACCATCCCGAACATCGGGATGGACGCGATGACGATGGCCTACAAGGTCCAGGACCCGGCCATGCTCAAGGGCCTGAGGCCCGGCGAGCGGGTGCGGTTCTCGGCCGACCGCGTGAACGGTTCGATCGCCGTCACCCGCATCCAGAAAGCCAAGTAGTGGGATACGGCCGGAACGTCCCACGCCCGGCGGCACCTCGCGCCCTGGGCGTCCTCCTCGGCCTCGCCGCCGTTGCCGGCGCCGGGGCGGCCGCGGCGGAGGGCACCGCGGGACCATCCGCGACGGCCACGGCCCCCGGGAACGCCAAGGCCCGCGGTCGCACCGCCTATGGCGAACTCCTCATGCGGGAGGCGACGGCACGCGGGGTCCCGCCCGCGCTCGCCGAGGCGGTCGCGTTCGTCGAGAGCGGCTACGACGCCGGGGCGGTCGGAACGGTCGGCGAACTCGGGTTGATGCAGGTCCGGCCGGCCACGGCGGCGATGCTCGGTCATCGCGGGCCGGCCGCGGAACTTCTCGACCCTGCCACGAACATCCGCTTCGGCGTCGCCTACCTCGCACGGGCCTGGAGCCTCGCGGGCGGCGATGTCTGCCGTGCCCTGGCCAAGTATCGTGCCGGCCACGGCGAGGAGCGCATGACGCCGCACTCCGTCGATCACTGCCGGCGCGCCCACGACCGGCTGGCCGCCATGGGGTCGCCGCTCGCGGCGGTCGCGGCGACGGCCGGTCCCGGCATCCCGCGGACATCCGCATCGAAAACCCGCGCGGCGCCGACGGCCGTCATGTTCCTCGCGAACCGGTTCTGGGCCGCGCACGTCGCGCGCGTCCGGGCCGTCGAGATCCGGACCGCCCGGATCATGGAGGGCGGCTGATGCGGCCCGAATGGGCGGCGCTCCCGCCGCTCCCCTGGGTGCGCCGGAAGGCGCCGGTCACCCGTGCGCGTCGACGCATGGCCGCCCTGGTGCGCCGGCGGCGAATGGAGGGAGGCTCGGCATGACGTTCAAGCCTTACCCGCACGCGCGCGGCGACGGCTCCCTCGGCGATGGCTTGGCGATGCTGCGCGCCAGGGTGGCCCGGCGCATCGCCCTGGGCCCCTACTCCAGGCGGGTCTCGATAGGTTTTGGGCGGAACCTGTCGGTCGCCATCGAACCGCCGGTCGCCAAAATCCCGGTGCGATTGCGCGACTTCCGGCCGGACGACCTCGCGGCCCTCTTCCCCTCCGGCGGCGACGAGGCGGCGAAACGCGAACGCGATGACGTCGAGTGGCGATTGCGTGCCGCCGCGCACGGCGTCCTGCCGAGCCGCTGCTACGTGCTCGAAGAGGTCAGGTCGGGCCGCCCGTGCCACGTCCAGTGGCTCACCGACCCGGGTTACGGCGACGCGGTCCGTCGGTCCGGGGCCCTGCCGGTTCTGGCAGCCGACGAGGCCATGCTGGAGAACGCCTTCACGCCGAAGGGCTTCCGCGGCCTGGGCGCCATGGCCGCCGCCGTGTACCTGATCGCCGAACGCGCCCGGTCACTGGGCAAGGGACACTTGGTGGCCTTCGTCGACGCCGACAACGCCGCCTCCCTCAAGGCGGTCGAACGGGCGGGCTTCAGACCCTGTTCGATCCGCACGAGACGCCAGTTCGCCTTCGGGACGTTCCGAACCGTCCGATTCGAACCGCGGGCGGGGGCCGTGGGTCGCGGCGCGCGCGCCACGCTGCGGGACGAGGGCTACGGCGCTCACCCAGGGGACGGCATCCAGTCGGAGGTGGACGCACGAGAGGCGGAGCCGCCGGATGCCGACTGAGCCCATCAATCACGCCGGGCCGCGAAGCGCGCCCTCCCCTCCCGGACATTCGGACCGATCCGCCCCGTGACGGCAATCGAAGCCATCCACGCCCTCGCCCACAGGCTCACGGGCCTCGACTACCCACACGGCCACTGGTGGATCGTCGCCGATGCCCTCCTCGTCTTCGTCGTGGCGCCTGTGTGGACCGCGTGGCTCGTCGGCCGCGCCGCGCTGCGCCGCCGTCGGCGGACGGCGGATGCTGTCGCCGCGGCGGGAGCCACCGATGCCCTGCGGGACGCCCCGTCCCGTGGCCGTCGGCATCGCGGCTTCGCGCTCCGGCCGGGACGGCGCCTGGAGGCATACGTCCTGGGTGCCACGGCGGGCATCCAGGTCCGCTTGGTCTTCCTGTCTCTCGCCACGCTGCCGGCCGCCTGGCTGACCCTTGAGATACCCAAGCACATCGTCAACCACACGCTCGACGACGCGCGGGGCGACGGGCATCCCGGCATGACGTTCCTGGGACTCCCCCTCGGCCGCACGGAACTCCTGTTCGCCCTGTGCGCCGGCTACCTCGCCGTCCTCACCGTGAACGGCCTCCTGAAGTACGCGGCGAACCGGGTCCGCGGACGCGTCAACGAGCGGGTCGTGCGACGCCTGCGCCTGGCCGTCCTGCGGCGCGTGCGGACGGAGCGCTCGGTCGAACGCCGCACGACGCTCTCCGCCGTGGCGGTCCAGGAAGTCGAGCCCATCGGCTACTTCGGCGGCAGCCTCGTCGCGGTCCCCATCGTGCAGGGGGGCGTGCTGGTCACGAGCGTCGCCTTCCTCCTGCTCCAGGACGTCGCCCTTGCCTTCGCCGCGCTGATCATGCTGCCGGTGCAGCTTACGGTCCTGCCGCGCCTCCAAAGGCGTCTGAACGCGAAGGTCCGGCAGCGCGTCCTCGCCACGCGGACGCTGGGCGCCCTCGTCACCACGCCCGAGGTCGCCGGGCGTCCGGGCCTCGCCCCTTCCGCGGCGGAGCGCGATGCATCCGCCTCGTCGTTGCGGCGCCACATGGCGCACGTCGAGGAGCTTGAGCGGCTCCGCGTCGCCATCAACGACATGAAGGGCGGCATCAAGAGCCTGTACAATTACACGTCCAACCTCACGCCGTTCTTCTTCTTCCTGATCGGCGGCTATCTCGTCGTGCAAGGCCGCCTCACGCTCGGCGCCCTGGTGGCGGCGCTCGCGGCCTACAAGGAGATCGCGCCCGCCCTCAGGGAGCTGTTCGATTTCGCCCAGGATTGGTCGGACGCGGCGGCGCGCTTCGCCGAGGTCACGCGGGCCGTCGACCTTCCGGCTGCCGTTCAGCCAGGCATCACGAGGTCGGTTTCGGCACGGGAGGCGGCCTAGCCGACGGGCGCCCAACCTGTGCCGTTCCCCGACCGCGGCCTCCCCCCGCTCCGCCTCCCGGGGCCCGCACCATACGAGGTCCTGGCGCGGCCGCCCCCGGTAGCGAAGGCGACCGCGGCCCTCGGGGCTCCACCGTCGGTGCTTCCGGCCACGGCGACGTCGCGTGCCCTAAGGCCGTCCGGCGCGGCTCGGCCGGCGGCGATGCGAGCACGCTCCGGATCACACCGGCGTTCGAGCCGAGCGAAGCGGTCGCGGGGCCGGGTCGGTCGCGGCGTCCAGACTCATCCGGGTGCGCCGACGTGCCTCGACGGAACTAGGAGTGGGGCGATGAGGATCGGGGAGGTGGCACGCGCCTGCGGGATCTCGCCCAAGATGATCCGCTACTACGTGCGGACGGGCCTGATCCCGACACCGACCCGGTCGGTGTCGGGCCTTCGGGTTTACGCCGAGGACGAGGTGCGCAGGCTGCGGTTCGTGCACGCGCGGCATCCGTCGATAGTCGCGCCGCCGCTGGCTGCCATGGGGCGCGCGTGCGCCACGTTCACAATCCTACGATTCTGGGCAGGTTTCTGGCTGCTGCGCCGGCAGTGTTTTTGTCCTTAGCGCGCCAGACTGGGACGCTTTGCATCAGGCGACCCGCACGGCGTTCGGATGGGTTTGCGCAAGCCGACCTCGGTTTTGGCGCAGCGCCACTCACCGGGTGGGCGTGATGGAGCTAAACAGTATGGCTGCTCAGCCCTTGCAGCAGCTCGCCGGTTCATTTCGTTCCTGAGCTTCCTGGATCGGCGGGCACGGGACATCGCCGTACGAGCAGAATACACAGCAATCGCCCTTCTTCGGGCGGAGCAGAGTGCCGCAGCCAGGGCATTCGTAGAAGAACTGGCAGGCGTCGGTCGGCATCGTTTCCGAAGCCCGGTGCCCACAATGCGGACAGGTCAGGATCGAGATCAGCTTCATCAGGCTGTCCGCAGCATCTTGATCAGGGCGGGCTCAAAGTAGCTCCCGGCCGCAGCGGCGGCGATGAACAGCGTGGCGAGGCTGAGAAGCACCAGGGGGGCGGATGACCGACGCGGAGCTGGGCATGATCCATCCGGCCCGCAAGCAGCCCGTCGCCGCCGCGCGTAGAAGAACCAGCCGGCGATGACCGCCAGGACGCTGACGAGCATCAGCGGCGTGCGAAGAGAGGCGAGCACGCCGAGGACCGTGAAGACCCCAGCACCGATCCCGAGGCCGCCCAAGACTATGGGCAGCACGCAGCACGACGATGCCGCCAGGGCACCGAGCCCCGTGATGGCGCCGAGCGCAGCGATGCTGCCAACGCTGACCGCGGCCGGTTCGTGGACGGGTCGTTCGGCAGGCGGTGTCTGATCGAGGGTCATGTCTCGTATCCATCGTGATCCTCGGCTACCCTGCATCCTGTAGCCACTACAGGATCAAGGGCGATCTTCATGGGTACGGCTAAGGGGGCGCGAAGCGGGGCCCTGACCATCGGTCAATTGTCGCTGCGGACCGGCGTCAACATCGAGAACATCCGGTACTTCGAGAAGGTCGGCCTACTCCCTTCGCCCCCGCGCACCGAGGGTGGCCATCGGTCCTACGGCGTCGAGCACGAGCGCACCCTGGCCTTCATCCGTCGCGGACGCGAACTTGGCTTCACGCCGAACGAGGTTCGGGCGCTGCTCGAACTGCGTCGGCCTGGTAAGGCAACCTGCCGCGAGGGACAGGGGATCGCGAGGCACCACCTTGACCGGGTGCGTGCGAAGATCGCGGACCTGTCAAGGCTCGAACGTCTCCTGGCCGAAACCATCGAGCAGTGCCCCGGTGGGGCGGCTCCTGGATGCCCGGTGCTCGATATGATCGACCCCGCCGAGTGAGCTTCGGAGCACCCATCCGACGCCTGCATCCTCGGTAGACCCAGAGGCCCCCACCGTCGGTCCGCTCCGGCCGCGAACCAGAGCGGTTACAGGAAGCGGTCCTGGCATTCGGTTGCTTCAAACCTCGAATGTTCGGAAGTCCCAATCACGGCTGAGCCCGGCCCTCCCGAAATATCATGTCGTCTTCCTGATCGAATGTCGACGACGATGCGCTCCGGGGCCGGGCTCCCTGCTTCGCTTCCGGCCTTGTGGGACGCCGGCTCCGGGTAGCGCGGTGGCCCTCATCCTCGCAGCAGGCATGGTCCGAGAGGACCTCGATGACACGGCACTCGCCGACCCGGCCTTGGCCGCACGCGTCGGTCATGCGGGCGAGCTCGCCCTTCAGGGCCATGAGCCGCTCGATGCGGCGCTCGACCTCGGCCATGTGACGCCGGGCGATCTTGTCGACCTCGGCGCAGGAGCGGTCGGGCTGGGCGGCCAGCGCCAGTAACTCACGGATGGCGTCCACCTCGAAGCCGAGCTCGCGCGCGTGGCGGATGAAGGCCAGGCGCTCGATGTCAGCCCGCCCATAGCGGCGGCGGCCGCCTTCCGTCCGCGGCGGCGGCGGCATCAAGTCGGCCGTCTCGTAGTAGCGGATGGTCGTGGCGAGCACGCCGGTACGCCGCGACAGCTCGCCTATCGACAGCTCCATTTTTCCGCTTGCTCCTCTAGTCGCTGGAGGAAGTAGGCAGTCGTCCACGACTTGGAAAGGAGGCGTCATGGCCAAGGAGTGCTGCGGCTCGACCGTTGGCTGTCAGGCATCGAGGGCGGAACGTGCGCATCCGGCGGCGCCGCCGCAGGTCGTCGCGGGGGGCGATTGCGGCACGGGGGATGCCTGCGGCTGCTCTGGGGGCGTGCCCGTCTTCGACGGGGTCGACCCGCGCTACAAGCGCGTGCTGTGGACGGTCATCGCCGTCAACGGCGCCATGTTCCTGACCGAGATGGCCGCCGGGCACCTTGCCGGCTCGCAGGCGCTCCAGGCCGACGCCCTCGACTTCCTGGGCGACACGGTCACCTACGGCCTGAGCCTCGCGGTCATCGGAGCGTCCCTCAGGGCTCGGGCCACGGCGGCGCTCGCCAAGGGGCTGTCCCTCAGCGTGATGGCAGTCTGGGTCTTTGGCTCGACTGCCTACCACGTCCTGGTGCTCGGGGTGCCCAAGGCCGAGGTCATGGGCGTCATCGGGCTGATGGCCCTGGCAGCCAACCTCGGCTCGGTACTGCTGCTGCGCCCCTACAAGGACGGCGACGCCAACGTGCGCTCGGTCTGGCTGTGCTCGCGCAACGACGCCATCGGCAACGTCGTGGTGATGGTGGCTGCGCTCGGTGTCTGGGGTTCCGCGTCGGCCTGGCCCGACCTCGCCGTCGCGGCGGTGATGGCCGGCATCTTCCTGACCTCGTCGGTGCAGATCCTGCGGCAGGCCTGGGCGGAGTATCGCGAAGGCGCCGTCACGACGCGAACCGCGGCGTCCGGATAAGGCGCGCACCGATCCGCGTACAGACCAAGACGGATACAGGGACGACCATGACATCACACGACGCACGCGCAGGACATGATCACGGATCGCATGACCACGACGGCGAGGCGGGTCACGACCATGCCGGGCATTCCCATGGGCCAGGGCACAGCCATGCCCCCGCAAGCTTCGGGACGGCATTCGCCATCGGCATCGCGCTCAACGTCGGCTTCGTGGCCGTCGAGGCGACCTACGGGGTCCTGGCGAACTCGGTGGCCCTGCTCGCCGATGCCGGCCACAACCTCTCGGACGTGCTCGGCCTCATCGTGGCCTGGATCGCGACGGTGCTGGCCAGGCGGGCCCCGAGCGCGCGGTTTACCTATGGGATGAAGGCCTCGTCGATCCTGGCGGCCCTTTTCAACGCCGTGTTCCTGCTGGTCGCCGTCGGCGCCATCGCGTGGGAGGCGATCCAGAGGTTCGGTGAGCCCGTCCCGGTCGCAGGCAAGACCGTGATGGTCGTGGCCGCAATCGGCATCCTGGTGAACGGCATCACCGCGTGGCTGTTCGCCTCCGGGGCCAAGGGCGACATCAACATCCGCGGGGCGTTCCTGCACATGGCGGCCGACGCCGCCGTCTCGGCCGGGGTGGTCATCGCCGGCCTCGTCATCCTCTACACCGGATGGACGTGGCTCGATCCGGTGGTGAGCCTCGCCATCGTGGCCGTCATCGTCTGGAGCACGTGGGGGCTCCTGCGAGACAGTCTTACGCTGTCCCTCGCCGCCGTCCCGCCGGGCATCGACCCGGTCGCCGTACGCCGCCACCTCGAAGGGCTGCCCGGCGTCGCGGCCCTGCACGACCTGCACATCTGGGCGATGAGCACCACGGACACCTGCCTCACGGCGCACCTCCTCATGCCCGGCGGCCGTCCCGACGACGCCTTCCTGATGGCGGCGGCCACCGGCATCAGGGAGCGGTTCGGCATCAGCCACACGACCCTCCAGGTGGAGACGAGCGAGGCCACCGCCTGCGCCCTGGCTCCGGACCACGTGGTCTGAGCGCGGCATGCAAGCCTGGTCCTATACCCTGATCCCCGCCGCGGCCGCCGTCGTCGGCGCGGCGGTGGCGGTCAACCTGCGGCCGGGCCCCGTCCTGGTCAGCGCCATCCAGCACTTCGCCGCGGGCGTCGTCTTCGCGGCGGCCGCGGGCGAGATCCTGCCCGACGTCAAGCATGCCGGATCGCCCTGGGCCATGCTGGTCGGGGGCGCGCTCGGCGTCGCCGCGATGCTCCTCGTCCGTATCCTGGAGAAGCGGGTGAAGGGGCCGGCCGGGCTGATGTCGGTCACCGGCATCGACATCCTGGTGGACGGCCTCGTCCTCGGCATCGCCTTCGCGGCCGGGGCGAAGGCCGGCATCCTGCTCACCGTCGCGCTGACCATCGAGGTGCTGTTCCTGGGACTAACCGTGGCGAACGAACTCGGCGAGGGCGGCGCGTCGAAGGGCAAGGTGGTCGGCCTGACGGCCGCCCTCGTGCTGCTGCTCCCGCTCGGAGCCCTGCTCGGCGGGCCCGTCGGCTCGCTGCCCGCCGCCGTCCAGGCCGGCTTCCTCTCCTTCGGCCTGATCGCCTTGCTGTACCTCGTGACCGAGGAACTCCTCATCGAGGCGCACGAGACCGAGGACCGCCCCTGGGTGACGGCGATGTTCTTCGCGGGCTTCCTGCTGCTGCTCCTGCTCGACGGGATGATCGGCTAGGCTGTATCCGGAATGCTTGCCGCGGGCGAAACCAGGTCCCTCCCGGACGAGGCCCACATCCTGCTCGTCGAGGACGACGACGGCATGCGCGTGCTCGTCGGCCGCATCCTGCGGGAGAGCGGCTTCCGGGTCACGGGCTGCCGCGGCGGCGCCGAGATGTGGTCGCTCCTGCCCGACACGCCGGTTGACCTCGTCCTCCTCGACGTCATGCTGCCGGGCGCGTCCGGGTTCGACCTGCTCAGGGCCCTGCGGGCGAAGGGCACCGTCCCGGTCATCATGCTGAGCGCCCGCAACGAGGAGGCGGACCGGGTGCTCGGCCTGGAACTGGGCGCCGACGACTACGTCGCCAAGCCGTTCGGACGCCCAGAACTCCTCGCCCGGATCCGGGCGGTGCTCCGCCGGTCGGCGCTCGCGCCGGTGCCGAGCGCGGCGTCGCGGCCGGAATCCCTCGCCTTCGCCGGCTGGCGGCTCGACCTGCGCAGCCGCGCCCTGACCGATCCCGAAGGCGCCGCCGTCGACCTGTCGGGCGCCGAGCACGACCTGCTGCTGGTGTTCCTGGAACACCCGGGCCGGGTGCTCGGCCGCGAGCAGATCCTGGAGATGGGCCGCGGGCGCCTCTCCGCGCCGTCGGACCGCAGCGTCGACACCCTGGTCAGCCGGCTGCGGCGCAAGCTCGAACCGCCCGCGGGGACGGCCGCCGTCATCAAGACGGTGCGGGGCACCGGCTACATGCTGGCCGCCAAGGTCGAGCGGGCATGAGGGGCGTCCTCGGCCTCGCCCGCAGCCTGGAGGGGCGCACCGTCGTCGTCCTGCTCCTGGCCGTGCTCCTCGTCCATGGCGGCGCGCTGGCGATCTACCGCCTCTCGGCGGCGGCCGCCGCCGACGAGGCCTTCGCCACCGAGGTCGCCCGCCAACTCGTCATCGCGCGCGAGGCCGTGTCGCGGCGCCCGCCGGAGGAGCGGGCTGACGAGGCCGAGGCCCTCTCGTCGAACCATTTCGAGATCGGCTGGGACGCCCCAGCGCCGGCTCGCCCCCCGGGGGCGACCGATCCCGCGCTCCGGGACCTGCGCGACCGCCTCCTCGCCCTCGAACCGGTCCTCGGGGCGGGGCTCGCCCTGAACCTGGAGGCGCCGGACGAGCCGCTCCACCGGCAGGACCTGCGCGGGATCATCCCGCTTCCGGACGGGAGCGCGCTGACCTTCCGGTCCGCGCACGCCCCGAGCCTCGTCCCCGTCGCGCCCTGGGCCTCGCTCGCCACCGCCATGGCCATCCTCGTCGGGGTGGCCGCGGTCGTCTTGATGCATCGGATCGCCGGCCCCTTGCGGGAGCTGACCCGGGCCACCGGACGGATCGGCCACGGCGCCCCCGTCCGGGTTCCCGAGATTGGTCCCGACGAGACCCGAGGGATCGGCCGTGCCCTCAACGCGATGCAGGAGCGCATCCACCGGCTGGTCGGCGAGCGGACGCAGGCGCTCGCCGCCGTGTCCCACGACCTGCGAACGCCCATCACCCGGCTCCGCCTGCGCCTCGACCACGTCGAGGACCCGGCCGGGCGCCGCGCCATGGCCTCCGACCTCGACGACATGCAGGCGATGGTCGACGCGACGCTGGCCTACCTGGGGGGCGACGCCGACCCGGAGCCGCGGCAGGTCACCAACGTCGCGAGCATTTTGATGGGGGTCGCCGACGCCTCCGCGGATGCCGGCCGGGCGGTCGCATACGGAGGACCCGGCCGGGCCCTGGCGACGGTGCGCCCAGTCGCCTTCCGGCGGGCGCTGGAGAACCTCGTGGACAACGGCGTGCGCTACGGCGCGCGGGTGCGCATCGCCCTGGCGGCCGAAGAGACAGCGCTGGTCTTGCGCATCGACGACGACGGGCCCGGCATCCCGGCATGCGACGTCGCCTGCGCCTTCGAGCCCTTCACCCGCCTGGAGGGGTCGCGCAACCGAAACACCGGCGGGACCGGACTCGGCCTGACCATCGCGCGGCGGGCCGTGGAAGCGGAGGGAGGCACGCTCATCCTGACCACGAGGCCGGAGGGCGGATTGCGGGCCGAGATCCGCGTGCCCCGGGCTGGGCGCGGCGGCTGACACACTTCGTCACGAACGCGGCGTCCCGGAGACAAACGGCTTGGCTATCTCGGACTTCGAAGCGGCCGACGCGGTCGGCGCCGAACAGGAGACCGACAGATGAAGCGCACGCTCGCCGCCGTCCTCGCCGCCGGGATGCTGGCCGCGGCCACGGGGTCCGCCTTCGCCGTGGACAGCCACGGCAATGCCTCGAACCCCGAGCGCGCCGTCCCGAACACCGGTGGCGTGTCGGGCGGCCCGGCCCATCGCGACGACCCGCGCGTCAGCGAGGCCCGTGAGAAGCGGCCCGACGGCAAGCCGGCGCATTCGGACAACGACGGGCATGCCCACGGGCACAGCCACGACAAGCCCGGCAAGAAGTGAGCTCGCCGGGCAGGCCGCGGGGGCGGGAGGCGCGGACATGCGGATGCTGCCCCTGCTCGTCGTCTTCGCGCTCCTGGCCGCGGTGATCGGCTACGCGCTCGCTGAGCCTGCTCGGCACGTCGTTCACGATGCGCCGACCCCTCGCGCGTCGTGATGCGCCCGCACCGGCGCGAGCCGGTGCGGGCGACCTCTTCTCGACGCCAGGCGGCGACCTCAGTCGTCGAAGTCGTGATGGTGATGGTGCCGCTCGAACCGGCCCGGCCCGTAATCCTCGCGGCGCGGGTGATGGTGCCGGACCACGACGTCGTCATGGTTGCCGTGGCGGTAGACATCGACATGGTCGTGCGGCCGCCGCTCGCCGTAGCCGTAGCCGCGCTCGTAATACTGGGCCGAGGCCGCGGCCGGCGCGAGGAGGATGGCCGCCGCCATCAAGCCTGCTAGGTGCCGTCGCATCGCTGTCTCCTCCGGGGATTCCTATTGCGGCGGTTTGCGCGGCGGCCGTTGAACAGGTTCTGAGACCGTCGTTCAGGAAGCCGTCACCCCAGGTTCGCCGACGTCCTCGAAATGCGAGGGGCCGGGCCGGACGTCGCTGCCCCCGGCCCGGCCCCGTCGCGATGTCAGCCGCTCAGTGGCGGTGCTCTTCCACGACGGTCTTCTCGTGATGGTCGTCATGATGTTCGTGCACGACCGGCCGGTCGCGATGGTTCTCCTCGACGGTGGTGTGCGTATGGTCGACATCGCGGCGGTGGCCGTCGCCGTGAACCCCGACTCCGCCGGGGCCGACGTCCACGTGCTGGGCGAGCGCACCGACCGGCGCGAGGGCCAGGGCGGCCGCGGCGGCGGCGGCGAACATGATCTTCATCCAAGGATCTCCATGTTTCGCGGTCGGCCGGGAATGCGGCCCCCCGCGAAACCGTTCCCGGATTTTCCTCGCCCGGTATTCGTCTCGGCCGAGCGAGAAACGGCTTGGCCGCTTTCGCGTCGTGACCGCGGCTGACCTTGCATGGCGGCCACAAAATCTGTTCAGACCGGGTTCAAGAGGCCAGGACGATGCCTTGTCCGATCCGGGATAAATCGCGCATAAGGCCGGAGATGGGTTCAGGACGCGGGCATAGCCGCAGGTGGGCGGCACGGGGATGGTGGGCGTTCGCCGCACGCCTGCTCGCGCTCGCCCTGTCCCTCGTCGCGCCCGCCGCCGGCCTCGCCGCCGACGTCGCGTACCACGATGGCGGCGGCAGGCACGTCACGGAGATCGCGAGCATTGAGGCCGCGCCCGACACCGGCGCGACCGACCCCGGCATGGCCTGCCACCTCCATTGTGGCTGCCACCAGGCGGCACCCGCCGTGGCGGACTTCTCGGAGCCGGTCTTCGGGGTCGCCCGGCTGGCCTATGCGCATTTGAGCCAGACGGTTTCCTCCGTCTCGCCGGACCGCCTGCCGAGGCCCCCCCGCGCCTGAGGTGACGCCGCAGAGGCGCGTCCCGAACCCGGAGCCCGCGCTCCGGGCCACTCCTCACGCCACAGAAGCGGGACTGCCGCGTCCGTCCGAACGGCGCCCGATCCCGGCCGAGCAGGTCTCATGCGCATCCTCATCACCGCGGTCCTCGTGGCCGCCGGCATCGTCGTCGGCGCCGCCGTCCCCGCCATATCCGCGTTCGTCCGCGGCCTCCTGACATCGGCCGGGCTGCCGCCGGCCATCCTCACCTTCGCCGCCGGCCCGCCCCCTGGCGGGAAGGCGCCGAAGGATGAGGCCGACCATGCCGAAGGCGACGGCCACGACCACGGCAAGGCCGCCGCGCCGAAGGCCGAGGGAGCCCACGCTCACGGCGAGCACGAGCATTCCGAGGCGGAGGGCGAGGAAGGCCACGTCAAGATGACGGCCGAGCAGGTCGAGGGGCAGGACATCGGCGTCGCCAAGGCCGAGGGCGGGACGCTCTCGCGACACGTCCTGGTGCCCGGCACCATCACGCCCGATACCGACCGGATCGCCCGCGTCCCCGCCCGCGTCGTCGGCACGGTGTCCGAGATGCGCAAGCGCCTGGGCGACGACGTCAGGAAGGGCGAGGTGGTCGCCCTCCTCGACAGCCGGGAAGTCGCCGACGCCAAGAGCGAGTACCTCACCGCGATGGTCCAGTCCGACCTCCAGAAGATCAACTTCGAGCGCCAGCAGAAACTCTTGGCGTCGGCGGCGGCATCCCAGGCGGCGTTCGACAACGCCAAGGCCGTGTTCCAGGAGAACCAGCTGCGCGTCGACCTCGCCCGCCAGAAGCTCTCGGCGCTGGGCCTGAACGCCGCCGAGGTCGCCGCCGCGCAGAAACGCGACGAGGCGACGCCGAACGCCTCGACGCTGCGCCAGTACGAGCTGCGGGCGCCCATCGCCGGCCGCATCGTGGAGCGCAAGGTCGATGTCGGCACGGCGGTGGGCAAGGAGGGCGACCCTGCCGACGTCTACACCGTCGCCGACCTCTCGACCGTCTGGATCGAGCTCGCGGTCCCCACCTCCGACCTCGCCGAGGTCCGGGAGGGCGCGCGGGTCACCGTGAACCGCGGCGGCCGCAGCGAGCAGGGCAAGGTGGTGTTCGTCAGCCCGCTGCTGAACGCCGACACCCGGTCCGCCCGGGTCGTGGTCTCGCTGCCCAACAAGGACATGGCCTGGAGGCCCGGCACCTACGTCACCGCCGAGGTCGAGACCGCGACGGACCAAGTGCCGGTGCGGGTCGCCAAGTCGGCGCTCCAGACCGTCGAGGGCAAGCGCGTCGTCTTCGTGCGCACGGACGAGGGCTTCGAAAAGCGCGAGGTCGAGCTCGGGCGCTCCGACGACGACGGCTTCGAGGTCGTCTCGGGCCTCAAGCCCGGCGAGACCATCGCGGTGGCCAACACCTTCCTCCTCAAGGCCGAGCTCGGGAAGAGCGAAGCCGACCACGACCATTGAGGAAGCCCGACATGATCAGCCGCATCCTCGACTTCTCCGTGCACCAGCGCTGGCTGGTTCTGCTCCTGTCGCTGCTGGCCGCCGGCTTCGGCGGCTACTCGGTCACCAAGCTGCCGATAGACGCGGTGCCCGACATCACCAACAACCAGGTGCAGATCAACACGACGGCGCCGTCGCTCTCGCCCGTCGACATCGAGAAGCAGGTCACCTACCCGGTCGAGACCGCGCTCGCGGGCATCAAGGGGCTCGAATACACCCGCTCGCTCTCGCGCAACGGCTTCTCGCAGGTCACCGCGGTCTTCGCGGAGAAGCTCGACATCTACTTCGCCCGCCAGCAGGTCGCCGAGCGCCTCGCGCAGGTGAGGCGGGACCTGCCGCCCGGCACCGAGCCCAGCATGGGGCCGATCTCGACCGGGCTGGGCGAGATCTACATGTGGTCGATCCATTACGCGAAGCCCGGCGAGCGCACGGTCTCGAAGGCGGGCAAGCCCGGCTGGCAGCCCGATGGCAGCTACCTGACCCCCGAGGGCCAGCGCCTGAAGACCGAGCTGGAGCAGACCGCCTACCTGCGCACCGTCCAGGACTGGATCATCCGCCCCCTAGTCAAGACCGTGTCCGGCGTGGCCGGGGTCGACGGCATCGGCGGCTTCGAGAAGCAGTACCACGTCCAGCCCGACCCGACGCGGCTCGCGTCCCTCGACCTGTCCTTCTCGGACGTCGCCCGGGCGCTGGAGGCCAACAACGCCAACCAGGGCGCCCGCTACCTGGAGGACAACGGCGAGGGCTACGTCGTGCGCGCCGCCGGCCGCCTGGAGAGCATGGACGAGATCGGCGACGTGGTCGTCGCCACCCGGGGCGGCGTGCCGGTGCGGATCAAGGACATCGCCGAGGTCCGCATCGGGCGCGACCTGCGCACGGGCTCGGGCAGCGAGGACGGCCAGGAGGTCGTCGTCGGCACCGCCCTGATGCTGATCGGCGAGAACAGCCGCACGGTGGCTGCCGCGGTCGACGCGCGCATGGAACAGATCCGCAAGAGCCTGCCGCCCGGCGTCGAGGTCCAGACCGTCCTCGACCGGACCCGGCTCGTCGAGGCGACCGTGAAGACGGTGGTGAAGAACCTGTCCGAGGGCGCGGCTCTCGTCATCGTCATCCTGTTCCTGCTGCTCGGCAACATCCGGGCCGCCATCATCACGGCCCTGGTCATCCCGGTCGCCATGCTGATGACCATGACCGGCATGGTCGAGGCGAAGATCTCGGCCAACTTGATGAGCCTCGGCGCCCTCGATTTCGGGCTGATCGTCGACGGGGCGGTGATCATCACCGAGAACGCCCTGCGCCACCTCGCAGAGAAGCAGCAGGAGCTGGGCAGGGGGCTCGACACCGAGGAGCGCCTCCAGACGGTCCGCGCCTCAGCCGAGGAGATGATCAAGCCGTCGCTCTACGGGCAGGCGATCATCATCTTGGTCTACGTCCCGCTCCTGACCTTCACGGGGGTCGAGGGCAAGATGTTCGAGCCGATGGCGCTGACCGTGATCATCGCGCTCGTGGCGGCCTTCGTGCTGTCGCTGACCTTCGTGCCGGCGCTCATCGCCATCGTCATCACCGGCAAGGTCACGGAGAAGGACAACCTCATCATCCGGGCGCTCAAGGCCGCTTACCGCCCGGTGCTCGGCGCGGCGGTCCGGGCGCCGTTCGTCTTCGTCGGCGCGGCGCTCCTGCTGCTCGTCGGGGCGGGCATCCTGTTCACCCGCCTCGGGACCGAGTTCATCCCGCAGCTCGACGAGAAGAGCATCGCCCTCAACGCCACCCGAATCCCATCGACCTCCCTCACCCAGTCGCAGGCGATGCAGCTCAAGGTCGAGAAGGTGGTCTCGAAATTCCCGCAGGTGGCCTACGTCTTCTCGAAGACCGGCACCGCCGAGGTCGCCTCCGACCCGATGCCGCCGAACTCCTCAGACACCTTCGTCATCCTGAAACCCCAGGAGGAGTGGCCCGAGCCGAGCCTGTCCAAGGCCGAGTTGCAGGAGCAGATCGAGAAGGCGGTCGGGGCGCTCGCCGGCAACGTCTACGAGTTCTCCCAGCCGATCCAGCTGCGCTTCAACGAGCTGCTCGCCGGCACCCGGGGCGACCTCGCCGTGAAGGTGTTCGGCGACGAGTTCGAGCCGATGCTGAAGGCGGCCAACCAGGTCGCGGCGGTCCTGAAGGGCATCGACGGCGCCGAGGACGTCAAGGTCGAGCAGACGGCGGGCCTGCCGTTCCTGGAGATCAAGATCAACAAGGCCGAGGCGGCGCGCTACGGCCTGAGCACCGGGGCGATCCAGGAGGTCATCGGCGCGGCCATCGGGGGACGGGACGCCGGCGTCGTGTTCGAGGGCGACCGTCGCTTCCCCATCGTCGTGCGCCTGACCGACAAGGTCCGCGAGGACCGGGAGGCCCTGGAGAACATCCCGGTGCCGCTGCCGGCGGGCCCGAACGGCCGGGCGAGCTCGGTCCTGCTCAAGCAGGTGGCGAGCTTTTCGGTCACCGAGGGACCGAACCAGATCTCGCGCGAGAACGGCAAGCGGCGGGTCGTGGTCACGGCCAACGTGCGCGGGCGGGACATCGGCTCGCTCGTCGCGGAGGCGCAGGCGAAGGTTGGAAGCCAGGTGCAGCTGCCGCCAGGTTCCTACCTCACCTGGGGCGGGCAGTTCGAGAACCTCGCCTCGGCCAAGCGGCGGCTGATGGTGGTGGTACCGGTCTGCTTCTTCCTGATCTTCCTGTTGCTGTACTCGGCCCTGGGCTCGCCGCGGGACGCGCTACTGGTGTTCAGCGCGGTGCCGCTTGCCCTCACCGGGGGCATCTTCGCGCTTTGGCTGCGCGGCATGCCGGTCTCGGTACCGGCGGCGGTCGGGTTCATCGCGCTCTCGGGCGTTGCGGTCCTCAACGGCCTCGTCATGCTGACCTTCATCAAGCAGCTCGTGGCGGAGGGCCGGCCGAAGCGCGAGGCCATCCTGGAGGGCGCCATGACCCGGTTGCGGCCGGTGGCGATGACGGCGCTGGTCGCCTCGCTCGGCTTCGTGCCCATGGCCATCGCCACCGAGACCGGCGCCGAGATCCAGCGGCCGCTCGCCACCGTGGTCATCGGTGGCCTGATCAGCGCCACCCTGCTGACCCTGATCGTGCTGCCGGCCCTGTACGCCCGGTTCGGCAAGGTTGTCGTCCCGAAGGTCGCGGAGCGGCCGCGGGAGCCGGGGCCACGACACCTCAAGGCGGCGGAGTAGACGAGATGCGACGCGTCCCAACCTGGTTGGCGGCTCCTTTCGCCTTCCTCGCGCTGACGGGTGCGGCTCCGGGCGCGGACGGAGGCGTCGGCGAGGCTCCGTTCGGCCTCGCGTGGGGGCCCGTCGCCGACGTGCCGCGCCCGCTCAAGGCCGACCGCGAGGCCAACCTGACCGCGCTGTACTACCCGCGTGGCTGGCGGCCGGCCGTCGGGTCGGCAACGGCCGAGGTCGTGCTGGTGGTCTGCCGCGAGGAGGGTCTGCAGGAGGTCGTCTGGGTGGGGCTCCCCCTGGCGGGCGAGGAACTCGCGCGCGTGCGCCGCGCCATCCACGACGAAGGGGTGCGCCGCTACGGCGAGCCGACACCGGGGCCATCGGCCGATTCCGAGCTCTGGCCCGGCGGTCGGGCTCTCCTGGCCAGCCGCGAGGCTCCGGACGGGCGGCACGAGCTCGTCATGGCGGCGTTCGGTCCCGGCTACGCGGCCTGCTCGGCCGCCCACCTCGCCGCGACCGGACACCCCGCCGGCGCGCACGTGGCCGAGCTCATCGGCTCCTCCGGCCCCTGAGGCGGCCGGTCCGGGACGGCAACGAAAGACTGGGAGCGACATGGGACACGGACACGCGCACGGCGGCGGCCACGGGCATTCGCACGGCGGCGGCATACCCGCGGGCTCGGCGGCGGGCAGGAACAAGGGGCGCCTAGCCTGGGCGCTCGCCCTGACGCTGACCTACATGGCCGCGGAGGTCGTCGGCGGC
This sequence comes from Methylobacterium litchii, assembly GCF_038442315.1. NCBI lineage: Bacteria > Pseudomonadati > Pseudomonadota > Alphaproteobacteria > Hyphomicrobiales > Methylobacteriaceae > Methylobacterium > Methylobacterium litchii. The sequence continues at coordinate 875,848 of NZ_JBBXMY010000001.1, read as the reverse complement.
CTGCTCACCGGCAGCCTCGCGCTGCTGGCCGATGCCGCCCACATGGTCACGGATGCCGGCGGCCTCGCGCTGTCGCTGCTCGCCATCCACTACGCGGCCAAGGCGCCGTCGCCGGGCAAGAGCTTCGGCTACATGCGCTTCGAGATCCTGGCGGCCCTCGCCAACGCCGTCGTGCTGCTCGGGGTGACGGCCTACATCCTGTACGAGGCCTACCGGCGCTTCTTCGAGCCGACCGAGATCCTCGGCTGGCCGATGATGCTGGTCGCGTTCGTCGGCCTCGGGGTGAACCTCGCCAGCATGAGACTCCTCGCGGGCGGATCGTCGGAAAGCCTCAACGTCAAGGGCGCCTACTTCGAGGTCTTCTCCGACATGCTGGGTTCGGTCGGCGTCATCGCCGCGGCCCTCGTGGTGATGGCGACGGGCTGGCGATGGGTCGATCCGCTGGTCGGCGCCGGCATCGGCCTGTTCATCGTGCCGCGCACCTGGCGCCTGTTGAGCGAGGCGCTTCACATCCTGCTGGAGGGAACGCCTCTGGGTGTCGATCTTGCCGCGCTACGAACGGAGATCGAGGCGATGCCTGGCGTGCGGCGCGCCTACGACCTTCATGCCTGGACGCTGACCTCCGGCTTCGACGCGATGAGCGGCCACGTGGTCATGGACGACGTCGCCGCCGGACCCGACCTCATCCGCGCGGTCCGGCGTCTGGTGAAGGAGCGACACGGCATCGAGCACGTCACCGTCCAGGTCGAGGACGAGGCGCTTTCGGCCGAGGCCGCGCGCCTGCCCGTGTGACGGCGAGCATCCGGCATGAGCAAGAAATCGGCGCGGCTGCAGAGCGAGTGGGCGCCAAATCCTCGGCGCAAGCGACGGGTCAGGCCATACGTCCGCAAAGCCGCGGATCGAATGATGATAGCGATCTGTATCGGATTGCCTCTGGCCGTATTGTTTCTCCAATACTTCAAGCACCTCATGAAGTGATGCCTGAGTAATGATGCTTGACTATGCAAGGTGTTTTCAATGAATGATCTACAAACGCACCATTTTGCCGTGACGACAACGGCGATGCTTGCGGTTCTGAGAACATCGACCATCGCCATGATGACCCTTCTCATGCAAAAACTTTCAGCACCTGAACGGGAAGAGGTTTTCGCAGAGATCGCGGCGACAATCGGTGAGTTGACCCCGGATTATTCCCAGGCAGGCCCCGTGGGGACCAAGTTCTACGAAGAGGTGGTGGCCGAGGCGCCGGCGCTCGCGAAGGCATTCGTCCAAGATTTGCGTAGATCTCTTGGTTGAAATCCGATGAGACCATTTATCAGTTATCGAGTGTTGGTGACGGAGAGCAGAGGTCCCGCGGACCTGACGCGCCTGTCGCCTTTTCTGTGCTCGGTGCCCGGCCCGTCACTGAGGCTTAGGCGTCTCCGTATCGAGTGCCAACTGGGCATGGCGGATCTTCCTGGCGACACCGCGCCTGCGCGGGTTGCTCGCCCTGAATTTCGCCGTCGCGGCGGCCGGCGCCATGGTCATCGTCAATACCGTGGTAATCGTCCAGGCCCTGCTCGGACGCCCCCAGCACGACGTCGCCCTTGCCCTTGGACCCTTCGGCGCGGGCTCGATGGCCGCCGCCCTGGTCCTACCGCGGGTCCTGGACCGCCTGTCCGACAGGGGTGTGATGCTGCCGTCCGCCGCCTTCCTCGGAGTCGTCCTCGTCGGGGTCGCTGCCCTGACCTGGTGCGGGGCCATCGGCTGGCCCGTACTGCTCGGGACCTGGCTCGTCCTTGGGATCGGCTACTCCGCCGCCCAGTTCGCGCTCTCGCACGCGTCGTGGCTCCTCACTTACCCGCTGGCGGGCTGCCTCGGCGCTGCCGTCGGGATGCCCGCGACCCTGGCGGCACTCGGCGCCCTGACCGTCGCGGGCGTCGCGGCGGCGGCCATGCTTTGGCCTGCATCCGACCCGGACGTCGTCGCACATGCCCACGCGGACCTCGACCCGTCCCACCCCCACGTGCGGGGGATCGGTCAGGGCCGGCACGAGCATGCTTTCGTCATCGACGACCTGCATCGGCAATGGCCGTCCAGGGCGAATTAGGAACCACACGGCGAGCGTTGGAACGGCGACGCTCAGGGGGGGGCGTCGGGTGCCGGACATCCCTCATCCGATGGTCTGTCGGGGGCCGTGAGGATTGCGTCGCGGCAGGTCCGCATCGAGGGGAACACGGCATGAGGACGTTGCTCGGATCCTGGCAGCTGTGGGCGCTGCTTTCTGCCGCCTTCGCGGCGTTGACCGCGATCTTCGCCAAGGTCGGCATCGAGAACGTCAATTCCGACTTCGCCACCTTCATCCGCACGGTCGTCATACTCTGCGCCCTCGGCGCCATCCTGGTCGGCACGGTCCAGTGGGTACCGGTCGGGTCGGTCTCGGCCAGGACCTACGTGTTCCTGGTGCTCTCGGGCCTCGCCACGGGCGGCTCATGGATCTGCTACTTCCGCGCCCTCAAGCTCGGCGAGGCCAGCCGCGTGGCCCCGGTCGACAAGCTCAGCGTCGTGCTGGTGGCCGTCTTCGGGGTCGTCTTCCTCGGCGAACGTCTATCTCCACCGAATTGGCTCGGCGTCGCCCTCATCGCCGCCGGGGCCGTGCTCGTCGCCTATCGAGGATGAAGCCGGCGGGAAGGGATGCGTCGCGGCGCAGTCCAGGGCGAGGGCTCGAAACCGGACGGACCGACCGATGCGCGTGCTGTTGATCGAGGACGACCGGATGATCGGCGAAGGGCTGTCGAACGGCCTCTCGGCCGAGGGCTATTCCGTCGATTGGGTCCGCGACGGCGGCGAGGCCGAGACGGCCCTGCTCAACGGCGGCCACGCGCTCGCGCTGCTCGACCTCGGCCTGCCGGGCGGGGACGGACTTCGGGTGCTTCGATCCGCCCGGGCGGCCGGGATCGACACGTCGGTGCTCATCATCACGGCGCGGGACGGCCTCGAAAGCCGCGTCGCAGGCCTCGACCTCGGGGCGGACGATTACCTGGTCAAGCCGTTCGAGATGCGCGAGCTGCTCGCCAGGATGCGGGCCATCCTGCGCCGTCGGGCCGGGCGGGCGAGCGCGCGGCTCGTGGCCGCCGAGACCGAACTCGACACGGAAAGCCACGTCCTGTCCCACGCCGGGACCGTCGCGGTCCTGTCGGCGCGCGAATAGGCCCTCATGCACGCCCTGATGGAGCGACCGGGGCGCATCCTCTCTCGTGCGCAGATCGAGGAACGCATCTACGGGTGGGGCGAGGAGGTCGAGAGCAACGCGGTGGACGCCCTGATCCTCACGGTCCGTCGAAAGGTCGGCAAGGGCGTGATCCTGAATGTCCGCGGCGCAGGTTGGATGGTACCCAAGCCATGAGGGCCGCCTCCCTGCGCCGCACGACGCTCGTCTGGATGACCGCCCTGCTCGCCGGAATCGGCTTGGCCGCGATGGTCGCGGCCTATGCCCTCGCGCGGATCGAGGCGGCCGATTTCCTCGACGGGCAGTTGCGGCAAGTCGCCCTCAACGCCGGTCCCGGGCTAACGGACGCGGACGCGCCGCCCGCCGCCGACCAGGACCCGGAGGACCAACTCGCCGTCACCATCTGGAAGGACCGGCAGGTCCTGCGCGACGACCGCGGCGTCGACGTCCGCCACCCCGGCCGCACGGGATATGCGAACGTCGTCATGGGCGGCGAGCTCTGGCGCACATACACGACCGCCAACGGCACAACGACGGTCCGGGTCGCCCAGCGCGACGTCGTGAGGGCGGAGTTCGCACGCAATGCGGCGCTCGGTGCCGTGGCCCCCCTGCTGCTCCTCGTCCCGCTGTCGTGGATCGTCGTCGGCTGGGCGATGAACCGGGCGCTCGGGCGGCTCGACGGCTTGGTGCATGACCTCGCCGGGCGCGGCGCCGCCGCCCAAGGCCCCTTGCCGACGCGCGGCGTGCCGACGGAGGTGGCGCCCCTCGTCGAGGCCATGAACGGGCTCATCCTTCGCCTGCAGGCCGCTCTGGCCGCCCAGAAGCGGTTCGTCGCCGACGCGGCGCACGAACTGCGTACGCCGCTCGCCGCGATGCAGATCCAACTCGACTCCCTCGGCGGGCCTGCCGGTGGCGGGAGCGACGCGCGGCGTACGGCGCTGGCGGACGGCCTCCGGAGGGCGAACCGGCTGGTGGATCAACTGCTCCGTCTCGCCCGGCTCGACGACGGTGCCGAGGCGCGTCCTGCATCCGTCGACCTCGGCCAGCTCCTGCTCGACTGCGTCGCCGACCACGTCGTGCTCGCCGAGCGCAAGGACATCGACCTGGGCGTGCATATCGAGACACCCGCGACGCTTCACGCGTCGGAGGACGAGGTCCGCGTCCTGTTCGCCAACCTCGTCGACAACGCCCTGCGCTACACGCCGTCCGGAGGCCAGGTCGACGTCCGTCTGCTGAACCGGGACGGTGCGTGCGTCGTCACGGTTCGGGACACCGGCTGCGGGCTGCCGCCGGGAAGCGAGGGCCGCCTGTTCGACCGCTTCTTCCGGGCCGCGCCACCGGAAGTCGAAGGCACAGGGCTCGGGCTCGCCATCGCCCGCCGCATCGCGGAGCGCAACGACCTCGGCCTGACGGTCGAAAACCGACGTGACGGGCAGGGGACCCTCGCAACCGTCAGACTGCCGGCCTGAGGCCGAGCCTGCGGCTCCTTTGGACGAAGCTCATTTTGCCCTCATTATGGCTCGCTATCACGGTGCCCGACCATGACGGACGGGAGACGGGGATGAGCGAGATCCAGCGCCAGATCTTGAACAAGGTACCGGAGGTCACCGCGGTCTTCTGGGTCATCAAGATACTGTCCACGACCGTCGGCGAGACCGGCGCGGACTACCTCGCGGTGAACGTCGGCCTGGGTGCCGCCGTCACCGCCACCCTCACGGCCGGCCTCCTCGCGGCCGTCCTCGCCCTGCAGGTGCGCGAGTGGCGCTACTTGCCCTGGACCTATTGGTCGACCGTCGTCCTCGTCAGCGTGGTCGGCACGCAGGTTACCGACATCCTGACCGACAAGCTCGGCGTGAGCCTCTTCGTCAGCACCGGCGTGTTCGCGGCCGCCCTCGCCACCGTGTTCGCCCTTTGGTACGCGACCGAGCGGACGCTCTCGATCCACGCCATCGTGACCCGGCGCCGCGAGGCGTTCTACTGGCTCGCCATCCTCCTGACCTTCGCGCTCGGCACGGCCGCGGGCGACCTGGCTACCGAGGCGCTGGGGCTCGGCTTCAATCTCGGCGTCGTCATCTTCGGCACGATGCTGGCCGCCCTCGCCCTCGCCTGGCGCCTCGGCACGAACCCGGTGACGATCTTCTGGCTCGCCTACATCGTCACGCGCCCCCTCGGCGCATCGCTGGGCGATCTGCTGTCGCAGGCACGGGAATACGGCGGCCTCGGCTTCGGCACGGCCTCCACCAGCCTCGCCTTCTTCGCCGTCATCGTCGCCCTGGTGACGTCCCTGAGCCTCGTCTCCGGACGCCCTGGCGAGCCGGCCGGACAGCGGCGGGCCTGACCGTCCGCCGCCTCCCGCATCCCCATCCTCCAGTCCTTCCAACGCCGCACGACACGGAGCGAATGACCATGCGAAACATCCTCCTCGCCGCCATCGCCGCGACGGTCATCGGCGCCACGGCCGCCCCCCTGGGCCTGCAGGCGATGCAGGACGCCGCCGTCGGAGCGACGCCCAAGGCGATGGCGGCCTCGAAGCTCGGCGACCTCTCCAAGTTCCGGACCATCGTCGTCGACGTAAAGGCGATGACCGACCGGGGCGACCTCGCCGCCGCCAAGACGCGCATCAAGGACCTGGAATTGTCCTGGGACGCGTCCGAGGCCGGCCTGAAGCCGCGAGCCGCCGCCGACTGGCACGTCGTGGACAAGGCCATCGACCGCACCCTCGACGCGTTGCGGGCTTCGAACCCCGATCCGGCCGCCTGCCGTCGCGCGGTCGACGACCTGCTCGCCATCATCGACCAGACCCACACCGCGTGAGCCAGCCCTCGCTTTCCCACGGCAGCCCGATGCAACCGACCGAGCGACCCGGACACGTCGAACCCGCCAAAGTGCCAGAAGCCACCGCCGGGTTCTGGGCCATCAAGATCGTGGCCACGACGTTGGGCGAGGTCGGCGGCAACGCGGTCACGTTGACGCTCGGTCTCGGCTATCTCGCCGGCACGGCGATCTTCGGGGCCGCCCTGGCGGTGCTGCTCGCCGCACAGGTCCGGGCGGACCGCTTCCAGCCGCTCCTGTACTGGGCCGTGGTCACCGCGACGACGCTCGCAGGCACGACCCTCGCCGACTTCTGCGACCGGTCCCTCGGCATCGGCTACGCGGGCGGGTCCCTGGTGTTGCTCGGATTGGTCGTCGCGACCCTGATCCTGTGGAAGCGCACGCTCGGCACGGTCGCCGTGGAGACGGTACGGTCCCCGCGGGCCGAAGGTTTCTATTGGGCCACGGTCATGTTCTCCCAGACGCTCGGCACCGCGTTGGGCGACTGGATGGCCGACAGCAGCGGACTCGGGTACAACGGGAGCGCGCTCCTCATCCTCGTCGCGCTGGTCGTGGTCACGGCCCTCCAACTGCGAACGCGCGTTTCCAGGCCGATGCTGTTCTGGACGGCGTTCGTCCTGACGCGGCCGCTCGGCGCCACCCTCGCCAACTCGCTCGACAAGCCAGTCGCTTCCGGCGGCCTGGGCATCGACGACATCACGATCTCCGGCGTGCTCGCGCTCGTCATGGCCGGGCTCGTCCTCCTCATCCCGCAGCGTGCCGGTCGCCGGGCGGCCTGCGCCGACGCGCCGTGAGGTTTCCCCTCGAAGAAGGAGCAGGTCCGATGGACGACCGTTACGAACGCGCTCTGAGCAAGGTGCCGGAGGTCACGCTGGGCTTTTGGATCATCAAGATCCTGGCCACGACGCTCGGGGAGACCGGCGGCGATACCGTCACCATGACCCTCAATTGGGGCTACCTCGCCGGTACCGCCCTGTTCGCCGTGCTGCTGGTCGCGCTCGTGGTCGCCCAGGTCATGTCGAAGCGGTTCCACCCGGTCCTGTACTGGTCCACGATCGTCGCCTCGACCACCTTCGGTACGACGATGGCGGACTTCGCCGACCGCTCGCTCGGCATCGGGTACACCGGCGGGTCGACCCTGCTCCTCGTTTGCCTCGCGGCCGTGCTCGGGCTCTGGTACGCGACCGAGGGCACCGTGTCGGTGAACACGGTTTCGACCCCCCGGGTCGAAGCGTTCTATTGGGGGGCGATCACCTTCTCGCAGACGTTGGGCACCGCGCTCGGCGACTGGCTCGCGGACACCGGCGGCCTCGGCTACGAGGGCGGCGCCCTCGTCTTCGCGGCGGCGCTCGCGGTCGTCGTCGCCCTTTACTACCGGACCTCGGTTTCGCGCGTCACGCTCTTCTGGGCGGCGTTCATCCTGACCCGCCCGCTCGGGGCCACGGTGGGCGATTTCCTCGACAAGCCGGTCGCCGACGGCGGGTTGAACCTGAGCCGGCCGCTCGCCTCCGCCGTGATCGCGGCCTTCATCGTCGCGCTCATCGTCCTCCTCCCGCAAAGGGCCGGTCAGCATCCGACAGAGGGAGCACAGGCGTCGCGCTGACCCGGACGTTCCCGTGCGAGCGCCGAACGGCCACCGTGCCTTGCCCAAAGCTTCCGGATCGCCACGTCCAAGCGTATGATGAGGGGGAACCTATAGTGCCAAAGCATGCCCGCTGCATTACGCGACGACTTCATCGGGCTGGATGAGTACGAACGCCTCTGCGAAGCGGCGGAGGAAGGGGAGCGGCTGGAGTACATCGACGGGCAGGTTGTCCGCATGCTGGTCGGCGGCTCCATCGCCCACCATGCCTTGACCCGGTGCCTCGATAACCTGATTGCCGACCGCCTCCCCCCGGCGGGCCGTGCGCGTCATTACGTCAGACGATGCGGCTCCAAGCGGGAACGGCACGCGTCTACCCGGATGTCTTCGTCGCCTGCGGGGATACCGTCGAACCGGATCCGGAGACCAACAGCGTCCGTTCGGCGACCGTCATCGTGGAGGTTCTGCCCCCCGCGACCGAACGGTACGACCGCGGCGGGAAATGGCTCGAATACCAGACGCTGCACGACCTCATGCATTTCGTCCATGTCGCGCAGGACCAACGCCGGGTCGGATTCTTCCACCGTCAGGGAGACGGATGGCACTACGAACTCCTACAAGGACCGGACGCCGTCCTTCGGCTAGCGGCCATCGGGGTCGAGTTGAGGCTCGACGATTTCTACTCGTCCATCCCGCTGCTAGCCACGGAGGGCGGCGACCTCGCTACCCAAGCCACGTTTGCCACCGTTCAGGTATCGGGCATTGCGGGGATGAAGGGTCTTCCACGCTCGCCGGACATCTACGCCATGGTTACGGAGATGGACGCCGGCGAGTGTGAGGCGGCCGTAGCTGCCATCGTCGGCTTGGTCGGTACGCCCGCGATGGTGGATTGGAAGTCCGTACTGCCGGAGCGGCTGCAGAACCGGCTGGATGCTGTTCTGAGCGCCAGCACTTACTATTAGGCAGTCCTTTCAGGAGCCGGGCGGCTTAATCATAACCGAAGGGGGGCGGCCCCATGAGGGCTTGGGCGTCCTCCAACGCCCGGTCGACGTTGCGGGGGTGTTTGCCCGCTCTGGCACCCGCCGCGACGACCAACGCCGGATGGAACCCCGTCTTCATTACCCACTCCGAACCTAAGCGGTCCGTACCCCGACGGCTAGGGCGGCCATGGCGCTCAGCAGGTAACCGACCTCAAAGCGTTGGATCTCGGTCACCAAAGGGCACTGACGAAAGCTTGATGTTGACAGCGGAGAGCATCTCTGAATCAATGCTCTCCCAACCTGAAAACCTGCCGATACGCCGGCGAGGTCAGGCTTCTCAGTAAATCGGTCCACATAATTCGCTTCCCGGGACATATTTTACTGAGAAATTACAACACGCCCAGGCGTCAGACGTCTAGATTCGCCACGCTGAGCGCGTTCTCCTGGATGAACTCGCGGCGCGGCTCGACCACGTCGCCCATCAGCTTCACGAACAGGTCGCCGGCATCGGTGGCGTCCTTCACCTTCACCTGCAGCAGCGAGCGCACCTCGCGGTCGAGCGTCGTCTCCCAGAGCTGCTGGGCGGTCATCTCGCCGAGGCCCTTGTAGCGCTGCAGTTGCAGGCCCTTGCGGCCGAAAGCCATCACCGCCTCGAACAGGCCGACCGGGCCGTGCAGCACCGTCTCGTCCGTCTTGCGGATGAGCGTCACCGGCTCGCCATAGATCTCCCGGAAGGCGTCGGCGCGCTCGGCGAGGCGGCGTGCCTCCTGCGAGGTCACGAGCCCGGCATCGAGCATCGCCACCTGCTTCACCCCGCGCAGCGTCCGGGTCAGGCGGAAGCCGCCCTCGGCCGCCTCCCCCTGCCAGCCGCGCTCGATCTCGTCGGCGATCAGGTCGAGGCGCTTGGCGGTCATGTCCGCCAGCACCTCCGCCTCGCCGGGGCGGTTGTCGACCTCGGGGTCGAAGGCGCCGGCCAGCACCGCTTGCTCCACCACTGAGCGGTCGTAGCGGGTGTGCAACCCCTGGATGACGCCACGGAAGCCACGGGCCTCATCGACCAGCGCCCGCAGCTGCGGCCCGGTGAACTCGGCCCCCGTGGAGAGGCGCAGGATCGCCCCCTCGACGCCCTGCTCGATCAGGTAGTCTTCGAGCGCCCGCTCGTCCTTCAGGTAGATCGCCCGGCGTCCGCGCTCGGCCTTATAGAGCGGCGGCTGCGCGATATAGAGATGCCCCCGGTCGATCAGCTCCGGCATCTGCCGGAAGAAGAACGTGAGCAGCAGGGTGCGGATGTGCGAGCCGTCCACGTCGGCATCGGTCATGATGATGATGCGGTGATAACGGAGCTTGTCCGGGTTGAAGCCCTCCCGGTCGGTCGAGGACCGGCCGATCCCGGCGCCGAGCGCCGTGATGAGCGTGCCGATCTCGGCCGAGGACAGCATCCGGTCGGCCCGGACGCGCTCGACGTTGAGGATCTTGCCGCGCAACGGCAGCACCGCCTGGAAGGCGCGGTCACGGCCCTGCTTAGCCGAGCCGCCGGCCGAGTCACCCTCGACCAGCAGGATCTCGCACTTGGACGGATCGCGCTCCTGGCAGTCGGCGAGCTTGCCGGGCAGCGAGGCGATGTCGAGTGCGCCCTTGCGGGTCACGGTCTCGCGGGCCTTGCGGGCCGCCTCGCGGGCCGAGGCCGCGAGCACCACCTTGCTCATCACGACGCGGGCCTGCTGCGGGTTCTCCTCCAGCCAGGTCGAGAGGCCCTCGTTCAGCACGTTCTCGACGGCAGGGCGCACCTCGGACGAGACGAGCTTGTCCTTGGTCTGTGACGAGAATTTCGGGTCCGGCACCTGCACCGAGATGACCGCCGTCAGCCCCTCGCGGCAATCTTCGCCGGTCAGCGACACCTTCTCGCGCTTCGAGACGCCGGAGCTGTCGGCATAGCCGGTGATCTGGCGGGTCAGGGCGGCGCGGAAGCCCGCCATATGGGTGCCGCCATCCCGCTGCGGGATGTTGTTGGTGAAGGGCAGCACCGTCTCGTTGAACGAGTCGTTCCACCAGAAGGCGCATTCCACGCGGATGCCGTCCCGCTCAGCGCGGACGACCACCGGGTTGGTCATGCCGTCGATCGGCTTCTTCGAGCGGTCGAGGTAGCGCACGAAGGCCTCGATGCCGCCGTCGTAATACAGTTCCTCGCGCTTCTTCTCGGCATGGCGGGCGTCGGTCAGGACGATGCGCACGCCGGAATTGAGGAAGGCCAGCTCGCGCAGGCGCTTCTCCAGCGTCGGATAATCGAACTCGATCATCGTGAAGGTGCCGGTGGAGGGGAGGAAGGTCACTTCCGTGCCCTGCCGGCCTCCGCCGGGGCCGACCACCTTGAGCGGCGCCACCGCGTCCCCGTGGCGGAACTCCATCGCGTGCTCGGTGTCGTTCCGCCAGATCCGCAAGCGCAACCACTGCGAGAGGGCGTTCACCACCGAGACGCCGACGCCGTGCAGGCCGCCCGAGACCTTGTACGAGTTCTGATCGAACTTCCCGCCGGCATGGAGCTGGGTCATGATGACCTCGGCCGCCGAGACGCCCTCCTCCTTGTGGATATCGACGGGAATGCCGCGCCCGTTGTCGGTGACGGTGACGGAGCCGTCGGCGTTCAGCGTCACCGTCACGAGGTCGGCATGGCCGGCGAGCGCTTCGTCGATGGCGTTGTCGACCACCTCGTAGACCATGTGGTGGAGGCCGGAACCGTCATCGGTATCACCGATGTACATTCCGGGACGCTTGCGGACGGCGTCGAGCCCCTTGAGCACACGGATCGATTCAGCGCCGTACTCGGCGGGCTGGGTCTCGGGTGTATCGGCCATGAACTTCCTCGGGCAGGCGGCGGACATCTCTCGCTGTGCGTGTACGCGGCGGAGGCGCCAGCCTGCTCATGCTTCCTGTTCGCCCAATATAGGGGTTTTGTGCTGCCGATGCACGCACTTATGGCCGGGGATCACCCGGCCATGCACGCGTTCTCGGCAGCCTGTGGACGCCTACGCCGCCTCGGCGATTCCCCCCTCGCTCGCAGCGTCGAGCCGAGCCACCGCGTCGGGCGACAGCGTCAGGCGGGCGGCACCCAGCAGTTCGTCGAGTTGCGCCACGGAGGTCGCGCTGGCGATGGGGGCGGTGATGCCGGGCCGGGCGATGATCCAGGCGAGCGCCACCTGGGCCGGGCTCGCGCCATGGTCGCGCGCAACGGTGTCGAGAACGTCGAGGAGGGCGAAGCCGCGCGGGTTGAGATAGGGCGCGACCCGGTTCTCCCGCGCCCGGCCGGTGGCCGACCCCGCCTCGCGGTACTTGCCGGTGAGGAAGCCCGCCGCCAGCGAGAAGTAGCCGATCACGCCGACCTCCTCCGCACGGCACAGGGGCTCCAGTTCGGCCTCGTAGCCCCGGGCGGCGAGGCTGTATTCCGGCTGCAGGCATTCGTAGCGGGGCAGGCCCTTGTCCCGCGAGACCGCCAGCGCCTGCGACAGGCGACCGGCCTCGTAATTCGAGGCGCCGATGGCCCGCACCTTCCCGGCCCGGACGAGCCTGTCGTAGGCGGTCAGCGTCTCCTCGAAGGGCACCTCGGCATCGTCGAGATGCGATTGGTAGAGGTCGATCCGATCGGTCTGGAGCCGGCGGAGCGACGCCTCGCAAGCCCGCTCGATATGGGCGGCGGAGAGGCCCTTGCCGGCCTCGCCCATGTCCATGCCGACCTTGGTGGCGAGCACGATCTTCTCCCGCGCGCCCGGCCGGGCCGCGAGCCAGCGGCCGATCACCGCCTCGGACTCGCCGCCCCGATGGCCCGGCGCCCAGCGACTGTAGACGTCCGCCGTGTCGATGAAGTCGAAGCCCTGCTCCACGAACCGGTCGAGGATCGCGAAGGAGGTGGCCTCGTCCGCGGTCCAGCCGAAGACGTTGCCGCCGAGGCAGAAGGGGGCGACCGTGAGGTCGGAGCGGCCGATGCGGCGCTTGTCCATGGGGTTCAGCCCTGCAGGAAGGGGTTGGAGACGCGCTCTTCGCCGAGCGTGCCGGTGGGACCGTGGCCGGGGATGAAGGCGATGTCGTCGCCGAGCGGCAGCACCTTCTCCTTGATGGCGCGGATCAATTGCTCGTGATTGCCGCCGGGCAGGTCGGTGCGGCCGATGGAGCCCTTGAACACCACGTCCCCGACGAGGGCGAAGCGCGCGTCGCGGCTCACGAACACCACGCTGCCGGGGGAATGACCGGGGCAGTGCAGGATGTCGAAGGTCAGCTCGCCGACCTGCACCGTGTCGCCCTGATCGAGCCAGCGGTCGGGCGTCACCGGCCGGGCGGGGTCGAGACCGTATTGGGCCGCCGTCGCCGGCAGGGACTCGAGGAGGAACTTGTCGGCGAGATGCGGCCCCTCGATCGGCACGCCGAGCCTTTCGCGGAGTTCGTCCGCACCGGCGGCGTGATCGACATGGCCGTGGGTGAGGAGAATCTTCTCCACGCTCACCCCCTGCTCCGCGATGGCCGCCTCAATGCGGTCGAGGTCCCCGCCTGGGTCCACCACGGCGCCGACCTTGGTGGCGTCGTCCCAGATCAGCGTGCAGTTCTGCTGAAAGGGCGTGACCGGGATGATCCCGGCGCGGGGCGTTCCTGGCATGAGGCGGGCTCGTTCGTGGTCGTGTGGGAAGCCTCCTTCTAACGCGCCGGACCGCCCGCCGCACCCGGCGAGGCCGAACTTCCCCGTGCTCCGGCGGTTGTGCACGCGCTCGTTTCCCCGAGCCTGCTGGAAGAGGTCGAGACGTGGGCCGCAAACGAACCGCTTTGGCTCTGACCGGCGCCGTCCTCATCGTCGGGATCGGGGCCGCCGCCGGGCTCGGCCGGTTCAGTTACGCGCCGATGCCGGACGCCGCCGACCTTGCCAACCCCGGCCGCTCGCCGCTCACCACCGCCTTCGACGTGCTGGGCCGGCGCATCGCCAAAGACGAGGCCGACAGGCTGCGCGGCACCGAGGAGGGCCGGCGCATCCTCTCGCCGGAGAACGGTGCGGTCGCGATCGACGAGGCGGTCGTCGCGCGGGGGCGCGAAGCCTTCTACCGCGAGACCTTCGGCAACGAGGTGTTCCTCACCGATGTGATGGGGATGCTCGACGGGGCGATCACGCCCTTCGAAGTGGTCCGCGCCGTGGCCGCCCTGAAGGGCGGGGCCACCACCAACCTTCAGGTGCCGCTGGCCCACGACATCACCATCGGTGCGAAGTCCTACAGGAAGGGCGAGCGCGTCCCGACCGGCCTCGACGTGCCGAAGGGCGGCGCCTTCATCATCGGCATCAGGAGCTTCTACGATCGCGGCCACCTGCGCATGGGCATCACCTGCGCCCTCTGCCACGCGGCGGTGGACCCAGCGAGCGGCAAGGTGGTGGAGGGCGCGCCCAACACCGACCTCAATGCCGGCCTGCTGATGGCGCTGGCCAAGAACTCGTCCGCCTACTTCATGCATGCGAGTGTGCCGGAGGCGGATGCCAAGGGTTCGGCCCTGCCGGATGCGAAGGCCGTCGAGGCGGCGACCAAGGTGCAGGTGGCGAGTTGGCCGCCGGGCAGCTTCGATTCCTCCGCCGACCGGGTGACGAACCCGACCTCGATCCCGTCGAGCTTCTCGGCCTATGGCGAGCCCTATAGCTGGAGCGGGCGCGAGACGCTGGGGCCGTTCGGCGGCCTGTCCTCGCTCAACAACAATGTCCACGCGGCGAATTCCGACACGACCCAACTCGCTGCCGCCGCGCCCTGGCTCTTCGGGCTCGACCCGGAAACCTATCTCGGCATCCTCCTGCGCGGCGCCCCGGAAGGCCCGCTGCGCTACGACCCCGCCGGCCCACGCCGCCCCTCCGAGGTGCTGCACGAGGCCGACCCGACGCCGGCCTCCCCCGGCCTCAACAGCTACGCCGTGCTCTCGACCTACCCGGCCACGAACTACATGACCGACAACGGGCTGTTCGCCTCGGTGCCAGGGGAGCCGGCGAACTACGCCAACAATGCCATGTCCGCCTTCCAGAACCTGCTGCGCCCGCCGCAGGCCAAGGCGGACGCGACCACGGCACGCCAGGGCCGGGCGGTGTTCGAGCGGGCCGGCTGCGGCGCCTGCCATGCCGGCCCGGCGCTGACGAACCACCGGGTGATCCCGGAGGCCGAGATCGGCACGGAGCCGACCCGCGCCCGCGCGGGCGCCAAGATGGAGGCGCGGCTCTCGCCGCCCGCGATGTTCGCCACGGACACGCCCTTCCCCCTGCCGGCCGATCCGAAGCTCGTGCCCCTCCCCATCGCGGCCGACCGGCTGTCGCAGGTGCTGCTCGCCTGGGGCCAGGGCGGGACGGAGGGCGGATACAAGGTGCCGAACCTCGTCGGCCTCGCCTGGACGGCGCCCTACCTGCACGATTCCGGCGTCAGCGTCGGGCCCGATGCCGGGAAGGATCTCGGCGTGCCCGGAACCCTGGACAAGGGCATCGCCGCCGATCCTGCCAACAGCCTGCGCGCCCTCGTGGACCGGCAGCTGCGCGAGACGGTCGTCGCCGCGAACGCCGCCTCGGAAAAGGCCCGCACCGCGCGGGTCACGGGGAAGGGCCACGCCTTCTGGGTCGATGAGCAGGCGGGCTTCACCACCGCCGACAGGGACGCCCTGGTGGATTACCTGCTGTCGGTCGACCGTCTCACTGAGGACGTGCCGACACCCTGAAACCGCCGAGCCATGCGTCTCACGCATGCCCGGCGAGACGAGCTGAGCCTTGCTTGCTGCGGCGCGTCATCCTACTTGTTGCATCGCAGGAACGCGATGGCGTCGCGGTCCTGTTGCCCTTCTTGGGCGTTTCCTCCCTAGACTTCGGGCCGCTCCTTCGGGAGTGGCCTTTTTTCTGTCCGGGGCGCGGAAACTAGCGGCGGCTGCGCAGGGCCACAAGCCCATCTCCCCCGTGGTCCACCGCGTAGGCCGGCATCATAAAACAGCCGCGTTGTGCACGCCCTGTTCAGGCGGGACTCCCCAACGTCCCCTGACACCCGCGTCCCGCCGCCCCGGCCTGTATGAACATCATCCTCATCAAGCTGTTCGCGACCGCCCTGACGCTGAGCCAGGTGACGACCCGGCCGGATTCGCTGCGGACGCAGTTCGATCCGGCCAAGGACGGGCCGGAGGTGGTGCGCATCCTGCGCGACGGCTGCGCCCACATGCGCAAGGCCTTTGACATCGAGGACATCAACCTCGACGACCTGATCTCCACGGCGATGGAGGACCCGACCAGCGTCGCCGGCCCCACGGCGCCGAAGATCCTGCACGGGCTCGATCTCAACGAGTTGAACACGAGCTACAAGCAGTTCTGCAAGGGCGAGGACCCGCTAAACTCGCCGTTCGACGCCAAGGCCGTCATCGAATTCTACGACAACGCGACGAAGGACCTGCCGGCCGCCGAAACCCTGCGGGACAAGGCGCTGCCGGGGATGAGCCGCATTCTCGACGCCTCCGGCAAGCCCTTCGCCGAGACCTTCGAGCCGAACGCCCGGCGCCTCGTCGTGCCAATCACCGCCGTGCCGCCCCTGGTGCAAAAGGCGTTCATCGCCGCCGAGGACAAGCGCTTCGAGAGCCACCACGGCATCGACGAGCGCGGGGTGATCCGCGCCTTCATCACCAACCTCGCCTCGCCGGGGCGCCCGGCCGGCGGCTCCACCATCACGCAGCAGGTGGTGAAGAACCTCTCGGTGGGCGACGACGTCACCTACGAGCGCAAGATCCGCGAGATGATCGTCGCGGCGCGGCTGGAAAAGCTCCTCACCAAGCCGCAGATCCTCGGCCTCTACCTCAACGGCATCTATCTCGGCCGGGGCGCCTACGGCATCGAGATGGTGGCACAGAGCTATTTCGGGAAGCCCGTCTCGGACCTCACCCTGCCGGAGGCGGCTCTCCTCGCCGGAATGCCGAAGGGCCCGAACTTCTACAGCCCCGACAAGTATCCCGAGCGCGCCCGCGAGCGCCGTGGCTACGTGCTCGCGCGCTTGAAGGAAGAGAACGTCATCACCGACGCCGAGTTGGCCAAGGCCAACGCCGCCGATCTCGGGCTGAAGCCCGTGGAGATCACCCGGCGCGATTCCGGCTTCTACCTCGTCGATTACCTCTCGCGGGAGGCCCGCACCGTGGCGGGGCTCGACAGCCTGACCTCCGCGTCCTTCACCGTGAAGGCGACGGTGAACGCGCCGTTGCAGCGTGCGGTGGAAACCGCGTTGCAGGACGGTCTCGCGACCTACGAGCGCTCCACCGGGCGCCAGACCTTCACCGGCCCGGAACTCAACCTCGCTGACAGCGTCCGCCGGATCGAATCTGCCGCGCCCGCGCCGGAAGCCTCGCCCCAGGCCGCTCCGGCGGTGACGGGGGCCAAGCCCGAAGCGACCAAGACGACCCGCAAGGGCAAGGCCGCCCCGGCCCTCGTCGCCGGCAAGCCCGCCTGGCAGCGGGCGCTGGAGAGCGCGCGGCCCTCGCTCTACGACGTGCATTGGCCCCTCGCCATCGTCCTCGACGGCGGCAAGAGCGCGGCGAAGGTCGGGCTGGAGGACGGCCGCGTGGCGACGCTCGATCCCGGCATCGCGCGCGGCAAGCTCCAGCCCTACGACGTGGTGCGGGTGAAGCTCACGGAGGGGCGTGGGGCGCCCCGGGCGCAGATCCGCGTGAAGCCGACCGTCCAGGGCGCGGCCCTGGTGCTGGAGAACAAGACCGGCCGCATCCTCGCCATGGCGGGGGGCTTCTCCTACCCGATGAGCCAGTTGAACCGCGTCACCCAATCGGTGCGCCAGCCGGGCTCGACCCTGAAGCCGCTGACCTATCTCGCCGCCCTCAACGCCGGGCTGCAGCCGAACACGCTCGTGCTCGACAACGCCGTGACCCTCCCGCCCATCGGCGGGGTCGGCGATTCCTGGTCGCCCAAGAACTACGAGGGCGGCGGCGCCGGGCCGACTACCCTGCGGCGGGGCCTCGAATTCTCGAAGAACCTCGTCACCGCCCGCCTGCTTCAGGGCGGCATCGCCCCGAAGGCGCCGGACAGCCTCAAGCGCGTCTGCGACATCGCCCTCGAAGCGCAGATCTATGCCGAGTGCGAGCCCTACTACCCGTTCGTGCTCGGCGCGCAGCCGGTGCGGATGCTCGACCTCGCCGGCTTCTACGCCGCCGTCGCCAACGAGGGCGTGCGGCCGACGCCCTACGCCCTCGAATCCGTCGAGCGCGACGGCAAGCCGGTCTTCACCCATCCGAATCGCGAGCCGGTGCGGATCGGCTCGGCCGACCGTGTGGCGTTCTACCAGCTCAAGACCATGCTTCAGGGTGTGACCCAGCATGGGACCGCCGCCGCCCTGGCCAAGGTTTCGAACAGCGTCGCGGGCAAGACCGGCACCTCCGAGAACGAGAACGACGCGTGGTTCGCGGGCTTCTCGAACGAGATCACCGTCGTGGTCTGGGTCGGCTACGACAACGCCGACGGCACCCGCCGTACCCTTGGGCGCGGCCAGACCGGCGGGCATGTCTCCGTGCCGATCGCCGGGGCGATCTTCCAGGCGGCTTGGGCGAACGGTGTGCCGCGCACGCCCCTGCGCGGCCCCTCCCCCGAGGCGCGGCCGCTCATCACCGACATCGCCATCGATCCGCGCAGCGGTACGCCGGGCGCGGGCAGCTTCATCGAGCATTTCCGCACGGGCGGCGGCGGCCAGGTGGCCGACACCCGCTACAAACTTCTGCCCCGCGAGACGATCTACGCCCTGCGGCCGGATTCCGACGACGGCGACCTCGCCGGGGCCGAGAACGGGGCCGACGTGGCGGGCGACCTCTTCGGTAATATGACCGGCGAGCGCTCCCGCCCCGACCTCCTCGATCCGTTCGGCGACCGGCCGGCGCAGCAGCGCAGCCGCCGGGCCGGCGCCGATCCGTACGGCACCCCCTACGGCACGAACGGCACGGAGGACCCGTACCGCCCCTGGCCCGGCCAGACCAACCGCTCCCCCTTCGGCGACGACGACGCTCCTCGCCGGCCCCGGCGCCGCGATCCCGACTACCTGTTCGGCGACGACCCCGGCTTCTGACGCCCGATCCCCCGTCCGAGATGACAATGCCGCGTCCGCAGACTTCTGCCGCCCTCGCCCTCGCCCTGTGCCTCGGGACCGCCTGCCCGCCCGCGCTGGCGCAGACGACGCCCGCCGCCAACTCCACGCCCGCCCCGGCCTCCGCTGGCCGCATCCGCGAAGTGCCCTCGGTGGTGGCGGTCGATCCGGCGTCTCTGAAGCCGGGCGAGATCCTGTTCACCGACCATCAGGACAAGGCCGGCGGGGCGGAGAACGGGCTGATCCCCTATCTCGATTGGCTGAAGGCGCGGCCCGCCGAGGCGCAGGCGCTCTCGCCCTATCCCGGCTACAAGGAGCCCGACTACACGGTGACGCTGAACGGGGTGAGCAAGCCCCGGCACGAGACCCTGAAGGTCTATGTCGCGGAGGGCCGCTTCGTCGTGGCGCGCCCGGCCGAGAGCATCGACCTCAAGGCGCTGGCCAATCTCGGCTTCGTGCAGGCGATGGACCCGGCGATCAAGCACCGCGTGATCGCCCCCGCCGACGTGACGCCGACCAAGGACCCCGCCGCTGCCTTCGCGCAGCGGCCCGACAAGCCCTGGTGCGAGGGCGCCTCCGCCTGCATCGAGTCGCGCTACGACCTCGAAGGCAAGCTGCCGCTCGGCGTGCGGCTCGCCAACAAGCTGGAAGAGGGCTCGGCCAAGAAGATCGCCGAGTTCGTCTCGTTCCAGAGCGAGTTGCGCCTCCTCGATCCGGCACAGGCCGTGTCTCTCACGGCGCTGACCAAGGTCGAGACCCCGCCGGCCGGCGGGCTCGAACAGACGATCTTCTGGGTCAACCAGATCCTGCGCTTCGGCAAGTTCCTGGCGGTGTTCCAGCCGATGCCGAACGATCCGCAGAAGACCGTCGTCACCGCCTACGTCGCCCTGGCGATCAAGGGCGACGTGCTCGACCGCAAGGCCGAATACGCCCGCGTGCCGGTGCTGAAAAACCTGCTGCCGGCGCAGGTGCTGATGGGCAAATCGACCTTCAACACCGGCACCTCGATCAGCGCCGGCCTTCCGGTCTACGCCCGCAACCGCATCGCCGCCTTCGCCGATGCGGTGGGCAAGCGCTGAGGCTTACATTCCCCGGTTGGCGATCGTCGGCAGCGTCGGCTGCGTGTAGGCGCGGTTGACGTCGCGCCGGGTCTGCGTGCCGTTCGTGTTGCCGGAGGCGCGGTAATTGTCGAGGCTGAAGCTCTCCGCGAGACCGCTGCTGCGGCCGCTGTCGG
Source organism: Methylobacterium litchii (assembly GCF_038442315.1). Lineage (NCBI taxonomy): Bacteria > Pseudomonadati > Pseudomonadota > Alphaproteobacteria > Hyphomicrobiales > Methylobacteriaceae > Methylobacterium > Methylobacterium litchii. The sequence continues at coordinate 855,909 of NZ_JBBXMY010000001.1, read as the reverse complement.
TGCTGGAGCAGGCGCAGACGCCCAGGGCCGCGACGGCGGCGAGGGTGATGGGGAGAAGACGCATCGCGGACCTCTTGGAAATGGCGGCCGACCTTAACCGGCGCAGGTCGGCAAGGTCAGGCCCCGGCGCATCGCGTCAAGGCTTCTTCCCATTCAATGAAGCGGTTTGAGCCATCTGCGAGGCTCTTCGGCCACGGAAAACAAACCACTCCACCGCTTTCGGGCCTACGCGGGAGGGCAATGTGTTGAACGGCGGGCCCTCCCCCCTGGCAAAGAGGCCCGGTTTTGGGCGACAAGGGCTGGCGATGAGCAATGTCCTGCCCTTCCGCCCGCGTCCGGCCGTCGCGACACTCGCCCGCTGCGAAGTCGTCGCCGTCGCCGGAGACCTCCTCACCCTGCTGGAGCAGCTTGAGGACGTGAGCGCCCGCGCCTCCGCCACCGGCCGCCCGCCCCTCGAGGTCGAGCGCACGGTGCAGCATCTCCTCGACGCCATCTCGGCCGTCGAGCGCGCCCTCGATTGCATCGGCGAGGGCGAGCAGGTCGCCCCGGCCTGAGCCGGAACCAGCCGATACCCGTCTAGGTTGTAGCGGCGAAGCGGCGCAACCGGAGCGGGGCGGATGCCATCTCGGACTGCAAGGGCGGCGTGTGTCGCCGCATTGACGATCATGACATGCACCACCGCCCAAGTGGCGACGGTCCATGCCGCCGAGGGCGGTTTCCTCGAAATGCTGTTCGGCGTGCGGCCCGCGCCGCAGCCGGAGCCCCAGGCGGCCATGCCGTATCCCGGCGCGCAGCCGGTGGCCCGGTCACGGCATCTCGGTTTCGGCCGGCACAAGCTGAAGACCCGCTATGCCGCGCTGCCGGTGAAGATCCACGTCAGCGACCGCCAGACTCCGCTGGACATGAGCAACGGCGCCGCCGCCGCCCTGCTGAAGGACGAGACCCTGCGGCCCGGCGACATCGTCGTGTTCAAGACCGGCGCGCAGGTTTTCGCCGGGCGCACCGGCCGTCCGCACGTGATGAGCGACTTCGAGCCGGTGAAGCAATCGGCGCTGGTCGATCGCAAGACGCGCCAGCTCCTCGCCTCCATGACCCAGCCGGCCGGGGTGCTCCCCGCCGACGAGGCCCGGCGGATGGTCGCGCGGATGCGCAAGGCCATCCCCGCCAAGGCCGACGCCAAGGCGCAGGTCGCCCGCTCGGAGGAGATGCGCGTCATCAACCCCTGGCGGACGACGCCCTGATCAGAAGAAGCGCTCCTTGACGACGATCGTGTCGCCGGGGCGCACCGCATAGGTCATCGGCACGATGCCGGAGACGAGGCCCGACGGCGTGGTGCGGGTGAGCACCGCGTAATCACGGGCGGCGCGCGGGTTGAAGCCCGCCGCGATAGCCACCGCCGTCTCGACGGTCATGCCGTTGACGTAGGCATACTGGCCGGAGGTCGTCACCTCACCGAGGATGTAGAACGGCCGGTAGGCGTCCATCTCCACGGTCACGTGCGGCTCGCGCACGAAGCCGGAGGACAGCTTGCCCTCGATGGCCCGCGCCGCCTGACCCGTGGTCTGGCCGCCGACCTGCACGGCGCCGATCAGCGGCATCGCGATCTTGCCCGCGCCGTCCACCGTGTAAATGTTGGACAGGTTGTCCTGTCCGAACACGATCACCCGCAAGCGGTCCCCCGCCGCGAGGGTATAGCGGGCGCTGATCGAGCCCGTGCCCGTAGCGTCGAGTTCGCTGGTCCGAAAGTCGGGACGCAGGCAGCCCCCGAGCGCGAGGCTGGTGCCGAGTGCGAAGACAAGTGCGCGCCGGTTCATCACCATCGCCGTGTTGTGAATGCCGATGCAACTGCTGGTACGGTGTTAAGGTTAACGAACCCTATCCGACGCAATCAAAACGTGTCTCGACAGAATTCACAACGCGATTAACGGTCAAGCAACCTTAACGTTTTCAAATGTGGGTTGCGGCTTCAAGGCCGTCCGGACCACTTTTGCGTAAAGAGCTGCCCATGTCCCGGATCAGAATGCGTAAAACCGCCTCCGCATTCCGGGCGGCACGGCGTGAAGACGGCGTGACCGTCAAGCAGGCCCCGCACAACCTGCGCAAATCTCTCCCCTGGCTCGTCGTACCGACCGCTTTGGCCGCCCTCGGCTCGGCCGTGGTCGTGAACGTCGTCCCGCCGCGCTATACCGGCGAGACCCAACTCGTCCTGGAAAGCCGCGAACCGGCGGGGCGTGCCGCCATCGACGAGCAGGCGGCGGCGAACCAGGTGATGGCATCCCGCGACATCGCCCGCGAGGCGATCAAGCGCCTGAAGCTCGTGGGCAACCCCGAATTCGACGCCACGGCCGGCGAGATCGGCCCGGTGCGGCAACTGATGATGCTCCTCGGCATCGGCGCCAACCCGTTCGACCGGCCCGCCGAGGACCGTGTGACCGACGCCTACTTCGATCACCTGACGGTCTCCCCCGCCGGCAAGCCGCGGACCCTCACCGTCGCGTTCGATGCGAAGGACCCGGCGCTGGCCGCCGAGGCCGCCAACACGGTCGCGCAGCTCTATCTCACGTCCCTGACGGACGACCGCGCCGACACCGCGCGCTCCGCATCCACCGCGCTCAATGGCACCATCGCCACCCTTCGCCGCAAGGTCGCCGAGGCCGAGGCGAAGGCCGAAGCCTTCCGCGTGAAGAACGGGCTCGTCGCCAACGCGGGAAGAGCGGGGCGGCCCCTCTCGGCGCAGCAATTGTCCGAGGTGTCGGGCCAGTTGGCCCAGGCCCGGGTGCAGCGCGCCGACATCGCCGGCCGCGTCGCCGCCATCAAGGACCTCCTGAAGGACGGCCGCGCCTACGAGATCACCGACGTCGCCAACAACGAGATGCTTAGGCGCACCATCGAGACCCGGATCACCGTGCGGGCGCAACTCGCCCTGGAATCGCGGACACTCCTGCCAGCGCATCCGCGCATCAAGGAGTTGAAGGCCCAACTGGAAGACCTCGACGCGCAGATCAAGACGGCCGCCGAGCGCACGGTGCGCATCCTCGAGAACGACGCCAAGCTCGCCGACGCGCGCGTCACCAGCCTGCAGTCCGCCGTCGATGGGCAGCAGGACACGATGGTGAAGGGCAATGCCGGCGACATCGAGCTTCGCGCCCTGGAGCGCGAGGTGAAGATCCAGCGTGAACAACTCGACACCGCCCTCGGCCGCGTCCGCGAGGCCGAAGGCGCCGCGCCGGCCGAGGCCCGCATCCTCTCGCGGGCGGTGACGCCGTCCGTGCCCTCCTTCCCGCAGAAGCTGCCGATCGTCGGCTTCGTCACCCTACTCACCCTGCTGCTGAGCCTCGGCGGCGTGCTCGCCCGCGCCCTGCGCGGTAAGCCCACCAAGGTGGCGCTCCCCGAGGCGCGTCGAGAAGAGGCCCAGACCGTCGCCCCGGTGGCGGCCAACCCCTTCCTCTTCCCCGAGGCGATGCCGGCCAAGGACTGGGCCGAGCCCGTCGCCGCCGAGGCCGGCAGCGAGACCCAGATCAAGGCCGAGGCACAGCCCGAGCCGGTCGCCGAAGCCGAGACGGTCGAGGAGACGCCCGTGGTTGAGGCCGAGCCTGCCCCGGTGGCGGGGCCGGTCGCGGTCGCCGCGCCTGCGGACGGCTTCGACCTGACGCCCCTCATCGAGCGCCTGTCGCGGCGTCCGGTCATCGCCGGCGCCCCCGAGGGCCGGATGGTCGTGCTGATGGAGACCGATCAGGCCGCCATGCCGACCCTGGCCGGCGCCCTGGCGAGCGCCTTCGGGCGGGGCGGCAGCGTCCTCGTGGTGGATCTCGCCGGGCCGGACGGCGCGTCCGAGCAAGTGGGCTTCACCGACGTGGTCTGCGGCGACGCGGATTTCGTGGAGGCGATCCAGGCGGACGGGCCGGGCGGCGCGCACCATGTCGCCGCCGGCATCGCCCCGGCCGGACTCCTGTTCGAGGAGCCCCGCGCCCTGGCCTTCACCCTGGAGGCCATGGCCGAGGCCTACGAGTGGGTGATCTGCCGCCTGCGCCCGCAGCCGGAGGCCGCCGAGCTTCTGGGCCTCGTCGCGACGCTCGCCGACAGCGTGGTGATCGCCTCGAACGCCGACCCGGCCGACGAGACCCTGGCCGACCTCTACGCCACCGCCCTCGAAGCGGGCGCGGGTCAGGTGCTCATCGCCCAGGACCGGCCCAACGCCGAGCCCCCGGCCGATCAGCACGAGGAACTCGTCTTCCCCGAGTTCCACCTCAAGGCGGCGTGAGGGGCCTTAGCCCCTCCGGCGAAGAAGCGAACGGACGCGCGAAGCGGCGGCGAAGAGGCGGGGATCGCCCTTCACCCGCCGCTTCATGCGTGTCAGGGCCGTGCGCATCTGGGCGTAGGCGTGCCCCCGCAGGCTCACCGGCCACACGGTCTCGACCAGCGCGATCGTCTCGTCGCAGATGCTCGCCTTGTAACGGGCCTCGCCCACGCCGAGGTCGAAGCTCAGGCGACCCCGCGCGGTCTGCTCGCCCACGAGGTGGTGGAGCAGCAAATCGCCGGGACTGAAGCGGCTCACCTCGGGATCCGCATCGAACGAGGTCATCATCCCGCTGTAGCGCGTGGCGTTCACCGCCCCGCCGAACACCGCCAGGATGCGCCCGGTCGCGACCACCCGCAGGGCGTGAACCTCCATCGCCGGGTCATCTCCGGACGCGGCCCGTTCCAGGAAGCGGCGGATCGCCTCCGGCGCGTAGGGGTCGAGAATGCCCATGCCGGCGAAGCGCGCCGCCTTCTGGCGGTAGAAGGCCGCGAGGATGGCGCGGGCCTCCTCGCCATCCGCCGCCCGGTGATACGCGATCTCGCCCAGCGCCTCGATCAGCCGCTTCTCCTTCGAGCGCAGCTTCTTGCGGGCATCGGCGCTGAACACGCGCCGGATCGTGGCATCCGGGTCCGGCCCGAGGACGAGGCCGTAGGCGTCGCTGGCCTCCGGTTCGCCGCCCCGCGCGAGGGGGTTTGGCGCGCCCTCCCACAGGCGCGGCTGATGCGCGAAGGCGAAGGCGTCGATCCCAACCCCCGCCCCCGCCGCGACGAGGGCGGCACGGACCTCTTCGGCCGGCACGGCGGCGGTGTCGCGGGTGAAGAGCGACAGGTGGTAGTTGGCGTGGGTGTCGCCCATCGAGCGGGCCAGCGTGATGCCGTGGCGCGTCTGCACAACCAGGGGCATGAGCATGCGCACCCGCCCCGCCTGATCGCGCAGGATCGCGACGCGGCTGCGCTCGATGTCGCCGGTCTCACCGAGATAGGACGAAACCCACGCGAAGCGCTGATAGGGTGAGGCGAGGCAATCGGGCGCCGCCTCGAAGGCGCGCCACAGGGCTTCGGCCGCGCCGAGCCCGGGCAGGATCTCGGCGCTCAACACGGGGAGGACGCCCGGCGCGGACCTGACGGCCTCATCCCCGACCCTCCGCTCGCTCTGCCGGTGTACGATCGCCACCATCGTCCCCTCCACCAAGGCCGGACGATCTGAGGCGGAGCCCCTGAAGCGGGGGTTTACCAACGGGCCGGGAAGCACCAATTGGCGAATGTAATCGCGTGGTTTGGGTAACGCTTAGTTGCGTCTCAGCGACGGCGGTGGCGGCGATACTCGCCGGTGGTGAACATGGCGTACTGGCGTCCGTGGCGGCGATAGCGGCGGCCCCGGCGCGGGGCGGCATCGGCCTCCTGCTGCATCTCGGCGGGGGTGGCCTCCGGCAGGGCGGGCGCGGCAGCGGCATCGACCGAGGCGTAGCCCGCCGCGACGTTCTTCGCCGCCGGGCCGAACATCGCCAAGCACTGGTTGTAGGCGAGATCGTTCTTCAGGCGCTCGCACTCGCCGATGCTCCGGGGCGTCCCCTGTGCCAGGGCAGCGAACGGAACGAGGCACAGGATCGACGCAACGAGACGCGTTTGGGACATGCAGCCGGGACTCATGGGACAAGCGCGCGACCGCGACGTGCGAATCGCTCAAGCTCTGTCTCGGCTGCGAGTGCGGCGAAAACGAGGGGGGTGTGCCCCCGCACAGGCTAATCGGGCCGTTCCATCCACTTGATGAGTGGCATGAGCGGCAGGACCCATCCGATGCCGAGGATCGAGTAGAGCACGGCCTGGATCGGAGCCGGCGTCTCGGCGATGCGGCTGTCGGCGAGGGCCATGGCGATGGGTGCGTAGAGGCAGACGAAGGCCAGCATCCCCACCGTCCCGACCAGCACGCGGATGCGTCGCGGCATCGCCTCCTCCCCTCCTCGACTTTCCCAGGGGCTAACCTCCTGATGGAGCGGAGGCAACCGGCGCGTTGCCGCGCGGGGGCGATGCGGCGCCACGCGCGTTGCCCGCGCCCGGCCGATCCCTTAACCCCGGCGCGAAGGATGGCGCGGAGGACCGGATGGGCGCGAGAGCGGAACGGGGGACGGGCGGGGCATCCTCCGCCGTGCGCCTGTGGCTGGCGGTGGTGGCAGCCCTGGTGATCGCCATGGTCGCGGTCGGCGGGGCGACGCGCCTGACCGGATCGGGCCTGTCGATCACCGAGTGGCGGCCGGTGACGGGCGTGATCCCGCCCCTGTCGGACGCCGACTGGGCCGCCGAGTTCGCCAAGTACCGCGACACGCCGCAATACGCCATTCTCAACCAGGGCATGGGCCTCTCGGCCTTCAAGGTGCTCTACGGCTGGGAATGGGGCCACCGCCTCCTCGGGCGGGTGCTCGGCCTTGTCTTCTTCCTGCCGCTCCTCGTGTTCTGGTGGAAGGGCCTGATCCGCCGCCGCCTCGGCTGGGGGCTGCTGGCCCTCGGCCTGCTCGGCGGGCTGCAGGGTGCCATCGGCTGGATCATGGTCGCCTCCGGCCTCCAGCCGGGCATGACCGCCGTCGCCCCGCTGAAGCTCGCCCTCCATCTCACCACCGCGAGCCTGATCCTCGCGGGCCTTGTCTGGCTCGCGGCGGGGGAGCGGCCGGGCGCCCTGGCCCCGGCGCCTTCGCGCCTACGCGCCACCGCTCTGATCCTGCCGCCGCTCGTTTTGGCGCAGATCTTCCTCGGCGGTCTCGTCGCGGGCTCCCATGCCGGGCTCGTCTACAACACGTGGCCGGACATGGACGGGGTGCTGATCCCCTCCGCCGACCACCTGTTCGCCGTGCGGCCCTGGATCGAGAACTTCGTCGACAACCACATGCTCGTGCAGTTCGACCACCGCCTCGTGGCCTACCTGCTCCTGGCGGTCGCCCTACTGCACGCGGCCGATGCGGTGATCGCGGCGCGGGGCACCGCCGTCGCCCGGCGGGCCCTCGTCGTCGCCGCCTTCGTCCTAGCCCAGGCCGGGCTCGGCATCGCGACCCTGCTGCTGGCGGTGCCGCTCTGGGCGGCGCTGGCGCATCAGGTGTTGGCGATGTTCGTGCTCACCGCCGCGACGATCCACGCCCGCCTCAGCCGGGGCGTGACGGCCGGCGCCGCCGTGAAACCGGCGGCGGAGCGCGCCTATCCCGGCCTCGCGGCCCGTGGCGCGTAAGCTTTTTGCCCTGCGACATTCGTACCGCAGGGCACAAAACACTGCTTATCCACGATAAACTCAGGTTGATCCCTTATTGCGCAGTCTTCGCATGGAACAGTGTAATCACTTCAGGATTACACTCCTGCGTGTTGTGCAGGAGGCTCCGCGATGTCTCTCGCAGAGGACGGTCGTCCGGTCACTTTGACGTGGAATTATACCCCGCGTGAGATCCTTGCCGATGGGATCATTCACGGCCTGGGAGTCGCCCTCGGTGTCCTGGGGGCGGGAACGCTCATCCTCACGGCCCTGAGCGCCCACCTCGCCTTCGGGGCGCAAGCCGCCCTCTTCGTCTATGCCTGCGCCCTGGTGCTGATGCTCGGCGTCTCGGCCACCTACAACCTCTACCCGGTCGGCCCCCGCAAGTGGCTGCTGCGCCGGGCGGACCATGCCCTGATCTACCTGATGATCGCGGGCACCTACACGCCCCTCGTCACGCTGGTCGGCTCGGGCCCCGTCGCCTACGGGCTTCTGGCGGTGATCTGGGTGGTGGCGCTGATCGGCATCGCCGTGAAGCTGTTCCTGCCCGGCCGGTTCGACCGGCTCTCCATCGCCCTCTATCTGATCCTGGGGTGGAGCGGCCTGTTCGCCTATGAATCGGTGATCGCCGCCCTGCAGCCTACCGCCCTCTGGCTCCTCGCCATCGGCGGCGCGCTCTACTCCATCGGCGTGGTCTTCCACGTCTGGCGGACGCTGCCCTTCCAGAACGCGATCTGGCACGCCTTCGTCCTCATCGCCACGGCCTGCCATTACGGCACGATCTGGTCGAGCCTGCACGGCACCACCCTCGGCTAGGCCCGCCGCACCGTCGAAGACGGAGGATGCAACCTTCGGCTTTAAGCATTCCGTGAAACAACCGTGCGAGCCTCGGGCGACACGCTCAGTGAACGAGGCTGGAAGACGGCGCGATGAGTGCTTTCGACGTCCGCGACATCATGAAGGCGGCAGGCCCCGCATCGGCCAATGCCGGCACCGGGGTGGGAGCCCAGGACAGGCCCCTGAGGGTCGAACGGCCGAAGGCGGTCTCGCCCTTGGTCCTGTGCGGCACGGTGCGGATCCTGGAGGCCGTCACGCTCCTCGGCTTCGGCATCCTACTCTACGCGGTGATGCTGCACGGCCGCATCGCCTCCGTGACGACCTATGCCGCCGCAATCGTCCTCGTCCCCGCCGCGACCGTCGCCATCGCGCAGGCGGCGGGCGCCTACCGGCTCCAGGCGATGCGCGGCTTCGTGCGCATGGCGATCCGCATGGTCGCCGCCTGGACCACGACCTTCCTCGTGCTGGCCGCGTTCCTCGTGTTCGCCAAGCTGGCGGACCAGACCTCGCGGCTGTGGCTCGCCACCTACTACGCCGGGGGCCTCACCCTGCTGCTGGGCGGGCGGCTGGTGCTGTCGCGCTACGTGGAGGCGCATACCCGCGCCGGCCGGTTCGACCGCCGCACGGCCATCGTCGGCGGCGGCGAGGCCGGCGAAACGCTGATCTCCGCCCTCTCGGCCCAGCCGGACTCGGGCATCCGCATCGTCGGCGTCTTCGATGACCGCAACGACGACCGCTCCACGGACACGGTGGCCGGCGTGCCGAAGCTCGGCAACGTGGACGACCTCGTCGCCTATGCCCGCCGCCAGCCCCTCGACCTGATCGTGTTCACGATCCCGATCACCGCCGAGGGGCGCATCCTGCAGATGCTCGCCAAGCTCTGGGTGCTGCCCATCGACATCCGCCTCTCGGCGCATGCGGCGAAGCTGCGCCTGCGGCCCCGGAGCTATTCCTACCTCGGCTCGGTGCCGGTGCTCGACGTGTTCGACAAGCCCATCGCCGATTGGGACGTGGTGATGAAGGCGGCCTTCGACCGCTGCGTCGCCCTGCTCGCCCTCATCGCCCTCGCGCCGGTGATGCTCGGCGTGGCGCTCGCCGTGAAGCTGACCTCGCGCGGGCCGATCCTGTTCAAGCAGAAGCGCCACGGCTTCAACAACGAGCTGATCGAGATCTACAAGTTCCGCTCGCTCTACGTCGATCAATGCGACCCGACGGCGAGCAAGATCGTCACCAAGAACGACTCGCGGGTCACGTCGGTCGGCCGCTTCATCCGCAAGACCTCGATGGACGAGCTGCCGCAGCTGTTCAACGTGCTGAAGGGCGACCTGTCCCTGGTCGGCCCGCGCCCGCACGCGGTCGAATCCCGGCAGGCCGACACCCTGTTCGAGCAGGTGGTCGACGGCTACTTCGCCCGCCACCGGGTGAAGCCCGGCATCACCGGCTGGGCGCAGATCAACGGCTGGCGCGGCGGCACCGACACGCCCGAGAAGCTGCAGCGCCGCATCGAGCACGACCTGTATTACATTGAGAACTGGTCGGTGCTGTTCGACCTGCGGATCCTGCTGATCACGCCTTTCGCGCTGCTGAAGACCGAGAACGCCTACTGAGGCGCCGCCGCCGCCAAGCCCGGCTTGCCGAGAACCCTCGGAGCCGGGCTCACCACGCTCACCGCGTTGTTGCGGATCTCGTAGACGGCCAGCGCCCGGTCGCTGGTGCCCTCGGGGCTGAAGCGGAACGTGCCGTCGAGGCCGGCGAAGCCCGAGGCGCTGGTCAGCGTCGGCTCCGCGAAGCGCTGGGTGCCGAATTGCCGGGTCAGCGTCGCGGAGAGCATCACCGCATCGTAGGCGAGCGAGGCGACGCGGGGCGGGATCGCGCCGAACCGCGCCTGATACCGCGCGCTGAAGCCGGAGAAGCCGCCCCGGTCGGGGGCGGCGAAGCGCCCGCCCTGCAGGGCCGGCAGGGCGAACAGGGCGGGCTCGTTCCACGGCGCCGTGCCGACCGGCCTGACCTTCGCGGGCGAGAAGCCGGCCCCCGTGAGGGCGGCGGCGACGGCGGGCAGCCCGTCGGCGGTTTCGGGGATGAACAGCACGTCGGCGGTGGCGCGCGGCCCGGTGATCACCCCGGACAGCCGCTTCACCGCCTCGCCCGGCGCCCCCGCCGGGTAACGCTCGATGGCCGCGACCCGCGCCCCCCGGTTCGTCACCGCCTCGCGGAACTGCGCCTCGACGGCGTTGCCGTAGGCGGTCTCGGGGATCAACGCCGCGAAGGAGCGGCGACCCGAGGCGACCTCCTCCTCCACGATGCGCGACACCTCCGGCTGCGGCAGGAAGCTCAGCAGGTAGACACCGCGCGAGGCGACGCCGACATCGGTCGAGAAGGCGATCATCGGCTTGCCCGCCGCCCGCGCCGGCACGGAGGCCGCGCGGACGTTGCCCGCGAAGAGCGGCCCGAGCACGAGGTCGGCCCCCGCCTTCAGGCTGCGCTCCGTGGCGCTCGCCGCCCCGGCCGGCGTGCCGCCATCGTCCTCCACCAGAAGGGTGAGATCGGGCTGCTGGCCCTCGTCGTAGGCGAGTTGGGCGGCGTTGCGCAGGGCCGCGCCGACGCTGGCCCCCTGCCCCGTCAGGGGCACCACGAGGGCGACCTTCACGCTGCCGCTGCCGATGCGCTCGCCCGCGAGGGCGGGGCCCGCCGCCGGCTCCAGGGGGGCTTCGGCCACGGGCGCGGGCGGCGGACGCTTACGCGCCACCCTCTCGGTGCCGACGCAGCCCGACAGCGCCGTGGTGCAGATCAGCACGGCCGGAACGACCACACCTCGCGAGCGCGGTGCCTGCGCCATCGGAGGTTCTCCTCAGAGGAAATCCGGGTGAAGCCTGTCGGTCCTTGTCCGGCTTGTAAATGCCGGTTGCACCTCTTCCCCCGTTCTCCACTTCCCCGGCGGCGACGCGGGAGCCCGCCTGTGGCAATCTCGCCATCGATGAACCGTCGAATCGATCCCACGCGGCCGGCTTCCGCCCGCAGCAGCACCTTCACCGCCTTCGGCCTCGCGAGCGAGGCGGAGCCCCTCCCCCCCGGATTACACATCGTCGCGACGCCCATCGGCAACCTGCGCGACGTGACCATCCGCGCCCTCGCGACCCTCGCCGCCGCCGATGCGGTGCTGGCCGAGGACACCCGCGTGACGCGGACGCTCCTGGCCCATTACGGCATCACCACGCCGCTGGTGGCCTATCACGAGCATTCCACCGACGCGGTGCGCGAGCGGATGGTCACTCGCCTCAAGGCCGGCGAGGCGCTGGCCCTCGTCTCCGATGCGGGCACGCCCCTTGTGTCGGACCCCGGCTACAAGCTCGTCCAGGCGGCGATCGAGGCCGGCATCGGCATCGTGCCCGTGCCCGGCCCCTCGGCGGTGACGACCGCCCTCGTCGCGGCGGGCCTGCCGACGGACCGCTTCTTCTTCGAGGGCTTCCTGCCGCAGAAGGCCGGTGCCCGGCGCAACCGGCTCGAAGCCCTGGCGCAGGTGCCGGGCACGCTGGTCCTGTTCGAATCCCCCCACCGGCTGATCGAGATGCTGGCCGCCGCCGCCGCGACCCTGGGCGCCGACCGCGCCGCCGCCGTAACCCGCGAATTGACGAAGCTCTACGAGACCGTGCGCCGCGACAGCCTCGGTAGCCTCGCCGCGCGCTTCGCCTCCGAACCGCCGCCCAAGGGCGAGATCGTGGTGGTGATCGGCCCGGCCCTGCCCCAGGCGGCCGGGCCCGAGGACGACGCCGCCCTCGACGCGGCGATCCGCACCGCCCTCGCCCGCCATTCGATCAAGGACGCGGCGAGCCTCGTGGCGGACGAGACCGGCCAGCCGCGCCGGCAGGTCTATGCCCGCGCCCTGGCGCTCGCCCGTGAGGGCGAGGGCTGATGCAGGCCGCCCGCAGCGAGGTACGGCGGGCCGCCTACCGGCTCGGGCACCGGGCGGAATGGATCGCCCTGCTGGCGCTGATGCTGCGCGGCTACGTCCCGGTCGCGCGCCGGGTGTCCCTGGCGGGGGGCGAGATCGACCTGATCGTCCGCAGGGGCGGCACGCTGGTCTTCGTGGAGGTGAAGGCGCGGGCGCGGATCGACGCGGCGCGGGAGGCCATCGGCGCGGTGAAGCGGCGGCGCTTCTCGAAGGCGGTGCGGGCCTGGGTGGCCCGGCACCCGTCCACGGCGGGCCTGACGCTGCGCGCCGATGCGGTCTTCGTCGGGGGGCGGGGCTGGCCGGAGCATTGTCCGGCCGCGTTCACCCTCGAGGGGCTGTGAGGCCCGTCAGCCCTCGGCCTTGCGCATGGCCCCGATCAGGGTGCGCTTCAGGTCCGCCTGGCTGAACGGCTTCTGCACGACGGGCCGGTCGCGGAAGGGCTCGCGGATGCCCGCGCCGCCATAGCCGGTCGAGAAGACCAGAGGACGGTCCCGCGCGACGATGGCCTCGGCCACCGGATAGATCGGCTCGCCCGCCACGTTCACGTCGAGGATCGCGACGTCGAACGTCTCCCGCGCCGCCATTTCGAGGGCCGTCGACAGGCGGGCCGCAGGTCCGACGACCGTACAGCCAAAGTCGAGCAGCATGTCCTCAAGCAGCATCGAGATAGCGGCTTCATCCTCGACAACGAGGACGCGGACACCGTTGAGCAGTTCGTCGTTGAGGTCAGCACTCACGCCGGGCCGTCTTCCCTTCGCTGCCCCCGACGGGGTCGTTTCCGCGCGATAACATCGGTCTACTGGTACGCGAACCGCCTATTGGGGGATCGCAAGACCTTAACGGTGGGTCGCCCGTTCCCGCTGGCGTGTCAAGCGACAGCTCGCCACGCCGGCCCCCTGCGGCCCAACCCTATGTTAAACTCAGATACATTTTCGATGACATGCGGCCCGATTGCAACCTGAGCCACGGTCCACGGGGGGCGAAAACGCACCCCCGGCCACCGACCATCCGGTACAGGCGTACTGTGGTCTAGTCGTCGGTGAAAGCAACCTTGGCCCCACGGGCGACGTGCTTGGCGAGGTCGCGGGCACTCCAGTTCGTCAGCCGGATGCAGCCATGGGACTCGGTCTTGCTGACCCGCTCGGGCTCGGGCGTGCCGTGAATACCGTAGCTCGGGATCGCAAGATCGATCCAGACGAGGCCGACCGGGTTGTTCGGGCCGGGACGGATCGAGAATTTCTGCTTCGATTTCACACCCTTGAACCCATACTTCGGGTTGTAGGTGTAGACCGGATCGAAGGCGACACCCTTCACCGTGGTCTCGCCGCTCGGCGCGGGCTTCTCGCTGCTGCCGATGGAAGCCGGGTAATAGGCAAGCAGCGCGCCGTCCGCGCCAAAAGCACGCACGTCGCGGTTCGTCTTGTCGACGCTGATGCGCTCGACCTTCGGATCCTGCGGCAGATCCTTGCCCTTCGGCTTGTCCAGGCCCATCGGCTCGACGCCGGCCACCAGGATCGTCGTGCCCGCCTCGTCGAACTTCTTGTCGGGGTTGAGGGCGCTGAGCAGGTCGCGGCTCATGTGGAACCGCTCGGCCAGCATCTCGCGGGCGTTGGTGTAGCCGAGGGCGTCGAGTTCGGCCTGCTGTTCCATCTTGGGCGGGATGCGGCGCTCGTAGGGGCCGTCCGCGTCCTCCTTGGTGATCGTGTAGCTCTTGAGGGCCGGCGCGGAATCGCCCGATTGCAGGGCTTCCCATACCTCCTTCGTCAGATGATCGGAGGTCGGGAGCTTCCGGGCGGCGGCGAAGGCCGCGAGCGCCCGGTGGTAATTGTCGCCCTCGCGCCCGTCGATGGCGCCCGGGGAGAAACGCGCCCGGTCGAGGAGCACCTGGGCCCGCACGGTTATCGGCTGCGCCGGGGGCTCGCTCTTCTTCGACTTGTCCTCGTCGGTCTTGCCCTCGTCGGTCTTGCCCTCGGTGAAGGTCGCGGCGTTCACCGCCTGCTCCGTCAGCGCGGGGGCGGCGGGCTCCTTGGCCTTCGTCTCCTTCGCGGAGGCGAGGGTCGGCAGGGCCAGCATCGCCAGGACGGCCGGCACACTCAGCCACGGTCGCATCATCGTCGTCGGGCTCCCGGAGCGAACGGCTCCGACCGCCCTAAGCGTCGGAGGCGTGGCAGCGTTCCGGGTCGCTCTGTCACATCTATTCGCACAAGCGGTGGCCGGCGGTCCGCTCGCGCTCGTCGAGATGGAGGTGGTTGGCATGGGCGGCGTTCGAGCCCGGCCCGAGGACTGTGCGGAAGAAGGCGCAGGCCTTCGTGCGCGTCGCCTTCAGGAAGGTGGCCTCGGGCCCGTCGCCGGGCGTCTCCTTCACCAGCAGCGGCCCGCGCCCAGTGAAGGCGTAACCCATCACGTCCACGGCGTCGGCGAAGGCGTGCTCGCTGAGCTTGGCATCGACGTCGTGGTTCTGGCCCCGGCAGACATAGGTCCCGCCGAGGTCGAGGGCGGCGAGCGGCTTGCCGAGGGCACGCTGCGCCTCGACCTGCACCTCGCTCGCCCAGCGCGCCAGCCCTTCGGCCGAGCGGCAGGTGAGGGTCGCGGCGGGCCGCAGGGCGATACCGTCGGCCAGTTCCGTGACCTTCAAGGGCAGTGGCGCCGTGCATTGCCCCTCCGCGATGGCCGGAAGCGGCTCGAAGCTCGCACCGAGGCGCTTGAGGCGGGTCCGGCAGGCCTCGTCGTCCGGCGGGGCGACCGTCAGCGCCAGCACCGCCTCGCCGGACAGGTCGGCGGGCCGCTCCGGCGGCACCGGGGGCGGAACCGGCAGGGCGGCGGCGGGAGGCGGGGGCGTCAGCTCCGGCGGACGCGGCGGCGGGACCGGCGCCGGATCGGGAACGGGCGCGGAGGGCGGGGGCGGCGGGGTGAGTTCGGCAGGGCGCTCGGGCGGGGTCGGTACCGCCGCGGCGGCCGAGACCGCAAGCAACGCGCCGCACAGGCCGATCGCTGTCGTGAGACGCTTGGCCATATCCCCTCGATTGCTTCCCCACCCGAGCCATAACGGCCGAGGCGCCGTTCGGATCGTTCGCCCCGGTTGCCGCCAGCGACGGATCGGCCCAGAACAGGCGCGACGGGCGCAGCGCCCGAAACCGAGGATGCGAATGCCGGACACTCTCGCCGCCGGGCTCGACAGCCTTCCGCAGGACAACCCCTTCGCGCCTGCGCACTGGGGCACGCCCTACGAGTTGCCGCCCTTCGAGCAAATCCGGCCCGAGCATTACCTGCCGGCCTTCGACGCCGCCCTCGCCGCGCACGAGGCGGAGATCGCGACGATCGCGGACGATCCCTCCCCGCCGCGCTTCACCAACACCGTCGCCGCGATGGAGCGGGCCGGTCAGGCGCTCGATCGGGTGGCGGGCGTCTTCTACAACCTCACCGGCAGCCACACGAACCCGGACCTCCAGGCCATCGAGCGGCAGATCGGCCCGAAGCTTTCCCGGCACGGCAGCGCCATCTACCTGAACCCTCGCCTCTGGGCGCGGATCTCGGCCGTCGATGCGGACGCGGAGAACCTCGGGCCGGAGGAGCGCCGGGTGCTGGACCGCTACCGCATCCGCTTCCGCCGGGCCGGCGCCGAACTCGGCCCCGAGGCGAAGCAGCGGATGGCAGCCATCGCGGAGCGCCTGTCCGAACTCGCGACGCAGTTCAGCCAGAACCTGCTGGCGGACGAGAGCGGCTTCACCCTGCCCCTGAGTGGCGAGGACGACCTCGCCGGCCTGCCGCCCTTCCTGCGCGCCGCCGCCGCCAGCGCCGCCAAGGAGCGCGGGCTCGACGGGCACGTCATCACCCTGTCGCGCTCGCTGATCGAGCCGTTCCTCGTCTTCTCCACCCGCCGTGACCTGCGCGAGAAGGCCCACGAGGCCTGGATCCACCGGGGCGAATCCGGCGGCCCGACCGACAACCGCGCCCTCATGGCCGAGATCGTGAAGCTCCGCGCCGAGCGGGCGCGGCTGCTCGGCTACGAGAGCTTCGCGCATTTCAAGCTCGCGGACACGATGGCGGCGAGCCCCGACGCGGCGATGGAATTGCTGCGTGACGTGTGGACCCCGGCCCGCACCCGCGCCATCGAGGAGCGGGACAGGCTCCAGGCCATCGTCCAGCAGGAGGGGCACAACTTCGCCCTCCGCGCGCATGATTGGCGCCACTACGCCGAGAAGCTGCGCCGGGCCGAGCACGACCTCGATGAGGGGGAGATCAAGGCCTACCTGCCGCTCGACCGCATGATCGCGGCGTCCTTCGACACGGCGACGCGCCTGTTCGGCCTGACCTTCGAGGAATTGCACGACGTGCCGCGCTACCACCCGGATGTCCGGGTCTGGCGGGTGGGCGATGCGGAGGGCCGGGAGGTCGGCCTGTTCCTGGGCGATTACTTCGCCCGCGCCTCGAAGCGCTCCGGCGCATGGATGAGCGCCTTCCGCTCACAGGAAAAGCTCACCGGGATCGTGACGCCGATCATCGTCAACGTGATGAACTTCGCCAAGGCGCCGGAAGGCCAGCCCACGCTGCTGTCCTTCGACGACGCCCGCACCCTGTTCCACGAGTTCGGCCACGGGCTGCACGGGCTGCTCTCGGACGTGACCTATCCTCTGCTGGCGGGCACCTCCGTCTCCGGCGACTTCGTGGAACTGCCCTCGCAGCTCTACGAGCACTGGCTGGAACAGCCGGAGATCCTGCGCGCCCACGCCCGCCACCACGAGACCGGCGCGCCGATGCCGGAGGACCTGCTGCGCAAGCTGCTCGCCGCGCGGGCCTTCAACCAGGGCTTCGCCACGGTGGAATACACCGCCTCAGCGCTGGTCGACATGACGCTGCACCTCTCGGCCGAGGGCGAGGCGGGGCTCGACGTGCCGGCCTTCGAGGCGGACGCCCTGCGCCGGATCGCGATCCCCGCCGAGATCGGGATGCGCCACCGCTCGCCCCACTTCGCGCATATCTTCGGCGGCGAGAGCTACGCGGCGGGCTATTACAGCTACCTCTGGTCCGAGGTGCTGGACGCGGACGCCTTCGACGCCTTCCGCGAGGCCGGCGACATCTTCGACCCCGAGACGGCCAAGCGCCTGCGCACCTACGTCTACGGGGCGGGCAACCTGCGCGACCCGCGCGAGGCCTACACCGCCTTCCGCGGCCGGATGCCGAGCATCGCGCCGCTCCTCAAGAAGCGGGGTCTGGCGGCCTGAGCCGCCGATCCCAGAGGTAAGGATTTCGTAAAGAAACGTCCTTAACGACTGCTTACAGCACGGGCTGCGAGCGGGAGGGACGGACGATGACTGAATCCAAGCCGACGGCATCGACCGACGAAAAGCCGAAGATTGAAGTGGTCGAGAAGGCCCCGAAGAAGGGCCTCAAGGTCGAGATCATCACCGAGAAGGCGCCATTCTTCGCCACGCCCCGCCGCTTCGCCCAGACGATGATGCGCGCCGAATCGCGCCTCGTCGCGGTGGCGGGCAGCGCCCTGGCGCTCGGCGCGATGCTCGGCTTCGGCGCGGCCTCGCGCGATCAGGGCTCGACGGCGGCGGTCGCCTCCCTCGCTTCGGCGATCGATGCGGGCCGCAGCGACACCGCCAAGCTTGCCGCGACGCTCGCCAAGCTCGACCAGAATGTCGGCGAGCTTCGCGCCGTCACCGACAGCGTCCGCAAGGAGAGCGGCGGTCGGAGCCTCAACGAGAAGATCGCCCAGCTCGACCGCAGCCTGACGGCGAAGCTCGCGAGCCTCAACGAGAAGATCGATCAGGCCGAGAAGGAACACGCGGCGCGAATTGCCGCCCTCACCCCGCGCCCGGTCGCGGCCAAGGCCGAGCCGACGCAGACCGGCAGCCTTGCTGAACCGCGCGAGATCAAGGCGGACGCCAAGCCCATCGAGACGAAGGTGCAGCCTCAGCCGGAGCCGGTGAAGGCCGCTGCGCCCGCCAAGCCACCCGTGCTGGAGCAATACGCCCTGCGCGACGTGTTCGACGGCGCCGCGATCATCGAGAACCGCAGCCGCAGGCTGTTTCAGGTGATGCCCGGCGATACGCTGCCGG
Organism: Methylobacterium litchii; assembly: GCF_038442315.1. Taxonomy (NCBI): domain Bacteria; kingdom Pseudomonadati; phylum Pseudomonadota; class Alphaproteobacteria; order Hyphomicrobiales; family Methylobacteriaceae; genus Methylobacterium; species Methylobacterium litchii. The sequence continues at coordinate 837,527 of NZ_JBBXMY010000001.1, read as the reverse complement.
GGGCGGGCCGTGTCGAGGCGATCGAGCGCCAGGGCCGGCAATGGGTCGTCGTCACCCGCCAGGGCTTCGTGACGCCCAAGGAATGGTAAGACCGGCCCTTACGACTGGGGGACGGTCACGGGGGTGAGGTCGTCACCCGACATCGGGAAGCGCGGCTCGATGGCGAAGGGATCCGCCATCAGCGAGTTCCGCTCCGCGCGCCGACGGCCAAGGCGAAGGGCCCGGGTGCGGGCGCCGCGCGTGGGGTGAAGGATGGCCCCGAGGAGAGCCTGACCCTCGAATTCCCTGTCCAGATTCTTGGCGTCGAAGACGGGCATGACGGGCCTGCGGGGGACGTGGCGGCAGGCTTCTCATCATCGAGCCCGGCCGCGCACCTTAACAACGGGGATAGCGTGAACTCGTTCCGTGAAGCTTTCGCCTCGGAACGGTTTTTTCATAATCGGTCCGCCAGTCCCGTCCCGCAGTGCGACATCGCACCTGTGTCGCGGCGCACGGCTATTGCGCGCCGCGAAGACAGTGTTCGCAATCAGACGAATTGATTCAAACCGGGAATCGAACCGACGATCGGGCCCATCACATCTTCGCCGGCTTTCTCACGGCCGACCGCGAAGAGCTCCTGACCGAGCGGCTGCATCTGGCCCATCGGCACGCCCGCCGACATCAGCTTCTGGCCGAGGGCCATGACGCCCCCACCCCCGAGCATCCCGCCGAGCATGCCCATCAAGCCGCCGCCGCCGCTGCTCTCGCCCGCATCGGATTGCGCGGCCAGATCCTCGGAGCCCGGCAGGGCCGCCATGAGCTGCCCGACCTGGGGCTGCGGCCCCTCCTTCTGGAGGAAGGACAGGATGTGGCCGATGGCGGTCTGCGCCGTCGCGGTATCGAGGCCGGTGCGGGCGCAGACGCGGGCGAGCAGTTCTTCCATGGGGCATGTCTCGATTGGAGGAAGTCCAAACAGTCCATCGTCTGGGAGGTCGGGGAAATCAAGCTTGGGCACTGCTGTCGATGGCACGACGGGCGCCGCGCGGGGCCGCTGGCTGCGGCGAACCGACGGGCGCCGCCGCAATAGGCAAAACCTTGCGAGGGCGGCGCTATTTCGGGCAGGCCCCTGCGGAACTGCGGCGAGCCGCCGCGCTTTGCCGCTGTGGGACGACCACACCGCCAGAGACCATCCGATGCGCTACACGCTGGGCTGCAGCCTGTCTTACAATATCCTCGCGGACACGACGTTCATCTTCAACCTCGAGGTCGCCAAGCTCCGCAGCGTCGAGATCCTGCGCGAGACGCTGACGCTGAAGCCCGACCTCAAGCGCGAGGTCTACATCCACCCGGACGCCCAGAACCGCTATCTCGGCGTGAACGTGCCGACCGGGCCGTTCGCCCTCGAATACGAGGCGGAGGTCGACCTCACGGTCCACCGGGCCGATCCGGCGACGATCAACGAGACGCCGGTCGCCAAGCTGCCCATCGACATCCTGCCCTACCTGCTGCCGAGCCGCTTCGTCTCCTCCGACCGGCTGACGCCCTTCGCCCAGGCCGAGTTCGGCGCCCTGCCCCAGGGGCACCAGCGGGTGAACGCGATCTGCAACTGGATCCACGATCACCTCGCCTACCAGCCCGGTTCCAGCGACGAGCAGACCACCGCCGACGAGAGCCTGCTGAAGCGGGCGGGCGTCTGCCGGGACTTCGCCCATCTCGGAACGGCCTTCTGCCGGGCGCTCGGCATCCCGGCCCGGTTCGTCAGTTGCTACGCCCACGGCCTCGTGCCGAGCGACTTCCACGCGGTGTTCGAAGCCTATCTCGACGGCCGCTGGTGGCTGTTCGACGCCACGCGGCAGGCGGACCCGGACGGGCTCGTGCGGATCGGCGTCGGGCGGGACGCGGCCGAGATCGCCTTCTCGACGCCCTTCGGCAACATGCAGCCGGTGAACCAGCAGATCCGCATCCAGCGCACGGACGGCCAGGGCAGCCCGATGCCCCGCACCGTCGACGCCATCTCGACCGAGGTCCCCGCCCCACACGCCGGGGCGGCGTAGGCGGGCTGACGGGTTCTCCCATTCTGAACCCCGGCACCCCGGCCGGAAAAGCACGCGTTCCCCTCTCCCCGCCTGCGGGGAGAGGCCCGCTGACACCTTGTCGTGTCAGCGGGAAGCGAAGGCGAAGCCGAAGCGGCGGTGAGGGGGCTCGCCGGAGGAGACACGTCCGGCACGCCCCCTCACCCTCGGCTGCCGCCTCGCCGCGCCGACGACGGGGTCGTCGCGGCCCTCTCCCCGCAAGCGGGGCGAGGGGGAACCCGCGTCTCGGCCGGCCCCTACGAAAGCACCGGCCCGCGCGACGTCTCGTTGTCCTTCTCCAGCAGCTCCAGGATTCGGGCGAGGAAGGCCCGGGTCTGGCACTTCAGGGGATCGTCGGTCGGAAGACGGACGAGGGAATCGAAGAGGGCGCGCAGGCTCGCAGCCAGGACCGCCGGATCGTCGGAATCTTCCATGTTACGCATGGGCCAACTCGCGCGGGGCCCGTGCCTGCGGTGCGCCCCCGCAAACGAGCCTCGACCACCCCTAGCCGGGGAGTTGGAAAACCGCACACGATCGGCTCCTACGACCTTTAGCACCGGAGCGCCTGGACATGCGTCGCAGGCTCCCCGACCGAAGGGTCAAGGATAACGAAGCCCAAGCCAGCGGGCTCCAAGCCGTCGTGTGAAGGGGTTTCCACACCCCAGGGCGGCGCGTACCGCCCCATGGGCAGCTAAGCGGCATTCCTCCTGCAGCGTCAAGGGCTTGGGAGAGAACGCCTGCGCATTCAACCCGCCATCGTCATTGCGAGCGAAGCGAAGCAATCCAGGGTGGCGCCCCGGCCCGAAGCGTGGCTGTGGCGGGGTCGCAACACCGCAAAAGCATCCCGGTACCGCCCCCGATCCTGCGCGTGGGCGCCGCGATCCCGCCATAGTCCCAGCCCACTCCGGGCCCCGCGGTAAACGGCAGTCTTGCCAAAGATTTACCGCGTACAAAAGTCAGCCTCCGGAGAGAGCGGGCGAAGTATCGGCTGATCGCAGTCGCGATGAGCCGCGCCGTGCCGCACCCTCCGGAAGGGCAAGCAGAGCTGCGGTGTTGGTCATGGACGCGCGTTTGAACGACAAGTCGAAGCTTCCGAGCCGTCATGTGACCGAGGGGCCGGATCGCGCCCCCCACCGCTCGTATCTCTACGCCATGGGCCTGACCCGTGAGCAGATTCACCAGCCGCTGGTCGGCGTCGCCTCCTGCTGGAACGAGGCCGCGCCCTGCAACATCTCGTTGATGCGCCAGGCGCAGGCGGTGAAGAAGGGCGTCGCCGCCGCCCACGGCACCCCACGCGAGTTCTGCACCATCACCGTCACCGACGGCATCGCCATGGGCCATGGCGGCATGCGCGCCTCGCTGCCGTCGCGCGAAGTCATCGCCGATTCCGTCGAGCTGACCATGCGCGGCCATGCCTACGACGCCCTCGTCGGTCTCGCCGGCTGCGACAAGTCCCTGCCCGGCATGATGATGGCCATGGTGCGCCTCAACGTGCCGTCGATCTTCATCTATGGCGGCTCGATCCTGCCCGGCTCGTTCCGGGGCAAGCCCGTCACCGTGCAGGACCTGTTCGAGGCGGTGGGCAAGGTCGCTGTCGGCGACATGAGCCTCGAAGACCTCGACGAACTGGAGCAGGTCGCCTGCCCCTCGGCCGGCGCCTGCGGCGCGCAGTTCACCGCCAACACGATGGCCACCGTCTCCGAGGCCATCGGCCTCGCCCTGCCCTACTCGGCCGGCGCACCGGCCCCGTACGAAATCCGCGACAAGTTCTGCGCCACTGCTGGCGAGAAGGTGATGGAGCTGCTGGCCAAGCAGATCCGCCCGCGGGACATCGTGACCCGCAAGGCGCTGGAAAACGCCGCCGCCACCGTGGCGGCCTCCGGCGGCTCGACCAACGCCGCGCTCCACCTGCCGGCCATCGCCCATGAATGCGGCATCGAGTTCACCCTGTTCGACGTCGCCGAGATCTTCCGGCGCACGCCCTACATCGCGGACCTGAAGCCCGGCGGGCGCTACGTCGCGAAGGACATGTTCGAGGTCGGCGGCATCCCGCTGCTGATGAAGACCCTGCTCGACCACGGCTTCCTGCACGGCGACTGCCTGACCGTCACCGGCCGGACCATCGCCGAGAACCTCGAGAAGGTCGCCTGGAACCCGGACCAGGACGTGGTGCACCCGGCCAACCGGCCGATCACCCCGACCGGCGGCGTCGTCGGCCTGAAGGGCAACCTCGCCCCCGAGGGCGCCATCGTGAAGGTCGCCGGCATGCCGCAGGAGGCGCAGGTCTTCACCGGCCCGGCGCGCGTGTTCGACGGCGAGGAAGCCTGCTTCGCCGCCGTGCAGTCCCGCTCCTACAAGGAAGGCGACGTGCTGGTCATCCGCTACGAGGGTCCGCGCGGCGGCCCCGGCATGCGCGAGATGCTCTCCACCACGGCCGCCCTCTACGGCCAGGGCATGGGCTCGAAGGTCGCCCTCATCACCGACGGGCGGTTCTCCGGCGCCACGCGCGGCTTCTGCGTCGGCCATGTCGGGCCGGAGGCGGCGGTCGGCGGCCCGATCGGTCTGCTCAAGGACGGCGACATGATCACCCTCAACGCGATCGACGGCACGCTGTCGGTGGCGCTGAGCGACGAGGAACTGGCCGAGCGCCGCAAGGCGTGGGCGCCGCGCGGCAACGCGGCGACCTCCGGCTACCTCTGGAAGTATGCGCAGGGGGTCGGCTCCGCTCTGTACGGCGCCGTCACCCATCCGGGTGGGGCGCAGGAGACGGAGAGCTATGCTGACGTCTAGGACGGTCCTCGCCCGGCCCGTGCCGGCAGGGACCTCTCCGCGCCGGCTCCGCGCGCTTCTCCTCGTGGCCGTGTCGGGCGCCCTGCTGATGCAGGCGCCCGCCGCGCGGGCGCTCGATGCCTTCGTGCGCACCCCCGTGCCGGCCGCGGCCGAGAAGAGCTACCGCTCCGCGCGGGATGCCCTGCGGGCGGGCGTGCGGGAATACAATGCGGGCGACAAGGAAGGCGCCGCCCGCGCCCTGGAATACGCCGCCGGCCAGGGCCATGCCCTCGCCCTGTGGAAGCTCGGGCGGATGTACGCCGAGGGCGACGGCGTGCCCCATGACGACCTGAAGGCGTTCGAGTTCTTCTCGCGCATCGCCGATGCCAGCACGGACGATTCCGGGGATTCGCAGAACGCGGCGGTGACGGGCAGCGCCTTCACGGCGCTGGGCTCCTATTTCCTTGACGGGATCAAGGGCACCTACGTGCGCCCGAACCCCGAGCGCGCCTACGACATGTTCAACTACGCGGCCTCCTACTACGGGGACCCGAACGCGCAGTACAACCTCGCCCGGCTCTACCTCGACGGCAACGGCGTCGAGGCCGATTCCCGGCAGGCGGCGCGGTGGTTCAACCTCGCGGCCGAGAAGGGCCACCATCCAGCGCAGGCGCTCCTCGGCGACATGCTCGTCAACGGCGCGGGCGGCGTGCCGCAGCAGCGGGTGAAGGGCCTCGTCTGGCTCTCGCTGGCCCGCGACGGCGTCCAGTCCCGCAAGGACGACTGGATCGTCGCCCTCTACGACAAGAACTGGGCCGCCGCGTCCCCCGACGACCGGAACGAGGCGCAAACCCAGCTCCAGACCGTCGGGTCGATCAAGCGGCGAAACTGACGACGGTCAGTTCTTCGCCGCCGCGATGGCCTTCACGAAGGACGGCCGCTCCAGGGTCTTCTTGATGTAGGCCGAAAGCTTCGGCCAGCGGCCGGCATCGACCTCGTAATTCGCCAGCCGCAGGTTGTGGAAGTTCGTCGCCACCGCGATGTCGGCGATGCTGAAGGCGTTGCCGACGAGGTAATCGCCCTCGATCTGGCTCTCCAGATAGTCGAGGAGCGGCGGAAACTTCTCGTCGATGGTGCTCTGTGCACGTGCCTCGTCGCATTCCTTCTTCATCAGCCGGGGCTTCAGGAAGCGTTCCACGAAGGGGATGATGAGGACGGGGAAGAGTTCGGTATCGCCGTACTCGTCGAACCACACGGCCCGGCCCAGGGCCTTCGCCTCGGTGGGGATCAGCGCCGGCTCGGGGTGCTTGGTCTCGATGTACTGCAGGATCGCGCTCGAATCGGGGAGCAGGAAGCCGTCATCGTCCAGGGCGGGGATCTTGCCCGTGGGGCTCGCCGCCTGGAAGCCCGGATCATCCGCGTGGAAGGGGACGGGCTTGTGCTCGAACGGCACGCCCTTCTCATAGAGAGAGACGAGGACTTTCCGGACGTAGGGCGAGATGCTGGTTCCGTAGACGATCATCATGTCCTCTGGCTGTATCAGGTGCGGGCCAGCTCGACGGTCACGGGGACGTGGTCCGAGGGCTTGTCGAGGCCGCGCAGGTGCTTCTGCACAGAGGCGGAGATAAGTCGGTCGGCGGCCTGCGGCGAGAGCAGGAGATGGTCGATGCGGATTCCCTGGTTCCGGGGCCAGCAGCCGGCTTGGTAATCCCAGAAGGTGTAGAGCCCGTCGCGCGGGTCGCAGGCACGGATCGCGTCGGTGTAGCCCTCGGCGAGCAGCGCGCGGAACGCCGCGCGGGAGGCGGGCAGGAACAGGGCATCGCTGCGCCACGCCTCCGGGTCGGCCGCGTCCTCCGGCTCGGGGATGACATTGTAATCGCCCGCCAGCACCACCGGGATCTCGGCCTCCGCCAACGCCCGCGCATGGAGCCGCAGCCGTTCAAGGAAAGCGAGCTTGTAGGGGTATTTCGGGCTGTCGACGGGGTTGCCGTTCGGCAGGTAGATCGAGGCGACCCGCACCGGCGCCACATCCTCGCCGCCGATCAGCGCCTCGATGTAGCGGGCCTGCACGTCCTCCTCGTCGCCGGGCAGGCCCCGGCGGATCTCGGACGGCACGAGCGGCGCCCGCACCAACAGGGCGACGCCGTTATAGGCCTTCTGCCCCAGGGTCTCGACGGCGTAGCCCGCCGCCTCGACCTCCGCGCGGGGGAAGCCCTCGTCCTGGCATTTCAGCTCCTGCAGGCACACCACATCAGGCTTCGCCTCATCGAGGAAGCCGAGCAGGTGCGGCAGCCGCTGCTTGATCGAATTGACGTTCCAGGTGCTGATACGCATCGGCCTCATCCGGCAGGCGGCCCGTCATCGGGCCTTCGCGCCCGGGTGACAAGCCGATTCCGCCATGCGTGGGAACGCTTGCAGATTTCCGCGCCGCAGGCGATGACCCTCGCATCGCGGGAGGCGCGGCACGGGAGCCGACGCCCGCGGGCACGGAAGGTCCCATGTCGCAGTCTCTTCGCATCGGCGTCGCCGGTCTCGGCACCGTCGGCGCGGCCCTCGTCCGCATGATCGGCCGCCGCCGGGAAGCACTCCTCGCCTCCGGCCTCGACGTCACCGTCACCGCCGTCTCGGCCCGCGACCGCTCGCGGGATCGCGGCATCGACCTCGCGGGCGTCGAATGGTTCGAGGATCCGGTGGCGCTGGCCCGCTCGGCTTCCGTGGATTGCGTCGTCGAACTGATGGGCGGCGCCGAGGGCGCAGCCAAGGCCACCGTTGAGGCGGCGCTGGAGGCCGGCAAGCCGGTCGTTACCGCCAACAAGGCGCTGCTGGCCAAGCACGGCGCGGCGCTGGCCGCCGCCGCCGAGAAGGCGGGCGTGGCCCTCACCTACGAGGCGGCGGTCGCGGGCGGCATCCCGGTGATCAAGGCCCTGCGCGAAGGGCTCGCGGGCAACAAGGTCGAGCGCGTCTACGGAATCCTCAACGGCACCTGCAACTACATCCTCAGCCGGATGGAGCGCGAGGGCCTGACCTTCGAGGCCTGCCTGAAGGACGCACAGGCGCTGGGCTACGCCGAGGCCGACCCGACCTTCGACGTCGAGGGCTTCGACACCGCGCACAAGCTTGCGATCCTCACGAGCCTCGCCTTCGGCACGCAGGTCGATGCGGACGGCGTCTCGGTGGAAGGCATCTCGCGGGTGCAGCCCCTGGACCTGCGCATGGCCGACGAACTCGGCTACCGCATCAAGCTCCTCGGCGTCGCGCAGGCGACCCCGGCGGGGATCGAGCAGCGCGTCCACCCGACCATGGTGCCGAAATCCTCGGCCATCGCGCAGGTGATGGGCGTGACCAACGCGGTGACCATCGACGCCGACGCCGTGGGCGAACTGACCCTGATCGGCCCCGGCGCGGGCGGCGAGGCCACCGCCTCCGCCGTGTTCGGCGACATCGCCGACGTCGCCCGACGCATCGTGCGCCCGACCTTCGGCACCGACGCCGCGCGCATGGCCCCGCCCTCGCGCGCCGAGATGCAGCGGCACGAGGGCGGTTATTACATCCGCCTGACGGTCCATGACCGGCCGGGCGTCGCGGCGGGCGTCGCCCAGCGCATGGCGCAACGGGAGATCTCCCTGGAGAGCATCCTGCAGCGCCGCGTCGAGGGGCCGGACAGCGATCCGCACGGCCGCTCCGGCCGCCCGGTGCCGCTGGTGTTGATCACCTACGCCGCCACCGAGGGCGCGATCCGCGAAGCCTTGGACGCCATCGCACAAGATGGGCTGCTCGCGGAATCGCCGCAGTTGATCCGCATCGAACGTGAGTAGACGGGCTGCGTGGTCCTCATCGAATATTCAGGCACGGGGGCGTTAACATAGGACGGCACGCGGTCCGCGCAGCCCCGCCATGATCGAGACCGGGATCCGGCATCAAGACCGGGCCCGGCAAGGGACAGGAAACGATGACCGAGACCGGAACACCGCGTCCGCAGACCGTGCCGCGCACCCTCGCGCTCGAACTCGCGAGGGTCACGGAGCGCGCCGCCGTGGCCGCCGCCCGCCTGCGCGGCAAGGGCGACGAGAAGGCGGCCGACCAAGCCGCCGTGGACGCGATGCGCGCCGAACTTGCCGGTCTCCCGATCCGGGGTACCGTCGTCATCGGTGAAGGCGAGCGCGACGAGGCGCCGATGCTGTTCATCGGCGAACTCCTGGGTTCCGGCGAGGGGCCGGAGGTGGACATCGCCGTCGATCCCCTCGAAGGCACCACCCTCTGCGCGAAGGACATGCCGGGCGCCATCGCCGTCATGGCCCTGGCCGAGCGCGGCTCGCTGCTCGCTGCGCCCGATGTCTACATGCAGAAGATCGCCATCGGCCCCGGCTACCCCGCCGGGATCGTGGACCTCGATGCCAGCCCAATGGACAACATCCGGGCGCTCGCCCGCGCCAAGGGCTGCCCCACCGACCAGATCACCGCCCTGATCCTCGACCGGCCACGCCATGCCGGCCTGATCGCGGAGGTGCGGGAGGCCGGCGCTTCGGTGCGGCTGATCACCGACGGCGACGTGGCGGGCATCATCTTCACGGCGAGCCCGGAGGAGACGGGGGTCGATATCTATCTCGGCACCGGAGCCGCCCCCGAGGGCGTGCTCGCCGCCGCCGCCATGCGCTGCATGGGCGGGCAGATGCAGGGGCGCCTGATCCTCGACACCGCCGAGCGCCGCCGCCGGGCGCTGGACATGGGCATCCGCGACGCCAACCGGAAATACGAGCTGACCGACCTTGCGGGCGGCGACGTCATCGTGGCCGCGACGGGCGTGACGGACGGCTCGCTCCTGAAGGGCGTGCGCTTCCGCCAGGACAGGATCCAGACAGAGACGCTGGTCTATCGCTCCGAGGCCGGCACCATCCGCCGGATCCTCGGCGAACATCGGCGGGATTTCGGCCGGAGCTGAGGGGTCGGGGCACCGCCCCGCCCCCCACGTCTCAGCGCGCTACGGCAGCGCGCCGGCCTTCTCCTTGGCCTTCATGATGGTCTGGCGGCACTCTTCCGCCTTGCCGGCCTTGTCCTCTTCGCGGGCCTGGGCGACGAGCTTCTTCGCCTCATCGACGCCTGAGGCGGTCGGCTTCACGTCCTTGTCGCCGGGGGTCAGCTTCGGCGCAGAGTCGAGGGCCTTCGGGCTGTTGGACGAGGTCGTGCCGCCGGGCGGCGTCGTGCCCGTGACTTCGGCCGCGCCCGCGCTGTTCAGGCGCCGCTCCAGCGTGCTCACCTCGTCGGCGCAGGGTGTGGCCAGGGCCGGGCCCACGGTGGCAGCCGAGACGGCGGCGAGGGCAAGAGCGAGGCGAAGCTTCATGAGCGATCTCCCGTGGCGGCGCGGCGGACATCTGCCGGCTCGCCTTCGGGATAGCGACGCAGAACGGACGAACCCGTTCCTGAGACAGGACGCCGCGCCAAAGACAAAGGGCCGCGCATCCAAGGATGCACGGCCCTTTTCGTCCATTGGTGCCGCGATCAGTACTTGCGGATGATCGGCTCCGCCGGCATCGGCACCGGATCGGCCCCGAAGGCGTACTTGAAGCCACCGTAGATCGAGAGCGGCTGCGCCAGCGTCGTGGTGCGCGGGTTGTTGATCGAGAGGTTGGCCGTCACCGGGCCCGTCTCCGCGAAGGTTCCGAAGGTCGCGTAGCGATTGTTGGTGAGGTTCGTGATGAGGCCGAACACTTCGAGGTTCTTCGTCACCTGATACTTCGTCTGGAAGTTCATGACGTAGTAGGGCGGCAGCTTCCGGTTCAGGTTCGACTCGTCGCCCCGGTAGAAGGACGAGGAGAAGGCCTGGACGTAGAGACCGACCTGCCATTCGGGCGTGATATAGTAATCGAAGCCGGCCTTGATCTGGTGGTTCGGCACCAGCGGCACGGTGTTGCCGCGCGCCACCTGGATCGCGCCGTCCACCGCGAGGGGGTTGTTCGGCGAGGACAGGGTGCCGTTGAACTGGAAGGTGGCGTCGATCAGGGCGTAATTGGCGTAGACCCGGAGGTAATCGGCCGTGTACTCGCCGCCGACCTCGATGCCCTGCCGCTGGGTGGCCGGCACGTTCACGAAGTAGGCGCGGGCGGCGTTGCCGGGGGTGGCGAGCGACAGGATGTCGTTCGACAGGTCGGTGCGGAAGGCGCCGATCTTGTAGGTGATGATGCCGCCGTCATAGGTGTTCGGCAGCTGGCCACGGAAGCCGACCTCGTAGGTCTTGCCCGTCACCTGCTTCAGAGGCGGATCGGCCACCAGCGAGTTCGGGAGCAGGCACGGCCGATCGGGATTCGCGCAGGCGAGTTCGAGCGGCGTCGGCGCGCGGTTCGATTCCGAGTAGCTGCCGTAGAGGTTCAGCGCATCGAAGAACCGGTAGGTCAGGCCCGCCACCGGGTTGATCTTGTTGAAGTAATGCGTCCCCGTGACGTCCGGCGAGAAGCCGGTGAGATCCTCGCTCTGGATGCGCGCGAAGTTCAGGCGGGCGCCCGCCGTCACCGAGAGGCGGTCGGTCAAGTCCAGGGTGTCCTGGGTGTAGAGGCCGAGATAGAGGTTCGAGCCGTTCACCGAGCTCGGCGCGATGCCGAGCGCCCCGGCGGTGCGGATGAACTGCGTGCCGAGGCCGGGAATGTTGCCGTAGAACGGGTTGTTCGGATCGATGGTGATCGACAGGTTCGGGTTGATGACGCCGAGCGTGCTCGACGACTTGAACGAGTAGTTCGCCGCGTCGATGCTGCCGCCCACGATGAACGTGTTGCCGAAGCCGAAGATCCGGTCGCGGTTGGCGGCCTGGAGCGAGCCGCCGTAGCCGGTGGCCTGCGTGTTCGTGATGTCGAGGGTGCCGTACGGGACGTTCCCACGGAACGGGATCGGCCGGTTCTGCTGGCCGAGGATCAGGAACTGGTTGCGGAATGCCTGCTGCGTCTGGTTGGGCGCGCGGCTGAAGCCGTCATCCTCGAAGCAGAGGAAGCCGCGGAAGCTGCTCTGCGCGCTGCACTGCTCGAAATTGCCGTCGTTGCCATCGACATAGGTCTGGCTGAAACGCCGGAAATAGGCGTTGCCGGCCAGATCCCAGGTCGGGGAGATGTCGACCCGGCCGGTGAGCTGGATGGTGCCGACGTCGGTGGTGGTGGTCTGCGGATAGGTGAAGATCGCCCGCGGGTCGTTGCGGGTGAAGTCCACCGGGGTCGCGGCGGCGGCGCCGAAGAAGCTCCGCGCGGCGAGACCGATCAGGTGGAACTCGGCATCCTGCGAGCGGTAGCCGAGATCGCCGTAGAGGCGGCCGATCGTGCTCGGGCTCTCGTAGCGCCAGCCGCGATCGTTCAGCCCGTCACCGGTGAAGTAGAAGCTCCACGGGCCGGAGACCTTGCCGTATTCGAGATAGCCGGCCGTGCGCGCATCCGAGCCGCCCCAGGCGCTGATCTCGGTGCCCTGCCACGTGAAGCCGTTCTTCATCTGGATGTTAACCGCGCCGCCGAGCGCGTTGAGGCCGAAGACCGGGTTGCCGGTGACGACGTCGATCCGCTGGATCGCCTGCGGCGGGATCAGGTCGAAGTTGACGATGTCGCCGAAGGCTTCGTTGATGCGCACGCCGTTCTGGTAGACGGCCAAGCCCTGCGGCACGCCCTGCACCGGCGAGGCGACGAAGCCGCGATAGGTCACGTCCGGCCGGTTCGAATTGCCCTGGCTGTCGGAGAGGTTCAGGCCGGGGGTGCGCCGCGCGAGGGTCGCGACCACGTTGTCGGTGCCGAGGTCCGCCCGGATGTCCTGCGCCGTCACCGTCTCGACGGTGCTGGGGATCTTGTAGAGCGGCTGCTCGCTGCCGCGCAGGCGCGGCACCGGCACGGCGCCCAGCGGCGCCACGACGGGCGCGACCCGGTTGTAGTTCTGCACGGCGCTGGAATTGCCACCGCCTGCGCCGACCGGCGAGGTCGCCACGACACTGATCTCGCCGAGGGTGACGGATTGCTGCGCGTGTGCCGTGCCCACCGCCATCGATCCCGCGAGGACCGATGCCGACGCCGTCAAGGCTCCCCTGAGCGCCCGCAAAGACATTCCCGAACCCCTCGACACCCAAAACATTCGCCCGTTTCCCTCGGGCTTCAGTCAGTGATGTCGGTGGGATCGATGAACTGCAATCGCGGGCGGGCGCACTATCGACGACTTTTGCCCCACGTAGTCCGTTCTTGACCTTCCCGTGGCCGTGTCGCCACAGTTTTCATGCGATAAATCAACAACTTAGGGTAAATATGGCAAGCTTAACCGGGAGGATTCGGCAAGCCTATAGGCGCTCCTGGATCCGCTTGCCGAGTTCGCCGAGTCGCTGTTCGAGGAGTTGCGGAACCTCGCACACGTAGGTGAGGGACTGGCTCCGCTCCTGGAAGATCCGGCGGTCCCAGGCGAACTTGGTCTCGAGTTCGGTCTGGTCCTTCGGCAATTCGGTCTCGTCGCCCCGGCTCGGGGCATCTTTGATCTGGCTGACCTTGTCCGCCTCGTCGCGGATGCGCTCGGCCATGCGGCGCTGGCCCTGCGCGTAGCGGGCGATGCCGTTCATGATCTTGTTGCGCTCGCCGTTCAGCACCTCGAACGCCCCGGCATAGACGCGGGTCAACGCCTTGTCCTTGGCGTCCTTGTCGGAGCCGAACTTGGCGGCGAAGTCGTCGAGCAGCGGATCGACCTGCGACAGGTCGGTGCGGCGGGAGGCGATCTTCTGCGCCAGCACGGCGGCGTCGTTGTCGCTGCCCCAATCGCCGGCGGCGGCGATGTCGGGCCCGGTCCAGAACTGGCCGGGGCTCAGGGTCTCGACCTTGCGCTGGACGCAGGGCCAATCCGGATCGATCTTCGGTTGGGCGAGGGCGGCGCCGGCCGACACCGAGAGCAGGAGGGCGAGAGCGGTGGTTCTGATCATGAGGCTTCTCCGGCCGGTCCGCCGCGCCGGGCCATGAGGCCCCGGCCCGGATCGTAGGCGATCACGGCCATCGCGAAAAAGGCGAGCGTGGTCCCGACGACGACGGCGCAGGACACGGGCTCGAGTTGTTCGTACAGCGCGAAGCGCACGAGCTGCACGGCGTGGGTGAACGGGTTCAACTTGCAGATCCAATACAGGGTCTCGGACGATTCCCGGATCCGCCAGAGCGGGTAGAGCGCCGACGAGGCGAAGAACATCGGGAAGATCACGAAGTTCATCACGCTGGCGAAATTCTCCAGTTGCCGCACCAGCGACGACAGGAACAGGCCGATGGCGCCGAGCATCAGGCCGGAGGCGAGGAACGCCGGCAGCGCCGTCAGGTAGCCGAGCGTCGGAATGTCGGTTTCCCAGAAATACGCCACCGCGAGGAAGGCATAGGCCTGGACGATCGACACCGAGACGCCCGCGATGAGCTTGGCGAGCAGCAGCATCCAGCGTGGATAGGGCGAGGTCAGCAGCACCTTCATCGACCCGACCTCGCGGTCGTAGACCATCGAGAGGGAGGATTGCATGCCGTTGAACAGCTGGATCATCACGGCGAGGCCGGGCACCACGTAGACCTCGTAGAGCACGTAGGTCTGGTAGGGCGGCTCGATGGAAACGCCGAGGGTGTTGCGGAACCCCGCCGCGAAGATGAACAGCCAGACGAGGGGCCGCACCAACGCCGAGAAGAACCGCTCCTTCTGGTTGAAGAAGCGCAGCAACTCCCGGCGGACGATGCCGCCGAGGCAGATCAGGTAGCCGACCGCATCGAGCCGCCCGAGCTGTCGCGAGGGGGCGGCGTGGGTCTTCGTGTCGAGTTCGACGACGCGGGGCGACGAGGTCATGGGCTTCCCATCTTCACGCCGCCTGCTTCCCGCGCTCGGCCACGAGCCGGCGGAAGGCTTCTTCCAGGCTCTCGGTCCCCTGCGCGATGGTGCCGGCCGTGCCGCGGGCGACGATCCGGCCGAGATGGAGCACCACGGCGTCGTCCTCGGGCCGGATCTCCTCGAAGATGTGGGTCGCCCAGAGGACCGACAGGCCCTCCTCGCGCACCAGCGCCCGGACGATGGAGACGATGTCCGCCCGCGATTCGAGGTCGAGGCCGACCGTCGGCTCATCGAGGAGTAGGAGGTCGGGCCGGTGGACGAGGGAGCGGGCGATCTCGATGCGCCGGGATTGACCGCCGGAGAGGGTGCGCACCTTGTCCCCGCGCCGGTCGGCGAGGCCGACCCGGTCGAGCAACTCGCCGATCCGCGCCTTGCCCGCCTTGCGGGGGATGCCGTGCAGGCTCGCATGGTAGAGCAGGTTCTGCTCCACGGTGAGGTCGGTATCGAGGGTGCGGGCCTGGAACACCACGCCGAGGCGGGCGAGCGCCCGCGACGGCTCCCGGTCGAGCCCGTGACCGAAGATCGCCACCCGCCCGCTCTGGTTGTTGTAGAGCCGCGTGACCACCGAGAAGAGCGTGGTCTTGCCCGCGCCGTTGGGGCCGAGCAGGGCCGTGAACCGGCCGCGCTCGACGTTCATCGACACGTCGTCCAGTGCGGCCCGCGCGCCGAAGCGGTGGCCGACATTCGCGACGAGCAGGGCGGGCGCCTCGCCCGTCATTGCCCGAGCGCCTTGCGGGCATCCGCGACGGCGTCGAGGCATTCGTCGTACTCGCCCTCGCGCTGCTCGCGCTCGGCGTTCCGCAGCGCCTTCTTCAGCTTGGGCAGGGCGGCCTCGGGCGGATTGTTCGCCAGGGCGTCGCGGATCATCGTGATCCCCTCCGCGCAGGACGAGGCATCGTCCGCCGCGAGGGCGGGCGTGGCGAGGCCGAGGGCCAGGAGGACGAGCGCCGGTCCCCTCATCATTTCACCGTCAGGGTGCCGGTCATGCCCTTCGCTTCGAGCCCCCGCGCCTCCCACTTGTAGGCGCCGGGCTTGATGGCGACGAACTCGATGGCGATCTCGCCGGGCTCATCGAATTCGAGGTGATCGGGCGGGCCGCCGCCATGGATCTCCTTGTGCTCGATGACGATCTGGTTGAGCCAGATGTAGCGGAAGAACTCCGGGGCGTAGAACTTGTATTCCTGGCCACCCTTGGCGACGATCCGCAGGCGGTACGCCTTGCCGGATTCGAGTTCGATGTCCTTGTTCTCGACCACGAAGTCGTTGCCCTGGTCGTTGCCGAGGACGAGATCGGGCAGGTTCTCGCGCTTGCGCGTGAGGTCGGTGGCCGAGGCCGGCGCGACACTCGCTGCCAGCACCGCCGTCATCGCGAGCGCAGCGAAGCGACCCAGGGCAGCGGGACGCTCCCGACCGTGGCGCTGCTGGATTGCTTCGCTCCGCTCGCAATGACGACGAGAGCGCAAGAACTGTCCGAGAAAAGGCATTCACACTCCGTCGATCGCGGGCGACAAGCGTCCCAAAAAAATCAGTTCGGCGAGATCGCCACACCCCACGGCAGCAGGCCGACGGGGATGCTCTTCACCACCTTCTCCGCCTCGACATCGATCACCGAGACGTCGTTCGACGTGCCGTTGGTCGTGAAGAGCTGCTTCTGGTCCGGGGTGAAGGCGAGCTGCCAGACCCGCTGGCCGACCGGCAGGTATTTCTGCACCTCGTAGGTCTTGGCATCGATCACCGCGACGCGGTTGGCCGGGCCGAGCGCCACGAAGGCCTTGCTGCCGTCCTTGGTGATGCGGATGCCGACCGGCTGGATCGCCTCGTCGTTCACGCTCGGGATCTTGAAGGTGATCTTCTTCACCACGCGGCGGGTGGCGACGTCGATGACGCTCACCGTGCCGCCGACCTCGGCCGAGACCCACAGGAACTTGCCGTCGGCCGTGAACTCCGCGAAGCGCGGCCGGGCATCGACCAGCACGTTGTCGATCACCTGGAAGGTCTTGGTGTCGATGAAGTGGGCCATGTTGGTCGTCTCGGAGGTGTTGACGAGGATCTTCCCGTCCGGCGACAGACCCATCCCCTCCGGCTCGACGCCCACCGGCACCTCAGCGAGCACCTTGTTCTTCTCGATGTCGATGATCGTGACTTGGCTGTCGTCCTCGTTCGCGACGTAGAGCGGGTTGCCCGAGCTATCGAGGATGAACTGTTCCGGGTCGGGCCCGGAGCGGAGCGAGCGCACGACCTTGCCGTTCGACGTGTCGAGCACGTCGATGCGGTCGTCGTCGCTGGCGCAGACGAAGAGTTCCTTGCCGTCCTTCGAGACGGTGACGCCACGCGGGCGCCGTCCGACCTTCCACGTCGCCGTCACCGCCATGGTCGACGAGTCGATGACGCTGACGGAATTGCCCTTCTCGTTGGTGACGTAGGCGGTGAAGGCGAAAGCCGGCACGCTCGACGCGAGCCACAGCCCGAGGGCGACGCCCCCCCATCCTGCCAATTGCTGGCGGCCCATCCGCTCTCCTCCCTTGGGCGCCCTCGCGGGGCGCTTCTCGAACCGGATTGTAGGGCCCTCGCCGCCGGATGCGAGACCGGACGGCGACGCAGGCCCCGTCTTCACGGGAACTTGCAGGTCGTCTCGGGCAGATCGATCCCCAGCGTGTCCAGCGGCGTGCGCTGGTGCAGGAAGCCCTGCTCCGGCGCCACCGAGACCAAGGATTTCGGCTGCACGACGATGATCGGCTGCCGCATCTGGTGGTCCCAGGGGCGGAAGCTCAGTTGCACGCCCTTGTAGGCGGGCAGGCCGAAGGCGGGATCCGTCAGGAACGGGGTGATCGTGGCGGGATCGTTGGCCTTCTTGGCCGTCACCGCGTCGCCCACCGTGCGCACCGCCATCCAGGCCTGATAATCGAGGGGCCGCATCAGCCGCCCGGCCAACCGCTTGAAGCGATTCTGCGCCTGCGCGGCACCCCAGGTCTCCAGAACCGGCGACCACGTGGTTGGGGTGAGGCCCTGCGTGCCGCCCACGGGGCGGGGATCGACCGTGCGATAGGGGACGTAATCGCCCCAATCGCCCTCCTCGTCCGCGACCACGGCCATGTCGTAGTCGAGCCCCCTCGTGAAGACCATCGCTTCGGCGCGGGTCGGCGTGTCGCCCCGCGCCTTGGCGAGCGGCCCGAAGGTCCAGGGCTTGTCGGCCGTGACCTTCAGGGCGAACTTCCGCGCGGAATTACGCATGGCGTCCGCGTAGCCCTTGTCCGCCTCGGTCGGGCCGACGATCAGGAACACCTTCCGCCAGCGCATCACCGTCAGGTACTGCGCCAGGGCATCGGTGAACATCGCCCGTGAGGGCACCACGTGGAACACGTTCGCCCGGCAATCCGCCCCGCGCAGGCGGTCGTCGGAGGCGCCCGCGTTGAAGACCACCGTCCCCGTGCCCTTCACCGCGTCGGCGACCTTCAGCACCTGATCGGCCGGCAGGGTGAGCACGATGTAGTGAACGCCCTTGGCGACGAGATCCTTCGCCGCCGCCACCGGGTCCGGGGAGGCCTCCGAGAGCGCCCGCTCCTCCAGCTTGAAGGTCTGCTTGGTGAAGCGCCCGGTCGTGTTGTCGTCGGCGATGCCCATCCGGGCGCCGGCCACGCCCTCGTCCTCCGGCACGGCCTCGGCATCGTAGGAGGCGGGCGCCTCCTGCGGCCGGTAGATCAGGCCGATCTGCGTTTCGAGCGCGGCGGGCGGGGTCGCTGGCGCGGCGGCCGGCTCCTGAGCCAGCGCCGGGCCGGCGAGCAGGAGCGCCGTGAGCGCCACCAGGGAACCGGGAGAAGATGCACGATCTTGCATGCACGCGGCCTGTATCAGCATCTCGGGGGGGCGCTCAACCTGTCCGCGCAGGAAGTTCGCGCGGAAAAACGCCTCTTGGCAGCGGGAGTTGGGGCGTCCGGGCCGGTTCGTCCATTGCCAAAACGTCCCAGCGAACGAATTGACGGCCCAGCACGACACGGCCCCCGCAGGGCCGGCGACCGGAGGAAACGCCCGATGCGCTCGACGACTCGCCCCGTGGCTCTCGCCTTCATGCTCGCAGGTCTCGCAGCGGGCATCGGCCCCGCCGTCGCGGCCACGGAGAAGGCGGCGGTCTTCCCCATCGAGATGAACGACCCCGGCGCCTCCTACGGCGCCCGCATCCGCCCGGCGGATGCCAAGAAGCTCTCCCTCGTCACCGACGAGTTGCGCAACGCCCTGAAGGCGCAGGCCGGCGTCGAGCTGGTGGACACCGCGCCTGCCGCCAAGGAGGTCGATCAGAAGGGCCCGCTCTACAAGTGCAACGGCTGCGCGGACGACATCGCCAAGGGCCTCGGCGCCGACCTGACGGTGACGGGCTACGCCCAGCGCGGCGCCAACCAGATCTTCAACCTCAACGTCACGATCGCCGAGGCCGCGACCGGCAAGATCATCCGGGGCGGGCAGGTGACGATCCGCGCCGACGACGACAACACCTGGGCGCATGGCATGCGCTGGCTGGTGAAGAACCGGCTGCTCGCTGAGCCGCTGCCGGCCAAGCCGTGAGCAAAGCCGTGAGCCCGAGTTTGCGCGAAACGTGTTCCCCTCGGGCGCACTCTGGGCTAGCCCAGGGGCGTTGTCCCGGATAGCCCGCCATCGTGACACCTGTTTCCTTCCCCCGCCTCCTCGTGAGCGTGCGCGACCCGGCCGAGGCCGAGGCCGCCCTGCTCGCGGGCGCCGACCTCATCGATGCCAAGGACCCGAACCGGGGCGCGCTCGGCGCGCTGGCCCCAGAGATCGTGGCCGAGATCATGGCCCGCCTTCCCCAGCAAGGCGTCGAGACGAGCGCGGTCGCCGATTCCACCGAGAGCCTCGCGGCCATGGCGCGCAGCGGCGCCCGCTGGGTGAAGCACGGCATCCCGCGCGACCTCTGGCAGGATGCCGACCACCTCGTCCGCATCGCCGGCTCGGTGCCGGGGCGGGTGATCGCGGTGTTGTTCGCCGAGGACGAGCCGGGCGCCCATTGCGTGCCGGCCCTGGTGCGGGCCGGGTTCGCCGGGGCGATGATCGACACCTCCGGCAAGGCGGGGGTGCGCCTGCCGGACCTCCTCGGGCCGGAAGAGCTGGCCGGGTTCGTCGCCGCCTGCCGCGCGAACGCGCTGCTCTGCGGCCTCGCCGGCTCCCTCAGGATCGGCGACATCCCCGCCCTCTCGGCCGCCGGGCCGGATTACCTCGGCTTCCGGGGCGGCCTGTGCCGGGGCTTCGACCGCACCAACGGCATCGACCCGCTGCGCGTCGCGGAGGCCGTGCGGGCGCTGAGGCCGCAAGCGCAGGACGCCGCGTGAGGTCTGTCGTCAAGGTAGGCGGGAGCCTCCTCGCGGACGGGGCGCGCCTGCGCGCCGTGCTGGCGGGCCTTGCCGCAGGTTCGCGCTGCGTGATCGTGCCCGGCGGCGGCCCCGACGCGGACGCCGTGCGCGCGGATCAGGCCCGCGAGGGCTTCTCCGACGCGCAAGCCCATCGCTTGGCCCTCGACGCCATGGGCCGCACCGCCGCGCGGTTCCTCGCCATCGAACCGCGCCTCGCCCTCGACACCTCGCCCTGGGACGGGGCGCGCGACGAGACCGCCCTCGTCTGGGACCCGGCGCTCCTGCGCGCGGGCCATCCCGACATCCCCGAGACCTGGGACGTCACCTCCGACAGCCTCGCCCTGTGGCTCGCTGCGCGGCTCGGCGCGCCGTCCTGCACCCTCGTCAAATCCGCCGACGCCCCGGCGGGCTGCGATGCCGACATGCTGTCGCGGCTCGGGCTGGTGGACGTCGCCTTCCCCGCCTTCGCGCGTTGCTTCCGCGGGACCATCGTCATCGACGGGCCGGGCGGCCCGGTCCCGATTCCTAGCAGGAGGGCCGCATGAGCGACCCCGCGCAGGGCGCGTCGGAGCACATCGTCTTCGTTACCGGCAAGCTCGCCCGGCCGCGCCTCGAGAAGATCGCGGCGAGCCTGCCCGCGCGCATCCGCTGGAGCATCGCCGATGCCGGCGTGAAGGTCGCCGCGCTGATGACCGAGGAGATCATCAAGCGCCGCGTTGCGATCCCGGACGGCGCGACGCGCATCGTCCTGCCCGGCCGCTGCCGGGCGAACCCGGATGCGCTGGCCGAGCATTTCGGCCTGCCCGTCGAGCGCGGGCCGGACGAGATCGTAGACCTGCCGGCCTGGCTCGGCCTCGCCGGCCGCAGCCTCGACCTGTCCCGGCACGACGTGCGGATCTTCTCCGAGATCGTGGACGCCTCGAAGATGTCGCCGGAGCAGATCCTGGCGCGAGGCCTCGACCTCGCCCGGCGCGGCGCGGACGTGATCGACCTCGGCGGGCTGCCGGATACGCCCTTCCCGCATCTCGAAGCCTCGGTGCGCGCTTTGAAGGGCGCCGGGCTGAAGGTGAGCGTCGATTCCTTCTCCCGCGACGAGCTTTCGCGGGGGGCCAGGGCCGGGGCCGACTATCTGCTGAGCCTCAACGAGGACACGCTGGACCTCGCCTTCGAGACCGACGCGGTGCCGATCCTCGTGCCGACCCGGCCCGAGGATCTGCCCTCCCTCGACCGAGCCATCGAGCGGATGCTGAAGGCCGGCAAGCCGTTCATCGCCGACGCGATCCTGGAGCCGATCCACCACGGTCTGGTCGACTCGGTCGCCCGCTACCGCGACACCCGCGCCCGTTGGCCCGAGATCGAGATGATGATGGGCACCGGCAACCTCACCGAGCTCACCGAGGCGGACAGCCTCGGCGTCACTGCCCTGCTGATGGGGATGTGCTCGGAACTGTCCATCGGCAACGTGCTGATCGTCCACGTCTCGAACCACACCCGCCGCACGGTGGAGGAGCACGACGCCGCCCGCCGGGTGATGTACGCGGCCAAGGCCGACGCCGCCCTGCCCAAGGGCTACGGACGGGAGCTACTGGCACTTCACGACAAGCGCCCCTTCGTGCAAACGCCCGAGGAGATCGCGGCCGCCGCCGCCGAGGTCCGCGATCCGAACTACCGGATCGCCGTGGCCGAGGACGGCATCCACGTCTACAACCGCGACATCCACAGGGTCGGCACCGACGCGATGGCCTTCTTCCCGGATCTCGACGTGAAGAGCGACGGGGCGCACGCGTTTTACCTCGGCGGCGAACTTGCCAAGGCGGAGACGGCGTGGCGACTCGGCAAGCGCTACGTGCAGGACGAACCCCTCGACTGGGGCGCCTCCGCCGACCGGCCGAGCGAGGACACCACCGCCTTCAAGAAAGCCGGGCACACCAAGCATTCCGGCCCCGACGCGCCGTTCCCCGGCACCCGCGACGCCCGCGCGCCCGAAACGGGTCCTTCGGGTGAAAAGATCGTCTGTGGGCGCCTCGTACCCTCGGACGAGGGCTGAGCCGATGCCGCTGATCCTGGAGACCATCGTCACCACGCTCTCGCCGGCCGGCGCGCTGCACCTCGTGCCGTTCGGGCTGATCCAGGAGGGCGAGGATTACGTGCTCGCCCCGTTCCGGCCCTCGCCGACCATCGAGAACCTGGAGGCGAGCCCGTATTTCGCGGCGTCGAGCCCCCGGGACATCCGGGTGATCGCGGGCGCCGTCACCGGCCGGCGGGACTGGCCGACCGAGCCCTGCGAGACCATTCCCGGCCGGCGGCTGGCGGACAGTTTCGGCCATGCCGAGTTCGAGGTGGCCGGGGTGGAGCAGGATGCGCAGCGCCCGCGCTACCGGGGGCGCATCCGCCACCGGGCGGCGCATGCGGCGTTCATCGGGTACAACCGGGCGCAGGCCGCCGTGCTGGAGGCGGCCGTGCTCTCGACGCGGCTCCACATGCTGGAGCCCGCTAAAATTCTCGGCGAGATGACCTATCTCGCCATCGCCATCGCCAAGACGGCGGGCCCGCGCGAGCGCGAGGCCTGGGGTTGGATCGAGGACAAGGTGGCGGCGGCGCTCGGCCCCGACGCCCGCATCCTCGGCCGGGAGGACCGCTAAAGGCGGCAGGAGAGAAAAACGATGAAGACAATCACCCTGGCAACGGCGGCGCTCGCCACCCTCGTGGCCTTCACGGCCCAGGCGCACGGCCCGACCCGGCGCAAGGTGTCCGAGTCGATCGAGATCAACGCCCCCGCCGACAAGGTCTGGGCGGTCGTCGGCAACTGGAAGGACGCGAACTGGCTGGAGAACGTCACCAAGACCGAGACCCAGGGCGACGATCCGGCCAAGTCCAAGCGCACGCTCACCCTCAAGAATGGCAACACGATCGGCGAGACCGGCGGCAAGTACAAGCCGGACGACAAACTGTTCATGTTCTACATCGACAAGGTCGATGTGAAGGACCTGCCGGCCAACGATTATTCCGGCACGATCACCGTCGAGCCCGAGGGTGATGCCAAGTCGAAGGTCGAGTGGAAGTCGGCCTTCTATCGCGGCTACATGAACAACGATCCGCCGGCGGACCTGAACGACGAGGCCTCCGAGAAGGGCGTCAGCGCCTGGGTGAAGGCGAGCCTGCAGAACCTCAAGAACAAGGTCGAGAAGGGCTCTTGAGCCGCCTCGGGGCCGGCTTCGCGGCACTGCTCCTGACCCTCGCGCCGGCCCAGGCCGGGCCGGCGCGGGAGGCCATCGTGACGGTGCAACTCGCCAACGCGGTGGAGGTCGTGGATCTGGCCTCGAACACGGTGCTGCGCCGGATCGCCGTCGACGGCGCGCCGGCCGGCATCGCCCTCTCGCCCGACCGGAAGCGGGCCTACGTCACGCGGCCCGAGGGGCACGGCCTCGCCGTGCTCGACCTCGACGCGGGCACGGTGCTCACCGAGATCCCGCTCCCCGGCGGCCCCCTCGGCGTGGCGGCGGACCCGCGCGGCGGTCACGTCTACGTGGCCGATTGGTACGGCGCCCGCATCTTCGTCCTCACCGAGAAGGACGGCGTGTTGGCTCCGGACGGCGAGATCGCGGTCGGGCAATCGCCCTCCGGCATCGCCGTCGCGCCGGACGGCGGCAGGCTTTACGTCGCCAACCGCGAGGCGAACACGGTCTCCGTGGTGGACGCGGGCGCGCGGCGGGAGATCGCCGTGATCCCTGTGGGCCACCATCCGTTCGGCATCACCCTCGATGCGGCGGCCGGGCGCGCCTACACCGCGAACGTCACGGGCGACGACGTGTCGGTGATCGACGTCGCGGCGGCCAAAGAAATCGGCCGCGTGCCCACGGGGCGCCGCCCCTACGTGGTGGCGCTGCTGAACGGGCGCGGCTTCGTCACCAACCAATACGCGGACAGCGTGACGGCCTTCGACCTCGCGACGCTGAAGCCCCTCGCCGAGATCGATGTCGGCGACCACCCCGAGGGCATCGCCGCCGACCCGGCGACGGGCCGCCTTTACGTGGCCGATTGGGGCGACAACCGCCTCAGCGTCATCGATGCGGCCAGCCTGAAGACGGTGGCGCAGATCGCCACCGGCAACGGGCCGAGGGCCTTCGGCGACTTCCTGCGCTAGACCGGCCGGCGCTGCGGCGCCCGCCGGTAGGTCGCGCGGGCGGCGACCAGGGCGCCGCCATATTGCAGGAAGCCGTTCTCCGAGAAGTCCGGGGGGCCGAGATGGGCCTGCAGCAGCAGGCGCGTCACGGCGTTGAGCAGAAGCAGCGTCACGCAGAACGCGGCGGCGGCAAGCAGCGTGGCGACGAATTCCGGCATGGAGCGTCCCCTTCGAAGCGGGTCCGCATGGCCGGCTCACACCGCCATGCCGGCTAAGCTTAGCAAAGCCCGCGCCAAGGGGAAGGGGTGCGTCAACGGCGCCCGGAATCCGCCCCGTTCGCCACCGCCGGGGGCTTGGTGGGCTTCGGGATCTCGACGAAGAGGCGCTTCACCGGCCAGCCGTCGCTCCACCGCTCCATGTCGGCCAGACGCGGGTTCGCCTTGAGCGCCGTGGCGTCCCCGCCGGAGAAGGCGGCAGCGGCGGCGAGGTCGAAGGTCTTCCAGAAGCCGAGGTAGTCGAGGGCGTCGGCGCGGGCGAGGTTGATCTGCGAGACCAGCGTCTGCTGCTCCCCGGTCAGCGCCATCTCGGCGGACCAGCGGAAGGGCGGCGGCTTCGGCGCATCCTTCGGCTCCGGCGGCATCTTGATCGCCCCCGCATCGTAGGCGGCATCGATGCCGGCCGGGGCGGCGAGGGTCGCCGTCAGGGCCGGGAAGCCGTGATCGTCCGAAAGGGCGCGCACGAACAGCTTGCGCTCGGCCGGCACCGCGCTCGCCTCGCGCAGGAGGCGACGGGACGCCGCCTCGGCCGCACGGGAATCCTTGTCGCCCACCATGGTGACGATCAGCGTGGTGGGGGCGATCCGCTCCAGATCCTCCAGGGGAATACCGCGCGACTTCGGCCCGCTGGCGATGCCGCCGGGCACCGCCGCGAAGATCAGCTTCGGGGCCGGAAGCCCGTCCTTCGCCGCGCCGGCGGCGAGGTCCATGGCCAGCGGCGCGCCCGCGAGGTGGCCGATCATCGCCACACGCGACAGGTCGGGCTTGGCCTCCTTGTCGTCGGCGACCTCACCGAGGGCGGCCTTCACCAGCGATGCGGCGGTGGCCGGGGCATCGGACGGCTTGGTGCGGTTCACCTCCTGGAAGCGTGGGAACAGGACCAGCCAACCCTGGCGGACGAGATGGTCGATCCAGGCGCCGTAGCTCTGCGGATTCACCGCGCCCCAGCCGTGCAGGAACACCGCCACCGGACGGCCGGCTTCGGGCGCCGGGCTGGAAGCATAGAATGCGAAGGTCGGGGCGCTGGGCCGTCCGAGGGCCCGCTTGGCCACGCTCACCTTGCGGTCGCCCACGCTCCCCGGCCCGTCGTTCGGCTGGACCGGAGGGCTCGCCGCCTGGGCAGCGTTCGCCACGGCGAACAGGCCGGCAGCGAACGTTGCGCGAAGGGCTTTCAGATGCATGACGGCCTCGGGAGACGGTATTTCCAGGCCGGTTTGAACCGGTGGTTGTCCCCATAACAGATTCGCCGTCTTTGGCGATGGAGCGCCCCCCGATCTCGTCAAGTGATCGTGGCGTGATCCCGGCGCGCGGTATCGAGGGATCTCAGGAGAGCCGCCAGCGCCTCGGGCAACTCGTTCCGCTCCCGTGCGAACGTCTCGCGCAGCCGCTCACCGATCACGGCGGCGACCAGCGCATCGCGAGAGTGTCCCCCCCGGCGAGCGAGCGTATCGGCGTGATTTTCGGCGACGACGTTCATGGTCTGCGATCTGACGAAGGTGGCCTGCGCACGGCGGCACGCGGTGACGGAGAGCCACGAACGCGGGACCGGGGCGAAAGTTTCAGCCTTGCCGTGACGGATCGCGCCGCTACGCCTGTTGTTGCACCTTGCCGGAGCCGATCATCCCGGGGCCGCCGGAGGACGGGGGCTGGCCGGCCGCCTCCTGCACCCAGGCCAGGATGTCCTCGGCCCGCCAGGGCTTGGGAATGAAGGTCGCGGAGACGCGCAGGTCGCTCGGCTGGTCGCCCGCGTCGCCGGAGGTGAGGAGCACGCGCACCTTCGGCCACGTCACGCCGATGATCCGGGCCAGTTCGAACCCGCCGATGGGGCCGGGGGTGCGTACGTCGGAGAACACGACGCTGACCTCTTCGGCCCGGTCGTTGAGGATCGCCAGCGCCCGCTCGGCGGTCTCGGCCTCGATCACGGTGAAGCCCGTGTCTTCCAGGAGAGTGGCCGCAAGGAAGCGCTCGTCGGGCTGGTCCTCCACGACGAGGATGACGGGCTTTCGTCCAGGCAGTCGCGCGTCGCTCATCGAGCCGCTAATCCACTAGGTCTGAACGGCGAAAGCGGCGATCGGTTCATCACCAAAGCGTCGTCGCACCCCACCGGACCCGCGCAGGCACAGATCCTTCCTGTTCCATCGCACAGAAGACAGGAAACGGCCGTGTCATTCCGAACACAGCCGCCGTCGAACGTTGGAACAACTTGGCCATTCAGAAGTGATCGCGCGGCTTGAGCGGGGGGAAAACCGCTCAAGCCGCTGTACCCTTGCGCTTCGTCAGACCCCGTGAGCCTTGAAGAAGGCCAGAGCGCGCGCCCAGCCGTCCTCCGCAGCCTCCTTGCGGTAGCTCGGCCGGTAATCCGCGTGGAAGCCGTGCGGCGCCTCCGGGAAGACGACGAGTTCCACGCTCTTGCCCGCCGCCTTGGCCGCGTCGCGCGCCGCCTCGACGGAGGCGACGGGGATGCCGGTATCGGCCCCGCCATAAAGCGCCAGCAGCGGCGCGTGGATCTCCCCAGCCACATCCCCGGCGGTGCGCGGCTGGATCGCCGTGCGCTCGCCGCCCACCGGGCCGTACCAGGCGACCGCCGCCTTCAGGTCGGTGCGGTGCGCGTCGTAGAGCCACACCGCCCGGCCACCCCGGCACCAGCCCATCACGCCGAGGCGTTGGCCATCGCCCTTGGCGGCGGAGGTCGCCCAGGCCACCGTGGCATCGAGATCGGCGATCCACTGCGCGTCCGGCGTCTTGGAGATCACCTCGGCGATGATCTGCTTGACGTCGGTCATCTTCGAGAGGTCGCCCTGGCGGGCGTAGAGTTCCGGCGCCACGGCGCAGTAGCCCGCCTTGGCGAGGCGGCGGCAGATGTCCTTGATGTAGTCGTGGACCCCGAAGATCTCCTCGACCACGAGGATCACCGGGAACGGCCCCTCCCCCTTCGGCACCGCCCGGTAAGCGGGCATCGGCCCGTCGCCGGCCGGGATCGCGACCTCGCCCGCCTCGATGCCCTCGGCATCGGTGTGGATCACCTGCGCCTCGACCCGCGTCGTCGCGAGGGTCAATCCGCTCATCAGGCTCGTCATCACGAAGCCCCGCCGCGAGAGCGGCGACGCGATGAGACCGTCGAGACCGGCATTGGCTTCGTCCCGCATAGCAACCCTCGGTTGTCCTCGTGAGGAAGGGCTAGCCGGCCCGGGGCGGTGCGGTCAAACCGAGGCCGCGCGGTCCTCGGCCGGCCGCTGGGCTTCGAGGGCCGCCGCCTGCCGGGCGCGCATCCGCGCCTGGAGATGACTGCGGCGGGCGGCGATGGCCGTGCCGTTGATCTCGCCGCCGAACAGGAACATCGCGGCGAGCCAGTAGAGGAAGACGAGGAACACCATCGCCGTCGCGAGGCCGCCATAGGTCGAGGCGTAGGCGTTGGAGAACCGCTCCAGATAGAAGCCGAAGCCGAGGCCGGCGAGGAACCACAGCAGCAGCGTCACCGCGATCCCCGGCAGGACCGAGACGATGGAGCGCCGCCCCGCCGCGACGAACTTGTGGGCGATGACCAGCACGAAGGCCAGCAGCATCGCCGTGACGGCGATGCGCACGATGGCGACGGTGAGCCCGAGGGGTTCGAGACCCGGCGCCACGAGGATCAGCCGGCTCCAGATCAGCGGCCCGAGGACCACGAGGAGGGCGAAGGCCAGGATCGCGAAGGCCCCACAGATCACGTAGCCGATGGATTCGAGGCGCGTGAGCCACCACGGGCGGCTCTCGCGCAGGCCGTAGGCGCGGTTCAGCCCGACCCGCAGGCTCTCGACCCCCGAGGAGGAGAAGTAGAGCGCGAACAGCGCGCCGAGGGTCAGCACGCCGCCGCGCTGCGTGGTGAGCACCCGGTGGACCTCGGCGACGATGGGCGAGGCGATCTCGCGCGGCCACGCCTCGAAGATCAACGTGCCCGCCTCGTCCGCGAGGGACGCCGTGCCGAACAGGCCCGCGAGAGCAGCGAGCAGAATCAGGAACGGGAACAGCGAGGTCAGGATCGAGAGCGCGATATGGCTCGCGATGGCCCAGCCGTCATGGGCGACGAATCGCTGGGCGGCGAGGCCGGCCAGCCCGAGACCTTTGCGAAGCCTGTCCAAGAATCCGGTCCGCTCCGTCGCCATGTCCGCGCGCCGTCGATGGCGGCGACGGGTGCCCCGCGTCAACGCCGCCCGCCGCAGCCGCGGCCTTTCGCGCCGGGGTGACGCCTTCCGGCAACGCAACGATGACGAATCGTGGTTGCCGGAATGTCGCGGCCATGCTTGGCCTTGTCCGTCCATCGCGTAGCCTGAACGAAGTTGAGCCCGTCGCGTCCCCCCACCCCCTCGCCGGTCGCGTCCGCCCTGGTGCCGGGCCTGTTCGTGCTGATCTGGTCGACGGGCTTCATCGTCGCGCGCGGATCGGTGCCCCATGCCGACCCGCTGGTCTTCACCGCCCTGCGCTTCAGCAGCGTGGCCCTCATCCTCGGCCTCATCGCCGTGGCGGTGGGGGCGCGGTTCCCGGCGGGGTGGACGGGCTGGCGCGGCCCCCTCGTCGCCGGCTTCCTGATGCAGGGGGTGTATCTCTCGGCCACCTTCGTCGCGATCAGCCACGGCCTGCCGGCCGGCATCGCCGCCCTGGTCGGCAGCCTTCAGCCGCTCCTCACGGCGTCCCTGGCCGGGCCGCTCCTCGGCGAACGTGTCAGCCGGCGCCGGGCGGCGGGCATCGCCGTGGGCTTCCTTGGCGCGGCGCTCGTGCTGGTGCCGAAGCTCGGGGCCACCGATGCGGCGGGGATCCCGCCCGGGGCGCTCGCCGTGTCGCTCGGCAGCGTCGTCGCCCTGACGCTCGGCACCCTCTGGCAGAAGCGCACGGGCGGGGGCGGCGACCTGCTCGCCAGCGCCGTGCTGCAATTCCTCGGCGGGACGGCCTGCGCCGTGCCCCTGGCCCTGGCCTTCGGCGGGCCCCGGTTCGACGCGGTCGGCCCCCTCTGGTTCAGCCTCGGCTGGGCGATCCTCGTGAACTCCGTCGCCGGGGTGCTGCTGTTCCTGTTCCTCATCCGGCGGGGCGCGGTGGCGGGCGTCGCCGCGCTGTTCTTCCTCGTGCCGCCGGTCTCGGCGGGGCTCGGCTACCTGCTGTTCGGTGAGACCCTGACGCTGGTGCAGATCGCCGGCATGGCCGTGGCGGCGGCGGGCGTCGCCGTGGCGAACAGGGGTTAGGCGCGACGTCGCGGAGCGCAACCGGATCGGCCTCCGCGACTTGATCGGCCGGGCGCAACGGCGCTCGCCAGGAGTGACGCCGCCATGCCCGGAACCGAGATCCGCCTCGCCCTCGACGCGATCCCGATGGGAGGCATGAAGGAAGGCGCGGCCGGGGACGACAAGGTGCTGTTCGTGCGCGACGCCTCCGGCGTGCGGGCGTTCCAGGCCAAGTGCCCGCATCTCGGAGCACCGCTCGCCAAGGGCGAGATCTGCGGCGGGCGGCTATACTGCCCCTGGCACAAGGCCGCCTTCGCCCTTGCGGACGGAAGCCTCGAAGAGCCGCCGGCCCTCGACTCCCTCACGCGCTATCCCGTGCGCATCGAAGGCGCGGAGGCGGTCGCGACCCTGACGCCGGAACCCGCGCCGACGAAGACGGTCGGCGCGCCCGTTGAGTCCGTGCTGATCGTCGGCTCGGGCGCCGCCGCCGTGGCCTGTGTGAAGACATTGCGCCGCGAGGGCTACGATGGCCGCATCACCATGGTCGGCCGCGAGGCGCATCCGCCCTACGACCGGACCAAGCTGTCGAAGCAGTTCCTTGCCAAGCCCACCCCACCGGAGAAGGTGCTGATCGAGCCCGATTTCGCGGAAAGCAACAAGGTCGAGCGCCTGACGGCGGATGTGACCGAGGTCGATCCCGCCGCCCGCGAGGTCCGGCTGAAGGATGGGCGGACGCTGAAGGCCGAGGCGATCCTCGTCGCCACCGGCAGCCGGGCGGCGATGCCGGACTTCCCCGGCAAGGACCTCGACGGCGTGTTCACCCTGCGCAGCCTCGACGACGCGCTCCGCGTGAGCGAGGCGGCGGGCAAGGGTAAGACTGTCGTGGTGGTGGGCGCCGGCTTCATCGGCATGGAGGCCGCCGCCTTCCTCACCAAGCGCGGCCTCGCCGTCACGGTGCTGGCCCGCGAGGAAGTGCCCTTCGCCAAGCGCTTCGGTGAGGCGGTGGGCGCCGCGCTCAGGCAGTATCACGCCGGCAACGGCGTCACCTTCGTGCAGGGCTCCGTCGCCGGAATCGCCGGCAACGGCCATGTCGAGGCCGTCGAGACGGAGGATGGGCGGCGCTTGCCGGCCGACATCGTCCTCGTGGGCGCGGGCGCAAAGCCGGAAGCGGACCTGATCGCCGGGATCGCGCCGGACGACAGCGGCGGCCTCACGGTCGGGGGCGACCTGAAGGTCGCCGACGGAGTCTGGATCGCGGGCGACATCGCCGCCTTCCCCGAGAAGGCGAGCGGGCAGACCGCGCGGATCGAACATTGGCGCCTCGCTCAGCAGCACGGGACGCATGTGGCCCACGCGATCCTCGGCCGGGGCGGCGACTTCACGGGCGCGCCGTTCTTCTGGAGCAATCAGGGCGACAAGCGGCTCGATTACGGCGGCTATGCCAAGGGCTTCGACCGGATCATCCTGCAGGGCGATCCGGCCACCCTCGACTTCATCGCCTATTACGTGACCGGCGACACCGTCACCGCCGCCTGCAGCATCGGCCGGAACGGCGCCTTCACCGCCTTCCTGCACCTGCTCGGGCTCGGGCGCCTGCCGAAGGCCGCCGAGATCGAGGCCGGCGCGGACCTTCCCGCCCTGGCGCGGGACGCCGCCTAGCCGGGCACTGCGTCAGCACGGCACGGAACGGGGCGGAGGGGTTCCCGCTTTCCCCTGCTTGCGCCATCGGGCGCCGTCGGGGATGCGCCATGAACCAGATCATCGTCGTCGCGCTCATCTGCGCGGCCTCCGTCCAGGGGCCGGATTGCTCGCGCGATACCGCCCTCGACGTCATCATCGGCCCGGCGCACACCCTGCAGGAATGCCTGATCCAGGGTCCGGTCCTCGCCGCCAGTTCGGGCTTCAAGGGCGAGGATGGCGCGTATGTGAAGACCCGTTGCGAAGTGAAGCGCTGAGT
Source organism: Methylobacterium litchii (assembly GCF_038442315.1). Taxonomy (NCBI): domain Bacteria; kingdom Pseudomonadati; phylum Pseudomonadota; class Alphaproteobacteria; order Hyphomicrobiales; family Methylobacteriaceae; genus Methylobacterium; species Methylobacterium litchii. Next base: position 805,960 of record NZ_JBBXMY010000001.1, on the reverse strand, counting down.
CGTTCTTGAACTTTGGTTCAAGCGTCCGGCAATGGAATCTATTTCGGCGTTGGCCCGGAAGCGTTTAGAAGGGTCGCCATAACAGACGCAAAACGCGAGAGAACGCCATGTCCGCTTCCCCCGCCATCCAGGCCGAACCCTTCGACACCGTCGCGGTGACGAAGGCCGCCGGCCAAGCCGCCAAGCGCCTCAGCGACGAGGCCATCCGTCGTGTCCGCGCCCGCGTCATCGGCGCCGACGGCAAGATCGACACCGCCAAGCTCGAAGCCCAGCAGCACGCCGCCCACGGCCTCGCGTGGCTCGCGACCTATGCCGAGGCCGTGCGCGAACTCGGCGACTATGCCGAGCGCCTGACGGAATCCGGCCAGTTCGGCGAGACCGAGGACCTCCTCGTGCGCATCGGCGCGGGCGAATATCTCGACCAGATGTTCTCGGCCATTCCGATGAGCCAGGGCGAGATGGTGCGCCCGGTCAGCTCCCTTGGCCTGTCGGCCAAGGAGGTCGCGGAGTTCCGCACTGAGGCCGTCGAGACCCTGATCGCCGAGGGCAACACCGCCGAGAACCGCGCCGCCCTCGTCCTGCGGATGCGCGACGGCAGCGGCAGCGCCACGGTGGGCGTCTCCGGCCTCGACGAGGACATGGAGGCGATCCGCTCCGAGATGCGCCGCTTCGGCAAGGCCGAGGTCGCCGACCACGCCCACGAGTGGCACCTGCAGAACGCCTACATCCCGATGTCGGTGGTCGAGAAGATGGCCGAACTCGGCGTGTTCGGCCTGACGATCCCCGAGGAATACGGCGGCATGGGCATGCCGAAGGCCGCGATGTGCGTGGTCTCGGAGGAACTGTCCCGCGTCTATATCGGCGTCGGCTCGCTCGGCACCCGCTCGGAGATCGCCGCCGAACTGATCCTGTGCGGCGGCACCGAGGAGCAGAAGCACCGCTTCCTGCCCAAGATCGCCAGCGGCGACATCCTGCCCACCGCCGTCTTCACCGAGCCGAATACCGGCTCCGACCTCGCCTCGCTGCGCACCCGCGCGGTGAAGGAGGGCGATACCTGGAAGATCACCGGCAACAAGACCTGGATCACCCATCCCGTCCGCGCCGACATCATGACCGTGCTGGTGCGCACGAAGCCGGAGGAGAAGGGCCACAGGGGTCTCTCCCTCCTCATCGCCGAGAAGCCGCGCGGCACCGACGAGGACCCCTTCCCCGTCGAGGGCCTGTCCGGCGGCGAGATCGAGGTGCTCGGCTACCGGGGCATGAAGGAATACGAGCTGGCCTTCGAGAACTTCGCCGTCCCGGCGGCGAACCTGCTTGGCGAGGTCGAGGGCAAGGGCTTCACCCAGCTCATGCAGACCTTCGAATCGGCCCGTATCCAGACCGCCGCCCGCGCCATCGGCGTCGCCCAGGCAGCGCTGGATGTCGGCCTGCGCTACGCCGAGGAGCGCGTGCAGTTCGGCAAGGCGCTGGTGAACTTCCCCCGCGTCTCCGACAAGCTCGCGATGATGGCGGTGGAGATCAATATCGCCCGGCAGCTCACCTACTTCTCCGCCCGGCGGAAGGACGAGGAGCGGCGCTGCGATCTCGAAGCCGGCATGGCCAAGCTGCTCGGCGCCCGCGTCGCCTGGGCGGCGGCGGACAACGCCCTGCAGATCCACGGCGGCAACGGCTTCGCCCTGGAATACCCGGTGAGCCGCATCCTCTGTGACGCCCGCATCCTCTCGATCTTCGAGGGCGCGGCCGAGATCCAGGCCCAGGTCATCGCCCGCCGCCTTCTCGACGCGGCGTAAGACGATGTCCGAAGGCCGGGCGGCGCCAAGCCGCCCGGCCTTTTTTTATTTCGTGATCTTCACGGACACCGGATCGCTCGACGGGAAGGTCTCTTCGAGGGCGTCGTCGAGACGCTCGTTCAGCTTCTCCTGCTTGTTTTCCGGGTTCTGCTTGTCGCCCGGCTTGGCGCTGTCCTGCTGGAAGCCGGCCTGATCGGGCTTGGTCTTGTCGTCGGCCATCGCGGTTTCCTTCGCATGGGGGATGCACCCAGTCGGGTGCGGGTGCCCATCAACGCGAGGCGCCGCTGGTGTTTCCGAAACCGGCACCGACTTTTCAGACACCCTCGCCCCCTCCTTCCGGTGATCGCCCTCGCAGGGAGGACGCAGCATCGTGCGCCCAGGCCGGCGCTGCGTCGCACAAACGGAACGCCTTCGCAGACTTCGACGCGAGGCTTTTGGCAGCGCTGCCACTAGACTTTGTCAACGGTTACGCTTGCAGTACATCGGACGATATGTGTAATCGCAACGCCTTGCTTCAGATCGGGCGACTATAGGCCCCTCGGCTCCTTCCGGCGGATTCAGTCCGGGCACGAACCGCGGGGGGCAAGGTCTATAGGCCGAAACCTATTACCGGCCTGCCCCCGCCCGACATCGGTGCGAATGGCAGGATAAGTTCTTCGATTAACCCGATTGACTTTTATTGCAGCGCAACATAGATCGATTCCGTCAACGGCGAACCGAGGGTTCGCGCCCGCTGTCATCCTGGCTGGAGACCCCCATGCAGACCCCGAATTTCGAGATCCCGAACGAGATGCGCGATTTCGCCGAGAAGAGCGTGGATCAGGCCCGCACCGCCGTCGGCACGATGATGGCCAACGCCATCAAGGCCAGCGAGCAGATGCAGACGGCCGGTCACACCTTCCAGTCGACGTTCACCGCCGCCGTCTCGAAGGGTTTCGACCACGCCCAGAACAACGCGAACGCCGCGTTCGACTACGCCCAGAAGCTGGTCCGCACCCGCGACATGCGCGAGGCCTTCGAGCTGCAGTCCGAGTTCGTCCGCAGCCAGTTCGCCACGCTTCAGTCGCAGGCGAAGGAGTTCGGCTCGCTGGCCCAGAACGCCGCGCGCTGATCGCCTGAGCCAAACGGCGCGTCCCCACCCCGGGGGCGCGCCCCACGCCGCCCGGCCCTCCTGAGCGCGATGCCGCCGAGGGCGCCTGCGACGAGGATCGCCCGCGATGTCCAAGCCGCGCCGACCGCGATACCAGAGACAGCACCCGACGCCGGCCCCGGCTGCCGCCGCAGCACCGGCTGTGGTCCAGGATGCTGGATTCCAGGAACCCGCCCCCGAGCGGGCTCCCCTCGACCCGCCCGCCGAGATCCTACCCGCGCCGGTTGTGGAAGCGGCCGCCGTGCCGGCCGCCGCCCTCGCGGCGACATCGCCCCGTCTGCTGAACGCGGAAACCTTCGGCACCACGGTGATGAACTACGTCATCGGTGAGGGCGAGGCTTTCGCGGCGCATCTGCGCGCCCTCGCAGGCGCCCGCTCCATGGCCGAAGTCGTCCGCCTGCAGATCGGCGAGTTCCAGCGCGCCGCCGACTCGACCCTGACCTGCTGGGGCATGCTGACGGTCTCGGCGAGCCGGTCGTTCACCGCCCGCTGATGCTCGCACCGCGCGAGAGCGGCGTGGCAAGCACAACTTAGAGTGCGTTTCCCCTGTCGCTTCGCGGCAACATCCGCGCCCCGAACGAACCTGTGATGGAAAGCATCGGTTAACCATCGCGCTCCTATTGCCTATCGAGGCGCATGGGAAACGACATGGTCCGATGCTTGGCCGCGCGTATTTGATCCGCTCCGTATTCCTCGGCCTGGCCGCCGTCCTGGCCCTGGCCGTGCCCCTGCGCGCTCAGGACAGCGAGCGCGGGTCGGCCATCGCCATCGGCGCCGACCTGTCGAGCCAGGGCAACCAAAGCAAGCTCACCCTCACCCTGTCGCGGCCGGTCGATGCCCGCGCCTTCGTGATGGAGCGGCCCGACCGCGTGGTGATCGACCTGCCCGAGGTCAACTTCCAATTGGATTCTGATTCCGGCCGTCGGCGCGACGGCGTGGTGCAATCCTTCCGCTACGGCCTGTTCGCCCCGGGCCGCTCGCGCATCGTCATCGACCTTGCCGCCCCCGCCACCGTGGGCCGGATCGACACCGTCACCCGCCCCCGCGACGGGGCGGTTCTCATGACGATCCCGCTGCAGAAGGTGGATCGCGACGCGTTCCGCAAGGCGGCCGCCTCCGCCGATCCCCGGCCCGCCCCGGCCCCCTCGGCGGCCGCGACGACCACCGATCCGCGCCCGCTCATCGTCATCGATGCCGGGCATGGCGGCACCGATCCCGGCGCCATCGCCACGACGGGCGTGTTCGAGAAGGACATCGTCTTCGGCTTCGCGCAGGATCTGGCGGGCAAGCTGAACGCCGCCGGCCGCTACCGGGTGCAGATGACCCGTGATCGCGACGTGTTCGTGCCCCTCAACGAGCGCGTGCGCATCGCCCGCGAGGCCAAGGCCGACCTGTTCATCTCGATCCACGCCGATTCGATCTCGTCGGCGCCGCAGGTCCGCGGGGCGACGATCTACACCGGCTCCGAGAAGGCGACCGACGCCGAATCAGCCAAGCTCGCCGAGCGAGAGAACCGCGCCGATGCCGCCGCCGGCGCAGAAGCCGCCGAGGCCGCGCCGGACATCGCCGACATCCTGCAGGAACTCACCCTGCGCGAGACGCGCGGCTTTTCGTCGGGCTTCGCGCGCAACCTCATGGGGCAGCTCGGCCCCGTGATGGAGATGAGCACCAAGCCCCACCGGGAGGCCCGCTTCGTGGTGCTGCGCTCCCCCGACGTGCCGAGCGTGCTGGTGGAACTCGGCTACCTGTCGAGCAAGCGCGATCTGGAGAAGCTGCAGGACCCCGAATGGCGCGCCGGGGTCACGGGATCGATGGCCAAGGCCGTCGATCAATTCTTTGCAACCCGCACGAGTATCGGTAAGCCGGGCACCGGGACGCGCCGGTCGGCCGCCATCGCCCCAGTTTCACCATAGATACGGTGTGGATACGGGGCGTTCGGATGCCCCGGCACGCGAGGTTGCAAAGCGGCTCCTCGCGGGGCTCCTGAGGGCAGCGTCCGGGAGCCGATTGCGCCGAGAATCGGTGCATCTCCGGGCTGGCGGCGAGCGGAAAACCGGATGCGTCTGATCCTTCGTTTCTTCGGGATTCTGTTCAGTGCCGGCGCGGTGCTGTTCTGCGTCGGTGCCGTGGTGGCCGGCTACTTCTACTGGAAGTACAGCCAGGACCTGCCCGACCACGCCGCGCTCGCGAACTACGAGCCCCCGGTGATGACCCGCGTTCACGCGGCGGACGGCTCGCTGCTGGCCGAATATGCCCGCGAGCGCCGGTTGTACCTGCCGATCCAGGCCATGCCGAAGATCGTCGTTGCGGCCTTCCTCTCGGCCGAGGACAAGAACTTCTACAAGCACGGCGGCATCGATCCCGAGGGCATCGTCCGCGCGATCCTGACCAACGCCAAGAGCGGCAAGAAGCAGGGCGCCTCCACCATCACGCAGCAGGTGGCCAAGAACTTCCTGCTCTCCTCGGAACAGACCTACGACCGCAAGATCAAGGAGGCCCTCGTCGCCCTGCGCATCGAGGCCGCCTACTCGAAGGACAAGATCCTCGAGCTCTACCTGAACGAGATCTTCCTCGGCACCATCGTGCCGGGCCGGAACCTGCACGGCGTCGCCGCCGCCGCGCTCGATTATTTCGGCAAGTCCGTCCACGAGTTGACGATCAACGAGGCGGCCTATCTCGCCGCGCTGCCGAAGGGGCCGAACAACTACCACCCCTACCGCAAGACCCAGGCGGCGCTGGACCGGCGCAACGAGATCATCCGCCTGATGCGGGAGAACGGCTACATCACCCGCGAGGAGGAGGAGAGCGCCAAGAAGCAGCCGCTCGGCGTGAACCCCCGCGTGGCCTTCCCGAACGGCTCCATCGCCAACTACTTCACCGAAGAGGTCCGCCGCGAGATCTCCGAGCGCTACGGCGAGAAGAAGCTCTACGAGGGCGGCCTCTCCGTGCGCACCACCCTCGATCCGAAGATGCAGGCCTGGGCGCGCAAGGCCCTGGTGGACGGCCTCGTGCGCTACGATCAGGCGCATGGCTGGCACGGCCCGGCAAACCACGTCGACCTGACCGGGCGCGATTGGGGGCAGGCCGCCTCCGAGGTGCCGGCGCTGGGCGACGTCGCCCCCTGGCGCCTCGCCGTGGTGCTGGGCTCCGGCGCGAGCGGCATCCAGGTGGGGCTCCAGCCCCGTCGCGAGGCCTCCGGCCAGATCTCCAAGGACCGCGAGACCGGCGTGATCACCCCCGAGGGGATGCGCTGGGCCGGGCGCCCGAACCTGCGGCCGGGCGACATGGTCTATGTCGAGGCCATGGATGGCGGGCGCAACCAGTACCGCCTGCGCCAGCGGCCGGAGGTTTCCGGCGGCATCGTCGCCATGGACCCGAACACCGGCCGCGTGCACGCGATGGTCGGCGGCTTCTCCTACGACGAATCCGAGTTCAACCGCGCCACCCAGGCGATGCGCCAGCCCGGTTCGTCGTTCAAGCCGATCGTCTATTCGGCGGCGCTCGACAACGGCTACACCCCCTCCTCCATCGTGCTCGACACGCCGATCACCATCGAGGCCGGGCCCGGCCAGGAGGCGTGGACGCCCTCGAACTACGACGGCAAGTCCGGTGGCCCGCACACGCTGCGCTACGGGATCGAGCACTCGAAGAACCTGATGACGGTGCGGCTGGCCAAGGATGTCGGCATGCCGCTCATCGCGGAGTATGCCCGCCGCTTCGGCGTCTACGACGATCTGCTGCCGGTGCTGCCGATGTCGCTCGGCGCGGGTGAGACGACGGTGATGCGCATGGTCACCGCCTATTCGATGCTCGCCAATGGCGGGCGCCGCATCCGCCCGACGCTCATCGACCGGATCCAGGACCGGATCGGCGAAACGATCTACCGGCACGACAACCGCAAATGCGTCGGCTGCGACGCGGAGAAGTGGTCCGGCCAGGACGAGCCGAAGCTGGTGGACGACTCCGAGCAGGTGCTCGATCCGCTCACCGCCTACCAGATGGTCTCGATCATGGAGGGCGTCGTCCAGCGCGGCACGGCCACGATCCTGAAGCAAATCGGCAAGCCGCTCGCCGGCAAGACCGGCACCACCAACGACGCGAAGGACGCGTGGTTCGTGGGCTTCTCCCCCGACCTCGCGGTGGGCATCTATATCGGCTTCGACAAGCCGCGCTCGCTGGGCGACCGGGCGACCGGCGGCGGCCTCGCGGCCCCCATCGCCCTCGACTTCCTGAAGCAGGCGCTGAAGGACAAGCCGCCGACGCCGTTCCGCGTGCCGCCGGGCATCAAGCTGATCCGCGTCAACCTCGCCTCCGGCACCCGCGCCGGCTCGGGCGAAGGGGCGGGCACGATCCTGGAGGCGTTCAAGCCGGGCACCGCCCCGCCGGACGCCTACGTCGCCCCGGCCAGCAGCGCCCCCGCCGCCGCGCCGAACGCCGACGCGGCCGCCCAGGCCGGTGGGGTGTACTGAGCCGCAATCGTCCCGAAACCACGCGTCGCTCGCCTGAGCGCGCGTGGTCGCGGTTCGTCAGTCTTCAAAGTCGATCATACCGCTAGCCGCTCGAGAAACCGGTCACGTTCACTCCACACGATAGGAGTGATGCCGTAAGCCAAAAGTGCAACGGTCACGCTGGATGAGACAGACTTTTCGTTATCGTTTAGAAATGCGAATGGCTCGGAATTTTCGGGCCTTACCGCCCGTGTATCGAGCCAAGCAAAAATGAGATTCCGCGCAGCGGACGTACTTGGATTATTGATTGCTCGTATAATCCGCTCCGGAGCGACTTTCGATTTCGGAATAACGAAATCGAACATGAAATCGAAGCCGCTCTTTCCGGAGAACTTAATTCGTGGTGTGTAGCGAATATCGGCGCCCTCCATCCATGCAGAAACGTCTTCCAAGAATAGCGACTCCACAGTGGCGGACGCGAGGAAGAACATGTCTTGTACAGAGAGGACAGCTTGTATTAGGTTGTGCTTACGAATTGGAAAGTCCTCACGGCTCGCAAGCACACGGAACTCCCCTTCACTATGCTCGACGCCAAACCCGTTGAGGATGGAGCGGAGAATTTCCTGACGCCGAGGACTATCAATCAAGCAGCCGGAATGCTCAAGATCCATCAGGGTCTCGCCACCGTCGGTTATAACGAAACCCCTAAGGGTCTTTTTAGCATATATTTGAATATAATCATTATGACGATCGAGATAAGGCGTAGTGATTTCGGTCCATTCGCCTAGGACTTTGGTCGCGGACTTGTCCCGAAGCCACTTGTAATAGCCGACTATGAGATCATCGATTTCACTCATGTGAATAATCCGCGATCGAAAGCCGGCTCCTCGACAATCCTGCAAAAGCGCATGAAATCAAGTAGCGTTTGCCAGTGATCAGACGGATCACTGAATTGATTGGCGGGCACGGGATATGCCCATCGATCCCCGTACCCTTCACGGTATAAATGGATATGGGGACAAGGAATTTCCTGATCGTCGGGGTTGCGGTGCGGTGCCCCACCAACATCAATCCGCGCCAGCACAAAGGTAACGCGGGCGCGATGCTGAAACTTGCCTTTGGTCAGTTTAATGCGACTTCGACTGATATCGAGTTGAAAGCTTTCCGTCCCGTTCAGCGATGTAAGCGGAACGGAAATTCCGCCGCCCAGGTCTGGCAAGCACCACCGCTTGTTGTCCATACGCCGCTTGTCCATCACAAGAAGTGCATCGGCCTCGGACTGAGACAGCGCGACCGTCATTCTCTCACTTTCGTAGGTGGTGTTAGCGCACTCTGCCGAACCATCGAAGGGTTGGCCTTCTAGATCGATTTTTCTTTCGCTTCATCGTCAAGCATCTCAAGGATACGTGCAAGAAGGAAGCGCGATCGAGCCCTCAGCGCGTGCCGAGGCTTTCGTGACGCAGCAGCATTTAAGGTCCTGCGAAGCATCGCAATGCGGCGTGCACTATCGTTAGGTTCTTGTTCAGAGCCCATCGGTCGCTCCCGAAGGCCCGTGTCTGCGGTGCGCCCCCGCTGACGAGCCTTGGCCATCCCATAGTCGGGGAGTTGGAAAACCGTCGATGATCGGTCCCTACGACCTTTAGCACCGGAGCGCCTGGACATGCGTCGCAGGCTCCCCGACCGCATGGTCAAGGAAGATGGCGCCGCATCGGCCGGCGCCAAACCGTCATCGAAGGGGTTTCCACGCCCCAGGGCGGCGCGTACCGCCCCGCCGGAATTGAAGCCGATTGGGGCGGTTCAGGTCAAGAACAACGGAGACTTATCCCATCCTCGGAAAGCGCTTCGAGCCGTTTCTCGACCGCGTGCCACCGAATTGAGGTCGTGTTTCGCCTCAGAAGAACGCCTGTAGCCCCGTCTGCGCCCGTCCGAGGATCAGGGCGTGGACGTCGTGGGTGCCCTCGTAGGTGTTCACCGTCTCGAGGTTCTGGGCGTGCCGCATCACGTGGTACTCGCCCATGATGCCGTTGCCGCCGTGCATGTCGCGGGCGACGCGGGCGATATCGAGCGCCTTGCCGCAATTATTGCGCTTGATCAGGCTGATCATCTCCGGCGCCATCTTGTGCTCGTCCATCAGGCGCCCGACCCGCAGCGAGGCCTGGAGGCCCAGCGTGATCTCGGTCTGCATGTCGGCGAGCTTCTTCTGGACGAGCTGCGTCTGCGCCAGGGGGCGGCCGAACTGCTTGCGCTCCAGCGTGTAGTCCCGCGCCCGGCGCCAGCAATCCTCCGCCGCGCCCATGACGCCCCAGGAGATGCCGTAGCGCGCCCGGTTGAGGCAGCCGAACGGTCCCTTCAGGCCTGAGACGTTCGGCAGAAGCGCGTCCTCCCCGACCTCCACATCCTCCATGACAATCTCGCCCGTGGTGGAGGCGCGCAGGGAGAGCTTGCCCTTGATGGTCGGCGCGGACAGGCCCTTCATCCCCTTTTCGAGAATGAAGCCGCGGATCGCGTCGTCGTGCTCCTCGGACTTCGCCCAGACAACGAACACGTCCGCGAAGGGCGCATTCGAGATCCACATCTTGGCGCCGGAGATCCGGTACCCGTCGGCGGTCTTCACCGCCTTGGTCTTCATGCCCGCCGGGTCCGAACCCGCATCCGGCTCGGTGAGGCCGAAGCAGCCGATCCACTCGCCCGAGGCGAGTTTCGGCAGGAACTTCCGGCGCTGCTCCTCCGAGCCGTAGGTGAAGATCGGGTACATCACGAGGGAGGATTGGACGCTCATCATCGAGCGGTAGCCGGAATCGACCGCTTCCACCGCCCGCGCCACCAGCCCGTAGGCGACGTAGCTCGCGCCCGCGCAGCCATACTCCTCCGGCAAGGTCACTCCGAGGAGGCCGCGCTCGCCCATCTCCCGGAACAGGCCGGAATCGGTCTTCTCGTTCGCATAGGCTTCGACGATGCCGGGCAGCAGCCGCTCGCGGGCGAAATCCTGCGCGGCGTCGCGGATGGCGCGCTCGTCCTCGGTCAGTTGCTCGTCGAGCAGGAACGGGTCGTCCCAGACGAAACGCGCGGAGGGCGGGGCGGAGGGGGAGGCGCTGCCCGGGGGGCGCATCGGGGCGTTCATGGGTTCCTCGCAGGGTCGCGCGGGTCTCGTGGCCCGCTGTCGTGGAACCAACCTAAACCCATGCCGGCCCGCTTCCAACGCGACGGGTGACGCGTCGCCTGTCCCGTCAGGCCTTGCCGAGGACGGTGAGCCAGAAGAGCGCCGAGAGCGGCGCCATCAGCGTCGAAACCAGCACCGAGGCGGCGATCATGCCCATCTCGGTCTTGTAGCGCGCGGCCATCAGGTAGGCGTTGATGCCCACCGGCATGGCGGCGAACAGCACCGCCACCCCCGCATAGGCAGGCGGCATCGAGAAGACGTGGAAGGCGAGCAGCCAGACCGCGAGGGGATGCAGGATGTTCTTGAGCAGCGCGATGACCACCGCGCCCTTCAGATCGAACAGCACCTTGTACCGCTTCAGCCCCGCCCCGAGGGCGACGAGGGCGCAGGTGGAGGCCGTGCCGGCGAAGGAATCGATCAGCGCCTTGGGGATGCCCGAGGGCGTGATGCCCGTCCCCTTCAGCACCATGCCGACGATCAGGGCGACGAAGATCGGGTTCTTCAGCAGCACCAGGGCAAGGCCCCGCAGGCGCGCAAGGATCGGCTTGTCGGAATCCGATTCGATGAGGAACGTGGCGCTGCCCATCATCAGCGGCAGGTGGACGGCGAGCAGCATGAACAGCGGGAAGGCCCCCTCCTCGCCATAGGCCTGCAGAATCATCGGCACGCCGACGAACACCGTGTTCGACTGGCTCGCCGCGAAGCCGTGCAGGATCGCGCCCCGGCGCTCCACGCCGGCCCGTCGCTTGGCGATGAGCGTGCCCGTCAGCCACGACAGCGCCGCGCCGCCGAAATACGACACCCAGTACGACCACGCGATCTCGCCGCTCATTCCCGGCCGGGTCAACGTGGCGACGATCAGCGCGGGCACCGCGACCGCGAAGACGTATTCTGAGAGCCCGTCGCTCACCTTGTCGGAAATCAGCCCCGTCAGCGCGGCGCCCCAGCCGATCAGGACGATCCCGAAGATCGGAGCGATGATGGTGAGGGCGTTCACGGATCCGGCAATCTGCGCAGGCTCGACAGCGAGCTTTGCCGGCGCATAGCACGGCGATGCGCCGCGCAGACCTTCGAAGAACGCAGGGTAGACTTCGCAGTACAACCTGCAGGGCCCTTGACCGCTCTTCGGCACCGGCCCCATATTTCCGGAGCGGCCCGAGGCGGCTTCCGCCGCCCCGGACCTTCTTGTCGGTAGTTACCCGAGCTTAACGCGGAGGATCAGGCTCCAGCTGGTCCTCCGCACTCGTTTCACCACCACAAGAACGCTGATCCGTGGCAGGAACCACATCTCGGCGTCTCCGAATGACCGAGCGATGCCGTCGCCCGCAGGCACCCGGCGGCTCACCGGGTACGGGATCTGGCCATCCTGGCGTTTCCGCACGATCACGCGAATTGCTTTGCATATGAATGTAATCTGCTCAAGGGATTGAGGCCCTAGAGCAGAGAGTTCTTGAGTATTTTCAATTCTACGTTTGTCGTTTTTCTGGAAATACTCTTGGCGGTTGTTTGCGCCAGCCCTACTTCTTCTCGAGCACCTTCAGCGGGTCCGTCCGCTGGCTCGCGCTCGGCTCCTTGGTGAGGTTCTGCCCGTCCTGGCCCTCGACGCCGGCCGACTTGGCCGTGCCCTTCCCGCCGACGCCGATGTCGCCGGTATTCTGGCCCGGCACCACGCCCGTCGCGAGTTCGAGGCAGGTGATCATCTCGACATAGGACGGGTAGCCGCCGGCCTTGAACTGCGCCTCGCATTGCCGCTTCGCGGCCGGGGCGTAGGAACTCCAATGCTTCTCGGCCTGGCTCTTGGCGTCCTTCTCGGAGCGCAGGCAGCCCTCGTAGCTCGCCTTGTCGTTGACGCCGGGATCCGCGACCTGGGACGACCGGCAGGTCTTCTCCACGTCGAGGTCGGGCACCGTGTCGGCCTGGGCGTGGGAGGCGAAGCCCAGGAGCAGGAACGCGGCGGGGAGAAGCGGTCTCATCGGAGGTCTCGCGGGCTGAAGGCGCCGGGCGCCGTGGCGGATGTGCGCGACAACGCGCCAGCCCGCCTTTCGGCACCAGCGGCGATCCATCAGCCCGCGTGCGCGGCCCTCAGGGCGGCGTCGAGGTCGGCGTAGAGGTCGTCCGGGGCCTCGATCCCCGTCGAGAGGCGCAGGAGGTCCGGCGGGCACGGGCTGTCCGGCCCCTCCACCGAGGCGCGGTGCTCGATCAGGCTCTCGACGCCGCCGAGCGACGTCGCCCGCTTCCACAGCCGCACCCGCGCGGCGGTGGCGATGGCCGCCGCCTCCCCGCCCGCGACCCGCAGCGACAGCATGAAGCCGAACCCATCGTGCATCTGGCGGGCGGCCACCGCATGGCCGGGATCGCCCGGCAGGCCGGGATAGAGGACATGCGCCACATGCGGATGCCCCTGGAACCGCGCGGCGAGGATCGCCGCGCCGGCCGATTGCGCCGCCGCGCGCAGGTGGAAGGTGCGCAGGGAGCGCATCAGCAGGTAGGCCTCGAACGGCCCGAGGATGCCGCCGCTACCGGCGCGGATGCCGGCGATCCGCTCCCAGAACGCATCGGCCTTCGCCCCCATGAGGGCGCCGGCCACGACGTCGGAATGGCCGTTCAGGATCTTGGTGGCCGAATGCATCACGATGTCGGCGCCGAGGTCGAGGGGGCGCGTGTGGAACGGCGAGGCGGCGGTAGAATCCACCGCGAGCCGCGCGCCGGCCTCGTGGGCGATCGCGGCGGCGGCGCCGATGTCGGTGACGGTCCAGAGCGGGTTGCCGGGCGTCTCGATCCAGACGAGCTTCGTCGCGCCGGGGCGGATGGCGGCCCTCAGACCATCGAGGTCGTCGGTGCCGACGAAATCCACCGCGATGCCGCGCCGGGGCATCTCCGCGCGCAGCCAGCGCTTCAGCGCCCAGTACATCACATGGCTCGCGACCACGTGGTCGCCGGGCTCCAGGGCGCCGAAGACGGCGGTCGCCGCCGCCATGCCCGAGCCGAACAGCATCGCCCCCGCCTGCGCGCCCTCCAGCATCGCGAGCACGCCTTCCGCCTCGCGCACGGTGGCGTTGTCGGGGCGGGCGTAGGAGAAGCCCGAGGAATAGCCGTTGTCCGGGTCGCGGATGAAGGTCGTCGCCACGTGCAGCGGCATCACCACGGCGCGGGTTGTCGGGTCGACATGGCCCATCGCCTGCGCGGCGAGGCTTCTGCGCGAGAAATCCACCGCTTGCGTGTCGTCCGGCATGCCACCCGGCGCCTCTGGTGCGTTAGTGCCTGACATCCGATTTGTCCTGCCCGATCCGCGCCCGCGCTGACACGACGGCGGGGCCGCCGCAACCCACGCCAACCGACGAGCCGCCATGACCGCCGCCACCCATGTCCCGGAAGGCCCCGCGCTGAGGCCTTGGCTGCGCCTCGCCTGCGCGGTGGTGCCGGTCGCCGCAACGGCGTTCATCGGCTCCGTCTCGACCCAGGCCGAGATCGGCGGCTGGTATGCCGGCCTCAACAAGCCGTGGTTCAACCCGCCGGACTGGGTGTTCCCCGTCGCCTGGACCGTGCTCTACACGATGATCGCCGTGTCCCTCTGGCGGCTGCTCGGGGCGCGCCCGCTCACCGGGCCGAGCCGCGAGGGCTGGCGGCTATCGCTCGGCGCCTTCCTCGTCCAGATGGCCCTGAACGCGGCCTGGACGCCGGTCTTCTTCAGCGCCCACGCCATCGGCCTCGGGCTGATCGTGGTGGCAACCCTGCTCGTGATGGTGCTGTGGACGATCCGCCTGACGTGGCGGTTCGACCGGGCGGCGGCGTGGCTCCTCGTGCCCTATGCCTGCTGGGTCGCCTTCGCGACGATCCTGAACGCGGCGGTGCTGCGCCTCAACTGAGGCGCGTCCGCCTCACCCGCCGGCATGCTCGTGCGATTCCTCGCCCGCCGGCTTGCCGTCGTCGCGGGCGCGGTGAAGCAGGAAGATCGCGAAGACCATCACGATGATCAGCCCGGCGAGCACGCCGAGCTCGATCATCGCCGCCTGAAACAGCGCATACTTCTCCGGCGTCATGTCCTTCGCGTGGGTAAGTTCGGAGGATTGCAGGGTGATGACCAGCACCCGCCGGATCGACGCGATCAGCCCGACGATCAGGAACGGCTCGACGGTGAGCTTGCCCGACCGCATTGAGACCCGCACCGTGTGCAGGATCTCGATGATCATCAGCAGGAACAGCAGCCGGTCCACCACTTCGAGGATCTGGTCCGCCCCGCCGAGCGAACGCAGGGCGTTCCAGGTCAGCATCGCCGCCTCGGTGAGCGCGGCCAGGGCCGTGAGGGCCAAGAGCAGGCCGAGCGCCGCGTAGATCGCGTGCTCGGTGTGCAGGAAGATGAAGCTCGCAGCCCGCGTCAGGCGGCCCTGATCCTGGTCCTCGTCCCGCTCGGCCATGACATTCCCCCCATCGTGATTGGGTGTAGAGCGCGGCCGTTCGAAGGGAATACCGGGCTCAGTGCAGGAACGGCAGGGTGTGCGGCGCGAGGTAGCCGAAGGCGAGCAGAACCGCGCCCGCGATGCCGAGCGCCCCGCCCGCGAAGACCAGGGCGGCGATGCCGGTGATGACCTCGGCGGAGGCCAGCACGATGCCGATCTGGAAGGCGGCCGAGGCCAACTCGTAATGGTGGTAGCGCAGGAGCGAGAGGTCGCGGCGCTCCTCGGCGAGCTTGGCCCTGGCGGTGAGCTCCTTGCGGCCCTCGCCTGTGGCGGGCTCCGAATCGTAGCGGGCGAGGGTCTTGGCCCATTCGGCGCGCTTGGCCTGGATCGCCTCCTGGCTCGTGCCGGGCGGCAGGAGGGCGACGGCCTCGTCGGCGGTGCGGATCACCGTCATGCGGATCGTCCGCGCCTGGAAGAACGCCCAGAGGTTCGAGGCCTCGACGTTCGCGCCCAGCGCCTCCGTCTGCGAGGCCTTGCCGAGGGTTTCGCTGAAGGCCAGGAACAGGGCCAGCACCGAAATCAGCAGCGCCACGCGCTTGTTCGAGCTTCCCCCCGACCCGTGACCACCCGACATGCCCGCACTCCCCCGTTCGTGTCCCGGGCGGGAGACACCTTATCGCGGGGCGAAGCGCAAGAGCCTTGGCGCTACTCCGCCGCGACGCGGGGCGGCCGGTGGCCGTCGTTGGAGGCCGAGGGGTGGTCATAGGCGGGGGCGTCGAGCGGATCGTCGCGCTCGCCCACGAAGCGGCCGAGCAGCCGGCCGATGAACCGCGAGAGATCGTCCATCAGCACGAAGATCGCCGGCACGAAGACGAGGGACAGGCCCGTCGAGACGATCAGCCCGCCGATCACCGCAATGGCCATGGGCGAGCGGAACTCGCCGCCGATGCCGAGCGCCAGGGCGGAGGGAATCATGCCGGCGGCCATGGCGATGGTGGTCATCACGATGGGCCGGGCGCGCTTGCGCCCGGCATCGACGATGGCCGTCGTGCGATCGACGCCCTCGCGGATCTGCTCGACGGCGAAGTCCACGAGCATGATCGCGTTCTTCGTCACCACGCCCATCAGCATCAGGATGCCGATGACCACGGGCATCGAGATCGGCTTCTGCACGATCAGCAGCGCCAGGATCGCGCCGCCGATGGAGAGCGGCAGCGAGAACAGGATGGTCAGCGGCTGAAGGAAGTTGCCGAACAGCAGGATCAGCACGCCGAAGACCATCATCAGGCCGGCGCCCATGGCCAGGGCGAAGCCTTCGAACACCTCGCCCATCACCTCGGCGTCGCCGGTCTGCTTGATGGTGACGCCCGGCGGCAGGTCCTTCGCCGCCGGCAGCTTCAACACCTGCGAGATCAATTCGCCGAGCGCGTCCGAGCCCTGCATGTCGCCCTCGATGGCGACGCGGATGGCGCGGTCGTAGCGGTCGATGGCGGTGGGGCCCTGGCCGAGGGTGATGTCGGCGACCGTTTCCAGCGGCACGGCCTGCCCGCCCTTCACCGGCACCTTCATGGCGCCGATCTCGGAGAGCTGGCCGCGCAGGGTTTCCGGCAGTTGCACCCGGATCGGGATCTGCCGGTCGGTGGCGTTGAACTTGGCGAGGTTGAGCCCGATGTCGCCGATGGTCCCGACCCGCACCGTCTCGGCGATGGTGTCGGTGGAAACGCCGAGATCGGCCGCCACCGCCGGCTTCGGGCGGATGCGGATCTCGGTGCGGTCCAGCGGCGCCGTCGACATGACGTTGACGAGGTGGGGCACCTGCGCCGCCTCGCGCTGCAGGCGGGCGGCGACATCGGCCACCACGGCCTTGTCGGGGCCGGCGACGATCAGCGCGAGATCGCGCTGCCCGCCCTCGCGCAGGGCCCAGAAACGGATGTCGGGCTCCTCGCGCAGGATCGCGGCGACCTCGGCATCCACCTGCTTCTGCGTGCGGTGGCGGGTGTTCTTCGGCGTCAGGTTGATGGTGAGGCTCGCGAGCCGCACCTCCTTCTTGCCGGGCAATTGCCGGCCGCCGTCCACGAAGACGCTCTTCACCTCCGGCAGCGTGCGGATCCGGTCCACCAGCTTGTCGCTGATGGCGACCGTGTCCGGCAGGCGGGCGCCCGGCGGCAGTTCGACCACGAACAGGGTGCGCGCCTGATCCTCGGCCGGCAGGAAGCCCGCCGGCAGCAGGCCGGTCGACATGATGGAGGCGACGAAGCAGGCCAGCCCCAGCACCAGCGTGATGTACTTGTGGCGCACGGACCAGCGCACGAGGCGGGTATAGCCGCGCATCACCGGGCCTTCGTGGCTGTGGTCCGGCCCGTGGTCGCGCAGGAAGTAGGCGGCGAGCAGCGGCGTGATGAGGCGGGCCACCAGCAGCGACATGAACACCGCCGCCGCGATGGTAAGGCCGAACTGCTTGAAGTACTGGCCGGCGATGCCGCCCATGAAGGAGACGGGCGCGAAGATCGCCATGATCGTCGCCGTGATGGCGATGACCGCGAGGCCGATCTCGTCGGCGGCTTCCAGCGAGGCGCGGTAGGGCGACTTCCCCATCCGCATGTGCCGGACGATGTTCTCGATCTCCACGATGGCATCGTCCACGAGGATGCCGGTGACGAGGGTGATGGCGAGCAGGCTGACCGCGTTGAGGGAGAAGCCCATCGCGCTCATGACCCAGAAGGTCGGGATCACCGAGAGCGGCAATGCCACGGCGGCGATCACCGTCGCCCGCCAATCGCGCAGGAACAGGAGCACGACGATCACGGCGAGCGCCGCACCCTCGATCAGCCCCATCATCGCGGAGTGATAATTGCCGATCGTGTTGGTGACGCTGGTATCGATCAGGTCGAAGCGCACGTCCGGATTGGCCGCGTGCAGGGCCTCGATCTTCCGGGCGACGCCAACCGAGACGTCGGCGTCGCTCGCCCCCGTGGCGCGGGAGATGGCGAAGGCCACCACCGGCTCTCCGTTGAACCGGGCGAAGGTGCGCGGCTCCTCGGCCGTGTCGGCGAGGGTCGCCAGCTCGTCGAGGCGCACCTTGCGGTTGCCGGGCACGACGATGGACGTCGCCGCCAGGGTGTCGAGGCTGGCCGAGGCGGCCAGCGCGCGGATCGACTGCTCCTGCCCGCCGACCTCGGCGCGGCCGCCGGCCATGTCGGCAGAAGTCAGGCGCAATTGCCGGTTCACGTCGGCGGCGGTGATGCCAAGCGACAGCAGCCGGTCGGGCTTCAGGGTGACGCGGATCTCGCGGGCGACACCGCCCAGGCGCTCCACGCCGCCGACACCCTTCACCGATTGCAGCCCGCGCGCGACGACGTCGTCCACGAACCACGACAGGTCCTCGGGCGTCATCGCGGGCGCGGAGGCGCCGTAGATCATGATCGGCAGGCCGGCGATCTCCACGCGGGAGATGATCGGCTCATCGATGGTGCGCGGCAGGTTGATGCGGATCTTGGAGATCGCATCCTTCACGTCGTTGACCGCGCGGTCCTGGTTGATCTCCAGCCGGAACTCGATGGTCGTGGTGGAGATGCCCTCGGTGATGGTGGAGAGGACGTGCTTCACGCCCTTCACCCCGGCCACCGAATCCTCGACCCACTTCGTCACCTGGGTCTGCAATTCGGAGGGCGCGGCACCGGCCTGGGTGATCGTCACCGCGACGATCGGGATGTCGATGTTCGGGAAGCGGGTGATTGGCAGCGAGCGGAAGCTCACCAGCCCCAGCACCATCAGCACCAAGAACAGCACGATGGAGGGCAGCGGCTTGCGGATTGCCCAGGCGGAGACGTTGAGGCGCATCGCTCGTCCTCAGCGCGCTTCGGCGATGGCGGGCGGCGGAGCGGCTTCCACCGCCCGCACCCGGTCGCCGTCCCGCAGGAAGCTGCCGGCGCGGGCCACGATCCGCTCGCCCGCCGCCACGCCGTCGCGGATCTCGGTGAAGCCCTGGGCCGAGAGGCCCGGCGTGACCTTGCGTGCCTCGACGCGCCCGTCCTTCACGACGAGCAGGCTCGCCCGCCCGTCGGCGGCGTAGATCAGGCTCGACACCGGCACCGCGATGCCCTCCCGCCGGGCGACCTCGATGCTGCCCCGGCCGAAGGCGCCGATGCGCAGGGCCGGATCGTCGGCGAGGCGGATGCGCACCTTGCCCAGGCGGGTCATGCGGTCCACCTCCGGGTAGACCCGTCGCACCGAGCCGGCGACGGCGCGCCCCGGATCGAGGGTGAGCCGGGCGGGATCGCCCACCTTCAGCCGGGCGAGCCAGGTCTCCGGCACTTCGCCCTCCAATTCGATCTCGCCCCGGGCGATCAGGCGGAACAGCGGCTCGCCCACCGCCGTCGCCGTGGCGCCGACGCGGGCGGTGCGGCGGTTGACGATGCCGGCCTCGGGGGCGCGGATGTCGGTGCGGGCCCGGCGCAGGGCGATCTCGGCGCCCGCCGCCTTCGCCGTGGCGAGGTCGGCCTGGGCCGCCTGGAGCCCGCCTTTCGCGGCGGCGACCCGGCCGGTGGCGCCCTGCGCGGCGGAGGCGCGCTGTTCCAGCACCGCCGCCGTGGCGTTGCCGGTCTTGCTCAGGGTCTGGGCGCGTTCGAGGGAGAGCCGCGCCTCGGTCTCGGCCGCCTCGGCCTGGACGATCTGGCTTTGCGCCTGGACGATGGCGGCCTCGGCGCGGGCGATGGCCGCCACGTTGGAGGCTTCCTGCGTCGCGATCATCTCGTTCGACAGGCGGGCGAGGACTTGGCCCTTCGCGACCCTGTCCCCCTCCTCGACCAGCAATTCGGTGATGCGCAGCCCCTCGACCTCGGGGGCGACGAGGATTTCATCACGCGGGACCAGCGTGCCGGTGACGACAGCGTTCTCCACGATCTCGCGCCGCTCCGCGTGCACCACCGTCACGGCCGGGGCGATGGCAGCGGGCTCGGGCACGGAGGCGGGCTCGACGGCGCGGGCCGGGGAGGTCAGCAGCACCAGGGCAAGGGCGCACGCGGCGTGCGCGGAACGGATCGTCACAGGGAAAGCTCGCTGGCGCCGGTACGGAAACATGGCAGGTTATCCGCCGGGCACCCGGCGTTTTGATGGCGGGTCTTCTTGCTCGGATCGTCCCGGCCACGCTGCAACCAGTCCTCGCAGACCGCGTTGTCGCGCTGAAAGCCTGGCCACTTAGGGGACCGTTTCATGAGCATCTTTCAGATCAGGCAGAAGAACAACGGCGCCGTGCTTTGGACGGGCTCCGCCCCGGACGAGCAATCCGCCCTTGACGCCATGGCGCGCGAGGCCGGCTACCGCGATTATTCCGCCCTGCCCGATACCCTCCGCAGTGAAGGCGTGCAGGCCGACAAGCTCGACCTGATCTCGTAAGTCCTTAGACTATCGCAAACCGCCTTCCCCGGCCAATCCGTCGAGGAAGGCGGCGCAGCCTTCAAGCCCCTCCGGGTCGTACAGGCCCGCGATGATCGACGGATCGAGGGCTAGCGCCTCGCGCATCAGGTCGGGCCACGCCTCGGCCACCGGCCACGAGGGCCGGACCAGGGCAGCCCCGAGCCGGTGCAACGCCTCGGCCTTCTCCGTCTGTTCCCCATAGGCGCGCGGTTCCGGTAGGCACAAGAAGCGCTTGCCGTACGCGGCGGCCAGCGCCACGAGCCCGTCGCCCCCTCCCCCGACGAGAATAGCCGCCTTCGCGACGAAGGCCCCGACATCAGCGACCCAACCGTGCAGGTGCAGGTTCACAGGCGTTTCCCCCAGCCCCGAGACCGGGCCGAGGACATGCCATGTCCGCTCCGGCACGGCGCGGGCCGCCGCCGCGAGGGCGCCGAGGTCGCCGCCCTCCCCGCCCTTGCCGAACACCACCACGACGTCCTGCCCGTCTCCGGCAAGCGCAGGCCGGCTCCCGCCGAGGAAGCCGGCATAAAAGGTCTTCGCCCTGACCCAATCCGGCGTGCCCGGCGATTCGAGGGAGGCGGGGAACGGGGCGAGCACCCGGCTCGCGCTGCGGAAGGCCTCGCGATGGGGCCGGTCGGTGCGCTCGCCGGCGAGGCGCACCACCACCGTCGGCACGGAGAGCAGGCGGGCGAACAGGGCCACCTCCACCGAGACGTCCACGACGATCAGCGCCGGGTCCGTCCGCTCCACCCAGGCGGCGATGCGGGCCATGCGGCTGCGCAGGTCGGGATGGCGCAGGGGCGCGTAGTGGAACGCCTCCGGCCGCTCGGCCTCGCCGTCGTTTCCGTCGAAGCCCGCGCCGTTGCCGAGGGGGCGGTCGTCGGGCAGGTCGAGCACGTCGAGGCCGGTCGTGTCGGCCTCCGCTAGGGTGCCGATGATCGTGCAGGGTCGATGCAGATGCGTGGCGACGGCGCGGGCACGCTGCAGATGGCCCGCGCCCTGATGGTGGACGTACCAGCCGATGCCGCGGGTCACGCGGCCTTCCTGGCGCGGCCACGCCGCTCGATCCGCGCGGCGATGTCCGCGAGGTCCTTCAGCGCGAGGTCGATGTCGCAGACGGGGGCCGGGGCCGAGCGCGTTCCGATGAGCCGGTCGGCGCGCTCCACGAAGGCGATGGCGTTGGGGCAACCGGTCGCGAGCACCGCCGCGAGATCGCCGGAGCCGAGGCCGAGGGCAGCGCAAGCCTCCTCTCGCTCTTCCTCCGGCAGGTCGTAGGCGCGGCGCAGGGCGGCCCGGCGCAGCACCAGCTGCTCCCAGAAGCCGGCCTCGGGTAGAAGATAGGCTTCCCCGGAGATGGCCCGCGCCCGGCGTTCCATTTCGGTGGCCATGCCCCCCGCCACCCGCCCGTCGCGGCGGGCCGAGACGAGGACGTGGATGTCGGGGCAATGGCGCAGCCGCGCACCGCCGTCGCGCATCAGGCCGACGAGGGCGTTGTCCTCGCCGCAGGGCAGCGGCGGCAGGCCGCCCACCGCGCGGTAGAGCGAGACCGGAAAGCCCAGGCTCGCGCCCGTATGGTCGCCGTGGCGGGGGGCCGGATCGTGCGGCGCCGGATCGAGCAATTCCTCAAGGCGGCGCACGCCGGCCCAGTAGCGCTCCACCCGCGCGTTGAGATCCGTGACGCCCGGCGCGAGGTCTTCGTCGCCGTCGATCACGAGGCGGCCGCCGACGATCTCGGCATTCTCCAGAGCGAGAAGGTTGGCCGAGACCCAGGTCGCGGGAAGGCGCGCATCGGCGTCCGTGGTCAGGAGGATTCCGTCCTCCGCGTCGAGGTCGGCGAGCCAATCCGCCCCGGCATCCAGCGCCATGCGCCGCGCCGTGCCGACATGGGCCTCCGCCCCTTCGAGGGTCGCCTCGACGATGCGCAGATCCAGCCCTTCGAAGCGCCCGGCCCCCTGACCCCCACGCAGCACCTCCACCATTCCATCGGTGCAGTTGTTGGCCAGCACCACCACCCGGATCGGGCCTTCGGCGTCCTGGCCGGCGAGGCTGTCGAGCAGGAGGGGCAAGCGCGCGGCCTCGTTCCGGGCCGGGACGCACACGACGCAGGGACGCACCATGAAAGACCTCTGGGATACCTTTTAGCCGCGACCGCCCGCCACCCGGCGCAGACTCGGCCGGGCCCGCTCCGAGGCGTGGGCGATGACGTCCTCGTAGATTTCGAAGTAGCGCTCGAACATGGCCTCGGCGTCGTACAGCGCCTCGGCCCGGTCGCGGCAGGCGCGGCGGGAGAGGCCGACGGCCCCGCGGATCGCCTCGGCGAGGCTCAACGCGTCGTCCGGTTCGGCGAGGCGGCCGCAGGTCTCGTCCAGGATGTCCGGCAGGGCGCCCCGGCGGAAGGCGGCGACGGGTGTGCCGCAGGCCAGCGCCTCGGCGACCACGAGGCCGAACGGCTCCTCCCAGCGCGGCGAGACGATCGCCACCCGCGCCCGGCCGAGATGGCGGGCGAGGTCGCGGTGGGCGAGATGGCCGAGATGGGTGAGATCCGGCCCGAGGCGGGGCGCGATCTCCTGGTCCCAGTAGATCGGGTTCATCTTCGGCCCGGCGAAGACCAGCGGCAGACCGGCCGCGCGGGCGGCGTCGATGGCGAGGTGCAGGCCCTTTTCCGGGACGATCCGGCCCGACCAGAAGGCGTAGGGCGGGTCGTCCGGCGTGGCGCCGTAGGCGAAGGTCGAGAGGTCGACGCCGTTGCCCACGACCTGCGCGTGCGGAACGATCTCCGACCATTCCTGCGCGAGGGACGGCGAGACGGCGAGGAAGGCCATGTCCGGGTCCGCCACGACGACGCCCTGGGTCAAGCTCTCGAAGGGCGGGGTGTGCAGCACCGTCACCCACGGCAGGCCGAGGCGGGCGCTCTCCTGCAGCGGGAGGGCGTGCAAGGCGTTGTTGTGCACGAGATCGAAGCCGCCGGCCGCCACCATGTCCATCATCCGGCGGTAGGCCTCGGCCTCGGCGCGGTCGATCTCCTCCTCGCGCTCCGGGTTGGCGACCGCGCAGCCGGTCGGCTCGCACAGCATCACCGGTTCCAGCGCAGGATCGGACCCCTTGCTGGCGAAGAGGACGACCTCATGTCCCCGACGACGCAGCGCGGCGGTCAAGAGATGGGTATGCATCTCCAATCCGCCGGCATGGGGTTGACCGATCGGATACTTGAGATGGGCAAGGACAGCGATCTTCACGCGTGCACCGATACGGTTGTGGACGGATGAGAACGGACCTGCCGGTCGCTGGAGACGAGGGGTAGGCCTGAGGCGGGCTCGGCGGTTATCACGCACATGTTCTTATGGCCACGCTTGCCGGGTTCCGGGGCCCGAAAACCCTTTCGCACGGCAAGCCTGCCAGAACGTCCTAGCCGCTCCGGTCTGAACGGAGGATGATCGTACCGGTAAAGGTGGTGTTCAGTTCTGGGCGTACTCTCAGCCGAACGCCCCGACCTCGTGCTGGATCATCCCGGAGATTTCCCGCACCTGCCCGAACATCCGCCGGATCGGCTGGAACAGCGTGGCGTGCTCCGCCTCGTAGGTACCAGTATCGCGCGGGCCTGCGGGCTCCCCGAAATTCAGGCCGAGCGTCGGGTCGGGCTCGTTCGGGAAGATCCCGTCGAGCATCGCCAGACACCCGTCGATGTCGAGGCGCAGGAAGCGCTCCAGCATCTGCTCGCGGGAGATACCCGCCTGCGGGCGGAAGCCGGGGATGTGCACCGCCAGGAACCAGATCCGATGGATCAGCGCCAGCCGCAGGGCGTGGAGCAGCGTAAGCCGCGCCGACATGCCGTTGAGGTCGGGGGCGGCGGCGCGCAAAGCCAGCCAATCGCGGGTGAGCCGGCCGAACAGACGACGCAGGTCGGGGGCGAGGTCGAGCCGTTCCAGCGCGCCCGCGATCACCACCAGTTCGTCCCGGCGGAAATCCTTCTGCGTGCGCCGGGCGCGCTCCAGCCACACGGCCGGATCGAGGGTGTCGATATAGGCGCGCAGCACGTCGAGGTCGCCGACCGAGGCCGCGACCTGCACGAGGCGGAAGGCGCGGGAGAAGCGCAGCGAATCGCGCCGCATCTCCCGGAACAGGTCCGGCCCCCGCCCGGCGGCCCGGCCGAGCCCGTGCAGCGAGTTCGCGAGGAAGCCGAGCTGGTGCAGGATCGCGTTGTTGGGGATGGCCCGCATCTGGCGCGGATGGGTGATCCGCGCCGGGCCGCCCGCGTCGGTCTGGCGGGCCACGGGGCGCGAGCCCGTTCGGTCGAGGAGGCTCGGGCCGAAGGTGCCGAGCAGCGCCGCGTAGCCCGGCTCGTCCACCAGCGCCTCCATGTCCTGGCGGACGACGGTGAAGAATTCCAGGGCGAAGTCGGGCTCGGAATAGATCGGGTCCTCGGCCGGCGCGCCGCCCGCCTTGGCCTCCGTGAGGGCATAGCCGGCGAAGGCGTCCTCCTCGGCCACGTCGAGGGCGTAGACGTGCTCGGCGATGCGGGCGAGGGTCGCCTGGGCGAGGTCCTTCGTGCCGAACAGCAGGTAGCCGTCCGTGCCCTGGAAGCTCGATTCGAGGCGCACCTTCAGCCCCGCCTTGCGGGCTCGGTCGCGGGCATCCTCGGGGGCGAGGTAGGCGAGACGGTCGCGCAGGGAGGTCGGGTGCGCCCCCCGGCCAATCGATTCACCGTGGGTGTCGAAGATCGCGAGTTCGACGTCGGCGAGGCCGTTCTGCACCAGCATCTCGGTGATGCGCAGGCGCAGGCGCTCGATCCAGAAGGTCGCCGCGAGCTGCCCGACATAGCGGCCGGAATCGGAATAGCCGAACTGCACGGTGAGCCGGCCGATGCGCTTGAGGTAGGCCCGCCAATGCGGGTTGCGCAGGGCGTCGTCGAGCACCCGGATGCCCTGTTCGAGGGCGCTCGCGGTCTCGAACAGCGGCGTGATCTCGAGCTTGTCGGCGATGCCGTAATGCCGGGCCAGCCAGAGGGCGGCGAGCAGGGTGTAGCCGGTCTCCGTCTCGGCGATGAGGAAGCGCACCGGGTGGGTGCCGTCCACGTGCTTGAGGATCTGCGCGATGGTCATCATCAGCCGCGCGGCCGAGGCGCGTTCGGCGGCCAGCGCCCCGAAATCCACGGCGACCGGCGTCACGTCGTTGAGGAGCGTGTGGATCGTGGCGAGGTGCGAGCGGCGCTGGGCCGCGTCGGTGGGCTCGCCTTCGAGTTCGATCACCCGCCGGACGGCGTTGTGGATCTGCGAGGCGTTCAGCCGGAAATGCGGCAGGGCGTTCGACAGGCCGTGGGTCTCAACGCCCGCCCGCAGCACCGCGATGGCCCGGCGGTCGGCCTCCTCGCCCGCCCCGGCCAGCGCCGCGTCGAGGGCGGCGACGAGGGGGCCGGCATCGGTCTGCGCCCGCTCGCGCTCGATGATGAGCGCCAGGGCAAAGCGGTGCACCGCTTCCAGCGACGGCTTGTCCCCGAGTCTCGGCGCGACGGCGAGCTGCCGGTTCACGGCGCTCAACGCCCCTTCCGCGAGGCCCCGCGCCTCGCGGGCGGCGGGGATGTCGGGCAGGTCCCGCATCACCCGGTCGAACTGCATCCGCTTGGAGATCAGCCGGTAGCGCACCGTGTCCCACCAGCCGATATCGGTGCGCCCGTCCGTGTCGCAGCCGACCCAGCTCGCCACGGCGAAGGGGCGCGGCCGAAGCTCGGCCCAGCGATCCGGCCAGCGGGCGCGGGCGGCATCGATCAGGGCGCCGTTGAAGGCGTCCAGCGCAAGGCGCGCGTTGTTGGCGGCGGCGCAGGCCTGCTCGAATTCGAGATCGAGGGTGACGGGCGAATCCGGCCGGGTGGACAGGGCGGCGGCCTTGCCGATGGGCGCGGCGCGCTCGGCGGCATCGCGCAGGCCCGCCGCCTGGGCGAGGAGGTCGGCCACGGCGCGGGGCATGCCGAAGGTCGGGTGCGCGGTGAACACCACCGCGAAGGCCGTGCGGTGGATGAGGGTGGCGAAATCCTCGAAAGCGCCGGTCCTGTCCGGGACCGCCGCCACCAGGGCCGAGGCCACGGAGGTGTCGGCGGTGCCGTTCAGCCCGACATAGTCGCGCAGACGCTGCGCCCGCGCCCCCAGGGATTCGGCGCGCAGCCGCTCGAACAGGCCGTCGAGATCACCCTCCGCGATTTCGCCCCGGTCGAAGGAGCGGGTGATCGCCAGCGTCACGGCCAGGACGGGGTTGCGGAACGGATCCTCGCTCGCCTGTTCCCGCGCCGAGTCGATGAGCCCGAGGAGATGCGCTTCCAGCTCCTCGGGACCACGGCCGATCTGCTGCTGCATGGTGTGTCCTCGCTGAGCGTCCGTCATCGCCGGGCGAGCGACGCAAGGAGCGTTCCGGCTGCGTCTTCGGGTGACGCGCCGCGCGCTTGGCGTTATCACTGGCGCCCTCATGGAGCGACTGCTGATCTTCCTCGCCGTCCTGGTTCTCATCTTGGTGGGGGCGATCGTGGCTGCCCTGGCGGCCCGAAGCCGCCGGCCGCCGCTGCACATGGACAGCGAATTCCACCACGACGACACGGACCTGCTGATCGGCCCGGTGGGCCGGCGCCGGGAGAGTCCGATCGACCGTTCCGCCGACATCATCGACGTCAGCCCACAGGCCGAGCCCGCCGACGCGCGCCCCCACGGAGGCGAGCGATGATGGCCCGGACCCTCGCGGCTTTCGCCCTCGCCGTCGCGGTCTCGGCCGTCCCCGCGCAGGCCATGGAGGCCTGCGGCGAGCAGGCGGCGCGCTACGAGAACGGCAAGGGCTTCGCGTTCGTGGTGATCCGCGCGGGCGAGGCGCGGGTCGTGAACCCCCTGCGCCCGCTGACGCCGGAGGTGACGCAGGTGCTCGAAGTGGTGATCGGCGCCAAGCGGGCCACCGCCTACGGGCCGGATTTCACCAGCCTGCGCCGGGGCGGCACGCCGTCCGTGGTGCAGGCGATGCTCGGCGCGCCGATCACCTGGGAGCCGAAGCTGCCGGCGCTGCCCGACACGCTGAACATCGTGTCCGAGGAGGGGACGCCCCTGGCGGAACTGGGCTTCAAGCTCTGCGTGGCGCCGCCCGCCATCGCGCCCGAGGCGGCGCCGCAGGCGAAGAAGGGGGCGCCCCGCAAGGGTGGCTCCAAGGCGGCCGAGGGCGGGGCGAAGACGGGCGGCACGAAGGCGGCGGCCAAGCCCGCGAAGACGCCCCAGGGGTTCAGCATCCCCCAGGGCGCGGTGGCGGAGTGAGCGGGCGGAGGCGCCGGATCACTTCTGCTTGGCGATGACCTTGTCCTTGATCCCGTCATAGACGCCCTGCGGGATGATCTTCTTCTGCACCAGCTCGTCCTTCCCCTTGTAGGGGCGCCCCTTGATGATCGCGGCGGAGCGGGCGGTGCCGATGCCCGGAAGCTTGTCGAGCTCCTCGGCGCTGGCGCTGTTCAGGTCGAGCAGGGGCGCCTTGGCGGCGTTCGGGGCGCCGGCCACGGGGGCGCTCGGCGCCATCGGCTTGGTCGGGGCGGTGGGCGTGGCGGGCGAAGGGGCCTGAGCCAGGGCTGGCGCGGCCATGAGGGCCGAGAGCACCACGAGGGCGCGGAGGGCGGACGACGTCTTGGAGGAAGCCATGGGGTTTCTCCTGGCAGCAACGGCCCGCTCTGCGGCACCGCAGTCACGCTTTTGGGCCAACTGATTTGAACCCGCGCTTAACGGAAATCGGTCCACAGCCCATCGTCAAATGACCCTGGCACACGAAATAATGACCGGGTTGGATACTTCCCGTTTTTGAAGAGGCGGCCCCCCGTTTCCGGGACTCTTCAAGCGTACGGGTCGGGCGTTCCATGGGACGGGGAAGCGTGAGATGGTTTTCGTCACCGATGCTGCGGGCCTCGTCACGCATCTCGGGCGCCATTGGACCAAGCTCACCGGCCAGACCCTCGCGGAGGCGCGCAACCTCGGCTGGTCGCGGGTCGTCCACCCGGACGACCGCGACACCGTCCGCGATCTCGTGCTGGACGCGATCCGCACCCGGAGCGCCTTCACCGTGCGCTTCCGCCTTCGCACGATCACGGGCGAGTATGTGTGGATCGTCTCCGGCGCGGTCCCGTCCTTCGGGCCGCCCGGCCGGACCTTCCTCGGCTTCCTCGGCTCGTTGATGCCCCTGGACGAGCCCCCCGATGACATCGTGAGGGCGGCCGGCATCCTGAAGCCCCCCGAACCGCCCTGGCAGGACGGATCGCCCCTCGAACGGGCCGCCGATTACCTGCTCGCCGCCCACAGCCTCATCGCGCGGGCGGCGCGGCTGGAGACGTTGGAGGCGGTCGAGATCGCCCTGCGCCGGCTGGGCGAGGATCTGGCCGAGGAAACCGTCAACGATGCCTCCGCCCAGGCGGAGTTTCACTGATCCGTCTTGCGCGCGGAGCGCTCTAGCCAGAACAGGGCGCCGCCGCTATAAGCGCCCCCTCATCCGTATCCTGCGGTGTGCATGGCGACTCCCCTCCGACGGGACTCGCCCGCGCACCGCTTTGTCCGCCGGCATATTCGAAGGATCCTTGCCATGGCCGTTCCGAAGCGAAAGACCTCCCCCTCCCGCCGCGGCATGCGCCGCTCGGCCGACGCCCTGAAGGCGCCGACCTATGTCGAGGACAAGGATTCGGGCGAGCTGCGCCGTCCGCACCACATCGACCTGAAGACCGGCATGTATCGCGGCCGTCAGGTGCTGAAGGTGAAGTCGGCCGAGGCCTGAGACGGCGTCTCGACGCTTCAAGGCGGATGTGATTCCGGAAGAATGGGCGCGGCCTTCCAGGCCAGCGCCCTTTTTCGTGGCCGCTCGCCTCAGGCGAGGAGCCGGGCCATCTCGGCGTAGCGATTCGCCGCGATCTGCGTGCGCACGCTGCGCGACGGCTGAAGGGTCGGATCGGCGCCCACGAGGAGCTGCGCGACGAAGCCGGCTTCCGAGCGCCCGTCCCGCAGGGAGGCGGCGGAGCGCGTGCCGCCCGTCCGCCCGCCCGCGATCAGCGTCAGGGCCCGCGAGGGCGCAGCCTGCTCCTTGGCGACGGCGGCAACCGGACGGATCGCCTCGACCCGTCCCGTTCTGGCACTTCCGACCGGCCCGATTCGTTCCATCGCAGCACCTCTGCCTGCCCTGATGGCTGCAGAAGCAAGCGTGGGGCCGGTGCTAACGTTTCGTCAACCTTTTCGGTTTACGCCGCTCGGCCCTTATTTCCGGGCGAGCTGTTCCAGGCGCGCCTGCATCTCCAGCATCTGCCGCTTGAGATCGTCGAGGTCGCTGCCCTGTGCCGGTGCTGGGGGGCTGGCCGGCGGCACGACCGAGGTGCCGGGAGGGGCGAAGCCCGTGAACATCTTCATGGCATCGCCGAAGAAGTTCATGTTGGTCCGCACCTGCTGCTCGATGGCATGCTGGAAGGCGGAGGGGCCGAAGCTCTGGGAGAACTTCTCGCGCAGGCCGTCCTGGTCGCGGGCGAAGTTCGCCATCGAGAATTCGAGGAAGCTCGGAACCATGGACCGCATGCTGTCGCCGTAGAAGCGGATCAGCTGGCGCAGGAAGGCCACCGGCAGCAGGTTCTCGGCGCCCGCCTTGTTCTCCTGCTCGAAGATGATCTGCGTGAGCACCGAGCGGGTGATGTCGTCGCCCGTGCGGGCGTCGTAGACCACGAAGTCCTCGCCGTTCTGGACCATCGTCGCAAGGTCCTCCAGCGTCACGTAGGTCGACGTGCCTGTATGATAGAGTCGCCGATTGGCGTATTTCTTGATGACGGTCTGAGGCGTCTTCACAGTATCCGCCATCGCAGAACGGCCTTTCTGAACTCGAACAACCTGGGCGTACCGGCGTGAGCCGCCGGTTCACATCGCAGTCGCGATCTCGCGCCCGCACACAAGCATAAGACCTTCCACGAGCGCAGAAAACAGCAAAGTGCCGCCGTCCCGTGCAGAATATTGCATCTGCATTGCGCCGCAGGGGCCGGTGCGCCGCCGCAAGGCGCCGGGCGGGCGTGAACAATCCGGCGCCGTGACCGCCTCCCCCCGTTAGGCTTCTTGACTTCGCTGGTCCCGCGCACTTCATCGCTGGAACGGCATCAGGAAAGGCGCGCGCCCTCTACGCGACGCGCCGGCCGCGAGAGGAGAACGTCATGGCAGGCAGCGAAGAGATCGTCATCGTCGGGGCGGCGCGCACCCCGGTCGGCTCGTTCGGCGGCGCGTTCGGCGCGGTGCCGGCCCACGAGCTCGGCGCGACGGCGATCAAAGCCGCGCTGGAGCGAGCGCAGGTCTCCCCCGACGACGTGGACGAGGTGATCTTCGGTCAGGTGCTCACGGCGGGCGCCGGCCAGAACCCGGCCCGTCAGGCGGCGATCAAGGCCGGCATCCCCGAGAAGGCGACCGCCTGGGGCCTCAATCAGGTCTGCGGCTCGGGCCTGCGCACCGTCGCGGTGGGCATGCAGCAGATCCAGAACGGCGACGCCTCGGTGATCGTGGCCGGCGGACAGGAGTCGATGTCGCTCTCGCCGCACTGCCAGTACCTGCGCGCCGGGCAGAAGATGGGCGACATCAAGCTCATCGATACGATGATCAAGGACGGCCTGTGGGACGCCTTCAACGGTTACCACATGGGCACCACCGCCGAGAACGTCGCGCAGGCGTTCCAGCTCACCCGCGAGCAGCAGGACGAGTTCGCGACCCGCTCGCAGAACAAGGCCGAGGCCGCCCGCAAGGAGGGTCGGTTCAAGGAGGAGATCGTCCCCGTCACCGTGCCGGGCCGCAAGGGCGACACGATCGTCGACACGGACGAGTACATCCGCGACGGCGCCACCGTGGAGACCATGGCCAAGCTGAAGCCGGCCTTCTCGAAGGACGGCACCGTCACCGCCGCCAACGCGTCAGGCCTCAACGACGGCGCGGCGGCCATCGTGCTGATGTCGGCCTCCGAGGCGCAGAGGCGCGGCCTCACCCCGCTCGCCAAGATCAAGTCCTGGGCGACGGCGGGCGTCGATCCGAAGATCATGGGCACCGGCCCGATCCCGGCCTCGCGCAAGGCCCTCGACAAGGCGGGCTGGAAGCCCTCCGACCTCGACCTCATCGAGGCGAACGAGGCCTTCGCTGCCCAGGCGCTCGCCGTGAACAAGGACATGGGCTGGGACGATGCGAAGGTGAACGTGAATGGCGGCGCCATCGCCATCGGTCACCCGATCGGCGCCTCGGGCGCCCGCGTCCTCGTCACCCTGCTCCACGAGATGAAGCGCCGCGATGCCAAGAAGGGCCTCGCGACGCTGTGCATCGGCGGCGGCATGGGCGTGGCGATGTGCCTTGAGCGGCCCTGATCGATTTGTAACGGCGCCCCCTCGACAGCGTTCGAGGGGGCTACAAAAGTTGTCTTGAAGATCGGTGCGAAAAAAATGACGTGCGGACGTCATCCGTACGCAGCACAGATCGTGCGGCTTTAGGAGGAAACACAATGGCTCAAGGACGCGTCGCCCTCGTCACCGGCGGCACCCGCGGCATCGGTGCGGCGATTTCGAAGCGCCTGCAAGACAAGGGCTATAAGGTCGCCGCCAATTACGGCGGCAATGACGAAGCCGCCCAGAAGTTCAAGGACGAGACCGGTATTCCGGTGTTCAAGTTCGATGTCGGCGACATGGCGAGCTGCGAGGCCGGCATCAAGGCGATCGAATCCGAGGTCGGGCCGATCGACGTGCTGGTCAACAACGCCGGCATCACCCGCGACGGCGCCTTCCACAAGATGACCTTCGAGAAGTGGCAGCAGGTCATCAAGACCAACCTCGACTCGATGTTCACCTGCACCCGTCCGCTCATCGACGGCATGCGCACCCGGGGCTTCGGGCGCATCATCATCATCTCGTCGATCAACGGCCAGAAGGGTCAGGCCGGGCAGACCAACTATTCGGCGGCCAAGGCGGGCGTGGTCGGCTTCGCCAAGGCGCTGGCGCAGGAAAGCGCCTCGAAGGGCATCACGGTGAACGTCGTGGCGCCGGGCTACATCGCCACCGAGATGGTGATGGCAGTGCCGGAGGACATCCGGAACAAGATCATCTCCACGATCCCGACCGGCCGCCTCGGCGAGGCCGACGAGATCGCCCACGCGGTCGAATACCTCGCCAGCGACGAAGCGGGCTTCGTCACGGGCTCGACGCTGACCATCAACGGCGGCCAGCACTTCGTCTGAGGATCCAGAGGGCGGGGGCGACAGGCCCCCGCCTTCCTTCATCACTGCGACAGTCGCGCCAGCCAATCCTGCCGGCCATGCAGGACGCGGACGATCAAGATGTGATCGCCCGTGGCGGTATAGACGACGACGTGGGCACCGTAGGGATACAACCGAACGGGCGGCGTGAATTCGTTGCGCAACCGGGCCATATTGGGCTGCGACGCGAGCAGCGCGAAGGTTCGAAAGAGTCCATCCTGATAGCGCTCGGCCCGCGTTACTCCAAAGAGTCGTTCCCCCTGGAGATAGATGCCGACGATATCCTCGTCGGCCTGCTCGGTCGTCCGGTAGCTCACGAGTCGCGGACGGCCGCACGCTCACGGGAGAGACGACGGATGTCTTCTTCCGTTCGGTGGCTGACGCCGCTCTCGAGGCCCCGGTCGATCAGGGACTGAAGCTCCGCGATGGCGCCGAGGCGTTCCTGATCCCGCCGGATCAAGTCGCGGACGTAATCACTGGTATTGCTGTATCGGCCGTTCCTAGCCTGGGCCTCGACCCAATCCTTCATCGGATCGGGAAGCGAGACGTTCATGGTCGCCATGCCGACTCCCTCCACCGCGATGGCAAACTTTGCCAAACTTGAGGGGAAGGCTCAAGTCTCCATCGACGGCATGTCCCGTGCTTGCATGTGGCATCCCACGGGCTCAGGCTAGCCCGGTCGGGCCAGCCGACGGGTCTCGGGCCCTCCCCCCACGCTTCGCACGAGTATCGACGTTGAGAGACTTCTCCCGCCCCGGCCGTTCCCCCGTCCATGCGGCCAACGCCGCCGTGGCGACGTCCCATCCGCTCTCGACGCTGGCGGCCATCGAGGTGCTGCGCGCGGGCGGGAATGCTGTCGATGCGGGCATCGCGGCGGTGGCGGTGCAATGCGTGGTCGATCCGCTGATGACCGGCATCGGCGGCGATTGCTTCGCCCTCTACGCCCCGGCGGGTGCCTCCGTGCCGGTTTCCATCGACGGGTCGGGCCGCGCCCCGGCCGCCGCCACACCGGACTGGTACGCCGAGCACAAGACCGGCATCGCCCCGGATTCCCCCCATGCCGTCACCATCCCCGGCGCCGTCGCGGCCTGGGACACGATGGTGCGCGAGCACGGCACCAAGTCCCTCGGCGAGTTGCTGCAGCCGGCCATCGGCTACGCGGAGAACGGCTTTGTCGTGCAGCCGCGCGTCGGCTGGGACTGGGCGCGCTGCGTGCCGCGCGTGGCAGGCGATGCTGACGCCGCCACCGTTTACCTGCGCGAGGGGCAGGCTCCCCTGATCGGGAGCGTGGTGCGCCTGCCGCGCCTCGCCGCTACCCTGCGGCGGATCGCGGAACATGGGCCGAAGGGCTTCTATGAGGGCCCCGTCGCGCAGGACATGGTGGGCAAGCTCACCCGCCTCGGCGGCCTGCACACGCTGGAGGATTTCGCCCGCGCCCGCGCCGACACGGTGACGCCCGTCGCGACCCGCTATCGCGGCTACGACGTCTACGAATGCCCGCCCGCCGGCCAGGGCCTCGCCGCGCTGATGATGTTCAACGTGCTGGCGCCCTACGATGTCGGCGCGCTGTCGGACCTCGACCGGACCCACCTCTTCGCCGAGGCGTGCAAGCAGGCCTACCATCACCGCGATGCGCTGTTCGGCGATTCCGACCTCGCGAAGGTGCCGATCTCGCACCTGCTGTCGGATGCGTGGCACGCGGCGGCGCGGGGCGACATCGACATGGCCCGCGCCCAGGAGCCGGTGCTCTATCCCGAGGCCGCCGAGACCGTCGCCCACAAGGACACGGTCTATCTCTGCGTGGTCGACCGGGACGGCAACGCGCTCTCCCTCATCAACTCGATCTTCCAGGGGTTCGGCTCCGGCATCTTGGCGCCGGAAAGCGGCGTGCTGCTGCACAATCGCGGCCTGTCGTTCCGTACCGATCCCGGCCACCCGAACAGCATCGGCCCCGGCAAGCGGCCGATGCACACGATCATCCCCGGCATGGTGATGAAGGACGGCCGGGCAGTCGCGCCCTTCGGCGTGATGGGCGGGCATTACCAGGCCATGGGCCATGTCGAGCTGCTGAGCGGCATCCTCGACCGGGGGCTCGACGTGCAGGAAGCCCTCGACGCGCCGCGGAGCTTCGCCTATGGCGGCGGCCTCGAACTGGAGAGCGCCATTCCCGACGCGGTTATGGCGGGACTTGCCGAGCGCGGCCATCCGGTGCTGCGGGCGCCCTTGCCGCTGGGCGGCGGGCAGATCATCTGGATCGACCGGCAGGCCGGCACGCTGTCGGCCGGCTCCGATCCGCGCAAGGATGGCAGCGCGCTGGGTTACTGACACGGGATATCGGATGAACGCCTATTCCTCCCTCGAAGCTCGGTTCGCGCGGCTCTCGGCCGTCGAGGGCGCGGCCGGCATCCTCGGCTGGGACGCGCAGACGCTGATGCCGGAGGGCGCGGCCGAGACGCGCGGCGAACAGCTCGCGGCGCTGCGCGGCCTCGCCCACGAGATCCTCACGGCGCCCGAGACCGCCGACACCCTGGCGGAGGCCGAGCGCGCGGGCGGTCTCGACGGCTGGCCCGCCGCCAACCTCACCGAGATGCGCCGGGCCTACATCCACGGGGCGGCGGTGCCCCGCGACCTCGTGGAAGCGGAATCGCGGGCGCGGTCCCGCTCGGAGATGGTCTGGCGGGAGGCCCGCCGGGACGCGGATTTCGCCCGCCTCGCCCCCTACCTCGCGGAACTGCTGCGGCTGGAGCGCGAGATCGGGCAGGCCAAGGGGGCCGTGCTTGGCCTCGATCCCTACGACGCCCTGCTCGACGGCTACGATCCGGGGATGCGCCGGGCGGTGATCGACCCGCTCTTCGCGGATCTCACCGCGTGGCTCCCCGGCCTGATCGCGCAGGCGCGGGCGCGGCAGGAGGCGGCGGGCGCGCCCCTGCCCCTCGATGGCCCCTTCCCCATCGAGACCCAGCGGCAGCTCGGCCTGACGCTGATGCGGGCGCTCGGCTTCGACGAGGGGCGCGGGCGGCTCGACATCAGCCTCCATCCGTTCTGCGGCGGGGCCACGGACGACGTGCGCATCACCACCCGCTACGACGAGGGCGACTTCTCCCGCGCGCTGTTGGGCGTGCTGCACGAGACCGGCCACGCCCTCTACGAACAGGGCCGCCCGGCCGCGTGGCGCCACCAGCCCGTGGGATCGGCGCGGGGCATGAGCCTGCACGAAAGCCAATCGCTGATCGTGGAGATGCAGGCCTGCCGCAGCCGCGAGTTCCTGACCTACCTCGCCCCGCTGCTGCGCGAGGCCTTCGGCCGCTCAGGCCCCGCCTGGGAGCCGGAGAACCTGTTCCGCCTCTACACCCGCGTCGAGCCGGGCTTCATCCGGGTCGATGCCGACGAGGCGACCTATCCGGCCCACATCCTGCTGCGCTACCGGCTGGAGACGGCGATGATCGCGGGCGACCTCGCGGTGGCCGACCTGCCGGGCGCGTTCAACGACGGGATCCACGAGTTGCTGGGGCTCACCGTGCCGAACGACCGGCTCGGATGCCTTCAGGACATCCACTGGCCGAGCGGAGCCTTCGGCTACTTCCCGACCTACACCCTCGGGGCGCTGGCGGCGGCGCAACTGTTCCGCGCGGCGAAGGACGCGGAGCCGGCCCTGCCGGGCTGCCTCGCGGAGGGCGATTTCGGCCCGCTGCGGGAGTGGCTGCGGACCCATATCCACGAGCGAGGCAGTCTGCTTTCCACCGACGCGCTCCTGAGCGACGCGACCGGCTCACCGCTCGGGACGGCGGCGTTCCGGTCGCATCTGGAGGCGCGCTACCTGGGAGCGTGAGCCCCCATCGCGCGCCGCGCGATCAATCGCAGCTCTCCTTATGGACGGTCTTGCGATCGCCCATGTCGTTGGTCTTCGTGACGGTCTTCGAGGAACAGCCGTCGCTGCTCTCGCGGGTCTCGACGGTCTTGCTCTCGGTGGACGGGCGGTCGATCACGATGGTGTCGGGGCGGTCGCGCTCGATGACGGTGGTCTGGGCGGCGGCGAAATGCGGCGTCAGGCCGGCCAGCAGAAGCGCGGCGGCGGGGACGAACAGACGCATGGTGGGCTCCTTGCAATCACAGGTGCCCAGCAACGGTGAACGCCCGAATACGGTTCCGCTTACTGGCCGGCCCGAAGGTCACGCAAGAAGTGGATCAGTATTCTCGCTCCTTCCTCCGGCGCCCCGGCATTGTCGATGGTCAGATCCGGCTCGACGCTGGCCTGCCGGGCGAGGCGGGCCGAGAGGTCGCCGTCCTGCGCCCGCGCCCGCGCCGCGAGCCGTTGCGCCAGCACCTCAAGCGGCGCGGTGATCTTCACCACCTGCGTGCCGGGGTAGCGGGACCGGGCCTCCGCCACGATCCGGCGGGAGACGTTGCTCACCACCACGCGCCCGCCGCGCGCGAGGCGACCGCAATGGGCCGGCAGGGCATAGCCGAGCCCGTGCGCCCGCCAGGACAAGGCGAAGCGCCCCTCCGCCTCGGCGCGGGCGAAGGCGTCGTCGTCGATGGGCGCGTTGTCCTCGTCGGCCGAGGGCGGGCGCGTGACGAGGCGCTGCGGGAAGACGATGCTGGGCTCGTCGGCCAGCGCCTCCCGCGCCATGCGGATCAGCGTGTCCTTGCCCGCTCCGCTCGGGCCGACGACGAGGACGAAGCCCATCACACCACCCGGAGGCCGGCGCGCCACACCTCGCGCATCACCGGGATGCCGGCGGCGAGGCGCACGCGGGCGAGGTCGGCGCGCAGGCCGGGCCGCAATTCGCCCCGGTCAGTGAGGCCCGTAGCGCGGGCGGGGTTGGCCGTCACCGTGGCGATGGCCTCGGGCAGGCCGATGCCCGCCACCCGCTCGGGGATCACGAACGCGGCCATGGCGAGGCTCGCGGGCACGTAATCCGAGGACAGGATGTCGAGGAAGCCGGCCTCCGCGAGGTCCTGCGCCGCGACGTTGCCGGAATGCGAGCCCCCGCGCAGGAGGTTCGGCGCCCCCATCATCACGGTGATGCCGCGCCCGTGGGCGGCCTCGGCCGCCTCGCGGGTGGTGGGGAATTCGGCGAGCGCCACGCCCTCGCCGGAGGCGAGATCGACATCGCCCAGCGTGGTGTCGTCATGGCTCGCGAGCGGAATGCCCTTCGCCTGGGCCAGCGCCACGAGGGCCGGGCGGTTCACCGCGTTGAGCGCCCGGCCCTTCTCGATCTTCCAGGCGGTCGCCTTGCGGATTTCGTCGAGGGAGCGACCTCCGCGCGTGGCGTAGGTCTCGTACTTGCCGATGTCCCGGAACTGCCGCTGGCCGGGGGTGTGGTCCATCAGCGAGATCAGGTCGATCGTGTAGCGGGCCGCGAAGGTTTCGACGGTGGAGATCACGTCGTCCGAGGGCAATTCGCAGCGCAGATGCGTGCGGTGCTCGGCCCGGAGCAGGTCGCCCTGCCGCGCCGTGTCGATGGCCTGCGCGAGGGCGTCGAGTTCGGGGCCGAGCCCGCTGCCGTCCGGGTCGCTGCCCGCGCGCAGGGAATCGAACACCGTGGTGATGCCCGATGCCGCGATCTGCGAATCGTAGGCGAGGACGGCGCCAAGGGGATGCCAGCGCACCTTCGGCCGGGGGGCGTAATGGCTCTCGAGGTGGTCGGTGTGCAGCTCGATCAGGCCGGGGATCAGGTGGTCGCCGCCGAGGTCGAGGCCGCGCTCCGGCGCCCGCCCCTCTCCGATCTCCGCGATGCGCCCGTCGACCACCGCGAGCCAGCCGTGCTGCACCCGGTCGGGCAGCACGAGGGTGGCGTTCTCGATCACGAAATCCTTCATCGAAGTCCCGTCCTTGCCCGTCATGCCGCCCGCGCCGTGCCGAACGCGGTCACGTCGATGATCCGCCCGCCGATGGCCTCGCGCATGGCCGCATCGTGGACGATGCCGAGGATCGCAGCGCCCGCCCTCCGGCGCTCGGCGATGAGATCCGCCACCACGGCGCGGTTCTCCGCGTCGAGGGAGGCGGTCGGCTCGTCCAGCAGGAGGATCGGCCGGGGCGCGATCAGCCCCCGGGCGATGTTCACCCGCTGCTGCTCGCCGCCGGAGAAGGTCGCGGGCGGCAGGCCCCACAGCCGCTCCGGCAAGTTCAGCCGGGCGAGGAGGTCGCCCGCCCGGTCGCGGGCCTCGCCCTCGGACAGCCCGCCCTCGCGGCCCGCCGCCTCGACCACGTCGCGGGCCGACACGCGGGGGATCACCCGCAGGAATTGCGAGACGTAGGACATGGTCCGCGCCCGGAGCGCCAGCACGTCGCGGGGGGCGGCGCGGGCCACGTCCACCACGCGCTCGCCGTCGCGGACGAGGATCGCGCCGGAATCGCAGCGATAATTGCCGTAGGCCATGCGCAGCAGCGAGGACTTGCCCGCCCCGGACGGCCCCCACAGCACGGCGCATTCGCCGGGCGCGACGGAAAAGGTCGCGCCTAAGACCACCGGCAGCACGGTGCCGCCGCGCAGGTGCAGGGTGAAGCTCTTGGCGACGTCGCGGAAGTCGAGGGCGGTGGTCATGCGGCGAGCACCGAGGAGACGAGGAGTTGGGTGTAGGCGTCGGCGGGGTCGTCCAGCACCTGATCGGTCAGGCCGGTTTCAACCACCTTGCCCGCACGCATCACGGCGATGCGGTGGGACAAGAGCCGCGCCACGGCGAGGTCGTGGGTGACGATGACGACGGCGAGGCCGAGTTCGCCCGAGAGCCGCCGGATCAGGTCGAGGAGGCGTGCCTGCACCGAGACGTCGAGCCCGGAGGTCGGCTCGTCCATCAGCACGAGGCGCGGCGCGGTGACGAGGTTGCGGGCGATCTGCAACCGCTGGCGCATGCCGCCGGAGAAGCGCGTCGGCGGATCGTCGATCCGGTCGGCGGCGATCTCGACGCGGTCGAGCCAATCGAGCGCCTGGGCGCGGATGTTGCCGTAGTGGCGCTGCCCGAGCCCCATCAGGCGCTCGCCGACATTGCCGCCGGCCGAGACCGCCATGCGCAGGCCCTGCGCCGCGTCCTGCCGGACGAAGCCCCAATCGGTGCGGGCGAGCGCCCGGAGTTCCGCCGGGCCGATCTCCCCGAGCGAGCGCACCCGGCCCTCCCGATCGCGGTAGCGGACCTCGCCGCCATCCGGGGCCAGTTCGCCCGCGAGCATCGAGAGTAGGGTCGACTTGCCCGAGCCCGATTCCCCGACGATCGCCAGCACTTCCCCCTCGGTGACGTCGATGTCGACGCCATCGCAGGCCTTACGGGGGCCGTAGGACTTGGTGAGGCCGTGAGCCGAGAGCAGCGGGGTCATCGCGCGTCCTCCCGGCGG
Organism: Methylobacterium litchii; assembly: GCF_038442315.1. Taxonomy (NCBI): domain Bacteria; kingdom Pseudomonadati; phylum Pseudomonadota; class Alphaproteobacteria; order Hyphomicrobiales; family Methylobacteriaceae; genus Methylobacterium; species Methylobacterium litchii. The sequence continues at coordinate 766,027 of NZ_JBBXMY010000001.1, read as the reverse complement.
GTCTCGCAGGCATCGGTGTCGGAGCAGATGTACATCCGCCCGCCGGCATCGTCGGTGACGACCTCATCGAGGTAGTGCCCGCGCGCCCCGCACAGGGCGCAGGGCTCGGTGAAAGTCTGCACCCGGAACGGATGGTCCTCGAAATCGAGGCTGCGGACTGTCGTGTAGGGCGGCACGGCATAGATCCGCCGCTCGCGCCCCGCGCCGAAGAGTTGGAGCGCCGGACAATCGTCCATCTTGGGGTTGTCGAATTTCGGCGTCGGCGACGGGTCCATCACGTAGCGGCCTGCCACTTCCACCGGATAGGCGTAGGTGGTCGCGATGTGGCCGTGGCGGCTGATGTCCTCGTAGAGCTTCACGTGCATCAGACCGTATTCGGCCAGAGCGTGCATCTGGCGCGTCTCGGTCTCGCGCGGTTCGAGGAAGCGCAGGGGCTCCGGGATCGGCACCTGATAGACCAGCGTCTGGCCCTCGTGCAGCGGCGTCTCGGGGATGCGGTGGCGGGTCTGGATGACACTTGCCTCGGTGGTGCGGGTGGTGGTGGCGACGCCTGCGGTCTTGGCGAAGAAGCGGCGGATCGAGACGGCGTTCGTCGTGTCGTCGGCCCCCTGGTCGATGACCTTGAGCACGTCCGACCGGCCAAGGATCGCCGCCGTCACCTGCACGCCGCCCGTACCCCAGCCGTAGGGCATCGGCATCTCGCGGGAGGCGAAGGGCACCTGATAGCCCGGCACCGCCACCGCCTTCAGCAGCGCCCGGCGGATCATCCGCTTGGTGCCCTCATCCAGATAGGCGAAGTTGTAGGCCTCGCTCATTCCGCAGCCTCCCGCCCGGCTTCGAACTCGGTGCGCAGGCGGCGCACCAGTTCGAGTTCCGCCTGGAAATCGACGTAGTGGGGCAGCTTCAGGTGCTCCACGAAGCCCGTCGCCTGAAGGCTGTCGCAATGGGCCAGGACGAATTCCTGGTCCTGCGCCGGGCTCGCCAGGGGCTCGCCCAACTCGCCCGCCCGCAAAGCCCGGTCCACCAGCGCCATGGCCATGGCCTTGCGCTCGCTCTGGCCGAAGACCAGCCCGTAGCCCCGCGTGAATTGCGGCGGCACCACGCGCGAGCCCTTGAACTGGTTGACCATCTGGCACTCCGTGACCTGCACGGTGCCGAGCGGCACGGGGACGCCCAGCTCCTCCGGCACGAACTCGACCTCGACCGTGCCGACCCGGATCTCGCCCACGAAGGGGTGGGTGCGCCCGTAGCCGCGCTGGGTCGAATAGCCGAGCGCCAGGATGAAGCCCTCGTCGCCCCGCGCCAGGGCTTGCAGCCTCGTCGCCCGGTCGCAGGGGTAATCGACCGGCTCGCGGGTGATGTCGGGCAGCGGCGTGCCGTCGTCCTGCGGCGAGGGCTCGATCAGCCCGTCCCGCCCGAGGAGATCCGTCACGCGGGGCGTCGATGCGGCGTCCTCGCGGGGCTCGGCCTCGGCCGCCGCCTCGGGGTCGCCGTCCCCGGCGAGGGCGAAATCCACGAGGCGGTGCGTGTAGTCGAAGGTCGGCCCCAACACCTGCCCGCCGGGCAGGTCCTTGAAGGTCGCGGAGACCCGCCGCCGCAGGGCCATCGCCCCCGTGTCGAGGGGCACCGAGGCGCCGAAGCGCGGCAGCGTCGTGCGGAAGGCGCGCACGAGGAACACCGCCTCCACCACGTCGCCCCGCGCCTGCTTCAGCGCCAGCGCCGCGAGGTCGGGATCGTTGAGCGAGCCCTCGGCCATCACCCGGTCCACCAGCAGGGCCATCTGCTCGCGGATCTGCGCGACGGTCAGTTCCGGCACCGCCGGATCGCCCCGGCGCACCTCCGCGAGGAGACGGTGGGCGTTGTCGATGGCGGCTTCGCCGCCCTTCACGGCTACATACATCGGCTCAGCCCTCCACGGCGGTCGAGCGCGGCAACCCGGCCACGCGGCCGGGCGCTGTGAGCAGGCCATCGACCCCGAGGGGGAAGCCGGCATGGTTCTCCCGCAGCGCGCCGGGCCAGCCCGGCGGCATCGGCGCCAGCGCGAGATCCGCCGTGCCGCGGATGCCCGGCCCGGTGAAGCGCAGGCCCGCCCCGGTATCGAGGGCATCCAGCGCGAGGACGAGCGTGGTCGAGCCGTCGGGATAGGCCGGCGTGCCTTGCGCGAAGGCGGCGAGCGGCGGGCAGCGCCCCGCTTCCCGCACGAAGGCGAAGGCGGCCCGCGCCGGATCGTCGGTCAGCGGCGCCCCGGTGTGGAAGCGCAGATACGCGGCGACCTCGGGGGATGCGGCCAGCGCGGGATCGAGCCAGACCGGCGTGTCGCCATCGGTCAGCGCTAGGGCGATGGCCGCGAGTTCGGGCGTCAGGGGCTGCGGCGGATCGAGGTGCGTTGAAATGGCGTGGATCGTCCCCGGCCGGGCCAGGGCGTCGAGCACGGCGCGGAACACGCCCTGCGCGTCGTGGACGGGATCGCGGAAGCCAGGGCGCAGCATCTCAATCCTCCCCACGGGCGAGCGTCAGGAAATCGACCCGCGTCGCGGCGATGCGCCGGGCCTCTGCGGCCTGCTCCTCGGCCTGCCGCCGGGCGACGGGGGCAAGCGCCGCCTCGACCCCCGCACGGTCGCCCTGCCAGAGGGCGTCGAGGATGGCGGCCTGCCGGGCGCGGCGCCGGTCGCGGCCGAGATGGTAGGCGAAGCCCGTCCGCCCATCGGCCAGCCGCACGGCGGCGCGGGTGACGCTGACCTCCCCGAGGTTGAAGGGCCGCCCGTCGCCGCCGATGCGGCCGGTGGCCATCACCAGCCCAATTTCCGGCGCGCGCAGGTCCTCGGCCTCCGGGGCGCCGAGCCCGATGAGGGCGCGGGCGAGTTCGTCCGCCGTCGCGGCGGTGCAGAGGGCCATGACGCTCCTGCGCGCCTCCGTCCCCGCGTCCCGATCAGCCACGTCCATGACGACCTCCGTGCTTGTCTATATGTGTAGACAACTGGCGCCGGGAGCGCAAATGAAGTTTGTATGACGCCGCTGTTCCAGGAGGGCGGGGCCTGCGTGAGTGAACCGGTCGAAGCGTTGAGCCGTGGGGCGGGTCTCGCCGCGTGGCGGCAGATCGCGGATGCCCTCGAATCGGAGATCGCGGCGGGCAAGTTGGCGCAGGGGACGCAGCTTCCCACCGAGGCGGTGCTGGCCATGCGCTTCGGCGTGAACCGGCACACCGTCCGCCGGGCGCTGGGGACGCTCGCCGAGCGGGGGCTGATCCGCGCGAGCCAGGGGCGCGGCACCTTCGTGGAGGCACCGCCCCTCGCCTACCCGATCGGCCGGCGCACCCGCTTCTCCGAGATCGTCACCGGGGCCGGGCGGGAACCCTGGGGCGATCTCGTGGCCCAGGCGGAGGTCCAGGCCGACGCCGAGGGCGCGGCGTTGCTCGGCATCGGCGAGGGCGCCCCGCTGATCGAACTCGTCACCGTCCATAGGGCGGACGGCGTGCCGCTCTCCACCGCGCGGACATGGCTGCCCCTGCCGCGCTTCGCCGGCTTCGCGGAGGCCTATGCGGCGTCCGGCTCGATCACGCGGGCGCTCGCGGCCTGCGGCGTGCCCGACTACACCCGCCTCTCGACGCGCATCCGCGCCCGCCTCGCCGACCCGGCCGAGGCCGCCCGGCTCGATCTGACGCCGGGGCGCGTGGTCATCGTCGTGTCGAGCGTGAACGTCGACGGCGCGGGCGTGCCGGTGCAGGCCAACCGGGCGGTCTTCGCGGCGGACCGGGTGGAAGTGGTGGTGGGCACCTAGGCCCCCGCTCACCGCGCCGCGCCACCGATGATCGCCCGGCGCAGGCGCCCGGAAACCCAATCGATCACCGCGACGGTCACGAGGATCATCAGCACCAGGAACGCGACCTGCTGCAGTTCCAAGACGCGGATCAGTTCCGTGAGGTACTGGCCGATGCCGCCTGCCCCGACGATGCCGATGATCGTCGCGGAGCGGGTGTTCGACTCGAAGAAGTACAGCACCTGGCTCGCCAGCACCGGCAGCACGCCGGGGATGAGGCCGAAGCGGATGCGGTGGAGCGCCGAGCCGCCCGAGGCGACGACACCCTCGGCGGGCCTCCGGTCGCAGGTTTCGATGGCCTCGGAGAACAGTTTGCCGAAGGCCCCGACATCCGAGCACGCGATGGCGAGCGCGCCAGCGAAGGGGCCGAGCCCGACGACATTGATCCAGATGAGCGCCCAGATCAGCACATCGACCGAACGGATCACGTCGAGCCCCCGTCGCACGGCGAACCGCGCGAACGGGTTCGGCACCACGTTCCGCGCCGCCAGGAAGGCCACGGGGAAGGCGAGGATCGCCGCCGTGAGCGTGCCGAGGAAGGCGATGCCGAGAGTTTCCGCGAGCGCGTGGAGGAACACCCCGAAGCGCCCGCCGGCGCTCGGCGGCAGCATCTCCAGCGCGAAACCGCCGAGACGCCCGAGGCCGCCGAGGATGCGCGCCAGCGAGAATTCGAGCGCCCACATCCCGTAGGCGGCGAGCCCGAGGACGGCGCCGAGCACCGCCAGGAGGCGCAGGCGGCCCGCGATGTCCGTGCGGAACTGCTCCGGATGGCGGGCGCGGATCACATCCAGTTCGGCGAGCGCCGTGGCGCGCAGGGAGGACGGGGTGCGCCCGGTCATTGCGTCCCCTCCGCGCCGATCAGGTGATGGCGCAGCTTCTCGGTGCCGAGATCGATGGCGAAGACGGTGAGCACGATCAGCAGGAGGATCGCGCTGACGTCAGAGTAGTAGAAGTTGCGAATCGCGATCAGCAATTCCTGCCCGATCCCGCCCGCGCCGACGAACCCCATCACGCCCGCGCCGCGCACGTTGATCTCGAAGCGCAGCAGCGCGTAGGAGGCGAAGTTCGACAGGACCTGCGGCAGCACGGCGAAGCGCACCGTCTCGACCCAGCTCGCCCCCGTGCCGGTAAGCCCCTCGACCGGCTTCATGTCGATGTTCTCGACCACCTCTGAGAACAGCTTGCCGAGCGCACCCGTGGTGTGGATCGCCAGCGCCAGCACCCCGACCATCGGGCCGAGGCCGAAGGCGATGACGAAGATCAGCGCGAAGACGATCTCCGGCACCGTCCGGCAGATTTCGAGGTAGCGCTTGGCGGCGAAGCGCAGGGCGGCGCTTCGCACGAGGTTGCCCGCCGCGACGAAGCACAGGACGAACCCGCCGACCGCCCCAAGCAGGGTGCCGAGATAGGCCATCAGCAGCGTCTCGCCGAGGAGCTTCAGCCATTTCGGCAGGCCCCAATACCATTCGGCGACATCCTCCCCGAGATGGGCGGGCCGCAACACCGGCAGGATCTGGCCGAGATAGGCCGTGAACTTGTCGATGTTGGCGGCCAGCAAGAGGGGGCGCACCTCGGCCGCGTAACCGGCGAGGACGACGAGCACCGCCATCACCGCGAGCCCGATGAGGACGCGCCGCCGGGCGCCCGCCCGCTCGGCGGCGTAACGTCCGACAAGGTCGGCGGCCCGCTGGGGCGGAAGGGGCGTCAGGCGGCGCAAGGCTGTATCACGACTTCCGGCGCTGCTCGTCGTTGAACTTCAGCATGTCGATGATCGGCTGGTAATCCTTCAGCGTCACCGGGGTGAGGCCCTTGTCCTTGCCATCGGACAGGCGGTCGAAGGCGGCCTTGTCCTTGGTCGGCAGCGCCTCGAAGGCGGTGCGGAGCTTCGTCTTCAGCTCGGCCGGCAGGGAATCCAGCATCGCGAAGGGGCCTTCCGGCAGGAACTCCGACTTGAACACCACGCGGAAATCCGATTGCTTCATCGGGCTGCCGTCGGCGTTCTTGAGCACGCCCTTGGCCACCATGCGCGTGACCATGGTGTCGTCCTCGGCATTCCAGAGGTTCGCCGCCGCGTCGGCGGTGCCCTGGGTGAGCGCGAGGACGGCGTTCTCGTGGCTGCCGGCGAAGACCGTCTTGCCGAAGAACTTGTCCACCTCGTACCCGGCCTTCTTCAGGAAGAAGCGCGGGGCTTGGTTGCCGGAGGTGGAGTTCGGATCGACCAGGGCGAGGTTCTTGCCCTTCAGATCCTCGATCGTCTTATAGGGGCTGTCGGCCTTCACGTAGATGACCGAGTAATAGCCCGAAACGCCGGTCTCATGCTTCTGGTTGACGATGGGCTCGATCTTCACGCCGGTCATCACCGCGCGGGCGAAGGAGGCCGGGCCATAGAAGGCGATCTGGATGTTGCCGGCGCGCTGGCCCTCGATCACCGCCGCGTAGTCGTTGGCGACGCGCAGCTTCACCGGCACGCCGACTTCCTTGGTCAGGTACTCGGTGAGCGGGGCGTAGCGGTCGGTCGTGCCGGAGGCGTTCTCGGCCGGGATCACGGCGAGGGTCAGCTCGGGATATTGCGCCTTCCAGTCATCCGCCGCCTGGGCCGCGCCGCCGAAGAGCCCGAACGCCAGGGCGGCGCCGGTGAGAAACCGTCTCGTGATCATCGTGAATCTCCGTTCGCAAATCGGCACCCGGCCTGAAGGCCGGGCGCATCACGGGGCGTTTCCTCGTGTCCGGTTCTCAGGCGCCGAGCGCGGCTTCGCGGATCGGGCCCGCCGGGATCGGCATGGGCGGGAAGGGGGAGTTTCCCGCCGCGTCGTCGTCCAGCACCTCGCCGGCCTCCAGGCCGTAGAGGCGGCGCGCCACGTCCTCGGTCAGGTCGAAGCCGCGCCCGTCGAACACCACCCGCCCGGCCACCAGCCCGACGAGGCGGTCGCAATAGGCGCGGGCGAGATCCAGCGAATGGAGGTTGCACACCACGGTGATGCCGTAGCGCTTGTTCACCTCCGCCAGGGCATCCATCACGAGGCGCGTGTTGCGCGGATCGAGGGAGGCGACGGGCTCGTCCGCCAGGATGATCTCCGGCTCCTGCACCAGGGCGCGGGCGATGGCGACGCGCTGCTGCTGGCCGCCGGAGAGCTGGTCCGCCCGCACGGCGGCGAACTGGCCCATGTCGAACCCGTCGAGGGCGGCGAGCGCCATGGCGCGGTCGGCCTCGGACCACAGCCGCAGGAGCGAGCGGTGGCTCGGCACATGGCTCAGCCGGCCCATCAGCACGTTGGTCATCACGTCGAGCCGGCCGACGAGGTTGAATTGCTGGAAGATCATGGCGCAGCGCGCCCGCCAGTCGCGCAGGCGCCGGCCGCTGAGGGCGGTGACGTCCGTGCTGCCGTGCAGGATGCGGCCGGAACTCGGCTCGGCGAGGCGGTTGACGAGGCGCAGCAGCGTTGACTTTCCCGCGCCCGACCGGCCGATCACCCCGACGAAGCTACCCGGCTCGATCCGCAGGGACACCCCGTCCAGGGCACGGCGATCACCGTATTGACGCGTCAGGTTGTCGATGACCAGCATTCGGGAATCCGGAAATAACTGGGTTCCGTAGACACAGCTTGCACGACACTTGGATGACGATTGCCGGCGAAGTATTCCAAGGTATTGTTAGCCGCCTTCGAAAGGAATGCGCGCCAGCAGCCGGAACGGCGCCTGTCCGTCCTGGCGCAGGATGCCGAGGGAGCGGATCGTGAGCGGCCCGGCGCCGCTGTCCCGGAATGCCTCCGTCAGACGGGCGTGCCAGTCGGCCTGCGCCTCCTCGGGAAGGGCGTCGGTGAGGGTCATGTGGAAGCGGAATTCCTCGAAGACGTGCGGATAGCCCCAGGCGTCGAGGAGCGCGCGGGCGCGGGGGCTCAGCCGCTCCGGCCGGCGCTTGGTCCGCTCGGCCTCGGTGAGGGGCGCGCGCAGCGGCTCGAACGCGGCGACGCATTCCGCCGCGAACAGCCCGAGGGCGGGCGGCGGCGCCACCGGCACCAGCGCGAGGAAGCGGCCCAGCGCCGCCACCGCTAGAGGCCCCACCTCGACCGGCGGATGCGCGGCCGCGAGCCGTTCGGCCATCGCCAGCAGGGCGGCCTCGTCCACCCCAGCGGCGAGGCGCATCGGCGCCTTGAGCGTCGCGTGGAAGCCGTAGACCCGCGCACCCGCCGTGACCTCCGCGAGGCCGGGCTCCTGCGGCACGGCCTCGCCGGAGGCGCTGTCGTAACCGAGCACGGCCCGGCCGAAGGCCTCCAGCGCCGAGCCCGGTTCCGGCAGCGCGTAGATCGCGTAGCGGGGTTCGCTCATCGGGTGGCTCCGGGGCTGAGAAGAAGCCTCTCGCCCATGCGCAGCCGCGCGCCCTCGCGCAAGCCCGGCGCGAGGGTGTAGCCCGGCGGGGCCAGCACCACGATGGTCGAGCCGTGCTCGAACCAACCCATCTCCGCGCCCTTCGTCAGGTGCGCGGAGCAGGGAAGCGTGCGCTCGCCCGTCGCCCGCAGATCGTTCCCCTCGGCCAGGAAGCCGAGCTTCAGCCCGGCCACGAGGATCGCCGCCACCGGCACGAGGGTCATCGCCGCCCCGTCGTCCAGGCGCACGCGAATCACCGCCCGCTCGTTGCGGCAGAACAGGGCCTCGACGCGCTTCAGGGCGATGGGGTTCACGTTCCACGTATCGCCCCAGAGGTGGCGCACCGAATCGACCCGCAGATCGGCGGGGGCGTGGAAGCGGTGGTACATCCCCGCCGTCAGGCGAAGCGTCGCGTAGGCACAGCCCTCGTGGGCGCGGGCCAGGGCCTCGTCCTGCAGAAGGTCGGCGAGGCGATAGGCGCTGCCCTTCACCTGCAGCACCTGCCCGGCCGAGACGGTGCCGTTCGCCCCGAGGATCGCGTCGGAGGGGCTGACCAATACGGCGGGGTCCGGGTCCACGATCCGCGCGCCGGGCCGCAACTCGCGCACGAAGGCGTCGTGCAGGCTCTTGAAGCGCGTCTCCTTCGCGTCGGAAAGATCGACGTCGCAGAACAGCCTCCACAGGAAGAGGGAGGCATCCCGCACCAGAGGCTGCTCGATGCGGCTGACTCGGCCCATGGCCTGGGTGGCGAGGCGCCGGGGGAGGCGGTTGGTGAGAAGGAAGTTCAGGTCTTCCTGCGCGCCGATTCGGCCCAACGCGGTGCGAAGCGTCATCATCGCGTGAACCGTTCCCGTTAGCCGCGACCGTGATGGACGCGCTTCTCACTTCCCTGTCGGCCGCCGCGGCGGTCGCCCTCGCCCTGCCGCCCACCGTGCGGCGCCTTCAGCTCTCGCGAGCGAAGCACCCGTCGCTGACCGGCCATGCCCGGATGGCCCGGCGAATCGCCCGCCAGATCCCAGCCTATGCCTACGATTCACGACAGTTCTTCCGCGCTGACGATCCGGCCGAAGCGGTGGCGCAGGCCCGCGAGGCCGCCTTCGCCCGCCTGTCGGACGAGTTCCGCACGCGCTTCGCCAAGAGCCGCGCCGAGACCGAGAACGTCCGCGCCGGCCTCTCGGACCTGCAATTCACCGGCCTCTACCGGGTGCCGTTCCAGTTCGCGGAGCCCGTCCGCCGGAATCTCGGCGCGGGCGCCTTCATGGCCGCCTCGAACGGGGTCACGATCACCGATCTCGACGGCAACGCGTTCCACGACCTCGCCGGCTCCTACGGCGTGAACCTGTTCGGCGTCGATTTCTACCGGGCCTGCCTGGAGGACGGGGCCGCCCGCGTCGCGGCCCTGGGGCCGGTGCTCGGCTCGCTCCACCCGGTGGTGGCCCACAACGTCGCCCGGCTGAAGGCGCTCTCCGGCCTCGACGAGGTGTCGTTCCACATGTCCGGCACCGAGGCGGTGATGCAGGCGGTGCGGCTTGCCCGCTACCACACCGGCAAGCGCCGGATCGTCCGGTTCTGCGGCGCCTATCACGGCTGGTGGGGCGACGTGCAGCCGGGCATCGGCAACCCTGTCGCGGCCAACGACACGCTGACGCTGGCCGAGATGTCCGAGCGGACGTTGCATGTCCTCGCTACCCGCAAGGATGTGGCCTGCGTCCTCGTGAATCCGTTGCAGGCCCTGCACCCGAACGCGGGCGCCCCGTCCGATTCGGCCCTGGTCGACAGCGCCCGCAAGGCGCATTTCGACCGCGCCGCCTACACGGAATGGCTCGCCAAGCTGCGCGAGGTCTGCACCAAGCGCGGCATCGTTCTCATTCTCGATGAGGTCTTCCTGGGCTTCCGCCTCGCGAAGGGCGGCGCGCAGGAATACTTCAACGTCCGCGCCGACCTCGTGACCTACGGCAAGACGCTCGGCGGCGGGTTGCCGGTGGGCGTGCTCTGCGGCCGGGCCGACCTGATGCGCCGCTACCGCGAGGACAGGCCGGTCGACATCTGCTTCGCGCGCGGCACCTTCAACGCCCATCCGCAGGTGATGGGGGCCATGGCCGCCTTCCTCGACAGGCTGGACACGCCGGAGGTCGCGGCGCTGTACGACGGCCTCGACGCCACCTGGGACGGGCGGGCCGCCGCGCTGAACCGGCGGCTGGAGGAGGCGGGCCTGCCGGTGCGGGTCGCCAACCTCTCGACGGTCTGGACCGTGCTCTACACCCGGCCCTCCCGCTACAATTGGATGCTGCAATTCTACCTGCGGTCGGCGGGGCTGCACCTGTCCTGGGTCGGCACCGGCCGGCTGATCTTCAGCCTCGCCTATGGCGAAGCCGAATTCGCCACCGTGGCCGAGCGGTTCCTCGCCGCCTGCGCGGCGATGAAGGCCGACCGCTGGTGGGACGGGCCGGAGACCACCGACAAGGCGATCCGCCGCTCGGTGCTGAAGGAAGCGGCGCGGGTGCGGCTCGGGCTGGCGCCGAGGGCCTGACACGAAAAAGCCCCTCCCCCCGCGAGGGGGAAGGGGCGCAGTCCCGTGAGGAATGGATCAGGCGTGGTGTTCGGCCTGCTCTTCCTCGTCGATCATCTCGCCCTGGAGCAGCCGCAGCGGCGCCTTGTGGTAGAGCTTGATGTCGTGGAACGGGTCGGTGAGGATCTTGGTCGCCCAGACCACGCCGGTCTGCACACTCTGTTGGATGCAGAGCTGGCCGACGCGGAAGAGCAGGCCACCGAGCGCCAGCCACAGCCAGACCCAGCCGACATTGTGCACCACGCCGGACCAATCCGCCGCCGGGGTGAGCAGGCCGAAGAAGCTCGGGCTGAAGTACAGCGGCAGGGGCGACAGCACCCAGATCGAGAGCAGCACGATCTTACGCTGCAGGTTGTAGCCGACCTTGATCTCTTCCTTGTGCTCGTGGGTCGCGTGGTTGACGTGATCGTAGCCCTTCGGCTCGAAGAACAGATGCCCCGCCTGACGGCTCGTCATCGCCAGGAGCCAGCCGACCAGGGCGGCCTTGGCCGGATCCTTGAACGCCAGCACGTAGGCCACCAGGAAGCAGATGGCGCTGACCACGTGCAGGCTCTGGTTGATGAGGTTGTGGTGATAGTAGCGGTGGTCATCCCATCGCTGGGTGCGCAGCGCTTCCCTGAAGCTGGCCATGCCTCGACACTCCGTTCTGTGATTTCTGCGGGGAAGGAAGCGGCCGGTCAGGCCGTCTTGCGCATGCGGATGAGGGAGAAGTGGCCGAGCGGCGGCAGTTCCCGTCGCTCCACGATCTCGATGCCGGGCGCGGCGGCGGCCCAGGTCGTGTAGCGCGCCCACGGAAACTCCGTGCGCCAGCCCAGCCGGCTGGTGATGGGGGCCAGCGCGTGCTCGATGGCCTTGCGCAGGCCGGTTTCGGCGCCGATCCGGCTGGTGATGATGATCTCGCCGCCGGGCCGGAGCACACGGGCGAACTCATCGAGGGCGGCTTCCGGATTCGGCACCGCCGTCACGACGTACTGCGCCACCACCACGTCGAAGGATTCGTCGGGCAGTTCGAGGCGTTCGGCATCCATCACCGCCAGACGCTCGACGTTGCGCAGGCCGAGACGCTTCACCCGCGCCTCCGCCTTCTCCAGCATGGGCGCCGAGATATCGATGCCGAAGACGCTGCGCGACTTGGCATAGGCCGGCAGCGACAGGCCGGTGCCGACGCCCACTTCGAGCACCCGCCCGCCGACGCGCTCCGCCGCCGAGGCGGCGAGGCTGCGGCCCCGGGCGAAGACGGGCCCGAAGACGAGATCGTAGACGGGCGCCCAGCGCCCGTAGGCCCGCGCAACCCCGTCACGGTTCAGGGCAGCGCCGAGCGCGCCCGGCCGGGAGGAATCCCGGCTGTCCAATCCGATGGCCAAGTGTCGAAACCTTCCCTCAGGCGGTGGCGTCAGGCAGGGAGCCCGCCCGCCTCGATGCGAAGCCGACAGCAGATGTATGGTTGATTTTTGAATGTTCTGTGACACCGTGCACGATACGCGCACTATTGGATCGCGCGTTGCAAGTTTTAACTAGCCGGCTTACCGCTTGAATACGCGGGCGATACGCACATAAGTCGGCAAATAACGCGCGCCGTCGCCGTGCCGTGCGCTACAGCGACAGCACGTCCACGGCGGAACCGAGCCGCGCTGTCGCGATCTCGGCGACGTGGCGGTGGTGGGTGAACAGGATCGGCTGCACCGTGCCGCCGATTTCGGCCAGGGTTTCGAGCCCGTGGGCGGTGCGGGCATCGTCGAAGGTCGAGAACAGGTCGTCGCCGACGAAGGGCGCGGGCTCGGCGCGGCCGGCGTAATCCTCCAGATGGGCGAGGCGCAGGGCGAGGTAGAGCTGGTCGCGGGTGCCCTCGCTCATGGCCTCGATGCCGACGAGTTCGCCCCCCGCCGCACGCCGCCCCACGAGGCGGGGCGTGTCGTCCTCGTCGTAGCTCTGGGCGAGACCGTCGAAGCCGCCGCCGGTCAATCGCCGGAACAGGATCCCGGCCCGTGTGATCATGGGATCCTGTTGTCCTGCGCGGTGCTTGGCGACGGCCGCGCCGAGCATCATCCCGGCCAGCCGCAGCACCGCCCAGGAACGGGCCGCCTCCTGCATCTGCGCCTCGGCGCCCTTGCGCGCGGCGAGCGCCAGTTCGGCGCCCGTGCCGCCTTCGAGTTCGGCGCGGCGGGCCAGCTCGCGCTCGCGGTCTGAATAGACGACCCGGCTACGGTCCTCGACCGCCTCGGCCTCGGCGACCAACGCCGCCAGACCGGCCTCGATCGCCTCGGGCGGGGTCTCGGCGAGGCCCGCGCGCAGATCCGCCTCCGACAGCCCGTCACCGGCGGTGGCGAGGTCGCGCCCGCGCAATCGGGCGAGGTCCCCGCGCAGCCGCTCGCGGGCGTCGAGCCGGGCATGCAGGGCGGCGAGGTCGTCCAGGGAGGGCGCCGCCTCGTCCGGCAGCCGCTCGGAGGCGAGGGCGACGAGCCGGCCCCGCGCCACCTCGCCCTCGCTCGCGGCCTCGGCGGCGGCGCGCCCGGCGGCGTCCTGCAACCGCGTCAGCTCCGTCCGGCGGACGGCCTCGGCCTGGGCCGCTTCGAGGCGGGTGTGCAGCGTGCGGATGCCGGCGCCCGGCGACATGTCGGCGAGGTCGGGCGCGAGGTCGCCCACCAGGGACGCGGCGGCGGATTGGAACAGGTCCCGGTCGCGGACCAGACCCCTCACCCGGCGGGCGAGATCCGAATGCTGCGCCAGGGCCTGGGGCACGTCGCGCCACGCGGCCAAGGCACCCTCGGCCTCCTCCAGGCCGGCGCTCACGGGCAGCGCGAGCGCCGTGACCGCGCCGGCCCAGGTGTCGCGCCAGAGGGCGCGGCGGGCGGCCGTCTCGGCCAGGATCGCCTCCTGCCGCTCGGCTGCCTGTCGGGCGGCACCGAGCCGGCCGGTCGCCTCCCGCCCGGCCTCCCACTTCGTGGCGAGGGCGCGCAGGTGCCCCTCCAGCCCGTCGAGCAGGGCGGTGAGGTCGAGCCCCGGCAGCACCTCCATCCCGGCGCGGGTGCAGAGGGCCGCCAGGGGCTCCCGGGCCGCCGCGATTTCGGCGGCGTAGCGGTCGCGGCTGATGCGCTCGTCGGCGAGGTCCTGCTCGGCCCCGATCACCGCCTGCGCCTCGGCGAGCCAGCGGGCCATCTCGACGGGCGGGCCGGGGCGGATGCCGGCACCCCGCCAGGCCTCCTGCCACGCGGCCTCGCCCTCGGCGACATCGGCCTCGCAGGCCGTGAGCGCAGCTTCCTCCTCGGCCACCTCGGCGAGGCAGGCCGCGAGGCGGTGCTGGTCGGCGGCATGGGCCGCGACCCGCGCCGCATCCTCTGCGCGGGCGTCGGCGAGACGGTCGGCAGCCTCCACCGCCCGCTCGAAGGCGGCGACGGCCTCGGGAGCGGCGCCGGTTCCGGCGATCAGGGCATCGCGCAGGGGGGCGAAGGCGCCGGAGCGGGCCTCGCGCAGGGCGGCCAATCGCTCCTGCGTCGCCACCGGCCCGGCGGCCTCGCGCTCGTCCAGTCGCACGCGGATCTCCACGACCCGGCGGCGGGCGGCGGCGAGGCGGTCGGCGACCCGCCCGCGCTCCCGCGCCGCCTCGTCCAGAAGGGTCTGGAACCGCCCGATGGCCTCCGCCGAGGGGAGCGGGGTCCGCGCCAGGGCGGCGGGGTCGGCGATGGACGGCGAGAGGCGTCCCGCCCGGTCGCGCAGGAAGTCGGCGGCCCGGCGGATGCCGTCCTCGAATTCCCGGTGCCGGGCGATGGTCTCGCGCAGGCGCACGAAGGGGCGCAGCATCTCGCGCAAGGGAGCGGGATCGAGGACGGAGCCGGCTGCCTCGCCCTCGCGGATCAGGCGGTCGCGCTCGGCGCGGGCGGTCTCGGCCTCCCGCGCCGCCTGGGCCTCGGCGGCATCGAGCGCCCGGCCCTCGCGCAAAAGGCGCTCGATCCCGGCGCGGACGGCGTCGGTGGGGAGGGCGTCGGCCAGGGCCTCGCGGCTGCGCAAGCCCAGCCGGGCGCAGAGCCGGTCGAGGGCCTGTTCGGCCCGCTCGGCCTCGCCGCGCAGGCGAGTGAGATCGGTCCCGTCCTTCTCGAAGCGGTCGATGCCCCGGAACGCCTCCAGGATCTCCTCCGCGCGCAGCGCGAGGGGCGCCGCCGGGGGCAGCGCCTCGACCTCGGCCCGCGCCCTGGCGAGGGCGGCGGCGGCGCGGGCGGCCTCGACCTCGGCGGCGCGGCATTCGGCCAGCGCCTGCCCGAGCCGCGCGATCCAGGCGCCGTCCGCCTCGACGGCGAGAGGATCCTCCGCGAGGCGGGCTTCCAGGGCGTCGATCTCGGCCAGAACCGGCCCCGCCCGCTTCAGGCGTTCGAGCCGCGCCCGCGCGGCGGCGAGGCGCCCGCGCTCGGTGCGCAGCGCGTCGAGGTCCGCGCCCGCCGTGTCGATGGTCTCGTTGAGCTGCCGCCACTCGGCGGGGGAGAGGCCGGTCTCGCGCTCGGCCTTGCGCGAATCCTGCCACCGGTCGAGGGCTTGGTAGAAGGTGCGGTGCCCCGCCTTGCGCGGGGTGAAGATCGCCTCGGCCTCGCCGTCGAGCCGGGCCTGCAACTCGGTGAGGCCGCGCAGGCCGGAGCCCGCCGCGAACAGGCTTGCGCCGACCTCGCCCTCCACGGCGACCATCTCCTTGCCGCCCTTTCGCAGGGCTTCGGCATCGAGGCCGAAGGCGCGGCAGAAGACCGGGCGCGACAGCCCGCCGAGGAACGGCGCCAGGGCATCGTCAGGCAGGGCCGCGTCCGCTCCATCGACGAGGGTGCGGGCATTGCCCTTGCGGCGGCGGAAGGCGAGGCGCCGCCCGTCGGCCGAGGCGATCTCGGCGCCGATGCGCAGCGACGGCATGTCGTGCAGGAAGGCGTAATCGGTGCTCTTGCCGAAACCGAACAGCAGGTCGGTGACGGCAGCGAGCGCGGTGCTCTTGCCGGCCTCGTTGGCGCCGAGCACCACGTGCAGCCGGGCATCCGGCCGGAAGGTCAGGGTGCGGTCGGTGAAGGCGCCGAAGCGCTCCAGGGTGAGGTTGAGGAGGCGCATCAGCAGCTCCGCCCGGAGAGGCGCCCAAGGACGAGGGCCTGCGCCTCGGCGCAGAGCGCGTCGAACTCGGCCTCGATGGCGGCCTCGTCCGCGACACCGGCGGGCATCTTGCGGACGATCTCGGCCAGCGCCGCCTGGGCGCGCTCGCGGAACTCCGGATCGCGGTCGATGTCGGCCATCAGGGCGCTGGGGTCGATGCCCGCCGCGAGGGCGGGGATCTCGGCTTGGGGCCGGCGCGTCTCGACCTTCAGCCGTTCCAGCCAGATCTCCTCGTGCACCCGGTGCGCGGCGGCCTGCACCTCGGCGGCGAGGTCGTCCCGGTCGGCGCAGAGCCGGTCATGGGCGGCGCTCTCGCCGGTCAGGTGGACGCGCACGAGGATCAGGCGCGAGGCCGCGACCGGGGCGAGCGGGCGCAGGGCCGCCTCCACCCGCTCATGGGCCACCGAGGGCTCGGACACGCCGGAGAGATCGACGGCGAGGCGTTCGAACCGCGCCCGGTCGAAGACCAGCCGCTCGACCTCGCGCACCCGCCCATCCTCCACCGTGACGAGCACCGCGCCGCGCGGGCCGCATTCGCGCACGCTCCGACCCTGGAGGTTGCCGGGGAAGACGATCCACGGGTCTTGGGAGAGCTCCTGATACTCGTGGATGTGGCCGAGCGCCCAGTATTCGTAGCCGCGCAGCGCCAGATCCTGCACCGAGCACGGGGCGTAGGTGGCGTGTTCGGCATAGCCCGCGCAGGAGGTGTGCAGTACGCCGAGGTTGAACCATCCCGGCACGGCGGCCGGATAGCCGAGCGCGATGTTCTCCTCCACCGCCCGGTTCGGGAAACTGCGCCCGTGCAGGGCGACCTTCCAGGCGTCGAGCCGATGCGTCGTCGCCCGGTTGGAGGGGAAGACGTGGACGGAGGGCGGCAGGGTGATCGAGCGGGTGATGACGCTCTCGGCATCGTGGTTGCCGCGTACCATCACGACGGGGATGCCGGCCCGGTCGAGGCGCCCGACCTGCCGGGCGAAGAACAGGCCGATGGAGGCATCCGCCCAATCACCGTCGTAGATGTCCCCCGCCACCACGACGAAGGCCACCTTCCGCTCGATGGCGGCGGTGACGAGATCCTCGAACGCCCCCCGCCCCGCCGCCGCGAGGCGCCGGGCAAGGTCGGCATCGCGCCCGGCGAGCCCGGTGAGCGGGCTGCCGAGATGAAGGTCGGCGGCGTGGACGAACTGGAAACGCGACATCCGGGTCCTGGGCGACGGCCGGTGTTCTTAGGACGTTCCGGTGCGGCGGCTCAAGGGAGCGGGCGGGGGCGTCCACCGTCGCGTTAATTTTTTCGCACCCGGATTCCTGCCGCTGAAACTTTCCGGCCCCCGGCCTCCGTAGGAACTAGCGACGCCCCGATGGGCGCTGATCAAGGGAGCTAACATGTCCAAGTCGATCCGTCGCCTCGCCCTCGCGCTGGGCCTCGCTGCCGCCGCCGTCGCGAGCCCGGCCCTCGCCAAGAACCCGATGGTCGGCGGCGCGCCGATGTACGCCAACAAGACCATCGTCGAGAACGCGGTGAACTCGAAGGACCACACCACCCTGGTCGCGGCCGTGAAGGCGGCAGGCCTCGTGGACACCCTGTCCGGCCCCGGTCCGTTCACCGTCTTCGCGCCGACCAACGCCGCCTTCGCCAAGCTGCCGCCGGGCACCGTCGAGACCCTGGTCCAGCCGCAGAACAAGGCGCAGCTGACCGGCATCCTGACCTACCACGTCGTTCCGGGCGTCTACACCGCCAAGGAGCTGATGGCGGCGGTGCGCCAGGGCGGTGGCCAGGCCGAGCTGAAGACCGTGCAGGGCGAGCCCCTGACCGTGACGACTAAGGGCAAGGCCGTGATGCTCACCGACACCAAGGGCAACATGGCCAAGGTCACGATCCCGAACGTCATGCAGTCGAACGGCGTGATCCACGTCATCAACGGCGTGATGATGCCCTGATCGGGTCTGCGGGCCCCGGCCTCGCCGGGGTCCGCCCTTCGTCAATCGCGCACGAGCTTGCCCGAGTAGATCACCGGGCCAGTCGGCGCGCCGGTGGGCGAGCCGCCCTTCGGTTCCACTGACACCGCGAGACTCCCGCCCTCGGCGCCCTGGCGCAGGGCCGCCGGCACGGGCAGACGGGCCGAGGCGTCGGTCACGAGGCCGAGCGAGCGCGGCGCGGCCCCCGCCCCCACGTACCAGAGTTCCAGGCTGCGATCCGGCGGCGTCTCCGCCGCGAGGCTACGGACCTGCACGAGGCCGCCGCCGAGATCGACGCGCACGATCAGCGCCGGAAGGGCGCCGCCCCGATCCACCACCGCGAGATACTGCGCCCCCTCGGGCGCCGGACGCGGCCCCGCGGCGATCCACAGGGCGAGACCCGCCGCGAGCGCCCCCGCCCCCATCGCCGCCACGCGCCAGCGCCGCGCCGCCCGCTCCAGGCGGATAATCTGTGCCCCGCCCGCGACCGCGCCGGGCGTCCCGCCGGTCCGCGCCGCGATGCCCGCCCAGGTGGCGGGGCTCGGCGCCACCGGAGGCGTCGCCACGGCGAGCGGCGCGAGCCGCGTCTCCCAGCCGGCCACGAGGGCACGCAGGGCCGCATCCCCGGCGAGGGCGCGGGCGAAGGCGGCGCGTTCCTCCGGCGGCAGGGTGCCGAGCACGTATTCGCCGGCCGTGCCGTCCGGATCGTCGGGCCAGGAATGCGGGGTGCTCATGCCGCCTCCAGGCAGCCGCGCAGGCTGATGAGGCCCCGGCGCAGCCACGTCTTGACCGTGTTGGCGGGGCAGCCGAACCGCGCGGCCAGTTCCTCCCGCGACCAGCCCTCGCAATAGGCGAGGACGAGGCATTCGCGCTGGGGCACCTCCACCGTGCCGAGGCAATGGGCCAGGGCATCCCGCCGGGCGAGGTCGCCCTCGCCGTCGCCGAGATCGGGCAGGCGTTCGAGCCAGCCCTCCTCGACCTGCGTCAGGCGGGCGGCCTTCTCCTGCCGCAGGCGGTCGATGGCGCCGTTCCGGGCGATGGCGACCAGCCAGACGAGCGGGGCGCCGGCTCGTGGATCATAGCTGCCGGCCCGCTGCCAGATGCGCACGAACACCTCCTGCAGCGTGTCTTCCGCCGCGCCCCGATCCCGAAGGATACGGAGCACGATCCCCAGAAGTTTCGGGGCGGTCTGATCATAAAGGGCGCGCAGGGCCGCCTGATCGCCCCCGGCGACGGCCTCGATCAGCCGCGCCAAATCGCCGTCGCGCTGGGCGCTCCCCAAGGCACTCCCCCCTGCTGCGGCCAAGCCGCTCGGGGCGGCACCATAACCGCGCTCCGGTGAGGGCGCTACGGCACCACCGGCCGGGGGATGATCTCGGCCACAGGCACCTGCGCCCCCTCCGGCGGGCCGGGGGGCGCGGGCTGGGGCGGGAAGGCGCCCTCCCAGCCGCCGCCCAAAGCCTTCGAGAGGGCGACGAAGTCCGTCGAGACGGCGGCGTTGGCCTGGGACAGGTTGGTCTCGGCCTGCAGCACCACCTGCGCGTTCTGCAGCACGGTGGTGAAGATCTCGACGCCCTGCGTGTAGCGCGCCCGCGCGAGGTCGAGGCCCCGCCGCGCGTCCACCACCTGCCGGGCGAGCCGCGCCCGGCGGCCGGCATCGCCCTGAAGGGACGCGAGCGCGTTGACGACCTCGTGCCAGCCCTGGAGCACCGCCTTCTGGTAGGCGATGGCCGCCTCCTGCTGCTGCGCCTGCCGCAGGACGAGGTTCGAGCGCAGCCGCCCGCCCTCGAACAAGGGGATCGAGAGGGACGGGCCGATGTTCATGTATTGCAGCGACGAGCCCCGGAAGATCTTGGCCGGGTCGATGGCGTTGACGCTCGGGCTCGCGGTGAGCGTCACGCGCGGGAAGAACTCGGCCTCGGCCTCGCCGATCTCGGCGATGGCGGAGTGAAGCTGCGCCTCGGCCTGACGGATGTCGGGCCGGCGGCGGATCAGCTCGGAGGGAATGCCCACCGGCACCTTCGGCGGCACGGGCGGGACGCCGCGTCCGCCGGTCAGGTCCTGCGCGAGGGCCAGCGGCGGCTCGCCCAGCAGCAGCGAGATCGCGTTGATCTGCTGGATTTCCTGCTGCTGCAATTGCGGGATCTGCGCCTGGATCGCCTCCACCTGCGAGGCGGCGCTGGCCACGTCGAGCCCGGTGACGAGGCCCTTCTGCTGGCGGATGCGCACGACATCGAGGATCTGCTGGTTCACCCGCACGTAGGATTGGTAGATCCGCACGAGGTCCTGCGTGCCGCGCAATTGGATGTAGTCGCGGGCGAGTTCGCCCTGGGCCGAGACCAGGGTGCCCCGGCGCCCTTCCGCCGACGCCTCGGCCTGGGCCTGCGCGGATTCCACCGAGCGGCGGACCCGGCCCCACAGGTCGAGTTCCCACGAGGCGTCGAAGCCGAGGGTGTAGCTCTCGAAGCCGTTGGTGAGGGGGGCGGTCGGGTCGGTGCCGCCGGTCAGGCCGCCGAGGGAGTTCGACAGCAGGCCGATCGTGCCGTTCTTGCTGAATTGCTGCCGGTAGGCCGAGCCGGTGCCGGAGAGCGTCGGCAGGGCCGCCGCCGCGCTGGTGCCGAGTTGCGCCCGGCTCTGGAGCAGGCGGGCGGTCGCCGTCTGCACGTCGAGGTTCTGGGCGGCGATGCGCGCTTCGAGCCCGTCGAGGACGGGATCGCGGAAGGCGCGCCACCATTCGACGTCCGGCGGGGCGTCGGTCGTGCCGCGCAGGAGAGGCAGCGAGGTGTGGACCGGGCGCCCCGGCGCGGGCTCCACATAAGTCGCCGAAGCCGCGACCGTGGGGACGGGGCGCACGAAATCCGGCCCCACGACGCAGCCGCCGAGGAGGTCCGAGAGGCCGAGCGCCGCCGTGCCGGCGAGGAACAGGTCGAGGAGGCGGATCGCCATGTCAGTGCCCTCCGCCGCCGCCGCCCGAGGCGGTCTTGGCCGAGATGAGGAAACAGAACGGCACCACGAGGAAGGCGATGATGGCCGTGTATTGGAAGACGTTGCCGTAGGCGAGGATCGAGGCCTGCTTCATGTACATCTGGTAGGTGTGGGCCACCGCCTCCTGATGCACCGTATCCGCCGCGCGCCCGAGGGAGCGGAGCGTGTGCTCGCTCTCCTGGATCAGTGTGTTGTAGCCCTGCCGGAGCGGCGTCATGAACGACGACAGGTGCGCCTGATCCGCCTGCCGCCGCTCGGTGACGGCGGCGGTCGAGAGCGAGATCCCCAGCGAGCCGAACACGTTGCGGAACATCGAGAACAACGCCGCCCCGTCGCTGCGGTACTTCTGCGGCAGGGTCAGGTAGGCGATGGTCGAGATCGGCACGAACAGGAACCCGAGCGCGGCGGTCTGCATGGACCGCATGATCACCAGGGTCTTGAAGTCGATGTCGGGGGCGAGCTTGCTCGAATACATGAGCGCCACGCCCATCAGCGAGAAGCCGAACATCACGATGTAGCGGGTCTGCACGACCTTCATCAGCTGGCCGACGATGGGGATCAGGACGATCACCACCATGCCGCCGGGCGAGAGGATCAGGCCCGATTGCAGGGCCGGGTAGCCGAGCACGTTCTGCGCGAATTGCGGGATGATCACGGCGCTGGCGTAGAGGGCGAAGCCCATCGCGCCGATCAGGATGCAGCCGATGGCGAAGTTCTTGTCGCGGAACACGTCGAGGTCGATGATCGGCTTCTTCGCCGTCAACAGCCAGCAGATCGCGAAGAACACCCCCAGCCCGCCGATGATCGACATGGTGACGATGAAGGGCGAGCCGAGCCAGCCGTCGTCCTCGCCCCGGTCGAACACGATCTGCAGGCAGCCGATGCCGATGACGATCAGCGACAGACCGATATAGTCTATCCCGCGCTTGCGGTTCTTCTTGGCCTGCTCGTGGGGCGGATCCTCCACGAGGATGAAGTTGAGGATCACCGCCAGCACGCCCACCGGCACGTTCACGAAGAAGATCCAGCGCCAGTCGAGGTGCTCGACGAGGTAGCCGCCCAGCGTCGGCCCGAGGACCGGCGCGACGATGGTCGCCACCGCCGTGACGCCGAAGGCCGCCCCGCGCTTGGCCGGCGGGAAGGTGTCGAGGATGATCGCCTGCTGGCTCGGTTGCAGTCCGCCGCCGAAGAAGCCCTGCATCAGCCGGAACAGGATGATCTGCCCGAGGCTCTGACTGAGGCCGCAGAGCAGGGACGAGACCGTGAACATGCCGATGCAGATCAGGAAGTAGCGCTTGCGCCCGATCGTATCGGACAGCCACCCGGCGATGGTGAGGACGATGCCGTTGGCGACGAGGTAGGCGGTGAGCGTGTAGGTCGCCTCGTCGTTCGAGGCGGCGAGCGACCCGGCGATGTAGGGCAGCGCCACGTTGACGATGGTGGTGTCGAGGATCTCCATGAACGCCGCCATGGTGACGACGACGGCGATCAGCCACGGGTTGTGGCGGGGCCTCCAGGCCTGGTCCGAGGCGCCGCTCACTTGAGCATCACCGTCGGCTCCACGCTGATGCCGAGCGGCAGTGGCTCTTCGGGCTTGAGCCCGGAATCGATCAGGATCTTTACGGGCACCCGCTGCACGATCTTGATGAAGTTGCCCGTGGCGTTCTCGGCCGGGAATGCGGAGAATTTCGAGCCGGACCCGCGCTGGATCGAGTCGACGTGGCCCTGGAGGTTCAGGTCGGGATAGGCATCGACGGTGATCGTCACCTTCTGGCCGGGGTGCATCCCGTCGAGTTCGGTCTCCTTGTAGTTCGCCGTCACCCAGACGTCCGTCGTCACCAGGGACATGACCTGCTGGCCGGAGGAGACGTAATTGCCCGCGTTGACGTTGCGGCGCGTCACCCAGCCGTCCTGCGGCGCGCGCACCACCGTCCACTCGACGTTGAGCTTGGCCTGATCGAGGCGGCCCTGCGCCTGCTCGATCTGACCCTCGATCTGCGTGACCTGCTCCTCGGACTGGCCGATGTTCTGCTTCACCGGCTCGGCCTGGATGAGGCGGGCCTGGGCCTGCTCCACCTGCGCCTTGGCCTGGGCGAGGTTCGCCGCCGTGGTGTCGACCTCCTGTTGGGTCGTGGCGAGCTTGGGCAGGCTCTTCTGCCGGTCGTAATTGGATTGCTGCAGCTGCAGGTTCGCCTTGGCCGCGTCGAGATTGGCCTTCGCCAGTTCGAGCGCCGCCGGGAAGTTCTTCTTGGCGATTTCCACGCCGAGCTTCTGGCTGGCCGCCTGAGCCTTGGTCGTATCGAGCTGGCCCTGCGCTTGTTCTTGGCTGAACACGAATTGTCGGGGATCGATACGGAACAAGGGATCGCCCTTGTGCACGAACTGGTTGTCCGTGACGTCCAGGCTGACGACCTGCCCCGAAACCTGAGGCGCGATGGTGACGATGTTGCCGTCCGTATAGGCGTCGTCGGTGGAAGCCTTGCCACGGGTGGAGAGCCAGTAATAAACGCCGCCGCCAATCAGGAGCAGCACCACCACCGCCGCGATGCCGATGACCAGCGGTCGCCGGCTCTTGCGGCGCTGCTCGCCCTCTTCCTCGTCCTTCTTGTGGTCGGACTCATCGTCCTTCTTGTCCTTGGACGCCTGCTGGCCGTCCTTCGACTGGCCGTCCTTGGCTTTGGACTCCTTGGCTTTGGACTCCTTGGACTCGGCCTCCTCGGCCGTCTCGTCCGCGTCGTCGTCATCCCGGCGCCCGCCCACGTCGAGATAATCCCGACGCCGGGAGCCCGACCGGCCACGCCCCTGGCGCGGCCCGAACGCCTCGTCGTCGCTGTCACGCATTCTGGGCTGCTCGATCCTGGCGCTGGCCGGCAGGCGTCAATTGCCGCGGCACAAGCGAACCGTTAAGTACGCTTACTAAGGGGAGTCGCGCAGAAGATGTCAATTGGAGGCGATACACCCCCAAGACGCCGCGACGGGCCGGTGCCCCGGGGTCAGAAGCGCCGGAGCGAGATCCTGGCGGTGGCCGAGCGGACCCTGCTGCGCCAGGGTTTCACCGAGACGACGATGCAGCGCGTAGCGGAGGAGGCGGGAGCCTCGAAAGAGACCCTGTACCGCCATTTCAATAGCAAGGACGACCTGCTGATCGAGGTCGTCCTCGCCCGCACGCAGGCGCTAAGGCAGGCGCTGGACGCGAATTTCGAGAGCGGCGCGCCCCTGGCGACGGTGCTGCGCGAGATCGGCCGCAACCTCCTCGAAGCGATGGGAAACGGCGAGGTGATCCCGCTTCTGCGCATCGTCGTGACGGAGACGGTGCGCAATCCGGCGTTGGGGCTGGCCCTGTTCACGGCGGGGCCGGAACGGACGACCCGGCGGCTCGCGGCCTATCTCGAGGCGGCGAAAGGCCGCGGGGATTTCCACGGATTAGATGCCGAGCTGGCGGCCTCGCTCTACATCGGTGCCGTTCTGGGCAACGCCTCGCTCCTCAACCTGCTGCGCCCGCCCGAGCGCCCGATGGAGGCCGCCGAGATCGACAGGCGGGTCGATGAGGCGGTCGCCCTGTTCCTGGGCCGCTACTCTCATCCCGCCGAGGGCGGGGCCGGAAGGTAGCCCTTCCCCGTGAGCCATTCCGACAGGCCGCGCTCCACCGCCTCGGGCCATGACGGGCGGGGCTCCGGCTGGTCGGCGATCCACGCCTTCAGCGCCGCCGCCACGGGCTCGGGAAGGTCTGCGCCGAGCTCGCGCGCATTCCCGCCTGCCTTGAGCAGGGCTTCGGCTGCAATTTGCGCGATACTTGCTGCGATCTTCTCCATCGGGGCGAACCGTAACAACAATTCCTCAGCATTTCATCACCGCTGATCCTCCAAAATCGAGGTGAAAAGGCTGAATCGCCGGTGACGCGACAGAATGCCTCCACCGATGGGAGAAAATGCGCCGGCTGACAGGCGCGGCCCGTTGCCCGGCTTGAAACCTCCCTCCGTTCCGGCGACACCCGTGTCTGGACACGATCCAAACAAGCGACGGGGCGGGAGACGATGGGCGGCACTGAGCCCGGCACCGAGGCGGAAGCCTGCGAGCGCGTGCGCGCGGCGTCCGCCCGGTCGGAGCGCCTGCGGATCGTCGGCGGCGGCACCAAGGCGGGGCTCGGCCGCCCGCCGCAGGACGAGGCCAGCCTCTCGGCGCGGGGCCTGACCGGCATCACCCTCTACGAGCCGGCCGAAATGGTGATCGGCGCCCGCGCGGGTACGCCGCTCGCGGAGGTCGAAGCGCTGCTCGCCACGAAGGGGCAGATGCTGCCCTTCGAGCCGGTGGATTACCGGGGCGTGTTCGGCACGGACGGCGAGCCGACCATCGGCGCCGTGGCGGCCATCAACAATTCCGGCCCCCGGCGCATCAATGCCGGCGCCGCCCGCGACAGCCTGATCGGCGTGCGCTTCGTCAACGGACGGGGCGAGGCGATCAAGTCGGGCGGGCGGGTGATGAAGAACGTCACCGGCCTCGACCTCGTGAAGCTGATGGCCGGCGCCCACGGGACGTTGGGCTTCCTCACCGAGGTGACGTTCAAGGTGCTGCCGGCCAACGAGCGGGTCTCGACGCTGGTCTTCTCCGGCCTCGACGACGCCAGGGCCATCGAACTGCTGGCGGCGGCGCTGGGCTCGCCCTTCGAGCCGACCGGCGCGGCCCATCTCCCCGCCGGGCGCGGCTCGGGGGAGGCGCGCACCCTCATCCGCATCGAGGGCTTCTCGGATTCCATCACCTACCGGCTCGGGGAGTTGCGCCGCCTGCTGAAGCGGTTCGGCGCCCCCGAGACCCTGGACGGCGAGGCCAGCGCCGCCCTCTGGCGGGGCGTGCGCGACGCCGCCCCCCTGGTGGAGCCGCGCGGGGACGCCCTGTGGCGGATCTCGACGGCCCCGTCGAAGGGCCCGGCGCTCACGGCCGCCATCGCGGCCCGGCGCGAGGCGCGCTGGTTCTACGATTGGGGCGGCGGCCTCGTCTGGCTCGCCACCCCGGCGGAGGGCGATGCCGGCGCGGAGGCGATCCGCGCCGCCGTGCGGGCGCAGGGGGGCCACGCGACCCTGGTCCGCGCGCCCGACGCCGTGCGCGCCGCCGTGCCGGTCTTCGAGCCGCTGCCGGAGCCGCTGATGCGCGTCACCGCCGGCATCAAGGCCGCCCACGACGCGGCGGGAATCTTCAACCCCGGCCGGATGTACGCGGGCGTCTGACGCCGTCCGCTCCGGGGATCAGAACGCTCAGGATCCGACAGTGCAGACCAACTTCTCCCTCGCCCAGCTCGCCGATCCCGCCATGGCGGCGTCCGAGAAGATCCTGCGGACCTGCGTACATTGCGGCTTTTGCACCGCGACCTGCCCGACCTACCTGCTGCTCGGGGACGAGCTCGATTCCCCGCGCGGGCGCATCTACCTGATCAAGGACATGCTGGAGGGCGGCAAGCCGGCGAGCGCCGAGGTGGTCCGCCATGTCGACCGCTGCCTCTCCTGCCTGTCCTGCATGACGACCTGCCCCTCGGGCGTGCATTACATGCACCTCGTCGACCATGCCCGCGCGCATATCGAGACGACCTATCCCCGCCCGGCGGGCGACCGGTTCCTGCGGGCGCTGCTCGCGCAGGTCCTGCCCTATCCCGGCCGGTTCCGCCTCGCGCTGCGCGCGGCGAAGCTCGGCCAGCCGTTCAAGGGGCTCGTCGCCCGCGTGCCGCAGGTCGGCCGCCGGCTCGCGGCGATGCTCGACCTCGCCCCGGCCTCGATGCCCGGCCGCAACCCCACGAACCGGGCCGGCACCTTCCCGCCGAAGGGCGCCGCGACCAAGCGCGTCGCGCTGCTGCGGGGCTGCGCCCAGAGCGTCCTGCGGCCCGACTTCAACGAGGCCGCGATCCGCCTGCTCAACCGCCACGGGGTCGAGGTGGTCCACGCGCAGGAGGGCTGCTGCGGGGCGCTGACCCACCACATGGGCAAGGAGCACTCGTCCCACGCCCTGGCCAAACAGGCGATCGACGCCTGGGACGCCGAGATCGCCAAGGGGCTCAATGCGATCCTCGTCACCGCCTCCGGCTGCGGCACGACGATCAAGGATTACGGCTTCATGTTCCGCGAGGACCCGGCCTACGCGGAGAAGGCGGCGCGGGTGTCGGCGCTGGCCAAAGACGTGACCGAGTTCATGGCCACCCTGCCGCTGGCGGAGCCGGTGGTGGAGAGCGACCTCGTCGTCGCCTACCACTCGGCCTGCTCGATGCAGCACGGCCAGGGCATCCGCACCGAGCCGAAGGCGCTCCTCACCCAGGCCGGCTTCACGGTGAAGGAGGTGCCCGAGGGCCATATCTGCTGCGGCTCGGCCGGCACCTACAACATCCTCCAGCCGGAGATCGCGGAGAAGCTGCGGGAGCGGAAGGTCGCCAACATCGAACGGATCCGCCCCGACGTGATCGCCACCGGCAATATCGGATGCGCCACGCAGATCGGGAAGGGAACGGCCATCCCGATCGTTCACACCGTGGAACTGCTCGATTGGGCGACCGGCGGTCCGAAGCCCGCCGCGCTCCAGGCCATTCGCCCGCATCTCGCGGCAGCGGAATGACAATTGCGTGACGAGTTCGCGCGGCTGGCCCTTGCCAAACCGCTGCCACGGTTTGTAATGGTAAGGACCCCTTTCCGGTCCCGCCGGTCGCATGTGCAACCTGCGGACGTGTCCACTCTTTCGATGGAAAGACGGACGCGACGTCGCAGCGGGTGTGTTGCCCGCTCTCGCGATGGCGGACCACTCAACGGCCGGTCGGGTGTCACACAGCGCGGCGATGTTCGCCGCACAGGAATTCACGGCCGGACCAGACCGGTCGAGATGCTTTCGTGAGGTCGGGAGAGGATGGAGGGACGCACAGCACCGCTTGCCGCTGCTCGTGCCCCGCGCGCACGCATGTCGCCACGCGCCGTCCCCACCATCCGCCCGGCCAGTTTCAACCCCAGGCGCCAAGGGCGCCCTAAGGCGGTTGACGGCACAATCCCATCCCTCCTCCCCGCGGCCTCGGTGACGAGGCCGGCCCCTGGCCCGACGCGTACACGGTCGGGCGAGGCGCCGCCGGGGCTCCGGGCACGGAACGCGACGTCGGCCGCCATGCCGAGAGTTCGTCATGGCCAACAAGATGCTCATCGACGCGATGCACCCGGAAGAGACCCGGGTCGTCACGGTCCAAGGGTCTAAGGTCGAAGAGTTCGACTTCGAGTCCGCCAGCCGCCGCCAGCTGCGCGGCAACATCTATCTCGCCAAGGTCACGCGGGTGGAGCCGTCGCTCCAGGCCGCCTTCGTGGAGTATGGCGGCAACCGCCACGGCTTCCTGGCCTTCAACGAGATCCACCCGGACTATTACCAGATCCCCCTGGCCGACCGTCAGGCCCTCCTCGAGGAGGAGGCCCGCGAGGCCGAGGAATACCGCGAGCGCGAGGAGCGCCGCCGCCGCTCGCCCCGCCGTTCGCGTGGGCGCCGGGCCGAGGCACGCTCGCGCCGCGACGAGACGGTGAGCACCGAGGATTCCACCGAGAGCGTTTCGATTATCGACGGTGAGGTCTTCGCCGCCGAGACCCTGCCCGACGCCCTCTCCGACAACGCCGAGGCCGTGCGCGAGGAACTCGCCACCGAGGGTCAGGCCATCGAGTCGTCCGCCGAGTCCGCCCATGACGAGCCCGCCCCCGGCGAGCCGGTTGCGGCCGCGACCGAACTCGATTCCGAGGTGCCCCCCGAGGCGGTGATCGCCGTCACCGAAGATCTGACCGCCATCAAGGAGGCCCCGGCCCCGTTCGAATCCGACGACGCGGACGCCGAGGATGAGGACGAGTCCGACGACGAGGAGGACGACGAGGACGAGTCCGACGAAGACGACGAGGATGAGGGCGACGAGGAGGACGAGGGCGAGGAGGATTCCGACGATCCGGACGCCGAGCCCAAGATCGCCCAGGTCGGCGGCAACGGCGACGCGCTCGCCGAGATCCCGGAGCGCCCCCGCGCGCCCCGCCGCCACTACAAGATCCAGGAGGTGATCAAGCGCCGCCAGATCATCCTCGTGCAGGTCGTGAAGGAAGAGCGCGGCACCAAGGGCGCGGCGCTCACCACCTACCTGTCCCTCGCCGGGCGCTACTCCGTGCTGATGCCCAACACCGGGCGCGGCGGCGGCATCTCCCGCAAGATCACCTCGGCGGCCGACCGCAAGCGGCTGAAGGAGGTCGTGGCCGACCTCGACGTGCCGGAGGGGATGGGCGTCATCCTGCGCACAGCCGGCGCCTCGCGCTCGAAGCCGGAGATCGCCCGCGACTTCGAATACCTGATGCGCCTGTGGGAATCGGTGCGGGAGCTGACCCTCACCTCGATCGCCCCGTCGCTGGTCTACGAAGAGGGCTCGCTCATCAAGCGGGCGATCCGCGACCTCTACAATAAGGAATTGGACGAGGTGCTCGTGGCGGGCGACGACGCCTACCGCGAGGCCAAGGACTTCATGCGGATGCTGATGCCCGACCAGGTGAAGGTCGTGAAGCCCTACCGCGACACCACCCCGGTCTTCGCCCGCTACGGCGTCGAGGCGCAGCTCGACGCGATGTTCTCGACCCACGTCTCCCTGAAGTCGGGCGGCTACCTCGTCATCAACCCGACCGAGGCCCTGGTCTCAATCGACGTGAACTCCGGCCGCGCCACCCGCGAGCACGACATCGAGGACACCGCCCTCAAGACGAACCTCGAAGCCGCCGAGGAAGTCGCCCGGCAATTGCGCCTGCGCGACCTCGCGGGCCTGATCGTCATCGACTTCATCGACATGGAGGAGAAGCGGAACAACCGCGCCGTCGAGAAGAAGCTCAACGACTGCCTGAAGAACGACCGCGCCCGCATCCAGGTCGGCCGGATCTCGCCCTTCGGCCTCATGGAGATGAGCCGCCAGCGCATCCGCACCGGCCTGCTCGAATCCTCCTCGATCCCCTGCCCGCATTGCGGCGGCTCGGGCTTCGTGCGCGCCACCGCCTCGGTGGCCCTGCACATCCTGCGCTCCATCGAGGAGGCGCTGCTCAAGTCCGCGAGCAACAACCTCATCCTGCGGACCCGCACGGAGGTGGCGCTCTACATCCTCAACCAGAAGCGGGCGCATCTGCACGAGATCGAGGTCCATTTCGGCGTCACCGTCACCATCGCGGCCGACGAGCGCCTGCCCGCGACCTCGGCCTTCCAGCTGGATCGCGGTGAGCCCGCCCAGCGGGCCGAGGGTCCGGTGACGGGCGTGCGCGCCACCGCCATCTCGCCGTCCATGGAGTTCGAGGACGAAGCCGAGGACGAGGTCGAAGAGACCGAAACCGCCGAGGTGGCCGAGGCCGCCCCCGGCGAGGCCGGCACCGAGGAAGCCCGCGAGGATGGCGAGGGCCGCCGTCGTCGCCGCCGCCGTCGTCGTCGCGGCGGCCGCACCGAGGGTCAGGAGGGCCGCGAAGGCGGCGCCGACGAGGGTGAGGACGAGGGCGAGGACGAGCCCGCCGAGGCCGGCGCCTCCGAAGGCGACGAGGAAGCGGCCGAGGCCGCGCCCGCCGCCGAGGGCGAGGATGCCGCCGCCGGCAACGGCGACAAGGGCCGCCGCCGCCGCCGTGGCCGCCGTGGCGGTCGCGGCCGGGTGGAGCGCACCGGCCAGCGGGACGACGAGGGCGAGGGTGAGGCCGAGGCCGGCGAGGCTTCGGACGAGGCCATTGCCGCCGCCGCCGAGGAACCCGTCAGCGCCGAAACCCTCGAGGCCGTCGCGGAGCCGGCCCCCGTCCGCTTCGTCGAGCCTGCGGCGGAGCAGCCGGTGAGCGCGGAGGAGGTCGCCGAGGCGACCCACGCCGAGCCGGTTCCAGCCCCCGCCGCCCCCGAAGCCGCCGAGGCGCCTGCGCCCGAGCCGGCTGCGGACGTGCCCAGCGAGCCGCCGGCCGAGCCCGTCGCCGTCGTCCTGACGCCGCCCTCCGATCCGTCCCGGCCGAAGCGGGCGGGCTGGTGGTCGCGTACCAAGGCGGCCCTCACGGGCGAGTGATCGACTACAACGGTATTCGCCCCGGCAAGATTTGACTTGCCGGGGCTAATCTACAGCATTCGGACGCGAATTGGGCGGAACGAGCTGCCCATTCAGGCGAGTGAAGCCACAGCAATCATAGGGCGAGTGTGATCACGCCTGCCCTATCCTGTGCGTGAACATTTCCTTCATAGAAATCCGGCATTGTTTCGGGCGCGTTCCCGAAACTTCAGTCGAGCTGCCGGATGTTCGGTCTCCAAAGAAAAGTCCAGCCGGTCGACCAGACCCCCGTCGTGCGTTCCGCCCCCGTGACCGAGGCGCCCGTCGTGGCCCTCGCCGCGGCCCCCGCGCCGGTGATCGACCGCGAACTGATGGCGCTGCCCGGCCGTCTTTCGGCCGCCGCCTCGGAGGCCGGCACCTCCCTCGGCTGGATGGCCTACGATTCCACCGGCATGGCCGAGCAGGCTCGCCTGATGGCCGCCGCCACCGAGGAATTGGCGGCGACGACCCGCGAGATCGCGGCGCGCTCCGCCGAAGTGGCGAGCAGTTCCGAGGCGGCGAGCGGCGGCATCGCGGCCTGCGCGGGCGACATCCACCGCGCCTCCGACGGCATGCGCCGGATCGAGGGCGGCGCCGACGAGATCGGCCGCCGCCTCGACGGGTTCTCCCAGGCCGCCGCGCGGATCGAGGAGATGGCGGGCGCCATCGCCGCGATCTCCGGCCAGACCAATCTCCTCGCCCTGAACGCCACCATCGAGGCCGCCCGGGCCGGCGCCGCCGGACGCGGCTTCGCCGTGGTCGCCGCCGAGGTGAAGGCCCTCTCCGCCCAGACCG
Organism: Methylobacterium litchii; assembly: GCF_038442315.1. Taxonomy (NCBI): domain Bacteria; kingdom Pseudomonadati; phylum Pseudomonadota; class Alphaproteobacteria; order Hyphomicrobiales; family Methylobacteriaceae; genus Methylobacterium; species Methylobacterium litchii. The sequence continues at coordinate 734,366 of NZ_JBBXMY010000001.1, read as the reverse complement.
CGCGGGCCACCGACGAGATCCACCAGCGCATCAAGAGCCTGCGGGACGAGATGTCCGCCATGCGCGAGGCCGTGAGCCAGAGCCGCGAGGCGGTGAAATCCGGCGCCCAGGCGATGTCGCAGGCCAGCGCCCGCGTCGAAACCGAGAGCGCCAAGGTCGCGAGCGTGTCGGCCGAGATGCGCATGGCCTCCAGCCTGCTCGACCAGCAGATCCAGGCCACGAGCGAGATCGCCGACAGCGTCGGCCGGGTCTCGGCGGGCGCCGACAAGGCCCGCAAGGAGATCAGCGAAGCCATCGACCGGATCGACCAGATCGAGACCCTGGGCCAGACTCTCCTCGACAAGCAGCAGGGCGACGAGACCGCTTTGCGCCGCGCCCGCCTGCCGGCGGATTGCGCCGCGTGGCGCCGCCGCCTCGCCTCGGTGCTGATCGGCATGCGCCCGGCCACCGCCGACCAGGGCGAGATCGCCCCGCATCCGGCCTTCCACGGGCCGGTGGAGCAGGCCCTCGCCACGGCACGCAGCGAGTGCCGCGCCATGATGGGCCATATCCAGGCATCGCGCTGGAACGAGGCCACCGCCGCTTTCCAGGCGTTCGAGGCCGCCGTCGCGTCCGCCCAGGCCGCCGCCTAGGCCGCCGTCTGAGCCACCTTGGCGCCCTCCGGTGGGAGGTAATCCTCCACCGGTTGGGCGGGGCCGCTGCGCAGCAGCGTGTAGAGGAACGGCACCAGCAGCAGCGTGGCCGGCGTCGCGAAGGCGATGCCGCCCATCACCGCGCGGGCGAGCGCCGCGTTCTGCTCGCCGCCCTCCCCCGTGCCCAGCGCCATCGGGATCAGCCCCAGGAACATCGCCGAGGCGGTCATCAGCACCGGCCGCAGACGCGTCTCGCCCGCCGCGATGGCGGCTTCGGCGGCGCTGCACCCGGTCGCCTCCCGGTGCTCCTTGGCGAAGGTGACGAGCAGGATCGAGTTCGCCGAGGCGATGCCCACCGACATGATCGCCCCGAAGATCGAGGGGATCGAGAAGGTCGTGCCGGTCACGAACAGGCCGGTGGTGATGCCGCAGAAGGCGATGGGCAGGGCGGCGATGACCACGAACGGGTCGCCCCAGCTCTGATAGTTCACCGCCATCAGCAGGTAGACGGCGATCAGCGCGATGCCGAGGCCGATGCCCAGGCGCAGGAAGGCCGAGCGCATGTTCTCGATCTGGCCGCGCACGGTGATCTTGTCGGGGGCGCTCAGGTTCTTCTGCTCCTCCTGCACGATCGTATCGATCTCGCGGGCGACGGAGCCGAGGTCGCGGTCCTGCACCGAGGCGAAGATGTCGAAGGTCGGCTGGATGTTGACGTGGTTGATCACCGTCTGCGTCGGCACGCGCTTCATGTCGGCGACGCTCGACAGCAGCGTCAGCACCCCCGGCCCCGAGCCCGAGGTGGCGGCGGCGCGCACGAAGAGCGGCGTGTTGCGCAGGTCCGTGAGGGAGGCGTTGCGGTATTCCGGCGTCTGCACCCAGAGCTGATAAGGGATGCCGGTCTTGGGGTCCGGCCAGAAGTTCGGCGTGACCTGATAGCTGCCCGAGAGCGAGATGTTCATATTCTGCGCCACGGATTGCTCGGTGAGCCCGAGTTCCGAGGCGAGCCGCCGGTCTACGTCCACGTAGAATTGCGGGACGTTGACGATCTGCTGCAGATGCACGTCCACGAGGCCCTTCGTGTCGCGTAGGCGGCGGACGATGTTCTGCGCGACCTCCAGGTCCTTCTCCTTGTGACGGCCCGACACCTGGATGTCGATCGGCGTGATGACGCCGAAATTCAGGATCTGGGTGATGATGTCGGCCGGCTGGAAATAGACCGTCAGGTCGGGGAAGCGCTGCATCAGCACCTCGCGCAGGCGCTTCTTGTAGCCCGCCACCGAGCCGTGCTCCTCCTTCAGACTGATAAGCATCTGCCCGTCGTTGTAGGAGACGAACGACCCGTCCGAGAAGGCGAAGTTGTAGTTGATCGACGGCACGCCGATGTTGTCGAGGATCTGCTCCAGCTCGTGCTCGGGGATCACCTCGCGCACCACGTCCTCGACCTGCGCAAAGACCTGCTGCGTCGTCTCGATGCGCAGCCCGGCTCGGGCGCGCAGGTGCATCGTCATCTGGCGGGATTCGATTTCGGGGAAGTAATCCTGCCCCGTGAAGACGAACAGCGTGCCGCCGAGCGCGAGCACACAGACGGTGATGATCGCGGTCACGACGCGGTGGCGCAGGGCGGCATGGAGCAGCCCGACATAGCCGCGATGGAAGCGGGTGAAGCGCGCCTCGAAGCCCCGGTGAAAGGCGCCCGCGACGCGCATCAGCGGCGCCCCAACGGCGCCAACGACCCGGCCGATCCGTGTCCGGCGGGGGGCCTCGCCCTTCTCGTGCCGATCCTTGGCGTGCTTGGCCGCGTATTCCGGCGCCACGATCACATCGATCAGCAGGGGCACCAGGGTCCGCGACAGCAGGTAGGAGGTCAGCATCGCGAACACGACCGCGAGCGCCTGCGGGGTGAACAGGTATTTCGGCGTGTCGGTGAGGGCGAAGACGGCGGTGAACGCCGCGCAGATCGACAGCGTCGAGATCAGCGCCGGCTTGGCGATGCCGGCCGCGCCGTGGACCACGCTCTCCCGGAACTCCTCGCCCTCCTCGAACAGCCGGTAGGTGTTCTCGATGGCCACCGTGGCATCGTCCACGAGGATGCCGACCGCCAGGGCGAGGCCGCCCAGCGTCATGATGTTGATGGTCTGGCCGAGCGCCGCCAGCACGGCCAGCGAGGTCATCACGCAAAGCGGGATCGAGATCAACACGACGAGGGTCGAGCGCCACGAGCCGAGGAACAGCAGGATCGCGAGGCCGGTGAGCGCGGCGGCGATGGCCGCCTCGTGCAGCACCCCTTCGATGGCGTTCGACACGAAGACCGACTGATCGAACAGCAGCTTGATGCTCATGCCCTCGGGGGCGGCGGCCCGGATTGTCGGCATCGCCGCCTTGACGTTGTTCACGACGCTGAGCGTCGAGGCGTTGCCGTTCTTGATGACCTGCATCAGCACGGCCTGGCTGCCGTCGGCGCGGACCACGTTGATCTGCGGCGGCCCGCCGTCGCGGACGAAGGCCACGTCCCGCACCAGCACCGGCTGCCCGGCCACGATCTTGATCGGCGCGGTGTTCAGGGTCTCGATGGAGGGCGGCGTCGCGTTGAGCTGGATCGGGTATTGCTGCTCGCCGATCTTGGCGAGGCCGGAGGGCACGGTGAGGTTCTGCGCCGTCATGGCGTTGGTGACGTCCAGCGGCGTCAGGCCGAGCGCCTGGAGGGCGTTGAGGTCGAGATCGACCATGATCTGGCGCGGCGCCCCGCCGAACGGCGCGGGCAGGGTCGAGCCCGGCACCTGCGCCAGGGTCTGGCGGATGCGGTACTGGGCGTAATCGTAGATCTCGTTGAGGCTCTGGCTGGCCGAAGACAGCGCGAGCTGGATCACCGGCACGGAGGAGGCCGAGTAGCGCACGATCACCGGCGGCTGGATGCCGGGCGGCATCGCGGCGCGGATGGAGTTCGTGGACGACACGACCTGCGCGATGGCGAGGTCGATGCTCACGCTCGGATCGAAATAGATCCGCTGGACCGCCGTGCCCTGCAGGGTGGTCGATTCCATCCGGCGGATGTTGTTGACGTTGTTGGAGATGCCGAATTCGGCATAGGTCGTGACGCGGGTCTCCATCTCCGGCGTGGACAGGCCGGTATAGGTCCAGACCACCACGACGACGGGGATATCGACGACGGGCAGCACGTCCTTCGGCATGACGACGATGGCGCCGACGCCGCCGAGCATCATCAGGACCGCGAGCACGTAGGTCGTGATGCGGAACTTGAGGGCGTAGAGGACGAGGCCCATGCGATCTCCCGGCCCCCCGGACGTGCGAGCACCAGGGTGAGCTAACCCGCCCGGGCCGACAAGTACTGATCCGCGATGCCGCAGGCGCCGTTAAGTTGTTTCCAGCGGAAACACTGTCGTGGTCACGCTCGTGTTCTCAGCGCAGCAGCGCCGACTTTTCCACTTCCAACGAATTCGCGATCTCGTCGAGTGCCGTGTGCTCGACCGCGCTGATGCCGCCGAGGTCAGCGACGTCGGCGGCGATCAGGAACACGTCCTGCCGCTGCTCGATGGGCCGTTCGGCGATCGCGGCGGCGGCCCGGAGGTTCTCGATGCGCCCGGCGCGGGTCTTCGCGCGGCTGATCGCCTCGTACAGTTCCTGTTCGACGCGCAGGGTGTCGTAGGACTTTTCGAGGATCGGGTTGGCACGGATGCCGACGATGGCCGCCTCGACCTCTTCCTCCGCCACGTCGCCATCCGCGACGATGACGTTGGCCGCCGCCGAGACGGCCGCCTGCAGGAACATCGCATCGCCGGCATAGGACATGATGGTCCGGCCGAAGCGAAGGATGGCGTCCTGGAAAATACTCATGCCCCTCTCCCGTTGATCCAAGATGGCGGGAGAAGGGGCCCTTGAGTCAAGCTTGTCCTCAGCAACACCGGAAACCGGACGTGTTGCCGACGCCGAACCGCGCGTTCTCCCGGTTGCGGAAGAACTCCGTCTCGGTCATCGGCTCCCGGTCGGGATGGGTGCGGCGGATGTGCTCGGCATAGACCGCGTAGTCGCCCTGCCCCACCATCAGCCGCGCCCCGTCGCAGACGCATTTCGTCAGCGTCCGCAGCTGGTTGCGAAAGCCCTGCGCCGGCATCATCGCCTCACTCCGCCGCCACCATGCGCGGCTCGGTCTCCAGCGCGGTCCAGCGGTCGGCGCGCAGTGCCTTCATGCAGGCCATGATGCCGAAGACCGCGATCGCCACGACGAGCGCGATGAACAACGCGGCGAGCACCGCGTCGATCCGGTCGTTGAGGATGATCTGGCTCATCTGGTCGGCGCTCTTGGCCGGCGCGAGGAGCTTGCCCTCGGCGGCGGCCATCGCGTAGCGCTCGGCATGGGCCAGGAAGCCGATCTTCGGGTCGGCCGAGAAGATCTTCTGGTAGCCCGCCGTCAGGGTGCAGATGCAGAGCCACACGGTCGGGATAATCGTGACGAAGGCGTATTTCTCGCGCTTCATCTTGAAGATCACCACGGTGCACAGCGTCAGCGCCACTGCCGCCAGCATCTGGTTCGAGATGCCGAAGAGCGGCCACAGGGTGTTGATGCCGCCCAGCGGATCCGTGACGCCCTGGTAGAGGAAGTAGCCCCAGGCGCCCACCGAGATCGCGGTGGCGACGATGCTCGGCCCCCAGGCATCCGTCTTCTTGAAGCTGGGCGCCATGAGCCCCACGAGATCCTGCACCATGAAGCGGCAGGCCCGCGTGCCCGCATCCACCGCCGTGAGGATGAACAGCGCCTCGAACAGGATCGCGAAGTGGTACCAGAACGCCATCATCCCCTTGCCGCCGATGGCCGAGGAGATGATGTGCGCCATGCCCACTGCCAGGGTCGGGGCGCCACCCGCGCGGGAGATGATCGTGTGCTCGCCGACATCGGCGGCGGTCTGGGTGATGACCTCCGGCGTCGTGGCGAAGCCGAGCTTGGTGACGGCGGCGGCGGCGGTCTCCGGCGTGGTGCCCACCAGGGCCGCCGGGGAGTTCATGGTGAAGTACACGCCCGGATCGATCACGCAGGCCGAGACCAGCGCCATGATCGCCACGAAGGATTCCATCAGCATCGCGCCGTAGCCGACGAAGCGGGCATCGACTTCGTTGGCGATGAGCTTCGGCGTGGTGCCCGACGAGATCAGCGCGTGGAAGCCCGAGACCGAACCGCAGGCGATGGTGATGAACAGGAATGGGAACAGGCTGCCCGCCCAGACCGGGCCGGTGCCGTCCACGAACTTGGTCATGGCCGGCATCTGCAGGTGCGGGGCCACGAAGGCGATGCCGAGCGCGAGGCCGACGATGGTGCCGATCTTGAGGAAGGTCGAGAGGTAGTCGCGCGGAGCCAGCAGCAGCCACACGGGCAGCACCGAGGCGACGAAGCCGTAGCCGATCAGCATCCAGCAGAGCTGCGTGCCGGTGAAGGTGAAGGCCGGGCCCCAAACCGGGCTCGCCGCGACCTGCCCGCCGCCGACGATGGCGGCCATGAGCAGCACGAAGCCCAGCACCGAGACCTCGCCGATCTTACCCGGGCGGATGTAGCGGGTGTACAGGCCCATGAAGATGGCGATCGGGATCGTGGACATCACCGTGAAGGTGCCCCACGGGCTCTCGGCCAGGGCCTTCACGACGATCAGCGCCAGCACCGCCAGCAGGATGACCATGATGAGGAAGGTGCCGAACAGGGCGATGACGCCCGGCACCGCCCCAAGCTCGGCGCGGATCAGCTCGCCCAGCGAGCGCCCGTCCCGGCGCATCGAGACAAACAGGACCATGAAGTCCTGCACCGCGCCCGCGAGGACGACGCCCGCCAGGATCCACAGCATGCCGGGCAGGTAGCCCATCTGCGCCGCCAGCACCGGGCCGACCAGCGGGCCGGCGCCCGCGATGGCCGCGAAATGGTGGCCGAACAGCACGCTCTTGTTGGTAGGGACGTAATCGAGCCCGTCGTTGTGGCGCAGCGCCGGGGTCTCGCGCTTCGCGTCGAGGCGCATCACCTTGTCGGCGATGAACTTCGAGTAATACCGGTAGGCGATCAGGTAGACGCAGACCGCCGCGACCACGATCCAGAGGGCGTTCACCGCCTCGCCACGCTCGACGGCCACGATGGACAGGGCGGCGGCGCCGAGCGCCCCGACGAGGGCCCAAGGCCCATGCTTCTGAATGGCGGTCATGGCGTGGCCTCCCCGGCCCACGGCTCGAACGACCCTGACAGGGCCTGTGATCTGGCTTGCGTTCTGCCGGAATTTTTACGCCATGCAAAGATTTCCGCTGTCGTCGCGACGGACAAACCGGGGCTCGTTGTTCGCCCGCGCCGGGCTGCTATAGGTCGGGCGCCCGCCACGGACCGGCGGGCGGAACGCGGGCCGCTCCGAATGGCCCGCTTCGTTCGGGTGGAGACGGATGATGGCCAAGGTCGCTTTCCTGGGACTCGGCGTGATGGGCGGCCCGATGGCCGGGCATCTCGCGAAGAAAGGCCATGACGTCACGGTCTACAACCGGACGGGCGCCAAGGCGGAGGCCTGGGTGAAGGCCCATGGCGGCGCCCATGCCGCCACCCCGCGCGAGGCCGTGAAGGGTGCCACGATCGTCTTCGCCTGCGTCGGCAACGACAATGATCTGCGCAGCGTGGTGCTGGGTGACGACGGGGCGCTCGCCGGCATGGAGCCGGGCGCGGTCTTCGTGGACCACACCACCGCGTCGGCCGAGGTCGCCCGCGAACTCGCTGCCGCCGCGCAGGAGAAGGGTTTCGGCTTCATCGACGCCCCCGTCTCAGGCGGACAGGCCGGCGCCGAGAACGGCGTGCTGACGGTGATGTGCGGCGGGGAGCCCGAGACCTATGCGAAGGTCGAGGAGGCCATCAAGAGCTTCGCCCGCGCCTGCCGGCTGATGGGCCCGGTCGGCTCCGGCCAGCTCACCAAGATGGTCAACCAGATCTGCATCGCCGGCCTCGTGCAGGGCCTTTCCGAGGGCGTGCACTTCGCCAAGCGCGCGGGTCTCGATGTCGAGGCCGTGCTCGACGTCATCTTGAAGGGCGCCGCCGGCTCCTGGCAGATGGAGAACCGCGGCAAGACCATGAACGAGGGTAAGTTCGACTTCGGGTTCGCCGTCGATTGGATGCGCAAGGATCTCGGCATCCTGCTGGACGAAGCCCGCCGCAACGGCGCCAAGCTCCCGGTCTCGGCCTTGGTCGATCAGTTCTACGCCGAGGTGCAGGCGATGGGCGGCAATCGCTGGGACACGTCGAGCCTCGTCGCCCGCCTGGAACGCTGACGGACGCGGGCGCGGCGGCTCAGCTGTCGCTGCCGAGCCCGAGGCCGCGAATGATGTCGCCGATCGGGTCGATGCGGTTCGTTTCCGGCTTCTTCACGGGGGCGACCGCCGCCGGCTGGGCCGGCTGGGTCAGCACGGCCTGACGGACCGGAGCCGGGCGCTGCGAGAGCTTATGCCGGTGGGCACCGGCCTTCCGGCGATGCTCCGGCGCGGTCTCGGCGGTGCGCACCGGGGCCGGCGGCTCGACCTGGACCGAGGTCCAGGCCACGGGAGCGGGTACGGGCTGCGGGGCTTCCGCCTTGAGGACGGGGGCCACCACGGAAACCGCAGGGGCGGCCGGCGGGTTGGCCCAGGCTTGGGGAGCCACCGTCGCGACGGGCCGCGACGGGTATGTCGTGCGCTCGAAGTTGCCCGGATGCAGGATATGCGCTGCGGCGAGGAGGCCGAAAGCTGCAATCGCTGTCGTGGCGATGGTGGACTTGAAGTGTTCCATGCCGCTTCAACGTGAGGCCAAGCTAATGGTTCCGCTTGGCCCGCGCCTAGACTGCGGGAGGACTGTCTTCCTTGCCCCGGACGGCGACGACTATCCGGCGGGCCGGGCGCGGCGCTGCTCCGCGATGGCGCAGCCATGGTCCATGATGTCCTCCGCGCTGGCCTGACGCCCCCGGTAGGCGAGGAGGATGAGGCCCGGCTCCGGATCACCGGGCCGTGTCGAGACCGCCGCGAAGGTGGTCCGCGTCAGGTCGCGGCGGCCCGGCAGGGTCGTGATGGCCGCGAAGGGGTTGAACGTCTCGACGTCGGCGGCACGCACCCGCATCGCGTGGAACCGGTCATAGGCCAGCGGCACCGGGAACGGCGCCCACACCTTTCCGACGGCGCGGCCATGGGCGTCGAGGGCATCGAGCACCTTGGGCCTCAGGCAATCGAGGTGGATGTGCAGTTGATCCTGGCTGCGCCCGCGCGCCGAATTCACCGCGAGACCAATATCGGCCTCCGGCACGCGGTTCTTCAGGGAATCCACCACGAAGTGCCGGGCCGAGAGCGCCGCCTTCCAGTACGCCACACCGCGCGGCCCCCGCAGGGGCGTGGATTCGAGCCCCGAGACCGTATCGGTGGGCATGACCACGATATGCGTCGGCTCGCCCGGCGCCCGCAGCACCGCCGTGCCGGGGCGCTCCTTGTCGCCGAGATCGACGGCCAGACAGGGGAAGGTCCGGTTGGCGAGCGTCTTGGCGAGGACGCAGGTCTTCAGGGCCATCCAGAGGACGTCGCGGGTCGGGTCCGACCCGGCCGAGGCGGGGACGGCGAGCACCAGCCCGATCAACCCCGCCGACAGCGCAATCCGCCGCCGGTCAGTGGTCATGCTTGTGGCTGTGCTCGTGCCCGTGATGCGCATGGTCATGGTCGTGGCCATGGGAATGGCCGTGATCGTGCGCATGGTCGTGGCCGTGGTGGTCGTGATCGTGCCCGTGATCATGGCCATGGTCGTGCCCATGGTGGTCGTGGCCGTGATCGTGGCCGCACGTGCTGTGATCGTGGGCGGCCTTCTCCGGGCTGAAGGCGCGGATCACCGGGGTGGCGACGCAGCCTTGGCCGCGCACCAGTTCGGCATTGGCCGGCGAGGCGGGGATGTGCAGCGTGTCGGCGCCGACCTCGGCCTCGACATGGTTGCCGCCGAGCTGCCACGCGAGGCGCATCAGCCGGGCCGGATTCTCCGCCCGCACCTCAAGGAGCGATTCGGCGGCCGCCTTCACGACGACGAGCCGGCCGTCGTCGAGGCGCAGGGCGTCGCCGTCCTCCAGCGATCCGGCCTTCGGCAGGGCCACCTCGAAGGCGAGGCCACCCGCCGCCGTCAAGCTGGACGGGAGGGCGGACCGGCCGGCATGGTCGAGTTCGACGGTGTCCGCAACGCGGTCGGCGCGCACGGCCGGACGGCGGACGATCGTGGTGGCTTTCTGCATGGGAGCCTCGAAATCCGGCGGCGGCCCAGGCGGGCCGCCTTCCCCGTGGCATAGGGCGGGAGGATGACGGGACGCAACTGCCCCGTTCATGGATCGGAACCTTGGCCGTAGGGACCGCGTTGGGTTCCTGCTAAGCTCGATTCGCAGCCATAACGGCAAAAGCCAAAACGGATGCACAGGGGAGTTGTAGAGACATGAAGAAGACCATCGCGGCCGCCCTCGCCGGACTCGCAGCGCTGTCGCTCGGCGCCTGCAACACGCCCGAGGACCGGGCTCTCGGCGGCGCCGGCCTCGGCGCGCTGGCCGGTGCGGCCATCGGCGGCGCGGCGACCGGCCGGGCCGGCGGCGCCCTCGCGGGTGCGGCCATCGGCGGCGCCGGCGGTGCCATCGTCGGCGCCTCGACTGCGCCGCGCTGCCCCTACGGCACCTACCGCGACGCCTACGGCAACGTCTACTGCCGCTAAGGCACGATCGGCCGGGAGACATCCCGGCCCTTCCACCCCGGGCGCCGCCGGTCTATCGGGTGGCGGCCGGGGCCATCCCGGCGGATGATCTCAAAGCCGCCCGATGATCCACGACAGCCGGACGCCCACGCCTCGCGCCTCCGGGATCTGGGGCAAGCTCGGCGGCGCCGGCATCGGGCTGGCGGTCGGAGGCCCCCTCGGCGGGCTGATCGGCGGCGTCGCCGGCCATTTCCTCGTCGACCGGATCGGCGCGCCCTTCGGCCCAACCCCGCGCGACGTGATCTTCACCACCGGGCTCGTGGCGCTGGCGGCCAAGATGGCCAAGTCGGACGGCGTCGTCGCGCCCTCGGAGGTCGAAGCCTTCGCCCGCGTGGTGCATGTGGAGCCCTCGGCCCAGGCCGGGGTGACGCGCCTGTTCGACCTCGCCAAGCGCACCACCGACGGCTACGAGGCCTACGCCCACCAGCTCGCGGCGACCTTCGGCGACGAGCCGGCCCTGTTGGAAGACGTGCTCGACGGTTTGTTCCAGATCGCGGGCGCGGACGGGGCGATCCATGCGGCCGAGGAGCAGTACCTGCGCGCCGTCTCGGCGATCTTCGGCTTCGAGGAGGGCGCGTTCCGGCGCATCGCCGCGCGGCATGTCCGCCTGGAGGACGACCCCTACGAGGTGTTGGGCCTCGACCGGGCCGCCGACAACGCGACGGTGAAGGCCCGCCATCGCAGCTTGGTGTCCGAGCACCACCCCGACCGCGCACTGGCCCGGGGCCTTCCCCCCGAGGCGGTGGCCATCGCCAGCAAGCGCCTCGCAGCGATCAACGCCGCCTACGATCTGGTCGCGGCCGAGCGGGGGTTACGGTAGCGCCGTCGCGGCGCATGACAGGATGCGTACGGGATAGGCGGCCATGCGCCGGTTCTCGGTCATGAAGGCCGCGTCCTCCGCGATGGCTTGCGCAACCAGCAGATGATCGAACGGATCGCGGTGTGCCGGATCGACCGGCAATCGGTCGAGCGCGAGCAGATGCGACACCGCGAGATCGAGGCGCGTGAAGCCGCCTTCCTCCACGGCGGCAGCGACCGTGCGGATATCGGCCCGGAGCTTTCCGATCCGGGCCTTCACGACGATCTCCCACAGGGAGACGATGCTGACGAGCACGTCGTTGCCGGGATCGGCAATCACATCCCGCGCCCCGCCACCGAGCGAGGGATCGTCGCTCAGCCACCACAGCAGGGCGTGAGTATCGAGGAGGAGCTTCACCCCTCGCCTTCCATGGCCGCGACGACATCCGCCGGGAGGGTATCGAAATCGGGTGCCAGAACGATCTGACCGCGCAGGGCGCCGGGGCGGCGCGAAGGCCGGGCGTCGACCGGCGGCGGCCGGATCTCCGCCAATACTTCGCCGTTCGACGTGACGAGGAAGGTTTCGCCGTCGCGTGCCTGACGCAGATATCCGGAGAGTTGCTCGCGGAAGGCACGGATTCCCACTTGCTGCAACGGCACGGTTCTTCCCCACACTGTACGCATCATGCGTACACCACGGCGAGGCGTCAATCGCACCACGCATCCATCGTGCTAAGGAGCCTCGTCCGAACGAGGTTGAGATGACCCTCACGCCCGACACCCCCCTCGCCCGCAAGGTGGCGCCGTCTCCGAACCAGGGGGACCGGCGGGGCCTGCGGCCGGACATGCTGATCCTGCACTACACCGGCATGGAGAGCGGCGCGGCGGCTCTGGCACGGCTGCGCGATCCGATGAGCGAGGTCTCGGCTCATTACGTCGTGTTCGAGGATGGCGACACGGTGCAGCTCGTGGCCGAGGCCGCGCGGGCGTGGCACGCCGGGGCCGGGGCGTGGAAGGGTGTCACCGACATCAACTCCCGCTCCATCGGCATCGAGCTCGTCCATCCCGGCCATGTCGGCGGGTTGCCGCCCTATCCCGACGCGCAGATCGCGGCGGTGATCGCGCTCGGCCTCGACATCGCGGGGCGCTGGGGCATCCCGCAGGAGCGGGTGCTCGCCCATTCGGACATCGCGCCGGAGCGCAAGGAAGACCCCGGCGAGACCTTCCCCTGGCTCCGCCTCGCAGAGGCCGGGCTCGGCCATTGCGTGCCGCCCGCCCCCCTGCGGGACGGGCGCTTCTTCGCGGAGGGCGATGCCGGCCAGCCGGTGGAGGCGCTGCAGGCGATGTTCGCCCTCTACGGCTACGGCCTGCCGGTGAACGGCACGTTCGACGCCCGGACGAAGGCGGTGGTCACCGCCTTCCAGCGCCATTTCCGGCAGGCGCGGGTCGATGGCGTCGCCGACAGCTCCACCATCACCACGCTCCGCGACCTGCTGGCGAGCCTGCCGGCCGCCTGAGCCTCAGGCGCGGTGCGCCCGCGCCTCGCCCTCGGGCAGGGGCGCCTCGCCGCGGGTGCGCCACAGGCTGTAGGCGACGCCACCCAGCAGCAGGACCAGGGTGACGACCAGGGACACCCACGGCGGCACCTTCAGGAGCCCGAACGTGTCCGCCACCACGATCTTCGCACCGATGAAGATGAGGATGAAGGCCAGCGCCGTCTTCAGGTAGGCGAAGCGGTCCACCATCGCGGCCAGCGCGAAATACAGGGCGCGCAGGCCGAGGATCGCGAAGATGTTCGAGGTGTAGACCACGAAGGTGTCGGTGGTGATCGCGAAGATCGCCGGCACGCTGTCGACGGCGAAGATGACGTCGGCGCCGTTCACCAGCACCAGCGCCAGAGCGAGGGGCGTGAACCACAGGGCCTTCCGCCCGGTCTTCGGGTCGGTCTTGCGCACGGTGAACTTCTGGCCGTGCAGTTCCGAGGTGACGCGGAAGCGCCGCCGGATCCACTGGACGATCTTGCTGTTCCCGAAGTCGCCCTGCTCCTCATGGCCGGAGAACAGGATCTTGAGGCCGGCATAGATCAGGAAGGCCGCGAACAGCGACAGGATCCAGTGCACCTGATGCACCAGGGCCGCGCCGAGGCCGATCATCAACCCACGCAGGAGCACCGCCGCCAGGATGCCCCAGAGCAGCACCCGGTGTTGCGCCGTGCGCGGCACGCCGAGCCCGGTGAGGATCATTGCGATGACGAAGACGTTGTCCATCGACAGCGACTTCTCGACCACGAGGCCGGTAACGTATTCCTCGGCCGGCGTCCAGCCGAGCTCCCACCAGATGAAGCCGCCGAAGGCGAGGCCGAGGGTCAGGTAGAATGCGGTAAGGCCAAGGCTCTCGCGCACGCCGATCTCGTGCTCCTTGTCTCGGTGCAGGAGACCGAGATCGAAGGCGAGAAGCACCGCGATGAGCACGTGGAAGCCGAGCCACATCCACAGCGGCTTGCCGAGCCACTCGACGTACAGAAAATCGACCATAGGCGGGACCTGATGCTCCTTCCGGGAGGAAAGCATCGACTCCGACATCACGGACGCCTCAAGGAGCGTCCGCCAGAGGGGCCCGCAGTCGATGGACGCGACGTAAGAGGGGGAACGAGGCGAATCAAGGGCGGCACGGGCCGATCCCCAGCGCTTGACACGCAACCCTGCGACGCGCCTCTCGGCGCCATGGTGCAAGGATGCGACATCGCGGTGATCGGCGGCGGCCCGGCCGGGCTGGCGGCGGCGGAGATCCTCGCGGCTTCGGGCGGCACGGTCACGCTCTACGACCGGATGCCCTCCCTCGGGCGCAAGCTCCTCATGGCCGGGCGCGGCGGGCTCAACCTGACCCACAGCGAGCCCCTGCCGGCCTTCCTCGGCCGCTACCATCCGGCGCAGAGCCTGACCGGGGCGATCCGGGCCTTCCCGCCCGATGCCCTGCGGGATTGGTGCGCAGAACTCGGCCAGCCGACTTTCGTCGGGTCGAGCGGCCGTGTCTTCCCCAAGAGCTTCAAGGCCTCGCCCCTGCTGCGGGCGTGGCTCGCCCGCCTGGGGGATCACGGCGTCGCGATCCGCCCCCGCCACCGCCTCACCGGGATCGCGGAGGGCGCCCTGACCTTCGACACGCCGGAGGGCGACCTCACCGTGCGCCCTGCCGCGACGTTGCTCGCCCTCGGCGGGGCGAGCTGGCCGCGCCTTGGATCGGACGGTGCCTGGGTGCCGCTCCTCGAAGGGCTCGGCGTGCCGGTCGCGCCCCTGCGCCCGGCCAATGCGGGCTTCGCCTGCGCGTGGTCCGACACGTTCCGCGAGCGCCATGCCGGCACGCCGTTGAAGCGCATCGCCCTGACCTTCGCGGGAGAGACCGTGCCCGGTGAGGCCATCGTCACGCGGACGGGGCTCGAAGGCGGGGCGGTCTACGCCCTGTCACGCCCCTTACGTGAGGCGATCCTCGCGGAGGGGGCGGCGCGGCTCGTGGTGGATCTCCGGCCGGACCTCGCCGTCGAGGCGCTGGCGGCGCGGCTCGCGAAAGGGCGGAAGGGCGATTCCCTCTCGGCCCGGCTGCGCAAGGCCGCTGGCCTGTCGCCCGTCGCCATCGGTCTCGTGCGGGAGGCGGCGGGCGCCGCCCTGCCAGGCGAGCCCGACGCCCTTCCGCGGCTCATCAAGGCGGCGGCGCTCACCCTCACCGGCATGATGGGCCTCGACCGGGCGATCTCGACAGCCGGCGGCGTGGATCTCGGCGCCCTCGACGGCAACGCCATGCTGCGCGCGCGGCCCGGCCTGTTCCTGGCGGGCGAGATGCTCGACTGGGAGGCGCCGACCGGCGGCTACCTCCTCCAGGGCGCGATAGCCGGCGGCCGGGCGGCCGCCGGCGGGATGCTGCGCTGGCTCGCGGATCAGGGCTTGGCGCAGAAGCCGACGAGGCCGGTGGCCTCGGACGGGCAGGACGCGCCCTCGCCCTCGTAGGTCACGCTGCCGCCGCCGAGGCAGCGGGCGGCGACCAGCACCTCGCCCTCGTCGCAGGTGGCGGAACAGGCGCCGCCGCATTCGGTCTTGCGCAGCACCCGGAAGGTGGATGTCGCCGCCGTGCCGGGTTTGCCGGGCTCGCCGCGTCCGCCGATCGGGCCACGGGGGCCGGCGGGACCCGCCTCGCCCTTCGGGCCGGGCAGGCCGGGGGTGCCGGCTTCGCCCTGCGGCCCGGCCGGTCCCTGCTCGCCCTTCGGACCCGCCTCACCTTTGGGCCCCGCCTCACCGGTCAGGCCGGCATCACCCTTAAGACCGGCGTCACCCTTCGGACCGGTCTCGCCCTTCTCTCCGGCGGGGCCGGGCACACCCTGCGGTCCGGCCGGGCCGGGGGGCCCCTCCGGCGCGCAATTGGCCACGACCGCCTCGCGCTCGTCCTCACCGCTCTTGAGCGTGACGACGCAGGTCGCGGGCTTGTAGGGCAGCTTGAATACGAACCGGCCGCGCTTGTCGGCCTGGATCGAGGTCTCGCCGTCCATCTCCACGATGGCGCCGGGCTTGCGCACCGAACCCGACAGGCGAAGGTCGCCCGCCTCGATCCGCGCATCGTAGACCGCGATGGGCTGGCTCGGCGCCTGCGGACGGCGCGGCGGCCCGGCCCGGCGCGCGGGGGCCGGCGCCCCCTGGCTCGTGCCCGGATCCGTCGGCGCCGGCTGGGCGACGACGGGGGCGGTGAGGCCCACCAGCAAAGGCAGAACGAGGGCTGCGCGCATGCTCGACCCGGATCTCGACCGCCCCGGTCGGGCGGCGGCGGACCTTGGCTTTGCTACCGAGTATCGTCAATTGAAAACTCGGTAGTTCTACACCCCTCGGATGTGTTCTCCGTGGGGACCGTCCGTCACTCCACGGTGACGGATTTCGCGAGGTTGCGGGGCTGATCGACGTCTTTCCCCATCACGACGGCGACGTGATAAGCGAGGAGTTGCACCGGCACCGCGTAGACGATGGGCGCCACGATGGGGTCGAGCGCCGGCATGGTGAAGGTCGCCATCGTGTCGAGCCCGTGCTCCGCCGCACCTTTCGCGTCGCCGATGAGCACGATCCGCCCGCCCCGCGCCGCGACCTCCTGCATGTTCGAGACGGTCTTCTCGAACACCGCGTCGTGCGGCGCGATGACGATGACCGGCACGCTCTCGTCGATAAGGGCGATCGGCCCGTGCTTCAGTTCTCCCGCCGCGTAGCCCTCGGCGTGGATGTAGCTGATTTCCTTGAGCTTCAGGGCGCCTTCCAGCGCCATCGGGTAGCTCGTGCCGCGTCCGAGATAGAGCACGTCCCGCGCCTTCGCGACCTCGCGGGCCAGCCCCTCGATGTCCGGCTCCTGCGCCAGCGCCTCGGCCATCAGGCCCGGCGCCTTGATGAGCCCGTCGATCAGGCGCCGCTCGCCGGCCGCGTCGAGGGTGCCCCGCGCCCGGCCCGCCGCGATGGCGAGGCAGAGGAGCACGGTAAGCTGGCAGGAGAACGCCTTGGTCGAGGCCACGCCGATCTCCGGCCCGGCGAGCGTCGGCATCACCACGGAGGATTCCCGCGCGATGGTCGAGGTTGGCACGTTCACGACGCTGAGCGTGTGCTGGCCCTGGCTCTTGGCGTAGCGCAGGGAGGCCAGGGTGTCGGCGGTCTCGCCCGATTGCGAGATGACCAGCGTCAGCCCGTCGCGCTCCAGGGGCGCCTCGCGGTAGCGGGCCTCGGAGGCGACATCGATCTCCACCGGCAGGCGGGCGATCTGCTCGAACCAGTAGCGGGCGACAAGGCCGGCATAGAAGGCGGTGCCGCAGGCGGTGATGTAGACGCGGCTGAGCTTGGCGAAGTCGAAGGGCAGCGCCTCCGGCAGGATCACCCGGCCCTCGGCCATGTCGACGTAATGGGCCAGCGTGCGGCCCACGACCTCCGGCTGCTCGTGGATCTCCTTCGCCATGAAGTGGCGGTACTCGCCCTTGTCGACCCGGAACGCCTGGGTGGCGATGGTCTGACGGGGGCGCTCCACCACGGCGCCGGAAGCGTCACGGAACTCGGCGCCCTCGCGAGTGAGGATCGCCCAATCGCCCTCGTCGAGATAGGCGATGGCGTCGGTGAAGGGGGCGAGCGCCAGGGCGTCGGAGCCGAGATAGGTGGCGCCGTGGCCGTAGCCGACCGCGAGCGGCGCGCCGTGCCGGGCGCCGATCAGCAGGTTCTCTTCGCCCGCGAAGATGAAGCCAAGGGCGAAGGCCCCGCGCAAGCGCGGCAGAGCGGCGGCCACCGCCTCGACCGGGCCGGCGCCCTTGTCCATCAGGCGGCTGACGAGTTGGACGACGACCTCGGTGTCGGTGTCGCTCTCGAAGCGGATCCCCTCCCCTTCGAGCTCCTGCTTCAGCTCGCGGAAGTTCTCGATGATGCCGTTATGCACGACGGCGACGCGCGCCGTGGCATGGGGGTGGGCGTTGACCTCGGTGGGGCGGCCATGGGTCGCCCAGCGGGTGTGGCCGATGCCGATCGTGCCGGTCAGCGGTTGTTCGGCGAGCCGCGCTTCGAGGTTGATGAGCTTGCCCGAAGCGCGGCGGCGCTGAAGGCTGCCGTGCTCCAGGGTGGCGATGCCGGCGGAATCGTAGCCCCGGTATTCGAGGCGGCGCAGCGCCTCGACCACCTGTCCCGCCACTGCGTCGCGCCCGACGATGCCGACGATGCCGCACATGTTCCGTCTTCCATTCGCAGGGCCGCCCGGCCGGGGGCCAGGCCCATATATGCGGTCGAGGTTACCGCATCGCAGCGGCGAGACCCAGCGGCCGGCGCACGGGGCTATTCCGCGTAGGTGTCGCCATCCCGCGTGAGCACCCGCTTGATGCTCGCGAGGTGCAGCCGGGCGCTCTCGGGGTCGCCCTCGCGCATCTGCGCGGCGGCGGCCTTGGCGATGGCCGGATCGACGGGCAGGAGCCGCCGGCCCGTCGAGAGGGCCTTCACCTGCACCTCGGCGGCGCGCTCCAAATAATAGAGATCGTCCCAGGCTTCCGCGATGGTCGGGCCAGTGACCATCACGCCGTGGTTGCGCAGGAACACGATGTCGGCGTCGCCCAGCGTCGCGGCGATGCGGTCGCCCTCGGCCTCGTCCAGGGCGAGGCCGTTATAGGCATCGTCCACCGCCGTGCGGCCGTAGAACTTGAGGGCCGTCTGCCCGGCATAGGCCAGGGGCTCGCCCTCGGTCATGCTCAGCGCCGTGGCGTAGGGCATGTGGGTGTGAAACGCCGCCCGGGCGCGCGGCACGTTCCGGTGCACGCGGGCATGGATGAAGAAGGCCGTCGCCTCCGGCTGGCCCTCGCCCTCGACGACCCTTCCGTGGAAATCGCAGACGAGGAGGCTGGAGGCCGTCACCTCGCAGAAAGCCAGTCCGTAGGGGTTCACGAGGAACAGGTCGTCCCGCCCCGGCACCATGGCCGAGAAGTGGTTGCAGATGCCCTCTTCCAGACCGTAGCGCGCGGCCATGCGGAAGCAGGCGGCGAGATCGACGCGCGCCTGCCACAGCGCCTCGCGGTCGATGGCGCCGAGGTCGGCCTTGCCGCCCTCCACCACGCGGAATTCATGAGCCATGTCGCCTCTCCCCCTCGTCTTCCGGGCTCACCGGCCTGACCGCCGTTCCTTCAGGGCGAGCAACCGCTCGCGCATCCGCACCGCCCAGCCGGGCCGCACCTCCTGCCGGCCGCGCGCCACCGCAAGGGCGCCCTCCGGCACATCCTGCGTGATGACCGAACCGGCCCCGACCAACGCCCCGGCCCCGATCGTGACGGGGGCGACGAGGGCCGAGTTCGAGCCGATGAAGGCGCCCGCGCCGATGCTGGTGCGGTGCTTGAACACGCCGTCGTAATTGCAGGTGATGGTGCCCGCGCCGACATTGGCCTTCGCCCCCACCTCGGCATCGCCGAGATAGGTGAGGTGCGCCGCCTTGGCGCCCGGCCCCATGCGGGTGTTCTTGAGTTCCACGAAGTTGCCGATCTCGGCGCCCTGTTCCAGCACCGCGCCGCCGCGCATCCGCACGAACGGCCCGACCTTCACCCCCGCCTCCAGGCGGACATCCGCCAGATGCGCGAAGGCCCGCACCGTGCAGCCGTCGGCCACCGTCACGCCGGGGCCGAACACCACGTTCGGCTCCACGGTCACGTCGCGGCCGAGCACCGTGTCGTGGCTGAAGAACACCGTCTCCGGCGCCGCCAGGGTCGCGCCGCCCAGGAGCGCCGTCCGGCGCAGGCGGGCCTGCACCACCGCCTCGGCGGCGGCGAGCTGCACCCGGTCGTTGACACCCTGCGCCTCCGGCTCGTCCACCGGCACGACCGCCACGGTCAGCCCCTCGGCCACCGCCAGGGCCACCGCGTCGGGCAGGTAATATTCGCCGGCCGCGTTGTCGTTGCCGATCCGTTCCAGCAGCCTCAGGGCGTGCGCGCCGCCGAGCGCCATGAGCCCGGCATTGCACAGGCGCACCTGCCGCTCGGCGGCGCTCGCATCCTTCTCCTCGCGGATCGCGACGACGCGCGCGCCCTCGGTGAGCACCCGCCCGTAGCCGGTGGGGTTCTCGGTCTCGAAGGCGAGCACGGCGACCGCCGCCCCGGCGGCGAGCGGCGCGCGCAGGCGGGTGAAAGTCTCTGCGGTGACGAGGGGCGTATCCCCGAAGGCGACGATCACGTCGTCGGCGGTTTCGGCGAGCAGCGCGCGGGCGGCCAGCACCGCGTGGGCGGTGCCCAGCCGCTCGGCCTGGGCGAAGACGCCCGCGCCGGGCGCCTGCCGCTCGATCTCGGCGGCGACGTCGGCCCGGCCGGGCTCGGCCACGACGCCGACCCGCGTCGCGCCGGCCTCACGCACGGCGGCGAGCACATGGCCGAGCATGGTCCGCCCGGCGACCTTGTGGAGTACCTTCGGCAGGTCGGAGCGCATTCGCGTCCCCTTGCCGGCGGCGAGGACGATGGCAGTCAGGCTGCGCGGCGAGGAAGAGGTCGTCATCACGGAGTCCGATCGGGGTCGGCGGGCTGAATGGGCCGAACCGGCCGTTCAGGCAAGCACCCGGACGGCCTGCGCGGAGTGTTCCCGCCGCCGCTCGATGGAGCTGGGGATGCGCAGGGATTCCCGGTACTTGGCGACGGTGCGGCGGGCGATGTCCACGCCCTCGTCCCGCAGCTTCTGCACCAGCGCGTCGTCCGAGAGGACGTTGTCGGCGGTCTCGCCGTCCACGAGCTGCTTGATGCGGTGGCGCACCGCCTCGGAGGAATGGGCCGCCGCACCCGCC
Source organism: Methylobacterium litchii (assembly GCF_038442315.1). NCBI lineage: Bacteria > Pseudomonadati > Pseudomonadota > Alphaproteobacteria > Hyphomicrobiales > Methylobacteriaceae > Methylobacterium > Methylobacterium litchii. The sequence goes on along the minus strand of NZ_JBBXMY010000001.1, from coordinate 713,885 downwards.
GCGCCGGGGATGGCGGCGGTGAAGAAGTATTTCATCTCCAGCGTGCCCCGGCTGGTGCCGATGGCCTTGTTCGAGGTGACGCGCGAGACGGTCGATTCGTGCATGGCGATGGCCTCGGCCACCGTCTTCAGGTTGAGCGGCCGAAGATGGGCGACGCCGTGGGCGAAGAACCCGTCCTGCTGGCGGACGATCTCGGTGGCGACCTTCAGGATGGTCCGCGCCCGCTGTTCCAGGCTGCGGGTGAGCCAGTTGGCGTTCTGCAACGCCTCGGACAGGAAGGCCTTGTCGCCCTCGGCGCGGGCCGTGCGCGAGACGCGGGCATAGTAGCTCTGGTTCACGAGGACGCGCGGCAGCGCCTCGCTGTTGAGCTCCACGAGCCAGGAGCCGTCCGGCGCGGCGCGGACGAACACGTCCGGCACCAGCACCTCGACGGCGCTCGACCCGAAGGCGCGGCCCGGCTTGGGATCGAGGCGGCGGATCTCCGCCAGCATGTCCACGAGGTCTTCGTCGTTCACGCCGCACAGGCGCCGCAGCCCCGCGAAGTCGCGCTTGGCCACGAGGTCGAGGCGCGAGACCAGGGCTTCCATCGCGGGATCGAAGCGGTTGTTCTCGCGCAACTGGATGGCGAGGCATTCCGCGAGGTCGCGGGCGCCGACGCCGGTCGGGTCGAAGCTCTGCACGAGGGCCAGCACCTTCGTGACCAGGGCGGGCGAGGCCGCCAGCCGCTCGGCCACGGCCTCCACCGTCTCGCGGAGGTAGCCGGCCTCGTCCACGGCATCGATGAGGAAGCCGCCGATCAGGCGCTCGATGGGATCGCGGGTGGCGAGGTCGAGCTGTGCGGCCAAGTGCTCGCGCAGGCTGACCTCCGAGGTCAGGGTCGCCTCGAAGTCGGGCGCCTCGGCATCGAAGCTGCCGCCGGTGCTGCCGTAGGGCGCGGGCGTCAGGCTCAGCATGTCGCCCGCGTCCGATTCGCGGACCCTCGTCGGCGTCTCGTCCTGGAAGACGTTGTCGAGGCGGGCGTCGATGTCGCCCTCGATCTCACCCCGGATCGGGTTCATCTCCGGCGCGAGCCACGAATCGGCCTCGCCGCCCTCGAACCCGTCTTCGCCCGCGCCCTCGTCGGAGGGGGCCGGCGCCTCCGGCGCGTCCTGCACGCCCGGATTCTCGGCCTCGGCGCGCTCCAGAAGCGGGTTGCGCTCCAGTTCCGCGTCCACGTAGGCGGCAAGGTCCAGATGCGAGAGCTGCAGGAGCTTGATCGCCTGCAGGAGCTGAGGCGTCATGACCAGGGCTTGGCCCTGTCGCACCTCCAGCCTTTGCAGCAGACTCATACCCAGCCCCGATTGCGCATTGTTCAGATTGTCCGAGCATGGCAGCCCGGCACGGTTCTTGCTTGTTCGTTCTGCCCAATCTTTAGACCGAATGCCGCGGCGCGTCAAAGCCGGGTGTTCGCTCGTCCCATGCGAAGATTGCGGCGAGGGCGTTCACTCTCGCGGCCCGCGATTAAGGAAGCTTTGAGCGGCATGAGGCCGGGACGGCATGCCTGCCGTCAAGTCTCTCAGCTTGTTGCCAAACCGCATCCGGTGTAAGACGCCGCCCATCCCGAGAGAATTCGTTCCGCGAAGGAGCCGTCAGGCATGGCGCGCGTCACCGTCGAAGATTGCATCGAAAAGGTCGAGAACCGCTTCGAGCTGGTCCTCCTGGCGAGCCACCGCGCCCGCCTCCTGGCGGCCGGCGCGCCGCTGACCGTGGACCGCGACCGCGACAAGAACCCGGTCGTCGCCCTGCGCGAGATCGGGGACGGCACCATCACCTCCGAGGATCTGAAGGAGCAGCTGATCCACTCGCTCCAGAAGTACGTCGAGGTGGACGAGCCGGAGGCCGAGGCCGTGCCGCTGCTGTCGAGCTCGCCGGCCGCCGCCGCCCACGCGCCGCAATCGTCCAGCGACGACGCCGGCGTGCAGTTCGACCGCATGAGCGAGGAAGACCTCCTCCGCGGCCTCGAGAACCTCGCCCCGCCGGTCGAGACCGACGAAGAGGCCGAGTGAGGCCGGTTGTCGGGGGTCGATTCGGCCCCCGGCGCGAAGAAAAAAGCGCTCGATGCGCCGATTGCGGCGCCTTGCCTCTGGTGTCGGCCGCCGCATTGCGGGAGACTTTCCCTGAAGCGGCGGCGCGTACAGCGTTCAGGAGGCACCGATTTCCCGGCGGATCATGCGCCAGTACGAACTCGTCGAGCGGGTCAAGCGCTACAACCCCGCCGCCGACGAGGATCTGCTCAACCGCGCCTACGTCTATGCGATGCAGGCCCACGGCACCCAGAAGCGGGCCTCGGGCGATCCGTTCTTCGCCCATCCCCTCGAAGTCGCCGCGATCCTCACGGATCTGCATCTCGACGACGCGACGATCATCGCCGCCGTCCTGCACGACACCGTCGAGGACACCGAGGCCACCCTCGATGAGATCCGGCGCCTGTTCGGCGACGAGATCGGCGCCCTCGTCGATGGGCTGACCAAGCTCAAGCGGCTCGACCTCGTCTCGAAGCAGGCCGCCCAGGGCGAGAACTTCCGCAAGCTGCTGCTCGCCGTCGCGGCGGATGTGCGCGTGCTCCTCGTGAAGCTCGCCGACCGCCTGCACAACATGCGCACCCTGGAGCACATGCGCGACGACAAGCGTCGCCGCATCGCCCAGGAAACGCTGGACATCTACGCGCCGCTGGCCGCCCGCATGGGCATGCAGGAGCTGCGCGAGGAATTGGAAGACCTCGGTTTCCGCTTCCTCGAACCCGAGATCTACGCCACCATCACCGAGCGCCTGCTGCGGCTCACCGCCAAGTCCGGCCGGATGGTCGAGGACATCGAGAAGGTGCTCTCCGACAAGCTCTCGGCGCGGGGCATCGAAGCCGAGGTCACGGGCCGGCAGAAGCGGCCCTATTCGATCTGGGCGAAGATGGAGCGCAAGTCGCTCGCCTTCGAGCAACTGTCGGACATCTTCGGCTTCCGGGTGATCGTGAACGCCCTGGACGATTGCTACGCGGCCTTGGGCGTCGTTCATACCAGCTGGCCGATGGTGCCGGGGCGCTACAAGGACTACATCTCGACCCCGAAGCAGAACGATTACCGCTCGATCCACACCACGGTGATCGGCCCCAAGAGCCAGCGCGTCGAACTGCAGATCCGCACCCAGGCGATGGACGACATCGCCGAATACGGCATCGCCGCCCACGCCCATTACAAGGACGTGAGCGGGCGCGACGCCATCGGCAGCGTCCACCCGAAGCTCGCCACCGAGAGCGGCGCCTACCAATGGCTGCGCCGGACCATCGAACTGCTCGCCGAAGGCGACAGCCCGGAAGAGTTCCTGGAGCACACCAAGCTCGAACTCTTTCAGGATCAGGTCTTCTGCTTCACCCCGAAGGGCCGGCTCATCGCGCTGCCCCGGGGCGCGACGCCCATCGACTTCGCCTATGCCGTGCACACCGATGTCGGCAACTCGGCGGTGGGCGCGAAGATCAACGGCCGCATGGTGCCGCTGCTGCACGAACTCTCGAACGGCGACGAGGTGGAGATCAGCCGTTCGGACGGCGCCTCGCCCCCGGCCGCCTGGGAATCCCTCGTCGTGACGGGCAAGGCCCGCTCGGCGATCCGCCGGGCGACCCGCGCGGCGGTGCGGCGGCAATATGCCGGCCTCGGCAAGCAGATCCTCGAACGGGCCTTCGAGCGCGCGGCCAAGAGCTTTTCCGAGGACAAGCTGCGCGGCGCCCTGCCCCGCCTCGCCCGCTCCACCACGGAGGACGTGTTCGCCGCCGTGGGGCGCGGCGAGATGTTCTCCGGCGACGTCGTGCGCGCGGTCTATCCCGACCACCGGGAGGAGCGCCGCCCCTCGGCCGGACAGCCCGGCGCCACCGGGGCGGGGCGGCTCGTGCGCTCCCCCGACCAGACCATGCGCCTGACCTTCAACGGCAGCGGCGAAGCCTCCCCGGACGCGATTCCGATCCGGGGTCTCGCGGGGGACCTGCCCGTCACCTTCGCCCCCAACGGCGGCGCGGTGCCGGGGGACCGGATCGTCGGCATCCTCACGCCGGGCGTCGGCGTGACGGTCTACCCGATCCAGTCGGCGGCGCTGGCCGCTTTCGACAACGAGCCGGAGCGCTGGCTCGACGTGCGCTGGGATACGGAGGCGTCGAGCGGCGAGCGCTTCCCCGCCCGCCTGTCCCTGCAATCCATCAACGAGCCGGGCGTGTTCGCGCAGATCGCCCAGGTGATCGCGGACCATGACGGCAACATCGACAACATCTCGATGAAACGCCGCACCCAGGACTTCACCGACATCACCCTCGACCTGTCGGTCTGGGATCTTCAACACCTGAACGCCATCGTCGCGGAGTTGCGCAGCAAGCGGCCGGTGAGCAGCGTTCAGCGCGTCAACGGCTGATTATTACCTGAGGTTGTCGAGCCGTACAGCGGGTTTAGCCGTGGTCGGCTTACCTTGACTTCGGCATGACCGTCCGCAATGCTTTAAACCTCTTCATCGCCTCACGATGAAGCATTGATTCATTTTTAACTCAGTTTTGCGAAAGACTTTTTTTAATGCATCAGTGACGCCTAGGCAACGAATTCCCTCGACCGATTTCATCTATTTTGTACTTGGAAAGACATTCATGCCGTCAGATCAACGGTGTGCCATCTTTATCGATGGCGCCAACCTCTATGCGACGACCAAGGCCCTGGGCTTCGACATCGATTACAAGAAGCTTTTGAAGGATTTCCAGGCACGCGAGAACCTGATCCGTGCCTTTTACTACACCGCGATGATCGAGGATCAGGAGTATTCCTCGATCCGGCCGCTGGTCGATTGGCTCGACTATAACGGCTACCGCGTCGTGACGAAGCCGGTGCGGGAGTTCACGGATTCCGCCGGCCGCCGCCGGTTCAAGGGCAACATGGATATCGAGCTGGCGATCGACGCCCTCGAACTCGCCCCGCGCCTCGACCACATGGTGCTGTTCTCGGGCGACGGCGATTTCCGCTCGCTGGTCGAGGCGATGCAGCGCCGGGGCGTGCGCGTCACGGTGATCTCCACGATCCAGACGCAGCCGGCGATGATCTCCGACGAGTTGCGGCGGCAGGCGGACGAGTTCGTGGACCTGTCGACCCTCGCCTCGCGGATCGGCCGTGAGGCCACCGAGCGCGCCCCGCGCCCCACGGGCGAGACGCCGACCCGCCACCGCGCCGAATCGCGCCCGAACCTCGAAAACCGCTACGGCATCCGCCAGCCGGAGGACGACGCCTAGCCGCGTCTCAGGCCCGGCGGCCCGCGTCGAGCCACGCGACGACCTGCCGGGCGCTCTGGTCCGGCGGGAAGACCGGGTAGAACAGGTGCGTGACGACTCCGTCGTCGATCACCAGGGTGAGGCGCTTCAGCAGCGTCTCGCCGCCGGCTTCGAAGGTCGGCAGCCGGGCCGCCATCGCCAGGGCACGGTGCGCATCGGAGAGAAGCGCGAAAGGCAGGTGCAGGCGCGTCACCGCCTCCGTCTGATACTCCCGGGTCTGCGTAGAGAGCCCGTAGACGTGATCGACGCCGAGCCCCTTCAACTCGTCGAAATGGTCGCGGAAATCGCAGGATTGCGGCGTGCAGCCCCGCGCGCCGGGGATCGCGTCCCAATCGGGGGTGAGGGCCGGCTTGTCCGGCTCGCCGGTGCGCGGATAGGCATAGGCCACCGTGCGGCCCTTGAGCTTGGCCAGCGAAACCGTGCTCCCGTCCGTGGCGCGGAGGGCCACGTCGGGAAGGCGGGCGCCCAGCAGGTGGGCGGCGGCGCCGTCATCCGCTGGAACCGGCAGATCGTCCGGCAGGCTGGTCAGACTGGCGCTCATCCCGTGCCTCCTCGCCCTATCCCCTGTCGCGCAGGAGGCGGGCCTGATCCCGCTTCCAGTCGCGCTCCTTCACCGCCTCGCGCTTGTCGTGGGCCTGCTTGCCCTTGCCGAGGCCGAGTTCGACCTTCGCCCGGCCGCGCTCGTTGAAGTAGATCTTCAGCGGCACGACCGTATAGCCCTGCCGCTGGGTGGCGCCGATCAGCTTGTCGATCTGGCGGCGATGCAGCAGCAGGCGGCGGGGCCGCTTGGTGTCGTGGTTGAAGCGGTTCGCCTCCAGATATTCCGGGATGTAGGCGTTGAAGAGCATCAGGTCGTTGCCGGAGGGGCCGGCATAGGCCTCTCCGATCGTCGCCTTGCCCCCGCGCAGGGATTTCACCTCGGTGCCGGTGAGCGAAATGCCGGCTTCGAGCGTGTCCTCGATGGAATAGTGGAAGCGGGCGGCGCGGTTGTCGGCCACCACGCGCCGTCCGGGCTCCGTCTTCGGCGCCATGCGGGTCTGTCGTCCTTTTTTACGGGGTCAGCCTTCGAGGAGGCCGGCGTGGCGCAGGGCGTCGTCCACGATTCTGCGGGTCGCGTCCGAGATCGTCACGAGGGGCAGGCGGATCTCCTCGCCCATGTGGCCGAGCCGCGAGAGGGCGTACTTCACCGGGCCGGGATTGGCCTCCGCGAACAGGCCGCTCTGGAGCGGGAACAGCCGGTCCTGGATCGTCAGCGCCTTGGCGTAATCGCCGGAGAGCGAGGCCTCCTGCAGGTCGGCGCAGAGGCGCGGGGCGACGTTCGCCACCACCGAGATGCAGCCGTGGCCGCCCTGGGCGTTGTAGCCGAGCGCGGTCGCATCTTCGCCTGAAAGCTGGACGAAGCTCTCGCCCATGGCCAGTCGCTGCTGACTGACGCGGTCGATCTTCGCGGTCGCGTCCTTCACGCCGACAATGTTCTTCAATTCGAAGAGGCGGGCCATCGTCTCGACGCTCATGTCGATGACGGACCTCGGCGGGATGTTGTAGATGATGATCGGAATTCCGACCGCATCGTTGATCGCCTTGAAGTGGGCGTAGAGTCCGCCTTGCGTCGGCTTGTTGTAATAAGGCGTCACCACGAGCACGGCGTCGGCGCCGGCCTTCTCGGCGTGCTGCGCCCGCTCGATCGCCTCGGCCGTCGAGTTCGAGCCCGCACCCGCCACCACGGGCACCCGCCCGCCGGCCTCGTCGATGCAGGCCTCGACCACCCGGTCATGCTCGGCATGGGTCAGGGTCGGGCTCTCGCCGGTCGTGCCGGTGGGCACGAGGCCGTGGCTGCCCTGCTCGATCTGCCAGCGCACGAACTTTCGGAAGGCCTGCTCGTCGAAGGCGCCATCGCGGAAGGGCGTCACCAGCGCGGTCATCGAGCCCCGCAGGCGGGCGGTCGTCTCGGTCATCTCAGGCGTCCCAGGGGAATCGAGCGGTCGTCTCGCCGCCATTGTGCCGCGCTGTCGTTGCGCGAGCGCGCAGACATAGGGGTTCGTGCGCGCCTTCGCAAACGGATCCGGGACACGGTTAACGGGCTCTTAATCACTCGTTGCCCAGACTGTGTCCTTCACGCTGACGTTGCGGAGGGGTGAGGTCGTGATCCGAGCCATCGCCTGGAAGCGCCCGCACCTTACGCTTATCGCTCTCGCGGCGAGCGCCGGGGCGGCTCTGGCCGGCGCGACCGGGGCGGAGACGCCCCTGCCCGCCGCCATCCATGCCCCGGATTCCACCGACTCAGCCCCCGAGGCGGTGCGCGCTGAGGAGGCCGAGCGTAAGCCTGCTGCCGCTTCGGCCTACGCCTCCGCCGACCCGGACGCGGCGATCACCTTCCCGCTGCCGGATGCGGGCCTCACCCCCGCCGCCCCGGTGCCGGAGGTGCCCGACCTCGCCAAGCCGAAGGCCTCCGGCGACACCGACCTGACCCTGCTGCGCGGGGCGATCGACCTCTACCGCAAGGGCAAGGTGTCCGACGCCGACCGGATGGCCGAGGGTTTCACCGATCCCGCCGCCCGCGCCCTGCTGCAATGGGTGGCGATCCGCGCCGGGGCCGGCATCGGCTTCGAGCGCACGGTCGCCTTCACCCGTGCCAACCCGGATTGGCCGGGCGGCCCCCTCCTGCGCCGCCGGGCGGAGGAGACGCTGCTCAGCGAGCGCAAGGCGCCCGCCACGGTGCGGGCCTTCTTCGCCACCGCCAAGCCGTCGAGCGCACCGGGCAAGTTCGCCCTGGCGCTGGCGCTTCGCGCGGACGGGCTCGAAGCCGACTCCGCCGACCTCGTGCGCGACCTGTGGCGCACGGAGAGTTTCGGCCGCAGCCTCGAAGCCAAGGTGCAGGATGCCTTCCCCGCCCTGCTCACCCGCCAGGATCACCGCTACCGGATGGAGCGGGCGCTCCTGAAGGAGGATTGGGAGAGCGCGGGCCGCGCGGCGGGCTATGCCGGCGGCAGCTACGCGAGCCTCGTCCGCGCCCGCCGGGCCGTGGAGGATAAGAGTTCCGGCGCCGCCTCGGCGCTGGCGGCGGTGCCGCCCTCGCTGCGCAACGACGCCTCGTACATCTTCTCGCGTGCGCAGTTCTTCCGCCGGGCCGACAAGCCCGTGGAGGCCGCCGCCGTGCTCGCCACCGCGCCGACCAACCCGGACGTGCTGGTCGATGGCGACGAATGGTGGGTCGAGCGCCGGATCGTGGCGCGCAAGCTCCTCGATGGCGGCGACGCCAAGACCGCCTACGCGGTGGTGAGCGGCCATGGCGCGCGCTCGCCCGAGAAGAAGATCGAGGCCGAGTTCCATGCCGGCTGGATCGCCCTGCGCTTCCTCTCCGACCCCGAGAAGGCCGGGCAGCATTTCGCGCAGGTCGCCGCCCTCGCCGAGGGGCCGAACTCCCTGGCGCGGGGGGCCTATTGGCAGGCCCGCGCCGCCGAGGCCCTGGGCCGGGCCGACGAGGCGAAGCGCTTCTACGAGAAGGCGGCGGCGCAGCCCATCGCCTATTACGGGCAGGTTGCCCGCGCCAAGCTCGGGCAGACGAGCCTGCCGCTGCGTGCCGTGCCGGCGCTCGACGGCGCCGAGCGGGAGGCCTTCGACAACCGCCTGTCCGTGCGCGCCCTGCGCCTGCTCGAACAGGCGGGGCTTCAGGACCTCGCGCTGCCCCTCTACATCGATGCGACCCGCGCCCTGACCGATGCGGGCGAGGTCCAGGCGCTGGGCGACGTCGCCACCGAGGCCAAGGACGCCCGCGCCCTGGTGGCGGTGGGCAAGCTCGCCCTGCACCGGGGCCTGCCGCTCGACGCCCACGCCTTCCCGACCATCGGCATCCCAACCTACGAGACCTTCACCGCCGTGCCGCAGGTCGAGCGGGCCATGGTCTATGCCATCGCCCGGCAGGAGAGCCAGTTCGACGCGCGGGCGCGCTCCGGCGTCGGGGCGCGGGGGCTGATGCAGATGATGCCGGCCACCGCCATGCGCACGGCCAAGCGCGTCTCCACCGCCTTCGACCCGGACCGCCTGACCAGCGACCCCGCCTTCTGCGCGAAGCTCGGCCAAGCGCATCTCGGCGAGCTGATGGAGGATTGGCGCGGCTCCTACGTGCTCGCCTTCGCCTCGTACAATGCCGGCGGCGGCAACGTGAAGAAGTGGATCGACGCCTACGGCGACCCGCGCAAGGGCGAGGTCGATGTGATCGACTGGGTGGAGCGCATCCCGTTCACCGAGACGCGCAACTACGTCCAGCGGGTGATGGAGAACCTGCAGGTGTACCGCACCCGCCTCGACAGCCGCAGCGCGCTGCTGATCGAGGGGGATCTGCACCGGGGGGCGAAGTAGGGTTGGAGTCCCATCGGCCGGTCAACCGGAACGATCAAGCGTCAGCGTCCCTGCCCACACTCCCAGCGCCAGGGCGCTGAAAGCCGCCCCCAGCGCCGAAACCCCGAGCCAGCCGGCCTGGGCGTAGATCATCGTCGCGCTGCCTGCGCCGATGGCACTGCCGACCGAATAGAACACCATGTAGCCGCCCACGAGACGGCTGCGGGCCTCCGGATGACGGGCCAGGATGATGCTCTGGTTCGTGACGTGCACCGCCTGAACCGCGAGATCGAGCAGGAGGATGCCTACGACCAAGAGGAGAATGGATCTCGGCAGGAGTGCGATCGCTCCCCATGAGGCTGTCAGGATCACGAGGGCCCCGCCCGTCGTCCATTGACCGAGACCGCGATCCGCGAGGCGCCCCGCCCCCGTTGCGGCGAGCGCCCCCGCAAGGCCGACGAGGCCGAACAGGCCGATTTGGCCATGGGAGTAGGCGAACGGGGCCGCCCTGAGGGGGAAAACCAACGTGGTCCAGAGAGTGCTGAAGGACGCGAAGATGAGAGCCGCGAGGACGCCGCGGACAAGCAGGACCGGGTCACGGATGAACAGAAGCGGGATGGAGCGGAGCGCGTCTGCGTAGCGGCCGCCCTGGGGCGGAGCCGGGTGAGACGGCAAGGAGCGGGCGAGGACGCCAAGCATGACGAGTGTGGCACCGGCCGAGAGCCCATAAACGGCCCGCCACCCCCCGAGATCGGCGATCATCCCCGCCATGAACCGGGCCGTGAGGATGCCGGCGACGATGCCCCCCGTCACCGTTCCGATGGCCTTCCCCCGGGCGTTCGGCGCCGCCAGCGTCGCAGCGAAGGCCACGAGCACCTGCACCACGACGGCCAGCAGCCCGAGCGCCACCATGCCGGCGAAGAGCATCGCCGCCGTCCCGGATGCGGCCACGGTCAGCAGTGCCAGCACGGACAGCGCGACCTGCGCGATCACGAGACGGCGTCGATCCATGCGGTCCCCGAGCGGCACGATCAGGATCAGACCCAGCCCGTAGCCGACCTGTGTCAGGGTCACGACGAGACCGACCCTGTCGGATGAGATCGCGAGATCGCGCCCCATCACGTCGAGCAGCGGCTGGGCATAGTAGATGTTCGCAACGCTGAGACCGGCCGTGGCCGCCAGGATCAGCGTCGTCCCGCGGGTGAGGCCTGGTCCGGGGAGGAGTTCAGCGCGGCCCTCGGCAACACCTTGCATCGGTTCCATTCTCCGCGTCGGCCCGTATGGTCTCATCATGGAACCAGATGACGACCCGACCATCTAGTTCTAAATTGAGACTGGATGGCTCCGGCGGAGGTGGGAGATGGTGAAACGGACAAGCTTTGGGCGGGATGCGTGCCCCGTGGCCCGTGCCCTCGACATGATCGGTGACTGGTGGTCGCTGCTCATCATCCGTGATGCGTTCGATGGCGTGCGGCGCTTCGGCGAGTTTCAGAACAGTCTCGGCATCGCGAGGGGCATGCTCGCGACCCGGCTTCGTGACCTCACGGAGCGCGGAATCCTGGAAACGGTCCCCGCATCGGACGGCAGCGCCTACCGCGAGTACGTCCTGACAGAGAGAGGCCGCGGCCTGTTCCTCGTGATCGTCGCGCTCCGACAATGGGGCGAGGATCACCTCTATCGCCCCGGCGAGCAGCGGTCCGAATTGGTCGAGGCTGCAACGGGCAATCGTGTCGCCCGGTTGGCATTACGCTCGGCGGAAGGCCACATCCTGGGCTGGACCGAGACCCGCGTGAAGAAGACGGTTCAGTCCACTGGGGACCTCACCCCCCGCGCCCCTGCTTGCTGAGCAGGAACACCCCCTGCGCGCCGAACAGGTTCCAGATCCACCACGGCAGGGCGAAGCGCATGGCCCGCCCCCGCGAATCGAGCGCCGCCGCCGTCTCGATCCGGGCGCCGAGCACCCGGCACAGGACGACGAAGTCGCGGATCGTGCAATGGTGGATGTTCGCGGTCTCGTACCACGCATCCGGCATCAGGTCGGTCACGGGCATCCGCCCGCGCAGGGCGAGTTCGGTGCGCACCCGCCAATGCCCGAAATTCGGGAAGGAGATGATGACGTGCCGCCCGATGCGCAGCAGGTGCTCCAGCACCTCGCGCGGCTGGCGCGTCGCCTGGATCGTCTGCGACATCACCACCACGTCGAACGCCCCGTCGGGATAGTTCGCGAGGTCGGTGTCGGCGTCGCCCTGGATCACCGGCAGCCCCTTCGCGAGGCAAGCGTTCACGCCTTCGCGGGACAGTTCGATGCCGCGCCCGTCGATGCCGCTGCGGTCGCGCAGCAGGGCGAGGAGCGCGCCGTCGCCGCAACCGATGTCGAGCACCCGCGCCCCGGCCGGCACGAGGTCGAGCATCATCAGGTGATCGACGCGGGCGCCGGTATTCTCCCGGGGCAGCGCCTCGGTCGCCTCCCAGGGGCGGGCGTGCGGGGTTCCGCCGCTCACAGGCCGCGCGCCCTGGCCGCCGCGTCGATGAAGCCGCGCGCGGCGGCGAACATCGCCGGCTCGTCGAGGAGGAAGGCGTCGTGGCCCTTGTCGGTCTCGACCTCGACGAACGCGACCGGCGCAGCCGCCGCGTTCAGCGCGTGGACGATGACCCGCGAATCGGCCGTGGGGAACAGCCAGTCCGAGGTGAAGGAGATCACGCAGAAGCGCGTCGTCGTGCCCCGGAAGGCGTTGGCCAGCACGCCGCCATGGTCCGCCGCGAGATCGAAATAGTCCATCGCGCGGGTCAGGTAGAGGTAGGCGTTGGCGTCGAACCGCTCCACGAAGCTCAGGCCCTGGTGGCGCAGGTAGCTCTCGATCTGGAAGTCGGCGTTGAACGAAAAGGTTGGCGCCGAGCCGCCCTGGAAGCGGCGGCCGAACTTCCGGTGGAGCGCGGGCTCCGACAGATAGGTGATGTGCGCCCCCATCCGCGCCACGCCGAGCCCCTTTGCCGGGCGCGTGCCCTCCTCCAGGTAGCGCCCGTCCGCCCAGGCGGGATCGGCCATGATCGCCTGCCGCCCGACCTCGTGGAAGGCGATGTTCTGCGCGGAGTGCCGAGCACCCGTGGCGATGGGCATCGCGGCGAAGACGCGCTCGGGGTAGAGCGCCGCCCATTGCAGCACCTGCATCCCGCCCATCGAGCCGCCGATGCACAGGAACAGGCTGTTGATGCCGAGATGGTCGAGCAGCATCGCCTGCGCCCGCACCATGTCGCGGATGGTCATCAGCGGGAAGTCGAGCCCGTAGGGGCGGCCGGTCGCCGGATCGATCGAGGCCGGGCCGGTCGTGCCCATGCACGAGCCGATGACGTTCGAGCAGATGACGAAGTAGCGATCGGTGTCCACCGGCTTGCCGGGGCCGACCAGGGTCTCCCACCAGCCGGGCTTGCCGGTGAGCGGATGGGTGTGCGCGAAATGCTGATCGCCCGTCAGCGCATGGCAGATGAGCACGGCGTTCGAGCGGTCGGCGTTGAGGGTGCCCGCCGTCTGGTAGGCAATCTGGAAGGGCGCGAGGCGCACCCCCGCATCCGTCAGGAGCGGCCTGTCGGGTCCGAAGCGCGCCACGGGGCTCTTCGGATCGAGGGATTGCGACGGCTCCGCGACGGGCGCGGCGTTCCGTTCGGGGGCGTCCGGCCGGGGGGCCGTATCCAGTCGGGTATCCATGTCCGGGTCTTCGGCGGCACCGCCGGCTACAAAACGCCCTGCGGCACAGGTCGGAGGTAATGGCCCGCCCCGGCAGCGTCAACGCGGATCGGCCGCCCTCCCCCGCCGGTTCAGCGGATGGCGACCGCGCAGGCGACGAAGACGAGGCCCGCCCCCGCCGCCGTGATGAATCCGTTGGTGATCGAGCCCGTATCCCCCCGGCGCAGCCGTAATTCAGCCGTCACCGAGACCAGGATTCCGAGCACGAAGAGCGCGCAGGGAAGAAGATCATCCAGCATTGTTGGCGAACCCCGGTCGTTCCCGCCGCCTTTCGGACAGCCGGGTAAAGGGCATTACGAAATAACAACAGGCCGGATGATGGCCGGTGCCCCGCGACATTTGTTCCGGGTGCGGATCGGGTCCAAGTATCGGAGCCAAGTCAAGCGCCGCCGGCCCGTTGCAGGGAGCGGTCGCGCCGGATGCATGGCGAGGAACCGGCCCAGCTTCACCGTCCGGCGAAATGCTGTACAGGGACCGCATCGTCGCATCAGAACCGCCGACCGGCCTCGCCCATGTCCTCCGCCAGCACGCCCGCCCCCTCCCGCCCGGAACCGCGCCCCGGCGTCCTCGCGGTCGACCTCTACGTCCCCGGCAAGAGCGGGCGTCCGGGTCCGGGCAAGGTCCACAAGCTGTCCTCGAACGAGACGCCGCTCGGGGCGAGCCCGGCCGCCATCGCCGCCCTCCACGAGGCGACCGCCAAGCTGGAGACCTACCCCGACGGGCGTGCCACCCATTTGCGCACGGCCATCGCGAGGAAGTTCGGCGTCGATCCCGAACGGATCGTCTGCGGCGCGGGCTCGGACGAGTTGCTGTCGTTGCTCGCCTACGCCTATTGCGGCCCCGGCGCCGAGGGCATCTACTCGGAGCACGGCTTCCTCGTGTACCGGATCGCGATCCTGGCGTCAGGCGGCACCCCCGTCGTCGCGCCGGAGCGCGACCTGACGACCGACGTCGATGCCATCCTCGCCCGCGTCACCGCGCACACGCGGATCGTCTACGTGACGAACCCCAACAACCCGACCGGCACGTACCTGCCGTTCAGCGAGATCCGCCGGCTCCACGCGGCCCTGCCCGCGCACGTGCTCCTCGTCATCGACGGCGCCTACGCGGAATACGTGCGGGCGAACGACTACACGGCCGGGCTCGAACTCGCCCTCGAGGCCGAGAACGTCGTGATGACGCGGACCTTCTCGAAGATCTACGGCCTCGCCGCCGTGCGGATCGGCTGGATGCTCGCCCCGGCCCATGTCGCCGACGCGGTGAACCGCATCCGGGGGCCGTTCAACGTCTCGGGTCCCGCCATCGCGGCGGGCGCGGCGGCCATCGCCGACGAGGCGCACACCGCCGCCGCCGCCGCGCACAACGCCGAGTGGCTGCCCCGGCTCATCGACGGGGCGCAGGCGCTCGGCCTCACCGTCACGCCGAGCGTGGCGAACTTCGTGCTGATCCACTTCCCCGACGAGCCGGGTCGCTCGGCGGAGGACGCGGATGCGTTCCTGACCGAGCGCGGGCTCATCACCCGCCGCGTCACGGCCTACGGCCTGCCCAACGCCCTGCGGGTGACGGTGGCGGGCGCCGAGGCCAACACCGCCTTCCTCGCGGCGCTCGGTGATTTCGTGCGGGGCGCCCGTGCCTGAGACCCCGCCCGCCCCGCCGCCCTTCGACCGGATCGCCATCGTCGGCCTCGGGCTGATCGGCTCCTCCATCGCCCGCGCCGCCCGGCGCTACGGGCTCGCGCGGGAGATCGTGGCCGTCGATGCTGACGCGGCGGTGCGCGAGCGGGTGCGCGAACTCGCCATCGCCGATGCCGTAACCGGCGACCCCGCCGAGGGCGCCACGGGTACCGATCTCGTGGTGCTCTGCGTGCCGGTGGGCGCCATGGGTTCCGTCGCCGAGGCGATGGCGCCGCACCTGAAGCCCGGCGCCGTCGTCTCCGATGTCGGCTCCGTGAAGGGCTCGGTGGTGGCCGCGATCCAGCCGCACTTGCCCGAGGGCGTCCATCTGGTGCCCGGCCACCCGATCGCGGGCACAGAGTATTCCGGGCCGGATGCCGGCTTCTCGACCCTGTTCGCCGGGCGCTGGTGCATCCTCACCCCGCCTGAGGGCACCCCGGACGAGGCCGCCGCGCGCGTCCGCGCCCTCTGGGAGGGCATGGGGGCGCTGGTCGAGACGATGAGCCCCGAGCACCACGACCTCGTGCTCGCCATCACCAGCCACGTGCCGCATCTGATCGCCTACAACATCGTCGGCACCGCCGCCGACCTGGAGGCGGTGACGCAATCCGAGGTGATCAAGTTCTCGGCCAGCGGCTTTCGCGATTTCACCCGCATCGCCGCCTCCGACCCGACGATGTGGCGCGACATCTTCCTGAACAACCGCGACGCGGTGCTGGAAATGCTCGGCCGCTTCAACGAAGACCTCGCGGCGCTCGCCAAGGCGGTGCGCTGGGGCGACGGCGACGCCCTGCACGCGATGTTCACCCGCACCCGCGCCATCCGCCGGAGCATCGTCGCGCTGGGCCAGGATACGGCGGCCCCGGATTTCGGACGGCCTCGTCCAGCGGAGGGTGGGGCCTGAGACCTCACCCTTGCCCCAACGACGTGACTTACCTAACCTAGGTAGATCGCGGGAGATTGGGATGAAGCGCTATTCCTTTTCCGACATGAACCGGCTCTCGGGCGAGATCCTCGAAACCGCTCTGTCCGAGCCGGTCGCCTTGACCAAGTACGGCAAGGAGCGGCTCGTCATCATCCCCGCCGATCGGTATCGCGCCCTGGCCGGCGGCTCGCGGCAAACGGCCTTCACCTTGGAGGACGCGCCCGACCAGATCCATGACGAGCTCATGGACGGGCTCGACGCCCTCCTCGCGGACGAACCTCGGAATGGTTAAGCCGGGCGACCTGATCCGGTACGGTTATCTTTGGGCCCGCGAAGCGGCACGGGGCGAAGAGACGGGCCGGAAATTCCGCCCTGCCTGCATCGTGGTCCGCATCCCCTCGCAACCGTCGAGCCTCTTCATCTTTCCGCTGACTTCGCAGCGACCGAGCGAGGAAAGGGCCTATCTGGCCGTCACGGAGATTGAATGCCGGCGCGGCGGCCTCGACTATCCGTCGTTCCTGATCCTCGACGAGTATAATCGCTTCCTCGAGTCGGACGCGTTCGACCTCGAAGCGCCGGAGCCGATCGGCGCGTTCAGCCCCAGCTTCATGCGCAAGATCGCACTGACTCTGAAGGACGTCGCTCGCACGCGGCGCCTTCGGGCCGTAACGCGAGGCTGATGCAACCGCTCAATACAGCGGCGGCACGCGCACGTTCGGGATCGGGAAGCCGCTGAACAGCACCTGCCCGTTCACGAGCTTGAGCGGCGGCAGCGGCTTCAGCGGCGGGCCGGAGCCGGCGGGGGCTTCCTCCGCGCGAGGGGCTCCGCGACCGAGGCCGAGCAGACCGCCGACGAGCTGGCCGACCAGCGCCCCCTTCTCCGAGCCGAAACGCTGCCCCACGACGCTGCCGATCAGCGCATCGACGCCGGCCGCGCGGAGGTCGATCTGCCCGGTCGGGCGGTGGGCCTCGTCCAAGGCGACCTGACCACGGGCCTGGATGCGCTGAACGCCCTTGGCGAGGGACAGGGCGCCAATCTCCAGCATCCCGCCGGCCTGACGCCACTTCTCCAATTCGCGCGGCACCGCCCCCGTGCCGATCACCGTCGCGTGGGTGATCGTGGTGTCGAGGGAGGCGTCCACCGGCGCGACGCTGCCGGTCAGGGCGTCGAGGTTCGGTATCGCGGCTTGGGCGAGTTGCAGGTTCACCTCGACGGCGCCGTCCGTCTCGTATCGGGCGGGCGATGGGCGAGCGTGCAGTTCGAGGTGCTTGCCCTGTAGGGTGATCGGCTGCGGTTCGGCGCCCGCGACGCTCACCTTCGGCCCGTCCACCACCAGGGAAAGGCGGGTGAAGCCTTCGCTCGCGCCATGGAAACTGCCCTGCAGCGCGCTCCACGACGCATCCCCCGTGAGCGCGCCCTGCTCGGCATGGAACGGCCCCTGACTCTCGAACAGGACGAGGCGGGGCTGGTAGATCTGCGCCACGACCGTCGTCGGGCCCAGGCGGAAGCTGCCGTCGGAGCGGGTGAGGGTCAGCGCGGAGCAGCGCAGTTCGATGCGGAACGGGTAGCCGGTGAGGCTGCGGTCCTGGCAGGCCCATGTCCGCCCGGCGGCGGCCTCGCGGGCCATCCAGGCGTCCAGCTCATGCTCGGTCTTGCTGCGGATCCAGAACCACGCGCCGGACCAGGCCGCCACGAGGATGGCCAGGGCGACGTAGGGCAGGAACAACCCAAGCCGCCCGCGCCGCCGGGTGCGCGCGATGTCGCTCGCGGGCCCGTTGCGGCCGTCCATCCCCTGCGTCATGCGCGGCGTCCCCCCAGGGCCTTGTCAGTCGGGCCGTATCTCGGCCCGCGGCCCTATCCCGGTGGAATGCGGCAGCGCAAGGGCCGTCGCACCGCCGGTCAGACCTGACGGGGCTCGGCCGTCTCGGGGCGGAGATCGTCCACGATGGCGCCGCGCTCGCCCTCGTCCTCGGCCAGACGGTGAATGTGAAGCTCCGTCGCGCCACTGCGGCGGGCGCGGTCGAGCCAGACACGGCGCAGGTGCTCGCGCGGGCTCTCACCCGAACTCGCCACCGAGACCATCTGCGCGATGCCCGACGAATCACGGCGCACGGCGATGGTCACCGATTCGGACATCTCCTCGGGGTCGAACTCCACCGCCGGGTGGACGCCGACGACGTAGCGGCGGCCGGACCGCCCGCGCCACGCCGACAGCGCAAGCGCCGGGGAGCCGCGCAGGCCCTGGGCCGTTCTCAAGCGTTCCTCACGCACGTCCTGCCTCCGTAAGCGATCGTCCTTCAGGTCGCGGAGCGCGGCCGACCAGGACAGGGCCCGTCTGTTCGTCATTTGTTCTCAATTAGAACGTGTTTTCCACAGACGTCAAGGACGCTGTGGTCATGAGCGAAAGATGGGTGTCGGCGGAGTTATCCACAAGGCCGAGGGGGGCCTGCGGCGGCCGTCTCAGCGTCGCGGCGCGGCGGCCGGAGCCTCGTGCGACGAGACCGTGTAACCCGCTCCGGCGAGGTCCTTCAGGCCGCTTCCCATCAGGGCGTTCGAGGCGGTTTCGATCCGCTCCTCGATGAGGGCCTGGAACTCGGTGCGGGACAATCCCGGACCGATGGGCGGCAGGATGTCGATGATCGCCTTGCCGGGCCGGCGCACGAAACTGTTGCGCGACCAGAACAGGCCGGTGTTCAGGGCGATCGGCACGCAGGGCACGTTCAGCGCCGTGTAGAGATGGGAGATGCCCTGCTTGTAGGCGGGCGGCGCCCCCGGCGCCCGGCGGGTGCCTTCGGGGAAGACGATGAGTTGCGCCCCGTCCTTGATAGCGGCGGCGGCAGCGGAGTTCATCAGGCTCATCGCCCGGGTGCCCTTGGAGCGGTCGATGGCCACCATGCCGCCCCGCGCGAAGAACCAGCCGACCAGCGGGATCAGGAGCAGCTCGCGCTTCAGCACGTAGGCGAAGCGCGGGAACACCGTGCAGAGGGCCAGGGTCTCCAGCGCCGACTGATGCTTGGCCGCGATCAGGATCGGCCCCTCGGGGATGTTCTCCAGACCCCGGATCTCGACCTCGGTGCGCGCGACGACCCGCAGGAACCACAGGGTGATCCGGCCCCAGAGCCGGGCGACCCGCAGCACGCCCGGACGGGTGGCCAGCGCCGGCAGGCCGACGATCGCGACCACCGTCGTCGTGAGGTAGAAACAGAGGTTGAAGGCGAGGGAGCGCAGCGCGAGCATCGCCCTCCTTTAGCGCGGCCCCTGCCCGGCTTCCAAGGGTGCGTTTCCGGCGCTGCGCCCGGCGACGAGCCAGTAGACCAGCCCGGCGCAGCCGCCGACGAAGAACAGGATGAGGGTCAGCCGCGCCTCGGCGGCGGCGAGGCCGGCGGCGCCGGGCCGGGGCGCGCCGCGCACCAGCCAGGGCAGCGCCGCCGTGAGCAGGCCGCAGCCGCCGCCGTACCAGAGCAGGCCCCGCCGCCCCAGCGCCTCCCCCGTCACGCCGACGAGGGCGGGCGGCACGAAGAGCAGCACGAACAGCGCCTTCGCGAGCCCCACCATGAGCAGGAGGAAGCCCTCCGGCGGGAGCCCGGCGGCAAGGTCGCTGAAGGCGGCGTCGAAGCCGGCGAGCGCGCCCTGCGTCAGCCACGCATTCGCCCGCGGATCGAGCAGGAGGGCCAGCATCAACGCGAGGCTCCCCGCGACGACCGCGAGGAGCAGGGCGAAACCGCCGAGGAGGATGCGGCCGAGGATCCGCATCAGCTGTGGGCGGGCGTGGCCCCTCCCGTCCCATGGTCGCCATGGTCGGTCTTCTTGCGCCGGAAGCTGCCGAGCCAGATCGAGAAGTGGCGGATCACCACGTAGAAGACCGGCGTCAGGAACAGGCCGAAAAAGGTCGCACCGATCATCCCGAAGAACACCGCCGTGCCGAGCGCCTGACGCATCTCGGCGCCGGGGCCGGTCGCGATCACCAGCGGCAGGGTGCCGAGGATGAAGGCGAAGGCGGTCATCAGGATCGGCCGCAGGCGCAGGCGGCAGGCTTCCACCGCCGCATCGACCGGCCCGCGATGCTCACGCTGCTCGATGTCGTGGGCGAATTCCACGATCAGGATGGCGTTCTTGGCCGCGAGGCCGATGAGCACGATCAGGCCGATCTGGGTCAGGATGTTGTTGTCCTGCCCCCGGAACTGCACGCCGCCCAAAGCCGCGAGCACCCCCGTCGGCACCACGAGCAGGATCGCCAGCGGCAGGGCCCACGATTCGTACTGCGCCGCCAGCACGAGGAAGACGAGGAGCACGCCCAGCGCGAAGACGTAGCCGGCCGTGCCGCTCGCCGCCTTCTGCTGGTAGGCGATCTCGGTCCAGTCGTAGGCGTAGCCGTCCGGCAGAGCCTTCTTGGCGATCTCCTCCATGGCGGTGAGCGCCTGGCCGGTCGAGACGCCGGGCTTGGCCACGCCCTGCACCGGCACCGAGTAGTACAGGTTGAAGCGCTGCACGATCTGCGGGCCGCTCACGTTGCGCACGCTGGCGAGCGTACCCATCGGCACCAGGGCTCCGGTCGAGGACCGGACCTTGATCTGCGAGATGTCCTGCTCGGAGGAGCGGAACTGCGAATCGCCCTGCAAGCGCACCTGATAGATGCGGCCCAGCGTGTTGAAGTCGTTCACGTAGGTGCCGCCGAGATCCGCCTGCAACGACGAGAAGACGTTGGCCAGCGGCACGTTGAGCATCCGCGCGATGGTGCGGTCGATGTCGAGGTAGAGCTGCGGCGTGTCGTTGCCGAAGGTGGTGAAGACGCGCGTCACGTCCGGGCTCTGGTTGGCCTGGGCGAGCATTTCGCCGGTCGCGGCGAGCAGCTGGTTGATGTCGGAGGATTGGCGGCTTTCCACCTGCATCTTGAAGCCACCGCCCTGGCCGAGGCCGCGCACCGGCGGCGGCGGAATGACAATGATCCGCGCCTCCTCGATGTTGGCGGTGGCCTTCATCACGTCGCCGGTGATCACGCCCGCGCTGCGGCCGTGCTCGGCCCGCTCCTTCGCCCCCTTGAGGGTGAGGAACATGACCGCCGAGTTGGTGGTGTTGGTGAAGGTCGCGCCGTCGAAGCCGGCGATGATCACCGCGTTGGTGACGCCATCGACCTTGCGCGCCTCCGCCGCCGCCCGCAGCACCACGGCGGTGGTACGGT
This sequence comes from Methylobacterium litchii, assembly GCF_038442315.1. Lineage (NCBI taxonomy): Bacteria > Pseudomonadati > Pseudomonadota > Alphaproteobacteria > Hyphomicrobiales > Methylobacteriaceae > Methylobacterium > Methylobacterium litchii. The sequence continues at coordinate 692,701 of NZ_JBBXMY010000001.1, read as the reverse complement.
CGAGGGAGGCGCCGGAGGGCAACTGGACGACGCCGATCAGGTAGCCCTGGTCCTGGTCCGGGATGAAGCCCGTGGGCGTCGTCTGCGCGAGGTGGAGCGTGCCCCAGATCACGCCGGCATAGACCAGCAGCATCACGCCGAGGCCGACCACGCCCCCGGTGAGCATCCGGATCACCCGCCCGTAGCCGTTCGACGTGGCATCGAAGGCGCGGTTGAAGCCGTTCGCCAGCCAGTTCACGAACCGCGTGAGGAAGAAGCGCGGCTGGGCCCGCTCATGGTGCGGCCTCAGGAGAAGCTTACACAGGGCGGGCGAGAGGGTGAGGGAGTTGAAGGCCGAGATCAGCGTCGAGGCGGCGATCGTCAGGGCGAACTGCTTGTAGAATTGGCCCGAAATGCCGGGGATGAAGGCGGTGGGAATGAACACCGCCGCCAGCACCAGGGCGATGGCGATGACCGCCCCGCCCACCTCGTCCATGGTCTTGTGGGCCGCGTCTCCCGCCGACAGGCCCTCGGCCATGTTGCGCTCGACGTTCTCGACCACGACGATGGCGTCGTCCACCACGATGCCGATGGCGAGCACCAGCCCGAACAGGGTGAGGTTGTTCAGCGAGAAGCCGAAGGCCGCCATCGCCGCGAAGGTGCCGATGAGCGACACGGGGATGGCGATGACCGGGATCAGCGCCGTGCGCCAGCTCTGGAGGAAGACCAGCACCACGATGACCACGAGGCCTACCGCCTCGTAGAGGGTCTTGTAGACCTCCTGGATCGATTCCTCGATGAACTCGGTCGGGTTGTAGGCGATGCGGTACTCGACGTCCGGTGGGAAGTTCTTTTTGACCTGCTCCATCACCTTCTTGACCGACGCGGCGGCGTCGAGGGCGTTGGTACCGGGGCGCTGGAAGGCGCCGATGCCCACGGCCGGCGTGTCGTTTAGGAACGAGTTGGTCGTGTAGTCCTTCTGGCCCATCTCGACGCGGGCGATGTCCTTCACCCGCACGAGGCGCCCGTTCTGCGCCTTGATGATGACGTCCGCGAACTCCTCCGGCGTCTTGAAGCGCGCCTGCGATTGCACGACGAGCTGGAAGGCGGCCGACGACGCGGCCGGCGGCGAGTTGAGCGCGCCCGCCGCGACCTGGACGTTCTGCTCCTGCAGGGCGGTCGTCACGTCGGTGACGGAGAGGCCGTAGGCGGAGAGCTTGTTCGGATCGACCCAGATGCGCTCGGCGTACTCGTTACCGCCGAAGATCGTGATGTCGCCCACGCCGTCGAGGCGCAGCAGCTCGTCGCGGATGTTCAGGTAGATGTAGTTGGCGAGGTAGTTCTGGTCGTAGGTCTTGTTCGGCGAGAGCAGGTGCACGACCAGCATCAGGTCGGGCGAGGCCTTGCGCACGGTGACGCCGAGGTTGCGCACGTCCGGCGGCAAGCGCGGCTGCGCCACCGACAGGCGGTTCTGCACCAGCACGTTCGCGATATCGAGGTTGGTGCCGACCTTGAAGGTCACGGTCAGCAGCATGTTGCCGTCGTTGGTCGACAACGACGTCATGTAGAGCATGTTGTCGACGCCGTTGACCTCCTGCTCGATCGGGGTCGCGATGGTCGCGGCCACGGTCTCGGCGTTGGCGCCCGGATAGGAAGCGCGCACGGTCACGGTCGGCGGGACGATCTCGGGATATTGCGAGACCGGCAGCGTCTCGTAGGCGACGAAGCCCAGGATCAGGAAGACGATCGACGTGACGGACGCGAAGATCGGCCGGTCGACGAAGAAGTGGGCGAAACGCATCGGTCGAACCTCATGGAGAAGCAGCGGCCCTTGCGGGCCTGCGGCGCCTCGTCCCGTTTCAGGTCTTGCTCGGCGGCAGTTCGGTGGTCTCAGGGTTGACCTTCACGCCGGGGCGGACCCGGGTCAGGCCGTTCACCACCACCTGCTCGTCGCCCTTCAGGCCGTCCTGGATCACCCGGTAGCCGTCGACCTTCGGCCCGAGCTTCACGTCCCGCTGCTGGATCACGTTGTCCGGCCCCAGGACGTAGACGATCCGCTTGTCCTGGTTGGCGGCCACCGCGTCGTCGGGCAGCAGCACGCCCTGCGCGGGCTTCGTCGCCGGCATCGAGACGATGCCGAACAGGCCGGGCTTGATGAACTTGTCGGCGTTCTCGACGGTCGCGCGCAGCAGCACCGTGCCGGTGGCGGTGTCGACGCGGTTGTCGACGAAGTCCAACGTGCCCTTGCGGGTCGGCTTCGCCTCGCCCGAGAGGGCGATCAGGATCGGCACGCCCTTGCCCCGCTGGGTCTGGCCCATGCCGATGCCGAGGGAACTCTGATACTTCAGGAACGACTTCTCATCGACGGTGAAGCTGAAGTAGATCGGGTCGAGGGACACGATCGTCGTCAGCATCGTCTGGTCGGTGATGACGATGTTGCCCTCGGTGACCAGACGCTGGCTGATCCGGCCGTCGATGGGCGACTTCACCTCGGTGAAGTTGAAGTTGAGCTGGGCGTTGTCGAGGGCGGCCTGGGCGCTGTCGACATCGGCCTGCGCGGTCAGCGACGCCTGCCGGCGCTGGTCGGTGACCTGCTCGGAGATGTTGCCGCTGCGCGAGAGCGTCTGGGCGCGCTCGAGATCGGTGACGGAGAAGTTCTGCCGCGCCTTGGCGGAGGAGAGCGCCGCCTGCGCCTGCTCCAAGGCCGCCTTGTAGGGCCGCCGGTCGATGACGAAGAGCACGTCGCCCTTCTTCACCGTCTGGCCGTCCAGGAAGTTGATCTTCTCCAAGTAGCCGGTGACGCGGGCGCGGACCTCGACGAATTCCACCGGGTCGAAGCGGCCGGTATACTGGTCCTTCTCCACGATCTCGCGGACGACGGGCTTGGCGACCGTCACCTTCGGCGGGGGGCCGCCCGGAGCTTGGGCGAGGGCGGACGTCGCTGCCGCGGCGAAGCCGACGAAGAGCGAGAGAGTGCGTGCGAGCCGGCTGCGCATCGTTCTTTTGGGGTCCCTTGGCAATGGCGCGCTACTCCCGCGCCGGCCAAAACGCCTGTGCGCGACCACACATCACGGTGTTCGCAACACGGACGTTCAGGAAACTCTAGGCGATATCCTCGCCCGCCGAATACCAATCCTTGAAACCACCCCGATAGTGTTCGGAGAGATCGAGTCCCGCCCTCTGCGCCACGGCCATCGCCTGCACGGAGCGGACGCCCGCCGCGCAGGACAGGACGGGCCTGCGCCCGTCGGTCCGCACCAGTTCGGCGAGGGCGGCGGAGTCGAAGTCCGAGAGGGGATGCGAGACGCTGCCGGGAATATGCCCCGCCTCGTATTCGTGCGACTCGCGTACGTCGATCACCAGGATCGACCCATCCGCGAGACCCTGTTTGACCGTCTCGCGATCGAGGTCGACCACCTTCATCCGACGTCGCTCCCCCGCGTCTCATCCGTGACGCTGACGCTTTTCCATATTCGTCAGGGGCCGGCGACGCAACTCGTGCGGCGTCACAGGGCGGCCAGGGTCGGCCCCACCGCAGCGAAGTGTGCCGGCCAATCCGGCGGCCGGTATCCCTCGAGACGGCCGGCGAGATCCGCCCGGAGGGGCGAGCCCGCCTCCATCAGACGCTCCACCGCCGCCAGCCAGCCCGGCCCGTCGAGGGGATCGTGGAATCGGGCAAGGCCCTCCGCAATCTCCCGGTGGGCCGGGATGTCGGAGGCGACGACCGGCAGCCCCGAGGCGGCGGCCTCGACCACCGGAATGCCGTAGCCTTCGGTGAAGGAGGGCATCAGCAGGGCCGTGCAGGAGCGCATCAGCGCCGCGAGGCCATGGGTCGAGAGGCCGGAGGCCTCGATGACATGCGCCGTCACGCCGGGGCAGCGTTCCAGCATGTCGATGGCACTCTCGGCCTCCCAGCCCCGGCGCCCGACGACGACGAGCCGGGGCGTCGCCGCCCCGTGCCGCTCGGCCAGCACCCGCCAGAGTTGGAACAGCAGGAGGTGATTCTTGCGCGATTCGATGGTGCCGCAGGCGAGGAAGGTCGGCCGGGGCGGATGCAGGCGCGGTCCCTCCCGCCCGAAGGCCGGCTCGACGCCGAGATGCCCCACCGCGACGGGCGGGCGCGGAAAGCGCCACGCATCGAGGAGGGCGAGCGTGCGCCGGCCCGTATCCTCGGAATTGACGAGGATCGCCGCCGCGTGCCGCCCCACGGTGCGCATCCGGACCTCGTGCCGGGCGGCCTCGCCCGCGCGGCCGTATTCGGGATGGCTGATCGGGATGACGTCGTGGACGAAGAAGGCCGCCCGCACGTCCCGCCGGTCATAGAGCCAATCGAACCGGCCGGGCTTGTCGAGCCGCAGATGCGAGGTGTGGAGATAGAGGCTGTCGCGCGGCAGGGCCGCGATGGGCCGGGACCGGGCGAGGATTCGTGCCACGGTGCGGGCCTGGATAAGCCGCCGATCCCGCGCGGCGGAGCCCGGCTTGCCGGCCGGTTCCCGCGCCTCGCCCGGTACCGGGGCCCCGAGGCGCGCGGCGAGCCGTCGATAGGCGGGATCCTCGTCCGCCGGGCGGTCCTCGATCCAGCCCGCCTCCACCGCCGCCACGATGGACAGCGCCTCCTCGCGCGGAAGCACGCGGGGGCCGACCGCCGTGGAGACGACGCCGACGCTTTTCTCTCGATGACCGAGGAATGCGTGCGCATAGGCGAGATCGACCCGGTCGATCCCGGACGGACTCGCGTGGCGCAGCCGGGTGACGAGGCGGGTGAGGTCGAAGGCGGTCGGGCGCTGGATCGTCACGATGAATGCGTGGTCTCGCGTGCCGGGGATGTGGGCCCCTGCCTACAAGCCCCGGCGGCGCGGGACCAGCGCCGGGGGTGCCTTCCGCGCCACCGGGTGTGGCCGATACGCCGTCCCATGCATTTCAGGGCTTGCCTTGCCGGGCGCGGAGACGCTAAGAGCGCGGACCCTTCGGGGCGTCGGAGTGTAGCGCAGCCCGGTTAGCGCACTAGTCTGGGGGACTAGGGGTCGTGGGTTCGAATCCCGCCACTCCGACCATTTTGCGTCCCGATACAATCACCTGATGTCGGATCGGTGATTGTTCGGCCCGCAAGACTTGGTCAGCGACCCTGCTTCCCGTGCCTCTCGCATTCGCTCGCACGGGCATTCTGATCTTTCCAGACCTCACCGCTCCTCGAAAGCGCTCCGCCCTCGCAGCTTTTCGCCGGCCAGATCGGCCGCGGCACGGCCCTGCGGTCCCAATCGCCAAGCTTCAAGCGGAATTGCTGCGTGATTCTCCCAGCGCAGCAAAAGCATTGCGCCCCGCGCGGATACCAAGTTATCATGATCGATATATTTCGCCACACGAGGCGAAATGGTCAATTCGGTCGCGAAGATATTTGCTGATGAACATTATCGCAAAGATTGAGCAGATTCGAGCTATCTTCGCGACCAGCTCAGAACCAATGCCGCTCATACTCGACCTGATGCGAGTGAAGCGCGCTAACTATCGCGCTGAGTGTTGCGGCATCAGCTTCGAAATTCAAGCCAATACGCACGAGTGGTATACGATCTATGAGAATGTGATCCGTGAGGACTACTTCTCCGATGGAATCTCCCTCGCCGAAGGTGATACCGTCATCGATATCGGTGCCAATTTCGGGTCTTTCACGGTCCTGGCGTCCAAGAAGGTCGGGCGGACCGGACGGGTCATCGCGTTCGAGCCCAATCCGGACGTGTGCGAACGCCTCAAGCACAATGTGGCTATCAACGCGCTGTCCAACATCGAAGTGCGAAACGAAGCGGTCTGCGGCCAGGACGGCGAGATCGTTCTGCTGCTGCAGGAACGCTCGTCGCTCACCACGATGTTCTCAAACATCGACCAGCGCGAGAGCAACGACGTCCGGCCGTTCACGGTGAAGGCCGCCGGCATCGTCACCATCCTGCGCTCGCTCGATCGCCCGGTCGCTCTCCTGAAGATCGATTGCGAAGGCGCCGAGTACGATATCTTCAGGGCACTCGACCGCGACACGATGAAGAACGTGCGCCAGATCGCGATGGAGCTTCACACGATCGAGGGGCACAGCGACAGGGAGATCGTCGACAAGCTCACCGATTTCGGCTTCATCGTTTCGAACAAATACCCGATGCTGTTCGCCCGCAGGCCGAACTAGAACACCGCTTCGGCACAAGAGAAGTCGATCCCACCCCCGGCATCGGACGGCCTGCCAGTAGCCAAGCCGGCGAGGCTCGGCCATGACTGGCCTTCCGCCGGAGGGGCGGCGGGCGGGATCGGGAAGGGGCATGGCCAGGGAATCGGGGCCGTCGTCGCGGAACAGGTCGGTCGTCGACGCCGATTCCGTCAGGGTCAGCGATCTCGTTCCGCGTTTCGGCTTCCTCGCCGAATCCCTGTCGCCCGAGGACAATGCCGGCGTGTGGCGCGAGGCGGTCGGCACGCTCTTCGACGTCGAGGACTTGGCGCTGGGCGAGCCCGGCCCGTTCCGCGCCGACCTCACCAGCTTCGCCCTCGGGTCGGTGCTCCTCGGCACGACGCGGGCGAGCGGCCAGCGCTTCCGCCGGACGGTCGACACCATCGCACGCAGCAACGTCGATCACATCATCCTGCAACTCTACGTCCGTGGCGGCTTCGAGGGCGTCGCCGGCCCGCGGGCGATGCGGGTGCAGCCCGGCGACATCTGCCTGTTCGACCTCGCCCAGACACTCGACACGCGGGCGAACGCCTTCGAGAACGTGACGATGGTGATCCCCCGCCCCAAGCTGGCGGCCTACCTGCCGAGCCTCGAGGCGCTGCACGGGCTGGTCATCCCGGGGACGGAGGTGGCGGGGGCGCTGATCGGGCGCCACCTGCAGGCCCTGCTGGAGGTCGCCCCCTCCATGATGCAGACCGAGTGCGAGATGGCCGTGGAGGCCTCCATCGGCCTGATCACCGCCTGCCTGCGGGCCGAGGTGCAGCGCGCCGACCAGGGCGCCGGCACCACCGGAGAAGGCGACCGGCTCATCCGCATCAAGCAGCATATCGAGGCGCGGCTCGGCGATGCGGACTTGTCGGGCGAGAGCATCCTGCGCCAGCTCGGCCTGTCGCGCTCCGTGCTCTACCGGCTCTTCGCCCCGCACGGGGGCGTCGAGGCCTATATCCGAAGCCGTCGCCTGCACCGGGCCTTCTTCGATCTCACCGCGCCCGGCGCGCGGGCGAAGGATGTGGCCGGGCGCTGGCAACTCGGCGCGGAGGCGAGCTTCCACCGCGCCTTCAAAGCCGCCTACGGCATCACCCCCAAGATGGCCCGCGCGGTGGCGCAATTGCCCCGCAGCGCCAGCCCCGACGACCCGCAGACTCCGCGCTCGGTGCTGTCCCGCTGGATGCGAGGCATGGCTGCGCCGTACGGCCGTTCGACAAATTAAGACAGCAATTTTTATGTATTAACCTCGGTCTCGTTGATAATGAACAATGGTATAAGCTGATCGTTGAAAGGTATCGGCAGCACACAACCGGTGAAGCCCATGCCTCATTCGATCTTCATCCGCGAACGGAAGGCTGAAACCACGCGGCCTCCCGAACTGATCGCCTACGACATCGACAGCGTGTCGCTGGCGAACCGCCTCGTGCGGCGGCTCGCCAAATCCTTCCGGGCCAACGGGCACGATCCCGAGACCGGGCGCCGCTGGTTCCGGACGAAGCGCAGCGTGTTCGACATCTACCGCTGGCAGCAATAGCGCTCAGGCCACGCCGAGTTCGGCGCGAAACAGGGTCTCCATGTCCCGGCGGACGCGGATCGCCTCCTGGCCCTCGTCGAAGCTCACGTCGCTCCAGCGCACGGGGCGCCCGGCCGGGACGTCGTTCCGCAGCACCATGTTGTGGGCGAGGCCGATCGGCAGGGCGTCCTGCGCCAGGGCGTCGGCGGCGGGCATCAGCTTGCCGTAGACGGTGAAGCCGCCTTCGCCGTCGAGCCTCTCGCCGGCCTTCAGGGCGCGCTTGGCGGTGGCGGCCACGTCGCCGCGCCATGCGGTGGTGGCGCCCGTCGCCTCGCCCCGGATCGCGATGGAGGCGACCGAGATGCCGAGTTCCAGCCCGATTAGGTGATAGGGCTTGTAGGTGGCGGCGTAGCGGCCGGTGCTGTCGGTCTTCAGCCCGTATTGCGCGAAGCACTCCGCGACGTAGCGGCTCGGCGCCTCGAACACCGCGTAGACGCCCCAGCGCAGGTCGCGGAACACCGGGCGCCCGTCCCGCTCCAGGGACGAGACCACCTCCACCGTGCCTTTGTCGGCGAGGATGCCCCCGTCGGAGACTGGCCGGAGCAGGGTCGGGAGGTCGTCCACGCCGCAGGCCGGGAAGGCGAGGCCGTCGCGCGGGGGCGTGAGGCCGCAGGCATTGGCCACCGCCGCCATCTCCAGCGCCGACTTGGTTCCGTCGAGGAAGGAGTTGAACATCTGCCGGTTGAAATCGCCGCCGGCCACCTGCTCGTCGGTGAAGCCGTAATGGCCCCACACCGTATCGGGGGTGGAGGCGTGGTAGACCGGCAGGTACTTCGTGCCCTTGCCGGCGCAGACGACTTCGAGCCCGATGGTGCGCGCCCAATCGACCAGTTCGGCGATGAGCGCGGGCTGGTCGCCGGAGGCCATGCTGTAGAGGATGCCCGCCTCGGCGGCCTTCCGGGCGAGGTAGGGACCGGCGAGGACGTCGGCCTCGACGTTCACCATCACCACGTGCTTGCGGTGTTCGCAGGCCTTCAGGACGTGGTGGATGCCCGCCGCCGGGCTGCCCGTGGCGTCGATGACGATGTCGATGAACGGGCTGGCGATCATCCCGTCCGCGTCGTCGGTCACGCAGGTCGTGCCTTCGCGGGACGCCTGCTCGAGGGTGGCGGCGCCGAAGCGCTCGTCCGCCCAGCCGACCCGGCGCAGGGAGTCCATGGCGCGCGGCGGCGAGAGGTCGGCCACCGCGACGAGGTGGATGCCGGGGGTGCGCGGCGCCTGCGAGAGATACATCGAGCCGAACTTGCCGGCCCCGATCAGCCCCACGCGGACGGGCCGCTTCTCCTGCGCGCGACGCTGCAATTGCGCGAACAACGACATGGCCTCTCCTCCCGGATTTTTGCCGAACGGTGCAGCACGATCCGGGACGGGGAGCAAGACCGCCGGTCAGCGCAACCAGTAACGGTCGGCCGCCATCGGGGGCGGGAGCGGGTCGCCGAGCGCGTCGAGGATTGTGCGCTCGACGGTGCGCAGCATCGCGTCGAGGGGCAGGTCGTTCGGCGCCGTGCCGAAGGGCTCCTCCAGCTCGTCGCCGAGGGCGTCGAGGCCGAAGAACGTGTAGGCGACCAGCGCCACGGCGAAGGGCGTCGCCCAGCCCAGCGAGCCGGAAAGCCCCACCGGCAGGAACAGGCAGTAGAGCCACGCCGTCCGGTAGACGAGGAGCGTGTAGGCGAAGGGCACGGGCGTGTGGCGGATGCGCTCGCAGGCGGTCTGGATCGCGCAGAGGTCCGAGACCTTCCGTTCGAGCAGGCCGAACAGCACGTCGGTGATCGCCCCCGCCCGCATCGCCGCCGCGAGGTCGCCGAGGAGCGGCCGGAGGGTGGCGTCCACGGGGCTTGGCCGGTCGCGCAGGGCGGCCTCGTCCTCGCTCAGCCATGCGGCGGCGGCCTGCGCCTCGTCCCCGTCGCGGAGGGAGGCATGGAGGGCGCTGGTGAAGGCGATCACCCGCAGGAGGCTCGCCCGGCGCAGGGCGGCGTGATCTTTCCCCGGCAGCAGGGCGGGGATGGTGCGGGCGAGCCCCCGCGTCTCCACGATGAGCGAGCCCCAGACCTTCCGCGCCTCCCACCAACGGTCGTAGCAGGCGTTGTTGCGGAAGCTGAGGAAGATCGAGAGGGCGAGGCCGATCAGCGTGAACGGCCCGACCCCGGCGGTGACGGGGAAGGCCCAGGGCCAGCGCTGCTCGGCGGCGACGACCACCACCGAGAAGGCCGTGATCCCGATCACCGTCGGCGCCACCTGCGGCAGGATCGAGCCGCGCAGGGCGAACAGGACGGTGATGAGCGTGGGGCGGGGGCGGACGATCATGCCCGCTCTGTGCCACGGGCGCGGGCGCTTGGCAGCCTCTTCCGGAGAGGACACGATTGTGCGCCGCGTTGTTGACAACGCGCCGCAACGGGTGCGACTGCGCCGCCTTCGTTAACGAGGGGTCTCCGCCGCGCCGGGAGGGGCACCCCGGAGGGGGCGGCGCTGGGCGTCGCGGCTGGAATGCGCGCACTCATCTTTCCGGGCCAGGGCAGCCAGGCCGTGGGCATGGCCAAGGATCTGGCGGCGGAATTCCCGCAGGCGCGGGCCGTGCTCGACGAGGTCGACGACGCCCTCGGCCAGAAGCTCTCGCACCTGATGGCCGAGGGTCCGGCCGACGAGCTGACCCTCACCGCCAACGCCCAGCCGGCCCTGATGGCCGCGAGCCTCGCGGCGCTGCGCGTGCTGGAGGCCGAGAAGGGCCTGGATCTCACGCGGGACGTGGCCTGCGTCGCCGGCCATTCCCTCGGCGAATACGCGGCGCTCGCCGCCGCCGGCTCCCTCTCCGTCACCGATGCCGCGCGGCTCCTGCGCATCCGGGGCGAGGCGATGCAGGCGGCGATGCCCCCCGGCGCCGGGGCCATGGCAGCGTTGATCGGCACCGATCTCGCCGCCGCCCACGCCCTGGCCGAAGAGGCCGCGCAGGGCGAGGTCTGCGACGTCGCCAACGACAATGGCGGCGGGCAGGTGGTGCTCTCCGGCAGCCGCGCCGCCGTCGAGCGGGCCGTCGCCCTCGCCCCCTCGAAGGGAATCAAGCGCGCGGTGATGCTCAACGTCTCCGCGCCGTTCCATTGCCGCCTGATGGCACCCGCCGCCATGCGGATGTCGCAGGCGCTCGCGGCGGTGGAGCTGAACGCCCCACGCGTGCCGCTCTACGCCAACGTCACCGCCGCGCCGGTCGGCGGGCCGGACGCAATCCGCGCCGCCCTGGTGGAGCAGGTCACCGGCACCGTCCGCTGGCGCGAGAGCATCGCCGCCATGGCCGAATCCGGCGTGGACCGCTTCGTCGAACTCGGCGCGGGCAAGGTCCTCGCCGGCCTCGTCAAGCGCATCGCCCCCGGCGCGCAGGCCAGTTCGGTCGGCACCCCGGCCGACGTCGCCGCCTTCGCGCTCTGATCACGAACGGAACCCGACCCATGTTCGATCTGACCGGCCGGAAGGCCCTCGTCACCGGCGCGACCGGCGGCCTCGGCGGCGCCATCGCCCGCGGCCTGCACGCGGCGGGCGCCACGGTCGCCCTGTCCGGCACCCGCGCCGAGGCGCTGGAGGCCCTGGCGGCGGAACTCGGCGAGCGCACGGCAATCGTGCCCGCGAACCTCGCCGACACCGCCTCCGTCGAGGCGCTGGTCCCCTCCGCCGAGGCGGCCATCGGCCCGCTCGACATCCTCGTGAACAACGCCGGCATCACCCGCGACAACCTCTTCATGCGGATGAAGGACGAGGAGTGGGATTCGGTGATCGCCGTGAACCTCACCGCCGCCTTCCGCCTGTCGCGGGCGGCGGTGAAGGGCATGATGCGCCGCCGCTACGGCCGGATCATCGGCATCGGCTCGGTGGTCGGCACCACCGGCAATCCCGGCCAGGGCAACTACGCCGCCGCGAAGGCGGGTCTCGTGGGCCTCACCAAGGCGCTCGCGGGCGAGGTCGCCTCGCGCGGGATCACCGTGAACTGCATCGCGCCGGGCTTCATCGCCTCGCCGATGACCGACGCGCTCAACGAGAAGCAGCGCGAGGGCATCCTCACCCGCGTGCCGGCGGGGCGCCTCGGCGAGGGCGCGGAAGTGGCGGCGGCGGCGCTTTACCTCGCTTCTGCGGAGGCGGGCTATGTCACCGGCCAAACATTGCATGTGAACGGCGGCATGGCGATGATCTGACCTGAAACGGGGTCAAGGCACTGAAAAACCACACCTCTGAACGGTTTGTGAACGGCCTCTCGCCAGCGCCGGAACCCTGTGCTACCACCCGCTTCAGCCGTACAGGGGGTTGACGGTTAAGCGGGTTTTCAGTCCAAAGCCCCTGCATCGGGGCTAACCCGGTTCACCTCGAAACACGCGCGATCGGACACCGGCTCTCCAGTGCCCTCAGGCAAGGTGAGCCACGGCACACAAGAAGACGCGACAGAGACCAGCAAGGACGAGGACGCAAGACCGATGAGCGATATCGCTGAGCGCGTGAAGAAGATCGTTGTCGAACACCTGGGCGTGGAGCCCGAGAAGGTGGTCGAGAGCGCCAACTTCATCGACGACCTCGGTGCCGACAGCCTCGACACCGTCGAGCTGGTCATGGCCTTCGAGGAAGAGTTCAACGTCGAAATCCCGGACGACGCCGCCGAGACCATCCAGACGGTCGGGGACGCGGTGAAGTTCCTGGAGAAGAACTCGGCCGCCTGAGGGGCCGACGCGAGTTTTCACGCGGCGCGGATGAGGCGGTTTCGCCCCCGCGCCGTTATTCGTTTTTGAAGGGCTGACGGGACGGAATCGATGCGGCGGGTTGTGGTCACGGGTCTAGGGATGGTCACGCCGCTGGGCAGCGGGGTGGAGCACACCTGGAGCCGCCTGATCGCGGGGGATAGCGGAGCCGGGACGATCCGCGGCTTCGAATCGGCCGACCTGCCGTGCCGGATCGCCTGCCAGATTCCCTTCGGCGACGGATCGGACGGTTCGTTCAACCCCGATTCCGCCATGGATCCCAAGGAACAGCGCAAGGTCGATCCGTTCATCGTCTACGCGGTGGCGGCGGCCGACGAGGCGCTGGCCGACGCGAACTGGCACCCGACCGACGAGGAGGACCGCTGCGCCACGGGCGTGCTGATCGGCTCCGGCATCGGCGGTATCGGCGGCATCTACGACGCCTCGGTGACCCTGCACGACAAGGGGCCGCGCCGCATCTCGCCGTTCTTCATCCCCGGCCGCATCATCAACCTCGCCTCGGGCCAGGTCTCGATCAAGCACGGGCTGAAGGGCCCGAACCACGCGGTGGTGACGGCCTGCTCGACCGGCGCGCACGCCATCGGCGACGCGAGCCGCCTGATCGCGCTGGGCGATGCCGACGTGATGGTGGCGGGCGGCGCCGAATCGCCGGTGAACCGCCTCTCCATCGCGGGCTTCTCGGCCTGCCGCGCCCTCTCCACCGGCTTCAACGACGCCCCGGAGAAGGCCTCCCGCCCCTACGACAAGGACCGCGACGGCTTCGTGATGGGCGAAGGCGCGGGCATCGTCGTGCTGGAGGAATACGAGCACGCCAAGGCGCGCGGGGCGAAGATCTACGCCGAGATCGTCGGCTACGGCCTCTCGGGCGACGCCTACCACATCACCTCCCCCTCCCCGGACGGGGACGGCGCCTTCCGCTGCATGACGGCGGCCGTGAAGCGGGCGGGGATCGACCCGGCCGAGATCGACTACATTAATGCCCACGGCACCTCGACGCCCATGGGCGACGAGTTGGAGCTGAAGGCGGTGGAACGCCTCCTCGGCGACGGCGCGGGCAAGGCCACGATGTCCTCGACCAAGAGCGCGGTGGGCCACCTCCTCGGCGCTGCTGGCGCGGTGGAGGCGATCTTCTCGGTCCTCACCATCCGCGACGGCGTGATCCCGCCGACGCTGAACCTCGACAACCCAAGCGTCGAGACGAAGATCGACCTTGTGCCACACGAGGCCAAGCGCAAGCGGGTGGACATCGCCCTGTCGAACTCCTTCGGCTTCGGCGGGACCAACGCCTCGCTGGTGATGCGCCGGGTCTGACCTTTCAAGAACGCCCTGACACGTCCCTCATCCTGAGGTGCCGCGAGGCGGCCTCGAAGGAGGCCTCCAGGAACCGCGCGCAGACTGGACCCCTCCTTCGAGGCGGCTGACGCCGCACCTCAGGATGAGGGACAGGGCTGGATGGGATGGGCTGCCTTTACAATTGCCGCGCGGGCCGCTCGGCCGGCTTCGTCAGCATCGTCACGATCTGCATCAGCATCGCCCGTGAGCAGCGATGGAGGGGATCGGTCGGCCATGCGTCGGGCAGGGCCTCGACGGTGGCGCGGAGCAGCGTGAGCCGCTGCTTGGTGTCGGCGAGGTTGGACATCCTCAACTCCCGGAAGGCCCGTGTCCGCGGTACGCCCCCGCTGACGAGCCCTGAACCACCCATAGTCGGGGAGTGGGAAAACCGAACAGAGACGGCTCCTACGACCTTTAGCACCGGAGCGCCTGGACATGCGTCGCAGGCTCCCCGACCGCATGGTCAAGGAAGATGGCGCCCAAGCGGCGGGCACCAAGCCTCTCTGTTAGGGGCTTCCCAACCCCAGGGCGGCGCGTACCGCCCCACCCACCAATAGGCCGACCGCAGGCCCGGCGGTCAAGGGGGCGGAGGGCATTTGGTCCCAGGAGAAGGCAGGGGTCTTAGGGCACCCGCCCTTCGGGCGTCAGGCGGTGCACCACCTCCGGCAGGGCCTGCGACAGCTCGCTGAGCAGCGCCGAGCGGTCCATGCCGGTTTCCCGCTCCAGCGTCGCGACGGTGTCGCCGCCGAGCGCGTGGGCGAGCTGGTCCGGGTCGATGGCATGGTTGGCGCCGTGGCCGATCCACGAACCGATCACGTCGCCGAGCCCGGCATTGCGGAAACGGTCCACCAGGGGGCCGAGGCCGCCAACCTCCTCCGGATCGGGGCGCGCCTGACTGCCGCCACCACCGCTACCACCGCCGAGCATCCCCGACAGGTCGTCGAAGCCGCTGCCGGGGAGCGAGTCATCGACGGGTCCATCCGCCGAGGGGCCGGTGTTGCGGCGTCCGCCATACTGGTCGAACCCGCCGATATCGCCGGGCTCGTCGCGCGGCATCGGCTGCGGCGGGCGGGTGCCCGTGCGGTCGGCCTCCGGGCCAGGCTCGCCCTGCTGCCCCCGGCCGAAGATATCGCCGAAGCCGCCGCTGGCGCCCTTGGCGAGGAGCAGCATCAGCAGCGCCTTCACCACCGGGGACATCCCGCCCTGCCGGCCGCCGAAGACCTGCCCGAGAACGCCACCGATCACCGATTCCAGCATGCCCATGGGGGCCTCCCTCCGTGGTGTGTCGCGAGCCCGGGCCAGCGCCTGCAGGCCGGTCGGCGGCGGATCAACGCCCCGCGCCGGTCGTTCGGTTCCCCAGGGCGCCGAGCGCGCAGCCCGCGAGGTAGAGGGGCAGCATCAAAGCCGCCCCTTCGAGCCAGAGGCCGGGCAGGCCGGGCATCGCCTGGGCGGTGGCGAGCAGCAGCAACACGAGGGCGAGCCCGGCGAGGCCCAAGGGGATCGCCCGGTTCTCCGGCCAGCCCGCCAGGAAACCCACGGCGCAGCCGAGCAGGATCGCCCCGGCGAGGCCGGGCCAGAAGGCGGTGAGAAGCAGGGTCACGGCGCGAGCGCCACCGTCGCGGGGCCGGCGCCCCGGTCGGGACCCGCCGCGACCTGGCCCGGCCGCATCCCCGCCTGGAGCAGATATTCCATCAGCGCCTGCGCCCGCTGCCGGGCGAGGCCGGAATTCTCCTCCTCCGGCGGCTTGGCCTCGGGCTCCGGCGCCTTCTCGGCCTTCGCCTTGCCGGGCTTCTTCTCTGCCGGCTTCTTAGGCTCCTCCGTGGGCGGCGGCGGCTTGGCGCCCGGCGGGTCGGCGGGGCCGGAGACCGCCACGCGCAGGTCCGGGCAGGTCTTGGCCAAGGCGGCCAGGGCATCGAGGCCGGGATAGAAGGCCGGCGTCAGGGCCGTGCTGCCCACGGCGAAGCGCCAATCCGCCGTGGCGGTCGCGGCGGCGACGCCCTGACGGCAGGATTCCCCGTCGCGCCGGGTGTCCGCCTCCCTCGCGGAGACGGCCACCTCGCCGGTCCAGCCGGCCGGCAGCAGGGTGGAGACCCGGTTCGGCGCACGGTCGGCGGCCTCGGGATAGAGGCTCTCGCCCGTGAGAGACAGGCTCCTGTCGGTAAGGATTGCCTCGCCCGTGGCAAGGGTCGAGAGCATGGTCGCAGCTCCGTCGAGGGCGTTCGCGAGACCCGTCGGGGCCCCGTCGGCGAGGCGGGTGCGGTCGATCACCGGCTCGCGGAACACCCGCTGGCGCAGGGCGGCGAGCACCCGGCGGCGGGTCTCCTCGTCAGGCAGGTGGCCGCTCACCGTCAGCGCCTCCGGCGTGCGGCGCAGGCTCACCCGGTAGGGCGAGAGCGGCTTGGCGGCGAGGGTCACCGTGCCGGCCGCGACGCCGGCGGGGCGGCCCTCCTTCTGGAGCGCCTGCGCCTCGGGGATCGCCTGCGGGTCGATGGCATCGCCCTTCACAGAGACCGCGCCGCCCGCATACGTGACCTCGCCGGCCTGGATCAGCCCCGCGAGCTTGCCCATGAAGGCGATGAGATCCTGGGGCGCGACGGAGCCCGGCAGGCCGCGCGCGGCCTGGAGCCTGTCCTCCACCGGCCCGCCCTCGGTCAGCGTGCGGGCCATGGCGAGGGCCATCTGGCGGGCGGCCTCGGAGGGGACGTAGCCGGTGAGCGTCGCCCCCGTTCCGGTGCGGGTGAGGGCGAGGCGGTAATCGGTGATGCGCGGCGGCAGAATCTCGACCTTGCCGAGACTGAACCCGTCCGGTGGGCGCGAGAGCGCGGCGCGCAGGGCATCGTAGGCGGCGAGGTCCACCGCCTCGCCGGAGAGGCTGAGCACGGTGTCGGTCAGCACCGCCTTGGCGCCGGGGGCGAGGCTCGGCAGGCGCGCGGCGAGGAAGGTGGCGGCGGCGGAGAAGTCGGGGGGCGCGCCCCGCGCCGCGCGGGCGGCATCGCGCAAGGGCGTGCCCGCGCCGATGGCCCCCGTCACCTCCACTTCGAGGGCCTTGCGGCCGATCTCGACCGGGCGGCTGCCTTCGAGGGTCACGCCCGTGCCGCCGGTCCAGGTCGCGGCCCACTGGAAGGGCGCGGCCGTCTCCACGAGGCCGATCTCCGAGACGATCCGGCGGGGGCCATCGAGGGCGGCGAGGCGGGCGAGGACGATGGCGCGACCGGCCTCGTCGGGCGCCTCGCCCTGCGCCACCAGATCCCGCCCGCGCGCGGCGATCCGCAGCCACGGCTCGCCGTTGTTGAAGGTGGTGGCCGCGATGCCCTCGCCCTCGGCGACGACCCGCGCGCCGATGCCCGGCGCCGCCCAGATGGCGACACCGGCCCAGAGCCCGGCCAGCGGCAGCAGGCCGGCGAGCCAGCCGGCGCGGCGCAGGGCTCGGGCGGACGTCTCGGTCTGCGGCACGGATCGGGTCCGATTACGGGGAAACCCCGCCATAGCACAAAGCCATTCCGGCAGTATGAAGGCGGCGCGACAGTCTCAGCCCTCGCGCAGCATTTCCAGTTCGAGCCAGCGGTCCTCGGCGGCGGCGAGGTCCGTCTCGGCCTGGGCGAGCATCGTGCTCGCCTTCTCGAACCGCGCGGGGTCGCGGGCATAGAGGCCGGCATCCGCGAGGATCGTCTTGAGCTGCACGATGCCCGCTTCGAGCTTGGCGATGCGCTCCGGCAGGGTCTTCAGCTCGTGCTGGTCCTTGAAGCCGAGCTTCGGCTTGCCGGGCGGCGGGGCGGCGCGCTCGCGCGGCTCGGCCTTCTCCGCCTTGCCCTCGGACTTCTTGCCCGCCGCGGCGCGCGCCTCGACGCCCTTGCCGCGCTGGGTCAGCATGTCCGTATAGCCGCCGGCATATTCGACCCAGCGCCCCTCCCCCTCCGAGACGAGGACGCTGCCCACCACGCGGTCGAGGAAGTCGCGGTCGTGGCTGACGAGAAGCAGGGTGCCCTCGTAATCGTCCAGCATCTCCTGCAGCAGGTCGAGGGTTTCGAGGTCGAGGTCGTTGGTCGGCTCGTCGAGCACGAGGAGATTCGAGGGCTGCGCCAGGGCCTTGGCGATGAGCAGCCGGTTGCGCTCCCCGCCCGAGAGCACCGAGACCGGGGTGCGCGCCTGCTCCGGCGCGAACAGGAAGTCCTTCAGGTAGCCGATGACGTGCCGGCTGCGGCCGTTCACGACGACGCTGTCGCCGCGCCCGCCGGTCAGCACGTCGGTGACGGTCATGCCCGGTTCGAGGGCCGCGCGGCCCTGGTCGAGGATCACCGGCTTGAGGTTCGTGCCGAGCACGATCTCCCCCGAATCGGGGGCGATCTCGCCGGTCAGCAGCTTGATGAGGGTCGACTTGCCCGCGCCGTTGGCGCCGACGATGCCGAGGCGGTCGCCGCGCATCACCCGCAGGCTCAGGTTATCGACGATCCTGCGCTCGCCGTAGGATTTCGAGACGCCGCGCGCCTCCATCACCAGGGCGCCGGAGGATTCCGCCTCCCCCGCCTGCATGCTCACCGAGCCGACCGGACGGCGATGCTCCCGCCGGTCCTTGCGCAGCGCGTGGAGGTTGCCGAGCCGTCGCACGTTGCGCTTGCGCCGGGCGGTGACGCCGTAGCGCAGCCAGTGCTCCTCGTCAGCGATCTTGCGGTCGAGCTTGTGCTGGTTGCGCTCCTCCTCCTCGAGGAAGGCATCGCGCCACGCCTCGAAGCCGGAGAAACCCTGCTCGATCCGGCGGGTCTCGCCCCGGTCGAGCCAAATCGTCGCCCGCGACAGGGAGGAGAGGAAGCGCCGGTCGTGGCTGATGAGGACGAGGGCGGCGCGGATGCCCTTCAACTCGGCTTCGAGCCATTCGATGGCCGGCAGGTCGAGATGGTTCGTCGGCTCATCGAGGAGCAGCACGTCGGGCTCGGGCGCGAGCGCACGGGCGAGCGCCACGCGGCGGCCCTCGCCGCCGGACAGCTTCGTCGGATCCTCCTCGCCCGTCATGCCGAGGCTTTCGAGGAGGTAGCGGGCGCGGTGGATGGGATCGCCCGGCGCGAGGCCGGCTTCCACGAAATCGAGGGTGTTGGCGAACCCCGAGAAATCCGGCTCCTGCGCGAGGTAGCGGATCGTCGTGCCGGGCTGGACGAAGAGGCGGCCCTTGTCCGGCTCCGCGAGCCCGGCGGCGATCTTCATCAGCGTCGACTTGCCGGAGCCGTTGCGGCCGACGAGGCAGGTCCGGTCGCCCGGTGCGATGGTGAGATCGGCGCGGCTGATCAGCGGCGTGCCGCCGAAGGTCAGTGCGGCATCCTGGAGGGTGAGAAGCGGGGGGGCGGCCATGCGGCGCTTATGGCAGCGCCGCGCTGGCTCTTCAAACGCTCAGTCCCGCGTCACGCCGTCGGGTTGGCGGGGCCGGGCGGGCTCATCGGCTGGCTGCCGGGGTCGTTCACCGGAATCTCCGGCGGCTGGATGCCCGGCGCTTCGGCCGGCGTGTTGCCGGGGATCTCCGGCTCGGGGCTCGGCGTCGGCACCTGCGGCGGATCGTAGGGCGTATCGGGCGCGGGCGTCGGGGCGGGCTGGGGGACTTCCGGAACGGAGCCGGGATTCGCCATTGGGCATTCCTCCTCGTATTTTCGGCAATCGAACGGCCCGTAGGCGCGCGATGTTCCGCCTATTTCTTGGTGAGGAGGAGCGTGGCTTCCTTGCTGGCGACCTTCTGGATCTTCTCCGCGAACAGGGCCAGCAGGAACGGCAATTTCACTTCGAGGCGCACGCTCTCGGTCCCGACATCGATCGAGCCGGCGACCTTCTGGGCCACGGCCGAGACGCCGAAATCGAGCCGGTCGCCGGTCCAGCCGAGCTGGTCGATGGCGATGCCGCTCTTCTGGAGCAGGGCGCGGACCTGCTCGGTCCCCTCCATCAGGCGGCGCTTGGCCTCGGCCTGTCCGAGATCGTGCGGGATGTCGACGATGAGGGGCTTCGGCATCGGGGGGAACCGTGTTGGGCGCGGGGCTCGCGCGGTCAGGAGCCCCAGACATGGTGTCGCCCCCGGCGCCCGACAACGAAGGCAGCGCTTATGAAAAACGGGACGGCTCGCGCCGCCCCGTTGAGTCGTGTTCCGTCGGGGCCTTCGGCCCAACCCTGAAACGCCCCGGGCGGAGCACCGCCCGGACCACACCGCCATCCCGGAGGATGACGGCGCGACCTTAGTGTTCCTGAACCGTCGCTTGGCGGACAACCGGAGCCCGGTGTCCGGCGTCACGCCTTAGCGGCCGAGGAAGATCGAAGCCAACCGCTGGAGCAGACCCCGCGGTGCGGGCGGAGGTGCGCTCTGCCCAGGGCCGTCCCCGATCTAAGCGTTGGCGGCGAAGGGGTGCTTGGCCGTGTTGCGCTGCTCGGTGACCACGGAGGCCTTCGGCTCACCGCTGACGGCGCGCTGGATCGAGAGCTTGGTGGCCTCGTAGTTGTACTGCTGGATCTTGGCGTCGTCGGCCGCTTCCCAGTGGATGAACACGCCGACCAGCACGTACAGGTCGTCGGCCTCGTCCGCCGGGATGATGCCTTCGGCGACGCAATCCTGCACCGCCTTCGCCACGCCGTGCTGGGCCGGTCCGAACATCTGCACCGCCTGGCGGGCGTCGTTGATCGTGACCTTGTTGAACATCAGCGTGTTCGGCTTGCACGGCAGGTTCGGCGCGATCACCGCGAGCAGGCTGGTGAAGCCGTGCTTGTTGTTGGTCAGGCCGTTGCAGAAAGCCGTCTCGGCCGGCGAGTTGCGCGGTCCGATGATCAGGTCGATGTGGGCGACCTCGTTGCCATCGCCGACGAGAGCCTCGCCAACCATGACCTTGTTGATCTTCGCCATTCGGTGTCTCTCCCTGAATCCGTAAGTGGCTGCGGCGCCGGGCGAAGCCGCTGCCGGGAAGCCATCCTTGTTATCGGCGCCCGGCACGCCCCTGATGGGGTCAGACCGAGCCGGTTGGGCCGGATAGCGCGGCGGACCCTACAGCGACCCCCGAACTGTCACAAGGCGCGCAACGCCCTGATTTTGAGGAATATCTCTATGCCGGCGAAAGGATCGGCCGGATCGAGGCCCGTTCAGGCGAGCCCCGCCCCGGCCTCGGCAAGCGCCTGCCAGAACAGCGTCGCCACTGTAAAGTCGGCGCTGGTGCCGGGATTGATGCCCCGCTCCTTCAACGCGGCATCGAAGGTCAGGAGGTCGGCAACGGGCTTGCCGGCCATATCGACGCGCTCCCGGAGCGCAGCCGCCTGCGCGCGGATCTCCTCCGCCACCGCCGCCCCGTGCTTGCGCAGGATATGGCTGTCCGGAACAGCACTCAGATAGGCGAGATGCACGGCGCTGGCGCACCAGGGCGCATCGAGCCCGGCCGCCCGGGCGGCGTCGAGAGCCGGCAAACCGATGGCGCGGACATCCGCGAAGCCAGTGACGTAGGCGCGGGCGATCCGGTCGCGCGGGGCGGCCTCGGCCATGGCGTCGGACAGCGGCGGCGGGGGGGCCGACTCGTCGGTCACGTCGTGGCGGGCCGCCTGCCCCAGCCCGCCCGGCGAGGCGAGGCGAATCGCGGCGAAGACATCCCTCGAATCCTCCGGCCCGAGGGAATCAAGCGCCTGCGCCAGGGTGAGGCCCCGCTCGGCCGCCGCCGCCAGGGGCGCGCAGAGGAGGAGGATGCCGAGATTGGTGTTCTGCCCCACCGCCGCGCGGGTGGCGGCGACCCCCGCCAGCACCCGCGCACCGATTCCGGCTCCCGCGCGGGCAAGCCCCTCCGCCGAGACCTCGGCGCTGCGGGCGAAATCGGCCACCTCCATCCGGTGCCCCGCTGCGTAGGCGTGGACGTTGCCGACCTTCAGCGCGTCGAGTTCGGCGAGGCACGCGGCCCGGTAGAGATCGGCAATTCCGGCGGGCTGCATCTCACGCCACGACAAGGCGCGGGCGCACCTGCCCCCGCACCGCCGCCAGGAAACCGCGCACCACGGTGGCCGCGATGTCGGTCTCGCAGACGGTCTGGAGGCCCGACCAGGCCGGCATGGAGTTCACTTCGAGCACGGCATAGCCGCCCTCCCCGTCCTCCACGAGGTCGACGCCGGAATAGGCGACGCCCACCGCCGCCGCCGCCGCCTCGGCCAATTCGGCCGCCACAGGGGGCATGGCCCAGGGCAGCGGACGGCCGCCCCGGTGGACGTTGGTGATCCAGCCGTCGCCCTCGCGGATCATGCCCGCGACGGCCCGCCCGTCGCAGACGAACACGCGAAAGTCCCGCCACAGCCCGTCCTGCCGGGGGACGTAGCGCTGCAGGTAATAGACCCGCGAGACGGCTTCCTCCTCGGGAAGGTCCTCCGGCCGCTCGATCAGGGCCAGCCCTTCGCCCTGCGAGCCGAAGAGCGGCTTCAGCACCAGCGGGTTGCCGGGCCGCGCCTCCCGCGCGGCGAGAGCGCAGGCGGCCTCGCGGGTGGAGACCACCCAGGTCTGCGGCGTCGGCAGGCCGGCGCGGGCGATGAGCAGCGAGGTCGCCGCCTTGTCGACCGAGCGCTCGATGGCGCTCGGCGAGTTCCACACCACGCAGCCCGTCGCCACCAGGGCGTGGAGCACGCCGAGGCGCATCGTCGTCGCCTCGAAGGTGCCGCCCGCGATGGTCCGCAGCAGTACCCCGTCCGGCAGGGCGCCGTCGAAGCCCGGCACCCGCAAGGGCTCCCCGGCGCCGGTCTCGATGGTGACGTCGGCCAGCGAGAAGAGCACCGGCTCGACGCCCTGCGCCCGCAGGGCCGCGAGCAGCCGGGCCTTGTGCCAGTTGCCGTTATCGGCCGCGAGGGCGATCTTCATCGCGGCTCAGGCGAAGGACGCTTCGACCAGCGACGGCTCCAGCCGGCCGCCGCGGAAGGTCGAGCCGGTGCGCACCGACGTGACGATCGCCTCGGCCGGGGAGAACAGCGCGCCGTCGATCTTGTAGAAGTCGCCGTTCACCCGCGAGAAGATGTCGGCGAAGGGCGATCCGTGGTCGGCCGAGCCCGTCGAGGGCAGTTGCTCGGCGAGCTGCTTCGCGTCGGCATCGTCGGCATCCACGAAGAGCTGCACCCGGCCGCCGTAGATGATGGCGTCGTTGGTGCGGCCCATGGCCTTGATGAAGTCCGGGTGCGGGGGCGAGAGCGGCGCCGAGCCGATCCCGTCGAGGATGGCGTGCAGGTCGAACCCGACCGTGTGCGCCTTGTGCAGGGCCACTTCCAGTACGCGGGCCACGACCTGGGTGGAGCCGGCGAGGCTCTGGGTCGGGGCGAAGATGAAGGTCAGGTCCTCGGGGCGGACATTGGCCGCCTCGGCCACCTTGGCGACCACGCTCTCCGGTGGGCCACCGGCCGATTCGAGGACCAACGCGGTCGTGGTGGCGGTGTCGCGATAGCCGAGTTCGCCGTACAGTTCCTCGACGGCGGCGACGGCGCGGCCAGGGCCGGAGCCGAGGGCGAAGAAGCCCGTGCCGCCGGTCTCGTCCGCGAGGCTCCAGCCGGCATACTGGCTGCCGAGGCAGGCGAGCACCGGATCGGCCGAGTGGACGGTGAGCGTGTAGGGCCACGCGGCGACCGGGCCTGAGGGAACCACGGTCACGGTGCCGAGGCCGCCGAGGCAGATCTCGGCGATGCGCCGCCCGGCCTCGATGGAGCCCCGCGCGGTGGAGCCCGCATCCACCATCCGCGCGCCGCCCGGCGCCTGCGAGACGGCGAGCCGCAAGGCCTGGGCATCGGCGACGAAGCGCTCGACCAGGGGGGCGCTCAGCGCGTTGATGCTCGGGGGGCTCTGGCTGTCGCTCATACTCGGGCTTCCTCGTGTGTCGTGTTCTCGTTCAGAACCGTCCGTAGACGGTCCGTCCGTGCGTCGAGGGCGGCGCGGGCCGCCGCGCCATCCGCGCCCGTGGCGAAGACGGTGCAGAGCGGCGTATCCCGCCTCACGGTGCTGCCGGCGGCGGGCCGGTCGCGGATATGGGCGGGCCACGCGATGGCGGGAACCGGCGCATGGTCGGCCAGGGCGTAACAGATCGCCGAGGCCGCCGCATCCTCCGGCGGCACGCCGATCGACGGAGATCCGCGCTCCGCGAGGCACGCCGCGACATGCGCGGCAAGGAGCGGCGTCGCCCGCCGGTCGAGCACGTCGAGGGTCGCGCCGGGGCGCGGATTGACCTCCATGAGCCACCAGCCGGCGCCGTCGCTCAGGAAATCCGCGCTGGCGAGGCCGACGAGGCCGGTCGCCTCCGCGATCCGCATCGCAGCCTCCTGAACCTCCGCGAGGATCGCGGCCGGCAGCGGATGCGCCTCCCCCGCCGCCAGGGCCAGCGCGCCGCCGTAGCGGAACGGCCGCTCCGGCGACGGGGCGGACCATTGCGCCGTCACCGCCAGCACCTCCGCGCCGCCGGGGACGGCGAGGATGTTCACCGCGTAAGCACGGCCGGGCACGCGGGCCTGATGGTAATGGCCCGCCTCCGGCGCCGCCCCGGTCGCGGCGCGGACATGGCCGCCGCCCGATCCGCCGACAGCCTTCACGAGCCAGCGGGCGGGATCGTCCACCGGCCCCGCCGTGACGGGGGGATGCGGCACCTCGAGACGAGCGCAGAGCGCGGCGAAGGCGAAGGGGTCCTTCAGGGACGCGACGGCCTCGGCACCGGCGCCGATCAGCCGGTGACGCCGGGCGATCTGCGCGATCAGGCCGGGATCGTCCTCGAACCCGCTGCCGAGCACCACGCCGAGCGGCGCGCCCGCCTCCTCCGCGAGGGCGTCGATGGCCTCGAGCGCCGCCTCCGGCACCATGCCCCGCCCGAACCGGCCCGGCATGACCCGTGTCGATTCGGCGAGCGCCACCGTATCCGCGTCCCCGAACAGGTCGGCGACGTAGGGGCGAAGGCCCGCCCGCCGCGCCGCCTGCGCGAGGGCGCGGCCGGACTGGGCCGCGATCACGATGGCCTCGCCCACGGACGAGCGAATCAGCCGGCGATCTCCACCGCGAGCGGGTAGGCGTCGCGGAAATCGAGGCAGAGCGGCGTGTCGGATTCGAGCATCCGCTGGAACAGGCGCTTCTGCGTCTGGTACTTCACGTTGCCGACCGCCAGGGCGCCGATGCCGAAGCCCCGGCCGCCGGGCAGTTCCACATCCACCGCGTTCACGTCGATCCCCGCGATGCCGGCCGGCGGCACGGCGTTCACGTCGGAGGCGACGAGGAGCTTGCTTGCGCAGGACAGGTCGTCGGCGGTGAGGATCGGGATGCCGGCGGGGCCGGCGGAGAGGATCACGTCGGCGTCGCGGATCGCCTCGCGGCGGTCGGCGGGGGTGGTGCCGTCGACGGCGCCGACCTCGACCCCGAAGCGCCACTTCATGGTGAAGGCGATCTTGGAGACGCGCTCCTCGCCGTCATGGCCGACGAGGACGGTCTTGGCGCCTTCCAGCGCGCCGATCACCGCCGCCACGTAGGCGACGACGCCCGCGCCGCCGAAGATCACGATGCGCTTGCCCTTGAGATCGGTGCCGAACTTCACCCGCAGGGCGCGGGAGACCTGCGCCACCATGGCCGCGCCCGTGGTGAACGAGCCCGCCGGATCGGCGAAGACGTGATTCACGAAGGGGGGCACGAAGGCCTTCTTCGCCCGGTCGACCATGTCCAGGGCGTCCTCGGCGTTCTTGCCGCCGATGAACAGGCCAGTGCGGGTCCCGTCCTGCGGCGAGCGCGAGAAGATCGAGTCCTGGGTCAGCGACACGACGTCGGAGAGGCTGACCTCCGTGTACGTCATCAGCGTCTCGAAGCCGGCATCGACGGCCATGTTCACGTCGAACGGGCTCATGTGCCGGAGCGGCGTGAGCATGTGCAGGATCGAGCGGGCCATTCCTTCGACCTCTCCCTTTGATCGACCCCTTCTGGAGCCGATTCCTTTAAACAAGTCTTCCGCAGGCCCCCCGGTCAAGCGGAAGCGACCCGCGTCAGGCGCGGATCCCCCCGGCGACCGTTGCACCGGTATTGCGTCCCCGCGCAATCAGGAAGCGCAGGGACGCGTCGCCGTCGAGGCCGGAGACGAGGCTCTTCGCCTCTTTCTCAGAGCGGGCCAGGATGAAGCCGGTCGGCCCCCAGGAGCTCTGCCCGTAGCCGGCGACGCCACGCTGCGCGGCCTGTTCGAGCACGCGGGCGACGGAAGCGCTGGCGTAGCGCCCGCCCTGGTGCGGGGCGAAGTGGTCGCCCACCAGATCCTGCATCCGGGTGATGCCGGCGCCGAAGGCATCCGCGTCGCCGGTCACGCAGGCGGGCAGCACCTGCATCAGCACGATGCGGCAGATCTCGGCGGCCTGGGCCTCGGGGAAGCGCGGGAGATCGCGGAACGCCTCAACCTCCCGCGTGCCATGAACGCCGGCCATGCTGGTGTCGAGGATCAGGACGAGGCGCCATGCCTCCGGGAAGGGCAACCGGGCGATGACCGGTGGCGGCGCGGCATCGGCCCCGCGCCCGCCATCGACGATCAGCCCGCCCTCGGTGAAGGCGCGCAGGCCGACGCCCGAGCGGTTGCCGCGATCCAGCGCGTTCGAGAAGTCCTCCGGCGAGAACGGCCGCCCGGCGAGCCGCGCCAGGGCCGCCGCGACGGCAAGCGCGAGCTGCGTGCCGGAGCCGAACCCGGCATGGGCGGGAATCGCCTGCTCGACCCGGAAAGCGACCCGCGTGCCGACCCCGAGATGGGCGGCGGCGGCCTCGGCGTAGCGTCGGACGCGCTCGGCCTCCGGCCCCTCGGCCTGGAGGCTGTCGGCGGGCCGCGCCGTGAGGATCAGGGAGGGGGAGTCGATGGCGAGCCCGACGCTGCCGAACCGGCGGCCGAGGCCGCCATGCAGGTCGAGGAAGCCGAAATGCAGCCGGGCCGGCGCTTCGATGCGCACGCTCTCCGCTGCGGAATCGGGGACGTCGGACACGGCGATCCCCTTCCTCCGGGTCTGGCGTCGGAACTGGCGCGCTTCTCACACGGGAAACCCGGCGGGGCAACCGCCAAGGCCCTTGCCGGACGCGCCCGATGAAGGCAAACCTAGGCCCGCGACGGCGTGCCGAGTTTGCCGTCCGTCCGGGCAAGGGCCCGGCGGGCAGGCCATTCCGAGCCGGCGGGACTTTACGAAACGTCCCGCTCCTCCGGTCTTACGGCCGTCGCCCGCCCGACAGAGATTCACGATTCCCGGGGCCTCGACCCCGCGGGTCGCAAGAAAGATCGAGCGAGGGGAGCAATGCCAGCCTGGGTCAAAGGCGCGGCCACCGACATCGACGCCGCCATCGCAGCGGCCGCCGACCTGTTGGGCGCGGCACGGATGCCGGTCATCGCCGGCCTCAACGCCGAAGTCTCCGCCATCCGGGCGGCCTTCGATCTTGCCGGGCGCGTGGGCGCCTCCCTCGACACGGACGGCGCGGCCGGCACCTATGCCGAACTCGGCGCCCTCGCCCGCGTCGGCGCGATGACCTCGACGCCGGCCGAGGCGGTCGGCCGGGCCGACGCCGTGCTCGTGCTCGGTTCAGAACCTGCGAAGAGCGAGCTTCTCGGCCGCATCGAGGCCGGTGCCCCCACGCGGGGCCGGGCGGCGGGTGCCGCGCGGGCCATCCTGGCGCTGGACGGGGCCAACGAGGGCGGCGTGCTGCCGGCCCTGGCGCGGCTGCGCGCCCATTTCCGGGGGCACCTCGCCGACGAGTCGCCCACCGCCGTGCTGGCCTCCAAGCTCGCCGCCGCGCAGTACGTGGTGGTGCTCTACGATCCCGCCGAGATCGGTGAGATGGGTGTCGAGACCGTTCAGGGGCTCGTGACCGACCTCAACGACCGGACGCGTGCCTTCTCCCTCGCGGTCTCCGGCGGCCACCGGAACCAGGACAGGGCCGTGGTGCCCGTCTCGGCCTGGACGACGGGGCAGGCCCCGCGCGTCGGCCTCGGCCGCAAGGTGCCCGAGCACGATCCCTGGCGCTTCGATGCCGCAAGGCAGGTCGCG
This sequence comes from Methylobacterium litchii, assembly GCF_038442315.1. Classification (NCBI taxonomy): domain Bacteria; kingdom Pseudomonadati; phylum Pseudomonadota; class Alphaproteobacteria; order Hyphomicrobiales; family Methylobacteriaceae; genus Methylobacterium; species Methylobacterium litchii. The sequence continues at coordinate 664,902 of NZ_JBBXMY010000001.1, read as the reverse complement.
GCGGGCGAGGCCGATGCCGCCCTGTGGCTGTCCTCGCTGCCCGCCCCCCGGCCCGACTGGCTCGGGCAGGTGCCCTCCGTGGCGCTGGTCGGCGAGGCGAGCCCCGATGCCGCCGAGGTGGTGATCGCCGTGGGCGTGCCCGGCCGCGACGTCGGCGGGGTGCTGTGGAACGAGACGCGGGGCGCCCTCACCTACTGGCCGGCTCAGGCGGGAGGATCCGCCCCGGCGGATCGGCCCACGGCCGCCTCCGTGCTGGGACGTCTGACAAACCGACTCGCTGCGAGGAGTGGCACCGCATGCTGAGTGTGATCCGGGGCGGGCGCGTCGTCGATCCGACCGCGTCCCGCGACGCCGTCGGCGATGTCTGGATCGAGGACGGCCGGGTGATCGAGGCACCGGGGCGCGAGCCCGACAGGGTGATCGACGCGGCGGGCTGCGTCGTGATGGCGGGCGGCGTCGAGGTGCATTCGCACATCGCGGGCGGCAACGTCATCACCTCGCGGCTGCTGCTGCCCGAGCTCTACGTGAGCGAGGCGGCGCCTGAGGGGCACCCCTTCGCCCACGCCGGTGGCGCCGCCGCCTGGATCGGCTCGACCTATGCGCGGATGGGCTACACCACCGCCGTCGAGCCGGCGATGCCGCCGACCCATGCGCTGGCCACGCAACTCGAACTCGCCGACATCCCGCTCCTCGACAGGGGCGCCCTGACGGTGATGGGCAACGACGACCAGCTGCTGCAACTGCTCCTCGACGGCGAGGGCAAGGCGGCGGTGAGGGACCTCGTGGCCCTCAACGTCGCGACCTCGCGCGGGCTCGGGGTGAAGTGCATCAACGCGGGCGGCGCCTCGGCCTTCAAGGACGGCGCCCTGAAGCTCTCCCTCGATGACGAGATCCCCTGCTACGGGCTCTCGACGCGCAAGATCATGGGCGCGCTCCTCGATGCGGTGGAGGAAATCGGCGTACCGCACCCGCTGCACGTCCACTGCAACAACCTGGGCCTGCCGGGCGCCGACGATTCGTTCATGGCGACCCTCGACGCGGCGGAGGGGCGGCGCATCCACTTCGCCCACGCGCAGTTCTACGCCTATGGCGAGACCGACGACGGCAAGGGCTTCCGCTCGGCCGCCGAGCGGATCGCCCGCGCCATCGGCGACAACCCGCAGGCCACGCTCGATATTGGGCAGGTGGTGTTCGGCCAGACCGTGACGGTCTCCCTCGACATCCTGCGCCAGTTCGCCGGCCGCAAGGGTGCCAACCCGAAGAAGTGGGTGCTGAACGCGGGCGACGCGGAGGGCGGCGGCGTGGTGCCGTTCCTCTACCGGCCGAAGGGGCCGACGTCCTCGCTGCAATGGGCCATCGGCCTGGAGATCATGCTCCTGTCGCCCGACCCGGAGCGGACGATCCTCACCACGGACCACCCGAACGGCGGCCCGTTCACGCAATACCCGCGCATCATCCACCTGCTGATGGACAGGTCCGAGCGCGAGCGCGAGATCGCGACGCTGCCGGGCATCGTCGGCGAGCGCAGCGGCCTGCCGGGGATCGAGCGGGAATACACCCTCTCCGAGATCGCGCAGCTCACCCGCTCCGGGCCGGCGAAGCTGCTGGGCCTGGACGACCGGGGGCACCTGCGGGCCGGGGCGCGGGCGGACGTGGCGGTCTACCGCGACGACCCGAACCGCACGGCGATGTTCACCGCCGCCAAGCTCGTGCTCAAGGACGGCACGCCGATCGTCGAGGACGGCGAGGTCGTGGACTGGCGGGCGGGCCGCACCCTGTCGCTCACCGTCGAGTCCGATGGGGCGATGGAGAAGCGCACCGATTCCTACCTCACCGACCGCTTCGGCACCGGGCTCGACAGCTTCACCGTGCCGGACGAGGCGTTCGACGCACCGACCTTCGAGGCCGTGCCATGTCGGGCGTGACCAGCGAGCCGCACCCCATGTCTGACCTCACCCTCAACGGCATCCGCGTCATCGACACCTTCGCCGAGGCGTTCGATGTCGCGGGCACGGCCATCGTCGTCACCAACGACACGCCCAAATGGGCGATGATCGCGGCCACGACCATGACCGGCTTCGCCACCTCGGTGATCGGCTGCGGCGCCGAGGCCGGCATCGACGCCATCCTCTCCCCCGACCAGACGCCGGACGGACGGCCGGGCGTGCGCATCCTGCTGTTCGGCTTCGAGCCGAACGGCCTGAAGGACCAGCTCATCAAGCGGGTCGGCCAGTGCATCCTCACCTGCCCCGGCACCGCCTGCTACGCGGGCGTGGACGGGCCGAACAAGATCAAGCTCGGCGGCGCGATCCGCTATTTCGGTGACGGCTTCGCCATCGCCAAGCGCATGCCCGACGAGACCGGCAAGGAGCGCCGCTACTGGCGCATCCCGGTGATGGACGGCGAATTCCTCTGCGAGGATTCGGTTCGCGCCGTCGAGGGCGCGGTGGGCGGCGGCAACCTGCTGTTCCTCGGCCGCACCCATGCCGAGACGCTGAAGGTCGCCGAGATCGCGGTGGAGGCGGCCTCCTCCATCCCCGGCGCGATCCTGCCCTTCCCCGGCGGCATCGTCCGCTCCGGTTCGAAGGTCGGCGGACGGACCAAGGGCATGATGGCCTCCACCAACGACGCCTATTGCCCGACCCTCAAGGGCCGGGCCGGCTCCGCCCTGCCGCCCGAATGCGGCGTGGTGCTGGAGATCGTCATCGATGCCCTCACCTCGCAGGGCGTGTCCGATTCCATGCGGGCGGGGCTGCACGCCGCCACGGAAATCGGCGAGCGGCACGGGCTGATCGCCGTCACGGCGGGCAATTACGGCGGCAATCTCGGCCGCCACCACTACCACCTGCGCGACCTGCTCGCGCCGGCCGCCGGCCAGGAGGGCTGAGCCTTGAGCACCCTCACGCTCCGCGAAGCGCCCCCCGAGCGCCTGGACTTCTTCTCCATCTCCCCCCTCGCCTTGAGCGGCCTCACCCCGGCCGAGGCTGAGCGGCTCGAGGTCGGCACCAGCCGCCGGGGCGTGAAGCTCGGCGATTGCTTCGCCGTCTCCCTCGACGGCTCCGACAGCCTGACCATCGAGGGCGGGCATGAACGCCTCGACCGGGTCGGCGCCTCCCTCTCCGGGGGGACGATCCGCGTCGACGGCGATGTCGGCCAGCGCCTCGGCGCGGGCATGGCGTCGGGCACGCTCACCGTCACCGGACATGCCGGCCCCTACGCGGCCTCCGGCGCCACCGGCGGCACCATCACCATCGAAGGCGACGCGGGCGACTACGCGGGCGGCGCCGTCTACGCGGCCAAGGCCGGGCTCGACGGGGCGACGCTCATCGTGCGTGGCCGGGCCGGGGACCATTGCGGCGACCGGATGCGCCGGGGGCTGATCCTGGTCGGCCAGGCCGGCGCCCATGCCGGGGCGCGGATGATCGCGGGCACCATCGCCGCCCTCGACGTCGGCGACCTGCCGGGCTACGGCATGCGCCGGGGTACCCTCGTCACCGGCAAGCACGGCACCCTGTCGCCGACCTTCGTGGAGACCGGGAGCCACGACCTCGTGTTCCTGCGTCTCCTCGGCAAGCACCTGCGCGCCGTGAGCGAGGCGCACGCCGCGCTGCTGGACAGGCCCCTGCGGCGCTATTCCGGCGACCTCGCGACCCTGGCCAAGGGCGAGATCTGGGTCGCGGGCTGACGGCGGGCCTGCGCTCCCTGGGCGCGGGCCTTGGCCCTGTCCACACGGAGCCGGGCCGGATTATGCTGAGCGCAAGCCGGCCCGAGACGATGGCCGGCATTCGGGAGATCGCCCTTGCTGCTGCTTCTGTCCGCCTGTCTCATCGCCCAGCCCGCCACCTGCCGCGACGAGCAGATCCCGGTGGGTGGCGGGTCCGCCAACGCCTTCGTCTGCCTGCGCAATTCGCAGAGCGTGCTCGCCCAGTGGCAGGACGAGAATCCCGAATGGCACGTCGCGAAGTGGCGCTGCGCGGCCAAGAAGCCGTGAGGGGCCTGCGCCCATGGGCTCGCTGAAGGCCCGGTTCGCGATCCTCTTCGCCGTCAGCGCCATCGTGGTGCTGCTGGCGGCGGCGGCCGTGCTGGCCTCGATCGGGCTGGCCGAGCGGACGGTGGACCGGACGCTCGCCGCCCAGGGGCGCCTCGAACTCCTGGCGGAACTCTCCGGCCGGCTCACCCAGTTCGGCCTCGCCGCCGTGGAGACGGTGGGCAACCCGGACGGCCAACCCGAGGCCATGGCCATCGCCCGCGCCAACGTCGACAAGGCGTTGATCGCCGTGGACGAGGCCATGGCGCGCTCCTTCCCGCCGAGCGACGACCCAACCGACCGGATGCAATACGCCATGCGCTCGCGGCCGATGTCGCAATTGCGCGGGGCGCGGGCGGTCCTCGACCGGCAGGTCTCGCTCATCAGCCGTCAGATGGACCCGGAGAAGCGCCAGGATTCGATCAAGGGCGCCCTCAACGGCTTCGGGGCCATGACCGGCCAGCCGCTCTCCTTCCTGATCGAGGCCGAGCGGCGGAGCATGACGCGGGGCTCCGAGGAGGCGCGCGAATTGTCGAGCCGCCTGCGGCTCGCGGCGGTGGTCGCCGTGGCGGCAGCTCTGGTTCTGCTCCTGATCCTCTACCGCATGCTGACCCGGCCGATCCTGGCGCGGATCGTGGAGGTGCGGCTCGCCGCCAGCGCCATCGGGCGCGGCGCCCTCGACACCCGCCTGCCCGTGCAATCCCGCGACGAGCTCGGCCTGCTCATGGCCAACGTCAACCGCATGGCCGCGCGCCTTTCCCGCCGGGAGGTGCACGTCGCGGCCGACCGGGCGGCCCTCGAATCGACCATCGCCGCCCGCACGGCGGATCTGCGCGCCGCCAACGCCCGGCTGGAGGCGGTGGACCGCTCCCGTCGCCGCTTCTTCGCCGATGTCAGCCACGAATTGCGCACGCCGCTCACCGTCATCCTCGGCGAATGCGACATCGCCATGCGGGGCGCCGCCCGCGCCGCCGACCCGACGCCGGCCTTCACCACCATCCGCAAGCGCGCCCAGCGGCTGAAGCGCCGGGTGGAGGATCTGCTCCGCGTCGCCCGCTCCGAATCCGGGGAGATCGAACTCGACCGTCGCCCGCTCGGCGTCGCCGCCGTCCTGGCCGAGGCGGTGGACACGATGTCCTCCGAAGCCGCCCGCCGCCGGGTCGCCCTCGACCTCGTGCCCGGTGCCGAGGACGTGGAATGCGTGGCCGACCGGGAATGGCTGCGCCAGACGGTGGAGAGCCTGATCGACAACGCCCTGCGCCACGCCACCGGGCTCACCCGCGTCGAGGTCGCGCTGGCGCGGGTCGAGGGGAACGCGGCGCGCATCACCGTCACCGACGACGGGCCGGGCTTCGGCGCGCCGGAGGCCGAACTGACCGAGCGGTTCAAGCGCGGCAAGCGTGTGGACGGCGCCCCCGCCCCGGACGAGACCGGCTTCGGCATCGGCCTCGCGCTCGCCCGCTGGGTGGTGGAGCAGCATGGCGGCACGCTGCATCTTGGTGAGGGCGGGGCCGGACGCGGCGCCCGCGTCCGCCTGGACATTCCCGCCGCCGAGCCGGCATGGATGGACCGGGCGTCCGTGCAGACGGGTGCCGGAGGGAAGCTGAGGGAGCCGGCCGCATGACGCGGATCCTGATCGTCGAGGACGACATCGATATCCGGGGCCTTCTCGCCCGTGGCCTGGAAGCCGAGGGGTTCGAGGTCGGCACCGCCGACAGCGTCGGCGACGCCCTGAAGGCCGCCCGCGATCCTGCCCCCGGTGCCGTGCTCCTCGATGTCGGCCTGCCGGACGGGTCCGGCCACGATGTCTGCCGCTCCCTCCGCGAGGGCGGCTTTTCCGGCCCGATCCTGTTCCTCTCGGCCCGTGACGAGATCCGCGACCGGGCCGAGGGTCTGGCGCTCGGCGCCGACGACTACATCGTCAAGCCGTTCGAGTTCGACGAGCTGGTCGCCCGGCTGCGCACCCACCTGATGCGCCGCCAGCAGGCAGAGGCGCCGCGCTCCCGCCTCGTCGCCGGCCGGCTGCATTTCGATCTCGACACCCGGCAGGTCACCTGCGGCGAGGCCAGCGCCCGGCTCACCCCGCGGGAGGCGGAACTCCTCGCCATGCTGATGGACAGCCTCGGCAAGCCGGTCTCCCGCGCCGAGATCTTCGACCGGCTCTGGGCGAGCCAGGGCGGGCTCTCCCTGAACGTGGTCGATGTCTATATCGGCTATCTCCGCTCCAAGATGGCCGATTTTGTCCGCTACGGCGGTCCAGTCCTCACCACGGTGCGCGGCAAGGGTTTCATGCTGGAATCCCGGGGGCCGGATTTCCGGCAGTGACGTTCTGTCTTGGACCTTTGGGGGATAGCGGGGGTCCGAGCGGAATTATTTTGTCGGATCAATCCCTTCGGCTCACCTCTCACGAAAAATTTGGGATGATCCGGCAATTTGGTGCTTGAATGCGAAGGGCAAATGGACAATATCAGTCCTGCGCCAGAAACGAGAGCGCCATCAGTGTCTTAGGGTCCTCTTAGGATTGATCTGAGGACGCTCGGTGAACGAAATACTAAGGAGAAACACCATGGCCTGGGCTGCCCCCGTTGTGTCCGAGATCTGCGTCGGCATGGAAGTGACGAGCTACGAGTCGGCCGAGATCGACACCTTCAACTGATTTCAGGCGGGCCGGGAACACGGGAGACGCACCATGCGCGTCGTAGTTCTCGGCTCCGCTGCGGGCGGCGGGCTTCCTCAATGGAATTGCCGCTGCCCCATCTGCTCCCTCGCGCGCAGCGAGCCGGAGCGCGTCCGCCCCCGGACGCAATCCAGTATCGCCGTGTCCGCCGATGGCGACGACTGGCTGCTGATCAATGCCTCGCCAGACATCCGCCAGCAGTTGTTCGACAACAGCGTGATGCATCCGCGCGAGGGGCTACGTCATTCCCCGATCCGCGCCGTGCTGCTCACGAACGGCGATGTCGACCATGTGGCTGGGCTGCTGACCCTGCGCGAGGGCCAGCCCTACACGCTCTATGCGACCTCCGGCATCCTCGACTCCGTCAACGCGAACCGCGTGTTCGACGTGATGGCCGAGGGTGTGGTGAAGCGCACCAGCGTCGCCCTGGAGAGCACATTCGAACCCCTGCCCGGCCTCACCGTGACGCTGTTCGCGGTGCCGGGGAAGGTGCCGCTCTGGCTGGAGGGCGCCGAGGTCGAGATCGGCGCGGCGACCGAGACGACGGTCGGCGCGATGATCGAGGCGAACGGGCGCCGCCTCGCCTACATTCCCGGCTGCGCCCTGGTGGACGACGCGGTGCGAGCCCGCCTCGACGGGGCGGATGCCCTGCTCTTTGACGGCACGGTGCTGCACGACGACGACATGATCCGGGCCGGCGTCGGCACCAAGACCGGCTGGCGCATGGGCCATGTGCCGATGCGGGGCCACAACGGCTCGATCGAGGCCCTGTCGGGTGTCTCCATCGGGCACAGGGTCTTCGTCCACATCAACAACACCAATCCCGTCCTCGTGGAGGGCTCGGCCGAGCGGGCCGACGTCGAATTGGCGGGTTGGACGGTCGCTCACGACGGGCTGGCCCTACAGCTCTGAGCGTCGCGCACCATTTAAGTGGGCGTGTCTCGTACCCACATCCCCGGTCTGGGGCCGTGCACTCGGTCCGGGCAACGCCAAGAAGTCGGTCACAAGACCATCGGGCACGAGCCGAAGTCGGACGCCGGAAACGCCATGAACGCCATCTTCCCGACCCCGGATGCCGCGGAGAGCGAACGCCTCCTCACCGGCGACGAAATGGAAGCCGCCCTGCGCGACATCGGCGCCCGGCGCTACCATATCCTGCACCCGTTTCACCGCCTGCTGCATGACGGCAAGCTCTCGAAGGATCAGGTCCGGGCCTGGGCGCTCAACCGCTACTATTACCAGGCGATGATCCCGGTGAAGGATTCCGCCGTCCTCGCCCGGATGCACGATGCCGAGTTGCGGCGGATCTGGCGCCAGCGCATCGTCGATCACGACGGCGACGGCCCCGGCGACGGCGGCATCGAGCGCTGGCTGAAGCTCGCCGAGGGCGTCGGCTTCCAGCGCGACTACGTGCTCTCCACGAACGGCATCCTCTCCGCGACCAAGTTCGCCGTGGAAGCCTATGTGCATTTCGTCTCGGAGCGGTCGCTCCTGGAGGCCATCGCCTCGTCGCTGACCGAGATGTTCTCGCCGACCATCATCTCCGAGCGTGTCGCCGGGATGCTGAAGAACTACGACTTCATCACGAAGGATACGCTCGCGTACTTCGACAAGCGCCTCACCCAGGCGCCGCGCGATGCCGACTTCGCCCTCGACTACGTGAAGAAGCACGCGACGACGCCGGAGTTGCAGCGGCAGGCGATGGCCGCGCTGACCTTCAAATGCAACGTCCTCTGGGTACAGCTCGACGCGCTCTATTTCGCCTACGTGGCCCCCGGCATGATCCCGCCGGATGCGTGGCAGCCGGGCGTCGGCCTCGTCGCCGGGGCGGACGCGCCCAAGGCGGAAGCCGCCGGCCCGCGCAAGACCGTGCCGGGCGATACACCGCGCCTGCCGCGCGGCGTCCGCCTGCGCAACGACGAGACCCGCGGCAAGTATGTGCTGCTCGCCCCCGAGCGCACCTTCGACCTCGATGACAACGCCGTCGCCGTCCTTAAGCTGGTGGACGGGTCGCGCACGGTGTCCCAGATCGCCGACGAGTTGGGCACGATCTACGCCGCCGATCCGCGCGCGATCGAGGCGGATATCTGCGTGATGCTCGACGGCCTCGCGGAGAAGCGGGTGTTGGAGCGATGAACGCACAAGCGCCGATCCGCCCGGACGCGCCGGCACCGGTGGGGCTCCTCGCGGAGCTGACCCACCGCTGCCCCCTGCGCTGCCCCTACTGCTCGAACCCGCTGGAACTCGACCGCCGCTCGGGGGAACTCGACACGGCGACGTGGCAGCGGGTGCTGCGGGAGGCGGCGGGACTCGGCGTGCTGCACGTCCACCTGTCGGGCGGCGAGCCCACCGCCCGCAACGACATCGTCGAGATCACCAAGACCTGCGCAGATCTCGGCCTATACTCGAACCTGATCACCTCCGGCGTCGGCGGCGCGCTCGACAAGCTCCAGGCGCTCTACGACGTCGGCCTCGACCACGTGCAATTGTCGGTGCAGGGCGTCGATGCGGCCAATGCCGAGAAGATCGGTGGTCTGAAGAACGCCCAGCCGCAGAAGATGACCTTCGCCGCCAAGGTGGTGGAACTCGGCCTGCCGCTGACGCTGAATTCGGTGATCCACCGGGGCAACATCCACGAGGTGGCGGGCTTCATCAACCTCGCGGTGAAGATGGGCGCCAAGCGCCTCGAAGTGGCTCACACGCAATATTACGGCTGGGCCTACGTGAACCGCGCCGCGCTGATGCCGAACAAGGCCCAGGTGGACGAGTCGATCCGCATCGTCGAGGCCGCCCGCGAGCGCCTGAAGGGCCAGCTCGTCATCGACCTCGTGGTGCCGGACTATTACGCCAAGTACCCGAAGGCCTGCGCCGGCGGCTGGGGCCGCAAGCTCATGAACGTCACGCCCCAGGGCAAGGTGCTGCCCTGCCACGCGGCGGAAACGATCCCCGGCCTCGAATTCTGGCACGTGACGGACCACTCCCTCGGGGAGATCTGGCGCGATTCGCCGGCCTTCACCGCCTATCGCGGCACCGATTGGATGCAGGAGCCCTGCCGCTCCTGCGACCGGCGGGAGAAGGATTGGGGCGGATGCCGCTGCCAAGCGCTCGCGCTCGCGGGCGATGCGGCGGCGACCGATCCGGCCTGCTCCCTGTCCCCGTTGCACGCCAAGGTGCGTGCCCTCGCCGTCGAGGAGGCGGCCGAGACGCCTCCCGACTACGTCTACCGCACGATCGGCAGCAATATCCGCTCGCCGCTGAAAGAAGGTGCCTCTTCGTGAGACTCATCCCCGTCGCGGCTGCCCTCGCCCTCGGCCTGTCCGCTCCGACCCTCGTGTCGGCCACGGAAACGCCCGCGCCGACGCAAGCCAACGCCACGGCCGCGCCCAGCGCCGCCGACCTGCTGTTCGAGCAGCCGCAGATGAAGAACGCGGCGCCGGGCAGCACCATCACCTACGATTACCTGCGCCGCTCCGGCATCGCGAAGGGTCCCTTCGGCGCGCCGCTGCAGGATACGGTGACGATCAAGGTCGAGCCGGGCAAGCAGCCCGACGGCCGCAACATGGATGTCGCCATGTTCTCCGGCCTGAACCGCCGCCCGGCGGGGCCGTTCGAGGACATGGTGGGCAACCCCATCGTGCCGCTCTTCCTCGAGAACCACGTGATGGCGCTCTCCAAGGTGCTGGAGGCGAACCCGCGCTACCTGAAGCTCGCGATCCGCAAGGGTATGCGCGAGAAGGCGACCGTCACTCCGGTCAAGATCCCGTTCGACGGCAAGCAGGTCGATGCGTATCGCATCGAGATGCAGCCCTTCCTGGGCGATCCGATGGGCGAGCGCATGCGCGGCCTCGAGAACCTGACCTACACCTTCGTCACCTCGCCCTCGGTCCCGGGCGAGATCGTGTCCATGGAAGCCGTGTCCAAGACCAAGGATGGCGGCGAATTGCTGGAAGAGAAGCTCGGCTATGATCAGAAGGCTGGCTAGTCTCGCGATCCTCACCGCCCTGGGTGCCGGCCTCGCCGCCGCGCCCGGCCGCGCCGCCGAGGAGAACGATTACCCGACCAACGCGCGGGTGGATTACGTCTTCGGCTGCATGGCCGCCAACGGGCAGACCCGCGACAGCCTGGAGAAGTGCTCCTGCTCGGTGGATCAGCTCGCGGCGATCCTGCCTTACGACAAGTACGTGCAGGCGAGCACGATCCTGTCGATGCGCCAGGGCATCGGCCAGCGGGCCAACGAGTTCAAGTCGACCAAGGTGTTCGACGACAAGGTCGCCGACCTGCGCCGCGCCCAGGCCGAGGCCGAGATCCGCTGCTACCGGGGCTGATAGGCCCACGATTCGGAGGCGACGTCCCGTTGCGCGCCGCCCCCGTTTCCCGCACACCGGGTCCGTGACCGAGACACCCCGCCCCCCCGCCCTCCCCGGTTTGCTTCCCGATCTCGGGCGGCGAAGTCTCGTGATGGGCATCCTCAACGTCACGCCGGATTCCTTCTCGGATGGCGGGCTGTTCCGGGGCGAGGCCGAGGCCCGCGCGCAGGCCGAGAGGCTGGCGGCGGAAGGGGCGGCGATCCTCGACATCGGCGGCGAATCCACACGACCCGGCCACACGCCGGTGCCGGCCGAGGAGGAGCAGGCCCGCGTCCTTCCGGTGATCCGCGCGCTCGCCGGGCACCTTCGGATTCCGATCTCCATCGACACCTACAAGGCGTCCACCGCCGACCTCGCCCTCGCGGCCGGAGCCAGGATCGTCAACGACGTCTGGGGCTTGCAGCGCGAGCCAAACATCGCCTCCGTCGCCGCCGCCCATGGCGCCCCGGTCATCGTGATGCACAACCGCGAGACCATCGACCCCGGCCTCGACATCGTGGCCGACATGCTCGCCTTCTTCGACCGATCGCTCGGCATCGCCCGCAAGGCCGGAATCCCGGACGGGGACATCGTGCTCGATCCCGGCGTCGGCTTCGGCAAGACCTGGGAGCAGCATCTCGAAGCCCTGCGGCGCCTGCCGGAGATCCGGGCGCTCGGCTTCCCACTCCTCGTCGGCGTCTCGCGGAAATCGCTGCTTGGGCGGCTGCACGACCGCGAGACCAAGCCGGCCGACCGGCTCTACGGCTCCCTCGCGGCGCATGCCCTGGCCGGGACACTCGGCGCCGACATCGTGCGCGTCCACGACGTCGCCGCCCATGTGGACGCGATGCGCGTCGTCGATGCGGTGATGCGGCCGGAGTCGCGGGCATGAGCGATCACATCCGCGTCGAGGGCATCGCCGTCTTCGGCCGCCATGGCGTGCTGCCGGAGGAGGAGGTGCTGGGCCAGCGCTTCTATCTCGGCCTCGATGCCGAACTCGACCTCGCCCCCGCTGGCCAAGCAGACGATGTGGCCCTGACCGTCAGCTATGCGGACCTGACGGCCATCGCCGTCTCCATCGCCACGGAGCGCCGCTTCCAGCTCATCGAGGCCCTGGCCGAAACCATCGCGCAGGACATCCTGGCCGGCTTCCCGGCCATCGCGGCGATCACCGTGCGGATCGACAAGCCGAGCGCCCCGGTGCCCGCGATCCTGGAACGGGTCGGCGTCACCATCACCCGCCGCCGGGAGGGCGCGCGGTGAAGGCGTGGCTCGGCATCGGCAGCAACATCGGCGACATGGCCGCGATGCTGGACCAAGCGGTGGACAAGCTCGCCGCCGTCCCCGGCATCCGGGTCGTCGCCCGCTCCCCGGACTACCGCACCCCGCCCTGGGGCAAGACGGACCAGCCCTGGTTCCTGAACGGCGCGGTCGCCATCGAGACCGACCTCGATCCCCATGCCCTGCTCGACGCCTGCCAGGGCATCGAGCGCGACCTTGGCCGCATCCGCGAGGAGCGCTGGGGGCCCCGGATCATCGACATCGACGTTTTGGCCTACGAGGGCGCGGCGGTGGAGGACGAGCGCCTCGTCCTGCCCCATCGTTACGTGCGCGAGCGCGCCTTCGTGCTGGTGCCCCTGAACGAGATCGCCCCCGACCTGACGATCGGGGGCGAAACGGTGAGCGATGCGCTCGCCAAGCTCGACCGGACCGGGATCGCGCGGGCCTGAGCCCGCCCGCCCCTAGCGCGTGTTGCTGAGCAGCAGGTCCGGCAGCCACATGGCGATGCCGGGCACGAGGCACAGGATCAGGATGGCCACCGCCATCAGGATCACGAAGGGCAGCGTGCCCCAGATGATGTCCGAGAGCGGGATGTCCGGGGCGATGTTCTTGATGACGAAGATGTTGAGGCCCACCGGCGGGTGGATCAGCCCCATCTCCATCGTGATCGTCATCACCACGCCGAACCACACGAGATCGAACCCGGCGGCCTTGAGCGGCGGCAGGATGATCGGCGCGGTCATCAGGATGATCGAGACCGGCGGCAGGAAGAAGCCGAGCACGATCACGAGGCCGAGGATCGTCACCAGCAGCAGCCAGGGCGAGAGCTGCATCGCCACGATCGCCGCCGCCGCCGATTGCGAGATGTGGAGGTAGCTCATCACGTAGGCGTAGAGGAGCGACATGCCGATGATCAGCATCAGCATGGTCGATTCCCGCAGCGTCGCCGTGAGGATCGGGTTCACGTCACGCGCCCGCCACACGCCGTAGATCGCCGCGATCAGGGCCAAGGCCAGCAGGCCGCCGAGGCCCGCCGTCTCGGAGGGCGTGGCGTAGCCGCCGTAGAGGGCCACCATCACGCCGGTCAGCAGGATGACGAAGGGCGCCACGCGGGGCAGCGTCGAGAAGCGCTGCGCCATGCTGTACTTGTCTTCGGCGAGGATCGGCGAGGCCGGTCCGCCGTTCTCCAGCACGGTTTTGGCGGTGGCGTATTCGGAGCGGAAGCGAAAGATCGCCCAGGTCGCGAACAGGCCGACCAGCAGGAGACCCGGCCCGATGCCGGCGAGGAACAGCCGCCCGAGGGATTGCTCGGCCGCCACCGCGTAGAGGATCATCGTGATCGACGGCGGCAGCAGGATGCCGAGCGTGCCGCCCGCCGCGATGATGCCGGCCGCGAAGCCCGGCGAGTAGCCGCGCTTCCTCATCTCCGGGATGCCCGCCGAGCCGATGGCCGAGCAGGTCGCGGGGCTCGATCCCGCCATGGCCGCGAACAGGGCGCAGGCGAAGACGTTGGCGATGCCGAGCCCGCCGGGGATGCGGTGCATCCAGGCATGCATGGCCGAGTAGAGATCCTGCCCCGCCCGCGAGCGGCCGATGGCGGCGCCCTTCAGGATGAAGAGCGGGATCGAGAGGAGGGTGATGGAGGCCATCTCCTCGTAGACATTCTGCGCCACCGTATCGAGGGAGGCGGCGGGCATGAAGGCCAGCATGAAGGCCAGGGCCACCGCGCCCAGCGCGAAGGCGATGGGGATGCCCGAGAGCATCGCCCCCAGGGTGGCACCGGCGTAGAGGAAACCGATCGTCGCGACGCTCATCGTGTGTCCCCTGCCTCAGCCGCGAGCCTGACCGGCCTTTTGGCCGGTGCGGACGGTTTTCCCCATCGGGTCGGGACCGGCCGGCGTCACGTCCGGGCGTCCCCTCATGTCGCGGTTGATGTCGGCACCGAGACCGATCTTCGGCCGGGCCCAGCCGGCGCCGCTCGGGCCCAAGCGGATCGCCTCGGCGATCTGCAGGGCGATCTGCAGGCAGAGCAGGCTCATGCCCACCGCCATCAGGGTGTAGGGAATCCAGAGCGGCGGGCCCCAGGTCGATTGCGAGACCTGCCCATCGACCCAGGCCTCGTGATCGAGGGACCAGCTTTTCCAGGTGAAGAACAGGCAGAAGGCGAGGCTGACGCAATCGACCAGCACCAGCCGCACCCGGTTGACGGCGGGCGGCAGCAGGCTGGTCAGCGCCTCGATGGCGACGTGGCCGCGCTTGGCCTGCACCGCCGCCGCCGAGCCGAAGGTGGCGCCGACGATGAGGAACACCGCCATCTCGTCCTGCCACTCGGTCGGCTCGTGGAAGACGTAGCGGATCACCACGCTGTAGCTGAGCACGAGGCAGGCGCCGAACAGCGCCAGCCCGCCGAGCCCCATGATGACGCGGTTGAGGGCCTTCGACATCCGATCAAGCGCCCCGAGGGCGCCGGGAATCCGCGGCTCGGGCGGGGCATGTGCCTCGGAGATCGCGGTGGCGGCGTCGAAACCGTGACTCACGAAACCTGCTCCGCCAGCTTGAGGAGTTCCGCGCAGCGCGCGCTCTTGCCCGAGAAGTCCTTCCAGGCCGTGCCCCGGGCGAGGTCGCGCCACTTCTCGATGTTGGTGTCGCTGAGGTCGTGGATCTGCACGCCGCGCGCGCCGTAGATCTTCACGAGTTCCTCGTCGTCGGCCTTGGCGGCAGCGAAGGAGAACGCCTCCATCTCGCGCCCGACATCGACGATGGCCTTCTTCTGCTCGGGGGACAGCCCGTCGAAGACGATCTTCGACATGATCAGCGGTTCGAGGACGAACCAGAACGAGCGGCCCCGGCCGGCGGTAAGGTTCTTCGTCATTTCGTCCAGGCGGAACGAGATCAGGCTGGTGGACGAGCTGATCGCCGCTTCCAGGGCGCCGGTCTGCATGCCGATATACATTTCGCTCGACGGCATGGTGGAGACGATGCCGCCCATCGCCTGGAACATCATGTCGATCTCGCGCCCGCCGCCGCGCACCTTCACGCCCTTCACGTCCTCGGGCACGAGGATCGGCTTCACCTTCGAGGCGACGGAGCCCGACTGCCAGACCCAGGTGAGGATGACGACGCCCTTCTCGGCCAGCGTCTTGGAGAATTCCTCACCGATCCTGGCATCGCGCCATTTGGCGGCTTGCTCGTAGCTCGCCACGACGGCCGGCATCAGCGCGAGGTTGGTCTCGGGCACCTCGCCGCCCGCGTAGGAGAGCGGCACGAGGCTCATGTCGAGGGCGCCCTTCCGGACGGCGCTGAACTGGGCCAGCGTCTTCATGAGCGACGAGGTCGGGTAGACCTGGACCTGCAGGCCGCCGCCCGTGCGCTTCTCGAGTTCGGCGGCGAAGCGGCGGGCGATGCGGTCGCGGGCGTCGCCCTCCTCCAGCGTGCCGCCGGGAAACTGGTGCGACAGCTTCAGGATCTTCGGCGCTTGCGCGCGCAGCACGGCCGGACAGGCGACGAGGCCGCCCATCGCCGAGGCCGCGCCAAGGACATGGCGTCGTGTGATCACCGGCTTCCCCCCTGTTCGGTCGCGGCGTTCCTGCGCCGTCGGCCGCACCCGCGGCAGACCATCAAACGGCCGCACGCCGGGATTTCATCCCTGTCCGCGCGGCCGGTCGGTGACAGTTCCGGCTAGGCGACCTGCTCCGCGAGCTTCAGGAGCTCGGCGCAGTTCGCGTTCTTCCCGGCATAGTCCTTCCAGGCGGTCGCGCGGGCGATGTCACGCCACTTGCCGAGCGTCGCCTCGTCGATCTGGTCGACCTTCGCGCCCGCCTTGGCGAACAGCTCCTCGACGCGGGTGTCGTCCGCCTTGGCACCGGCCTGGCCGAAGCTCTCGAGCTCGCCGCCGGTCGCCATGATCGCGTCCTGCTGGTCCTTGGGCAGGCCGTCGAACACGAGCTTCGACATCATGATCGGCTCCAGCATGAACCAGTAGGAATGCTGGCGGCCGGAGGTGAGCGCCTTCGACAACTCCTCCAGGCGGAAGGAGATCAGGCTGGTGGATGACGTGATGACCGCGTCGCAGGCGCCGGTCTGCATGGCGGCGTAGGATTCGTTCGACGGAATGGAGAGGGTGGCGGCGCCCGCCTCCTTCATCATCATGTCCATCTCGCGGGAGCCGCCGCGCACCTTCATGCCCTTGGCGTCGGCGGGGCCGACCAGCGGGCGCTCGCGGCTGGCGACGCCGCCCGCCTGCCACACCCACGAGACCAGCACGATGCCCTTCGCGGCCAGGATCTCGGTGAGCTTGCGGCCCACGGGGGCGTTCTTCCAGGCGATGGCCTGCTCGTAGGAGGTCACGAGGGCCGGCATCAGCCCGATGTTCATCTCGGGCACCTCGCCGCCGGCATAGGGGGCCGGGTAGAGCGACATGTCGAGGGCGCCCTTCCGCATGGCGCCGAACTGGGCGTTGGTCTTCATCAGCGACGAGCCGGGATAGACCTGAACGTCCAGCGCGCCCTTGGTCTTCTCGCCGACCTGCTTGGCGAACATCCGGCACATCCGGTCGCGGAAATCGCCCTCGTCGATAGTCCCGCCGGGGAACTGATGCGACAGCTTGATCGTGGTGGCGGCCTGCGCCCCGCTCAGGCCGAAGCGCAGGAGCGCCGGGGCGGCAAGGGTCGCGGCGACGAAATGGCGTCGTGTGGGCGTCATGGGCACCTCCCGCGCCGCACAATGGCGGCGAATATTGTGTGCGCTGCGGTATTCACCGATACCGTTCTGATATGCAGAAGACGGCCTCTTGTATATTTTGTCAACGCCTCCGCATAATGGATGCACAATTCGGGGCATCAACGAACCCGGACGCCAGGACGGGAGGGGGAGGATGAGCCGCGCTCAGGATCTCCGGCAGACGATCGAAGACGAGATCGTCGAGGGGCGGCTGGCCCTGGGGGCGCGCCTGGACGAGGTGCAGCTCGCGGCCCGGTTCGGCGTGTCGCGCACGCCGATCCGCGAGGCGCTGCTGCAACTGGCGGTGAGCGGCCTCGTGGAGACGAAGCCCCGGCGGGGCACCATCGTGAGCGCGCCCGAACCGCACAACCTCGTGGCGATGTTCGAGACCATGGCCGAGATCGAGGCCGCCTGCGGGCGGCTGGCGGCGCGGCGCCTCGGCGCCTCGGACCGGGACGCGCTGGACGCGGCGCTCGCGGCCTGCGCGGCGGCGTCCGACGATTGCGAGGCCTATTACGCCGAGAACTACGTGTTCCACGGCCTCATCTACCGGGCGAGCCGCAACGCCTTCCTGGCGGAGCAGGCCCTGACCCTGCACCGCCGCCTCGCGCCCTACCGCCGGCTGCAACTGCGCGTGCGCCAGAGGCTGCCGCAATCCCTCGCGGAGCACCGGGCCATCGTGGAGGCCATCCTCGTCGGCGACGACGCTCTCGCGGCGGAGCGCCTGCGCAGCCACGTCCTCGTGCAGGGCGACCGCTTCGCCGACCTCGTGGCGGGCTTGAGGGCGCCGGACGCGGCCTAGGCCGCGCCGAGGTCCACGTAGTTCGCCGCGATCACCCGCTTCTTGCCGCGGATATGCTCGCGCAGCAGGCTGCCGAGGGCGGCGCCGTCGCGGGCGCGCAGGTGCACGATCATCTGCTCGTGCTCCGACATCGCTTGCTGCCACTGGTCCTCGGTTTGGTGGGCGCGGTAGCGCGAGCGCTGAACCCGGCCCGACAGGCTCAGGTAGATGCTGGACAGCGTGCCGTTGCGCGCCGCCGCCATGATCGCCTCGTGGATCAGGCGGTTGTGGGCGAAGTAGCCGGCCTCGTCCCCCGCCTTGAAGGCGCCGACCATCGCGTCGTGATCGACCTGGATCGCGTCGATCTCGTCATCGGTGATGGTGCGGCAGGCGAGGTCCCCCGCCGTCGCCTCCAGGCCCGCGATGACCTCGATCATGTCCTCCAACTCGGCCTCGGTGATGCTCGCGACGCGGGCACCCCGGTTCGGCAGCAATTCGAGCAGCCCCTCGGTGGCGAGGATCTTGATCGCCTCGCGCAGGGGGGTGCGCGAGATGCCGAACTTCTCGGTCAACTCACTCTCGTTGATCCGTTCCTTCGGCTCCATCTCGCCGGACTGGATCAACTCGCGCATACGGTCCGCCACCTCGTCATGGAGGTAGCGGCGGCTGATGCCGAAGCCGGATTCGATCTTGTTCATGCGCACACACAGGACCCGCCCAGTCGCGCACGACCGGGCCACTGGAACAATATGTGTAGGTGCACCTGTATTCAGTGTCGAGGCGTCAACGCTCGGTCGAGCACGCGGATCACATGCTTGGCATGGATTCCCAGGCCGTCGTGGATCTGATGGCGACACGACGTGCCGTCCGCGACCACGAGATCCTCAGGTCCCGCCTGCCGCAGGGCCGGGAACAGGGACAGCTCCGCCATGGCGAAAGAGACGTCCACGGTCTCCTTGCCGTAGCCGAACGCCCCGGCCATGCCGCAGCAGCTCGATTCGATCACCCGGACATCGAGACCGGGCACGGAGCGCAGCAGCGACTCCACCGGGCCCATCACGCCGAAGGACTTCTGGTGGCAATGGCCGTGCAGATGCGCCAATCGGCCGCCCTGATGGACGAAGGGCAGGCTGATCCGCCCCGCCGAGAGGTCGCGCATCAGCAATTCCTCGATCAGCAGGGACCGCTCTGCGAGCGCCTTCGCCTCCTCGCCCGGCAGCAGGGCCAGGAACTCGTCGCGGAAGGTGAGCAGGCAGGATGGTTCCAGCCCCACCACCCGCGCCCCGGCGCGGACGTAGGGGAGCAGCGCGTCGAGGGTGCGCCGCGCCTCGGCCCGCGCCCGGTCGGTCTGGCCCGAGGCGAGCCATGTCCGGCCGCAGCACAGGGGCCGGCGGCCCTTGGCCGGGAACACCCGGTGCAGCCGGTAGCCCGCCGCCGCGAGCACCCGCTCGGCGGCCTCTAGGTTCTCCCGCTCGAAGGCGCGGTTGAACGTGTCGCCGAACAGGATCACGTCGCGGAAGTCGCCCGTGATGTCGGAGGGGTGGGCGGGCTCGCCGATCTCCTTCCACGGCCGCCGCCATTGCGGCAGGGTGCGCCGCGCCGAGAAGCCGGTGACCCGCTCCGACACCGCCGCCAAGGCCGGGTGCCGATCCCGCAGGTTGAGGAGCGGCGCGAGCCGCGCGGCCACGCCCGCATAATGCGGCATCAGCCCGATCAGCCGGTCCTTCAGGGGCAGGCCGTGGCGGGCATGGTAATGGTGCAGGAACTCGACCTTCATCTTGGCCATGTCGACGCCGGTCGGGCATTCGCGCCGGCAGGCCTTGCACGACACGCACAAGTCCATCGTCCGCTTCATCTCATGGCTGGTGAAGGCGTCGGTCCCAAGCTGGCCGGAGATCGCCAGCCGCAGGGAGTTCGCCCGGCCGCGCGTGAGGTGCTGCTCCTCCTTCGTCACCCGGTAGGAGGGGCACATTGCCCCGCCCGCGAGCTTCCGGCAGGTGCCGTTGTTGTTACACATCTCCACGGCGCCGCCGAAGCCGCCCCAGTCCGACCAGTCGAGGGCCGTCTCGGCCGGCGCCGTCACCGCGTAATCGGGCTTGAAGCGGAACAGGCTGCGGTCGTCCATCCGCAGGGGGCGGACGATCTTGCCGGGGTTGAGGTGGTTCTCCGGGTCGAACCCGTCCTTCACCGTCTCGAAGGCACGGGCCAGGGTCGCGCCGAACAGCGGCTCCACGAATTCCGAGCGGGAGATGCCGTCGCCGTGCTCGCCGGAATACGAGCCCTTGTAGCGGCGGACCAGCTCCGAGGTCTCCTCGGCGATGGCGCGCATCTTCGCGACGTCGCCGCCGAGCTTCATGTCGAGGATCGGGCGGACATGCAGGCAGCCCACCGAGGCGTGGGCGTACCACGTGCCCCGCGTGCCGTGCTTGGTGAACACCTCGGTCACGGCGTCGGTGTAGTCGGCGAGGTGTTCGAGGGGGACGGCGCAATCCTCGATGAAGGAGACCGGCTTCGCATCGCCCTTCATCGACATCATGATGTTGAGGCAGGCCTCGCGCACCTCCCAGACCGGCTTCTGCCGGGCGGGCTCGATCACCTCCACCACCGCGTTCGGGAAGCCGTGATCGGCCATGCAGGCGTCGAGGCGCTTGAGGTCGCGCTTCAGGGCCGCGAGGTCGTCGCCCGCGAACTCGGCGAGCAGCAGGCAGTTCGGCTTGCCGCGGGTGATGTCGGCGAGCGTCGTGCGGAACAGCGGGATGTCGGCGCCGAGCACGAGAACGTTGTTGTCCACCAGCTCCACCGCCACCGGATCGAGGGCGACGATGTGCCGGGTCGTCTCCATCGCCGCGCGGAACGAGGGGAAGTGGCAGACGCCCATCACCCGATGCGTCGGCAGGCGGGAGAGCTTCAGCGTCACCGCCGTGGTGGCGGCGAGCGTCCCCTCGGACCCGACGAGCAGGTGGGCGAGGTTCGGCCGGTCCGTCACCAGCGCGTCGAGGTTGTAGCCGCCGACCCGGCGCTGCACCTTCGGGTAGCGCGCCTCGATCTCATCCCGGTGGTCGTGGGCGAGGCGCAGCATCCGCGCCGCGAGGTCTTCCGCCCGCGCCGAGCCGGCGACGCCCGTGGCATCGTTGCCGGTGAGGGAGAAGGCGAAGGGCTCGCCGTCCGGCAGCAGGGCGCGGATCGCCAGCACGTTGTCGCGCATCGTGCCGTAGCGCAGGGAGCGGGCGCCGCAGGAATTGTTGCCGGCCATGCCGCCGATGGTGCAGCGGGTCGCCGTCGAGGGTTCGACGGGGAAGAACCAGCCATCCGCCTTCAGCCGGGCGTTCAGCCGTTCCAGCACCACGCCCGGCTCGACAGTGATCGTGCCGGCCTCCGCATCGTAATCGAGCACGCCGTTGAAGTGGCGCGAGCAATCCACGACGAGGCCGGTGCCGATGGGCTGGCCGTTCTGCGAGGTGCCGCCGCCTCGCATGATGACGGGCACGCCGTGCTCGGCGGCGATCTGGAGGGTCGCGGCGATGTCGTCGCCGGAGCGCGGCAGGACCACGCCGGCGGGGGTGATCTGGTAGATCGAGGCGTCGGTGGCGTAGCGCCCGCGGGTGAAGGCATCGAAGCGCGCCTCGCCCTTGAGCCGTTCCGCGAGCCGCCGGGCCAGCCCGGCATCCTTTCGCGCCGCCGCGCGGGGTGTCTCAGCCGTCCCTGCCGCCACGAATTCCCCCCGTCGAGCCTCGTCCGGGCTCTCTTCTGCGGGCGATTGTATTCAAGATTCAGGCGGACGGAAGTCCGCCTGAGGGGGGATGCCACGCGGCATGGTGCGGCGGTGGGGTGGAAAGAAAAATGGTGTCCCCGGCAGGGCTCGAACCTGCGACCCCAGGTTTCGTACCACCTCGGCTTTCGCCGCCGCCCGGCCGGTGCCGGAGCGTTC
This sequence comes from Methylobacterium litchii, assembly GCF_038442315.1. Lineage (NCBI taxonomy): Bacteria > Pseudomonadati > Pseudomonadota > Alphaproteobacteria > Hyphomicrobiales > Methylobacteriaceae > Methylobacterium > Methylobacterium litchii. The sequence continues at coordinate 643,143 of NZ_JBBXMY010000001.1, read as the reverse complement.
GTGGTCTGGACTATCCCTTCACCCTGGGCCTTTCGGCCTGTAGGTGCCGCCCGTCTAGTCTCTACACCTTCCCGCCGGGGCGGGCTTGGCTCGGGATCGGCAGGGCCGTGGTGCCGGAGCACCGGGCCGGAAGCTTTCCCCGACTTTGAGCGGATCCGTCGCGCGGTTTCCCGGCGCGACGCCCAATTTGAACCTCTAGGAAACCTGTGCTCTGTCCAGCTGAGCTACGGAGACAACCGCGCGTCTTTAGCATCTCCACGGAGCGCGGCCAACACCGTCGGAGGCCGGGAGCCATGGGTCTGCGGCGTCACTCGGCGCTTCTAACGCTCCTGGCGTGGCCGTGCTCCGCCCCCGCCGAGTTCGTCTCCCACCCCGATTGCCGCGCGGCCCCGGCCCGGACCGAAACCCTGGAGGGCCTCGGCCCCCGGGGCGAATTGCGCTTCGCCTCGGGCGGACGGGCCGTGCTCGATTCGCTCCGCTGGCCGGAGGACGACGAATCGGCACGTGAACGGCTCTCGGCCAGGGCCGGGCAGCGCATCCTCCTGACACCGCGCGGCCTGCCCGACCGCTGGGGCCGGGAGCGCGTCGACGTCGAAGCCCTCGCCGACGCCGCCGACCTCGCCGGGGACCTCGTGGCGGCGGGCCTCGTCGTCGTCGATCCCGGCGAGGCGGACGCCCTCTGCCGCCCCGCCCTCCGCCTCGTGGAGGAGGCCGCCCGGCGGCGCCGGCTCGGCCTGTGGCGCGAAGCCTTCCCCGATGCGCAGGACGGCCCCGCCCTCCGGCGGTTGGCCGGCCGCTTCGCCGTGATCGAGGGCACCGTCCGCCATGTCGGCGAGCGCGGCACGCGCACCTACCTCGACTTCGTCCCTCGGGGCGCCGACGGCTTGACCGTCACGGTAACGAAACGCACTTGGCGAACGATGGCAGCCCATGGTTTGACTGCCGACTCGCTGCACGGCACACGCGTGCGGGTCCGTGGAATCATCGAGATCGGGCGCGGCCCCGTCATCGCGGCCGCGACGCCCGATGCGATCGAGGTGCTGCACGGGCAGGACGTTTCTGGGGTGCGGCGCTGAGCGCGATGGACGTGATGCGGGGGTTGGTCGGTTTCCGGCGGGCGGCCTGTCTCGGCCTCGCCGCCCTGGCTCTGGGCGCCTGCGTGGCGGACCAGACCGGCTCGGTGAGCACGCCCGCCGCCGTGCGCGTGCCGGCCGGGGCGCCCAAGGTGACGGGCCGCGAGCGCGCGACCGATGCCGACCACCAGAAGCTCGTCGCCTCCTTCGGGGGCGAGGCCAAGGCCCCCGCCGTCACGCGCCTGCTGACCGAGGTCACGGACCGGCTCGTCAAGGGCAGCGACCGGCCGGACCAGAGTTACGCCGTCACCCTGCTCGATTCGCCCGTCGTCAACGCCTTCGCCCTGCCGAACGGACGGCTCTACGTCACGCGGGGACTCGTGGCGCTCGCCAACGACACGTCCGAGGTCGCGGCGGTGCTGGCGCATGAGATCGCCCACGTCACCCTCAACCACGCCACCGCCCGCAGCGAGTTGGAACTGCGCTCCGCCCTGGTGAGCAAGGTGGTGGCGGACGTGCTGAACGATCCCGATACGGGGGCGCAGCTCAAGAGCCAGTCGCGCTTCGCCCTCGCCCGCTTCTCCCGCGAGCAGGAACTGGAAGCCGACGCCGCCGGGGTGAAGACCCTCGCGGCGGCGGGCTACGATCCCTTCGCGGCGGCGCGGTTCCTCACGGCGCTCAACCGCACCGTCCAGTTGAAGCAGGGCGGCGGCACGGCGGGCGAGCCCGACATGCTCGCCACCCATCCCGGTACGGCCGAGCGCGTGAACCTCGCCACCCGCGCCGCGCGCAAGGTCGGCGCGCCGGGCATCGGCAGTGACGACCGCAGCCGCTACCTCGCCGCCATCGACGGGCTGGCCTACGGGGACAGCCCCCGCGACGGCGTGGTGCGCAGCGGACGCTTCATCCATTCCGGCCTCGGCATCGCCTTCGCGGTGCCGGAGGGGTTCAGCCTGGAGAACACCCGCTCGGCGGTGCTCGGCACCACGGCGGACGGCAACCGCCGCCTCCTCTTCGACCAGATCGAGACCAAGGAGGGCCAGGGCCTCGACGCGATGCTCAAGGCGACCTGGAACGACAGCCTCGACCCCGCCGGCTTCGAGAACCGCGACGTGAACGGCAATCCCGCCGCCTTCGCCCTGTCGCGGGGCAAGGACTGGACGTTCCGCCTCGCCGCGATCCGCCTCGGCGGCGCGACCTACCGGATGATCATGGCGGCCAAGGGCAGCGCCGACCCAGAGGCTGCCTTCCAGCGCTGGGTGTCGAGCCTCGCCGAGGTCCCGCCCGAGGAGGTCGCGGCCCTGCGCCCGACCCATCTGCAGATCGTCCAGGCGGGCAGCGCCAATGCGGAGGAGCTTGCCCGGCGCATGGTCGTGTCCGACCGCGCCCTCGACCGGTTTCTCGTCCTGAACGGCCTGGAGCGCGGGGCGGCCCTCGTGCCGGGCCGCAGCTACAAGATCGTCACCGAATAGGCGTCAGCCCCGGAGAGCGCGCGTGATCCGCTTCTATTACAACCTCTCGCCCAATCCGATGAAGGTCGCCCTCTGCCTGGAGGAGCTGGGCCTCCCCTACGAGCCGGTGCCGGTGGACACCCGCAAGGGCGATCAGTTCGACGCCGCCTACGCGGCGGTCAACCCGAACGCCAAGGTGCCGGCGATCGTGGACGGGGAGACGACGGTGTTCGATTCGAACGCCGTCCTGCTCTACCTCGCCGAGAAGACGGGCCAGTTCCTGCCGCCGCAGAACGGCGCGGTGCGGGGCGAGATGCTGTCCTGGATGATGTTCGTCGCCACCGGCATCGGGCCGTTCTCCGGCCAATGCGTCCACTTCCGGCATTTCGCGCCGAAGGACGCGGGCGCCTATGCGATGGACCGCTACGTCTACGAGGCGCGCCGGCATTGGAACGTGCTGGACACGCATCTCGAAGGCCGGTCCTTCATGGTGGGCGACGCCTACTCGGTCGTCGACATGGCAGTCTGGGGCTGGGCGCGGATGGTGCCCTTCGTGCTCGGCGAGGACGCCTTCGCCGGCCTGCCCAACGTCAAGCGGCTGCTCGACACGATCAACGCCCGCCCGGCGGCCCAGCGCGCCGAGGCGCTGAAGGGCTGCCACGCCTTCAAGGCCGAGATGGACGACGAGGCGCGGGCGAACATGTTCCGATTCATCAAGCCGGCCAACTGAGGCCGAGGCCGGCGGGGCACCCTAGGCCCTGCCGCCCCGCTTGTCCTTGCCGCGCTCCCGCTCCGCGCGCAATTCGCGCTCAGCGATCAGCCAGAACTCGATTTCCAAGCCTTCGGGCCGGTGGTTGCGCTCCCACAATTCGTAGGCGCGCTCCCGGATCTGCTCGAAGGTGATCACGTCCCGGCCGGGGGCATCCCCGCCTGCATTCCGTTCTGAGGTCATCGCGCCCTACCGAACCGGTGCCACGCGCCGCGCCATCGGCGCGTCCTCAGGATCCGGGCCGGTGCAGGTAGGCGGTGATGCTGGTGACACGGGTGCCGACCATGGTCACCGCCTTGCGCAGGCGCTCCTCGCTCACGCCGAAATGCTGGGCCCAGACGGCCCGGCTGGCGCGGTCGAAGATGTCGATGTGGCTCTTGCCCTCGGTTCCCGTCGTCATGGCGCCCGATCCCGATCTCTGGAGGTGCCCGGCCGCGCCGGGCTCTTTCCCGATCAACCGGAGGCCGCAGATTAGGTTTCACGGTCCCGCGTGGAACACGCCCGGCTGTCACTCCCAGCGGAAGGGCGGGGCGCGGAAGGGAAAGTCCACCAGCGGACGGGTCTCCGGCCGCGATTCGGCCGGCGACGCGGGAGGTGGCGGCGGGGGCGCCGGCTCCTCGACCTCCTCGCAGATGAGCAGCGAGCCTTCCGGCAGGGGCGGAGCCTCGACGCCGCGCCAGCGTCCATAGGACCACGGCCGGTACCACGCGGCGTTCTGCGGCAGGCGGCCGGGCACGAGGTCGATGCCGTGGGTGCCGAACGGCCCACAGCGGCAGAAGCGGGCGAAACCCATCCACGCCCCCGGCCAGACGCCGTAGGTGGCGATGGCTTGGTCCGTGTAGGCGGAACAGCTCGGCCAGTGGCGGCACTGGCGTCCGACCAGGGACGACAGGCTGAGCTGATAGGTGCGCAGCGCGAGCCGCGCGGCCTGCTGCGGCAGGCTCACGCCGCCGCCCTCCGCCTAGCCTCGATCTGATCGAGGGCATCCACCACCGCGTCGAAGGTCAGGAGCGTGGAGGCGTGCCGCGCCTTGAAGTCCCGCACCGGTTCCAGCACCGCGAAATCGGCGAAGGGGCCGTCCGGCGGCGGGGCGCCCTCCTTCAGCATCGCCCGCATGGCCTCGCGCAGGCCCCGCAGATCCCCCGCCGAGGTGCCGACCACATGCCGTCCCATCAGCGACGAGGAGGCCTGTCCCAGCGCGCAGGCTTTGACATCCTGCGCGAAATCCGTCACCCGGCCGTCCGCGCCGAGGGTCACGTCGACGGTGACGGTCGAGCCGCAGAGCCGGGAATGGGCGGTGGCGCTCGCATCGGGCGCGTCGAGCCGGCCGAGCCTCGGGATGTCGGCGGCGAGTTCCAAGATGCGTCGGTTGTATATATCGTCCAGCATTAAAGCCTCAGTTGAGCAAGCATAAGGGCAGCTAGACCGCCTGCGCAGCCGGTGTCGGATTGCGCGTTTGCTCAGGACACACGATATAGGCGATGTGCCGCTGCTTCGCGAGGAGGCGGCCGGTCGACCGAGGTCGCGCCCAAGGCCGAGGTCGGGCTCATCCGCCCAAGTTCATCCGGGGCACCGGTCCGTGCGCCAGCCACGGGCACGGGTCCCACACCAGAGCCCGAGCCCGATCCGCATGTACGCCAAGCCCGACAGCACCACGATGAAGACCCGTGTGGCGCGGGCCGGAGATGCCATGGATGCCGCCCTCAAATCCCTTTCCTACAGCGTCGACGGTCAGACCCTGAACGGCATGCGCAACGATAATCAGCCGTTCCGCGACGGCGCCGCCGCCGTGACCGAGATCGCGCCGGAGCCGGCCTCCGCGACCCGCGTCCCCGAGGGTCTCGCCCTGGGCCGTCCGAGCCGCGAGGAGGCCGAGGCTGCCGTGCGCACCCTGCTGCGCTGGGCCGGCGACGACCCGACCCGCGAGGGCCTGATCGAGACCCCCGCCCGCGTGGCCAAGGCCTACGAGCAGTTGTTCGGCGGCTACCGCATCGATGCCGATTCGCTGCTGGAGCGGGTGTTCGAGGAGGTCGAGGGCTATTCCGACATCGTCCTCGTGCGGGACATCCCGTTCCACTCCCATTGCGAGCACCACATGGTGCCGTTCATGGGGCTGGCGCATATCGCCTATTACCCGTCCAAGGGCGTTGTCGGCCTTTCGAAGCTCGCCCGCGTGGTCGATGCCTTCGCCAAGCGCCTGCAGACGCAGGAGACGATGACGGCGCAGATCGCGGACGTGATCGAGAGCATCCTCAAGCCGCGCGGCGTCGCCGTGATGCTGGAGGCCGAGCACCTGTGCATGGCCATGCGCGGCGTGCAAAAGGCCGGCGTCTCGACCCTCACCACCCAGTTCCGCGGCGTGTTCAAGAACGCGCCGGACGAGCAGGTCCGCTTCCTGACCCTCGTCCGTGGCGGAGCCAAATAAGCCCTCGCGGCTTCTTTTCGCCATGCCAGAGACCGCCCCGTCACCCGCGTCCCGCATCGCCTTCCCCGCACCCGGCAGTAAGGCCGAGGTCGAGGAGGGCGACCTGTTCATGCCCCGCTTCGACCGGGACGGCCTCGTGACCTGCGTCACGGTCGATGCCGGCGACGGGCGCGTTCTGATGGTCGCGCACATGAACGCCGAGTCCCTGGCGCGGACGGTCGAGACCGGCGAGGCGTGGTACTGGTCGCGCTCGCGCGGCGAGCTGTGGCGCAAGGGCGCCACGAGCGGCCAGACCCAGCGCGTCCTCGAGATGCGCACCGATTGCGATCAGGACGCCGTGCTGATCACCGTCGCGGTCGGCGGCGATGGCGGCTGCTGCCACACGGGCCGCCGCGCCTGCTTCTACCGTACCGTCGCCCTCGACCGGGACACCGGACAGGTGCGGCTGCGGCTCGCTGGGGAATGAACCACCGCCCCGAGCGGCGCGAGCCTCTTCCTCGCCCCTTTCCCATTCCGACCCGCAGCGCCGAGGCGCCCCGGCGCCCCGCCGCGTGGGCCAAACCCGTCTTCCCGCCCGGCGCCGTCGAGCCGGTGCGTGCCGCCGAGACCGGCCCGCGTCTCGGCCTTGCGCTCGGCGGCGGCTCGGCGCGGGGCTGGGCACATATCGGCGTCATCCGCGCCCTGGAGGAGGCGGGCCTCGCGCCCACCGTCGTCGCCGGCTGCTCCATCGGCGCCGTCGTCGGCGCCTGCTACGCGGCGGGGCGGCTCGACCGGCTCGAAACCTTCGCGCGCTCCCTGACGCGGGGCCGCGTCGTGCGCCTCGTGGACCCGCGCCTGCCGGGCTCCGGCCTCATCGCGGGCAACCGCCTGCGGCGGCGCCTTCTGACCGACCTCGGCGACAGCCGGATCGAGACCCTGCGGATCGCCTTCGGCTGCGTCGCCACGGAGTTCGGCACCGGCGCGGAGGTCGCCCTCACCGAGGGGCCGCTGGTCGAGGCGGTGCGGGCCTCCTACGCCATTCCCGGCCTGTTCCCCCCGGTGGACATCGCCGGGCGGTTCTTCATGGACGGCACACTCGTCAACCCGGTGCCCGTGGCGCTGGCGCGGACCCTGGGGGCTGACGTCGTCGTCTGCGTGAACCTCAACGGCGACACGGGCGGGCCGGTGGTCCGTGAGGTGACGGTGCCCACGCCGCGCCGGGGCCTCCTGCACGCCGTGCGCGGGCGCCTGCCGGGCTTCGCCCGCACGCCGCCGGAGGCGGCACCGCTGCCCGGCATCGCCAGCGTGGTCCTCGATGCCTTCAACATCACGCAGGACCGCATCTCCCGCGCCCGCCTGGAGCGCGACCCGCCGGACGTGGCCATCGGCCCGGACGTGGCGGCCTTCGGCCTGTTCGACTTCCACCGCGCGGCCGACGGCATCGGGCTCGGCTACCGCGCCGCCCGCACCGCCCTTCCCCGCATCCGCGCGGCACTGGACGGGGCCGCCGCGCGGGTGTGAGGGGCCACCGCCCCTCAGAATGCCTTCGGCAGGCCGGCATCCTTCAAGATGGCGTTGGCGGTGTGGATCACCTGCGTATTCCTGGGAACGGTGAAGTGCCGCTTGGTGATCGGGCTTCGCCAGATCTCGTGCGAGCCCTTGCCCTGGCGGACGAACTCACAGCGCGCTTCGAGGAGCAGGCGCACGAGCGTCGGGTAGAGGTTGCCGCCCACGGGCGCACTTCAGCAGGCAGAGGCTAGTTTGGCGTGGATGAGGTGCTCGATGCGCACCGGAATGCCACGCCCCGCCGGGACATCGGACTCGAGGTGGTTGGCCGCCACGAGATCGGGCACGAGATCGGTGATGATCTCCACCAGTTCGTCGAACGTCGCGGCCTCGGCGTTCAGACCTGGGATCGCAGACTCGGAAACGTACCAGACGCCGAGGTCGCGATCCCTGGCGATCTTGACCTCGAAATCCATCCGGGTCGCGGCCGCTGCACGGCCATGGGGATCGTCGAGCCTTGCCATACGCGGACGTTAAGACCGTCCCCCGGCCACCGCAAGCAAGGCACGGCTGAAGCCACCCAGAAACGACGAAGCCGCCCGAAGGCGGCTTATCGTTAGTCCGGTCGTCTGGTTGGGAAAACTGGAGCGGGCGAAGGGATTCGAACCCTCGACCCCAACCTTGGCAAGGTTGTGCTCTACCCCTGAGCTACACCCGCTCACTATGCTGTTGGCCGCCCCGGAAGTCCGTGCCGGCGGCCCCCGGCGGCGCTCTCTAAACACCATTCCGACGGGCGACGCAAGCCCGTTTTCCGGCTCACCATCGCAAAGCTGGAGAAAGGCCCTCCCGGAACTCCCGCAGGCGGGCCAGGGTCCCCCGGCTCGTGCCCTCGGGCGGGGCGTCGGCGGGGAAAAAGCCGCTCTCGGCGATCTCCCGATCCGGCGCCTTCGGGCGCAGCACGGTGAAGGCCGGCGCCGCGTAGAGCGCGACGTGATCCAGGGCGGAGCCCGCGTTGTTGTGGAACAGCCCAAGGAGCCGCAGCGGCCCCTCGGTGCGGATTTCCCCCTCCTCGCGGAATTCCCGCACCATCGCCTCTTCGGCGGTCTCGCCCCGCTCGACGCCGCCGCCCGGCAGGTGCCAGCCGCTGAGATAGGTGTGGCGCACGAGAAACACGCGCCCCTCCCCGTCCAGCGCGATCCCGCGCACGCCGAGGGTGACGCCCCGCGTGGCGAGGGCGCCGAGGAAGAACAGCCGGCGGAGGGCCGGGCGGTCGAGGATCAGCCGCTTCGTCACACGACGTCCAGGGTGATCGCGCCCAGCCCCTCGACGGCCGCGACCATGCGCTGCCCGCGCTCCACCGGGCCGACGCCGGAGGGCGTGCCGGTGAAGATCAGGTCGCCGGGCTGAAGGGCGAAGTAGCTCGACAGGTACGCGATCTGCTCGGCGACGGACCAGATCAGATCGCCGAGGTCGCCCTTCTGCTTCACCGTGCCATCGACGGAGAGGGTGATCGCGCCCCTGGTCGGGTGCCCGATCAGCGAAACCGGATGGAGCGCGCCGATGGGCGCCGAGGAATCGGCCGCCTTGCCCGTGTCCCAGGGGCGGGACATCTTCTTGGCCTCGTCCTGCAAGTCGCGGCGGGTCATGTCGAGGCCGACCGCGTAGCCGTAGACGAGATCGAGGGCCGCCTCGACCGGGATGTCGGTGCCGCCGCCGGAGAGCGCGGCCACCATCTCCACCTCGAAATGGTAGTTGCCGGTCTTGGACGGGTAGGGATGCGGCGTCGGCTCCGCGCCGACGATCTGCAGAGCATCGGCCGGCTTCATGAAGAAGAACGGCGGCTCGCGATCCGGATCGGCGCCCATCTCGCGGGCATGGGCGGCGTAGTTGCGCCCGACGCAATAGACCCGCCGTACCGGGAAGAAATCCTGGCTGCCGACGATGGGCAGGGTAGTCCGGGGCGGATTCTGGATGACGGAGAGCATCGGGATCCTCAAGTCTTCGCGTCGCCTGCGGCCGGAATGCTGCCGGGCGCGAGCCTCGTTGTAAGCCATCCGCCACGGGCCGCCATCCGGCCGGGCTTGCTGAGCGGGCCGTGGAGCGCAAAATTCATGCGATGACCGAGCCCGCCCCCTCCGATCTCCTCGACGCCCTGCGCGGTGCCCTCGGCGACCGCCACGTCCTGACCGATCCCGACCTGCTGGCGCCCTATCTCAGCGAGCGGCGCGGGCTCTTCCACGGCGCGACGCCCGCCGTGCTCCGGCCCGGCTCGACGGAGGAGGTCGCGGCGTCCGTGCGCCTCTGCGCCGGGGCGGGGGTGCCGTTCGTCGCGCTCGGCGGGAATACCGGCCTCACCGGCGGGGGCGTGCCGCAGGGGGGCGTGGTGATCTCCCTGGAACGGCTGACGGCCGTGCGGGCGGTCGATCCCATCGGCGCGACGCTCATCGTGGAGGCCGGCGCGATCCTCGAGACCGTGCAGGCGGCGGCCGACGCGGCGGGGATGCTGTTCCCCCTCACCTACGCCTCGCGCGGCTCGGCCCGGATCGGCGGGGGCATCGCCACCAATGCGGGCGGGCTCAACGTGCTGGCCTACGGCAATGCCCGCGAACTGACCCTCGGGCTCGAAGTCGTGCTGGCGGACGGGCGGATCTGGAACGGGCTGAAGGCCCTGCGCAAGGACAATGCGGGCTACGACCTCAAGCAGCTCTTCATCGGCTCGGAGGGCACGCTGGGCATCGTCACCGCCGTCGCCCTGCGGCTGTTCCCGAAGCCGCGCTCCACGGGGGTCGCCTTCGTGGGTCTCGACTCGCCGCAAGCCGCCCTCGACCTGTTCGTGTTCCTGCGCGACCGGGCCGACCGCGATCTCACCGCCTTCGAATACCTGCCGCCCTTCGCCCTCGACCTCGCGCTCCGGCACGGGAAGGGCACGGTGCGCCCCCTCTCCGGGGATCACGGCGCCTACGCCCTCGTGGAGTTCTCGTCCTGCCGGCCGGGCTCAGAGGCCCGGCACGACCTCGAATCGGCCCTCGGCGAGGCCTTGGAGGCGGGGATGATCGGCGATGCCGCCATCGCGTCGGGCGGGGCGCAGGCGAACGCCCTGTGGGACCTGCGCGAGGCCGTGCCAGAGGCCCAGACCCGCGAGGGCGGCTCGATCAAGCACGACGTGTCCGTGCCCCTCGCCCGGCTGCCGGAGTTCCTGGAGCGGGCCAACGCCGCCTGCCTCGCCGCCATGCCGGGCCTGCGCCCCTGCGGCTTCGGCCATTTCGGCGACGGCAACATCCACTTCAACCTCAGCCAGCCGGTGGGCATGGACAAGGCCGCGTTCCTCGCCCACTGGACCCGCTTCAACCGGATCGTTCACGACATCGTGCACGAACTCGGCGGCTCCATCGCGGCCGAGCACGGGGTCGGGCTCATCAAGCGCGACGAGCTCGCCCGCTACGCTCCGCCCGTCGCCCTCGACCTGATGCGGGACATCAAGGCGGCCCTCGACCCGAGGGGCCTGCTGAACCCCGGCAAGGTCGTCCCGCCGCCTGCGGGGAGTGCGTAACAGCAATCGACTTTTGTGCGCCGCGCCATAATTCGGCTCGTCTGACGGCGGAGAACGGGGACGCGGCGGACACACCCGCCGCAATCGAACCTTGGCGTTAACCTGCTGCTAAGGCGTCGATTGGACCTTCTGGTGAGGGCGCGGCCACGATCCTCAGGAAAAGGCCCGCCCCTTGCTTCTCGCCGTCGGACGTTTCGCAGTTGCGAGACAGACCGCCGAGCGCCACCGATCCGGAGTCATCCGATGCCCTCTTCACTGGCCCGCGTGCAGACCACCGAAGCTAGCCGTTACCTGCAGCAGCTCTGCCGCCACTGGAGCCACAAGTTCGACGTCGAGGCCACCGCCGACCAGGGCAAGGTGCCCTTCGGCGCGGACCGCGTCTGCACCCTGAACGCCGAGCCCGACGCCCTCGTGATGCGCATCGAGAGCGCCGACCCGGTGAACCTCACCCGCCTGGAGAACGTGGTCTCGGACCACCTCCTGCGCTTCGCCTTCCGCGAAGGGCTCGGCGACATCCGCTGGTCGCGCGCCGTCGCCTGAGCCGTCCGGCGGCGCGCTACCGCGCCGCCTCGTCCAGCGCCTCGATGACGAGGTTGCCGTTGGTGTAGACGCAGATCTCCGCCGCGATGCCCATCGCCTTGCGGACGATCGCCTCGGCATCCAGCGCGCTGTCCTCGAGCGCCCGCGCGGCGGCGAGGGCGTAATTGCCGCCTGAGCCGATCGCCATCACGCCGCTCTCCGGCTCCAGCACGTCGCCGGAGCCCGACAGGAGCAGGCTGACGTCGCGGTCGGCCACCAGCATCATCGCCTCCAGGCGGCGCAGGTAGCGGTCGGTCCGCCAGTCCTTCGTCAGTTCCACGCAGGCGCGGGTGAGCTGGCCGGGATACTGCTCCAGCTTGGCTTCCAGCCGCTCGAACAGGGTGAAGGCGTCGGCCGTCGCCCCGGCGAAGCCGCCGATCACCGCGCCCTTGGCGAGCTTGCGCACCTTGCGGGCATTGCCCTTCACGATCGTCTGGCCGAGGCTCACCTGCCCGTCGCCGCCGATGACGACGCGACCGCCCTTCCGCACCATCAGGATCGTGGTGGCGTGCATGCTGGGCATGCCGCCCCGCTCGTCGTGGCTCACGTCTGCGCTCCTGTCTCGTGATGCGGCGCAGATGGGGAGCGTGTCCCCTCGCGTCCAGCGGTGAGGGCGAAGGCCCATTCCTCGCGGACATGCCCGTCCGCCTCGTCCGCCCCGAAGCGGCGGTGCAGGTCGCGCAGGGCGTCCCCGTCCAGCAGCCGGCCGCAGGCCCAGACCGCCATGCCGCGCACCAGCGGCGAGGCGTCCGCCAACCGCGCGACGGCACTCGACGCGAGGCCGGGCTCGGTGGAATTGCCCACCGCGATGAGGACGTTGCGCAGGAAGCGGTCTCGCCCCGTGCGCTTCACGGGCGTACCGGCGAAGAACGTCCGGAAGCCGGCCTCGTCGAGGGCGGCGAGGGTCCGCAGGTCCGGTGCGGCGAGGTCGTCGCGAGCGGACAGGCGCGTCTCGGCGGCCTGCCGGGCGAACTTGTTCCAGGGACAGATTGCGAGGCAATCGTCGCAGCCGAACACCCGGTTGCCGATGGCGGTGCGGAACGCGGCCGGGATCGGCCCTTGGTGCTCGATGGTGAGGTAGGAGATGCAGCGCCGGGCATCGAGCCGGTAGGGCGCGGGCAGTGCGTCGGTGGGGCAGATGTCGAGGCAGGCCCGGCAGGAGCCGCACCGGTCCACGCCCGGCGCGTCGGGCTCGAACTCGGCGCTGGTGTAGATCGCCCCGAGCAGGAGCCAGTTGCCGGCCTCGCGGGAGATCAGCACCGTGTGCTTGCCCTGCCAGCCGAGCCCCGCCGCCTCCGCGAGTGCCTTCTCCATCACGGGGGCGGTGTCGCAGAAGACCTTCACCCGCGCGTCGGCCTTGGCCGAGAGGTAGCCGCCGAGCTCCTTCAGCTTGCCCTTCAACACTTCGTGATAATCGCGCCGCTGGGCATAAGCCGCGATGGCGCCGTGCCCGCGCCGGGCGACGAGGGCCAGCGGATCCTCCTCCGGCCGGTAGCTCATGGCGACCACGAGGATGCTGCGCACCCCCGGCCACAGGGCGACGGGGCTGGCGCGCTGGTCCGCGCGCTCCTCCATCCAGTCCATGGTGCCGTGGGCGCCCTCGGCGAGCCAGTGGGCGAGGCGTTCGGGCAGATGGGGGACGCGGTCGGGCCGGGTGATGCGCAGGCCGCAGAAGCCCAAGTGACGGGCCCTGTCCTCGACCAGCCGGCGCAACCGTTCGCCGTGGAAGAACCGCTTGTCGCTCAGAAATCGAGATCCGCGTAATGGGCGGCCGGCGGCATGCCGGCGACCCGGTCGGCGAGGATGGCGCGGAAGGAGGGCCGCGACTTCACCCGCGCATACCAGTTGCGGGCCATCTCGTCCTCTTCCCACGGCACGTCGCCGAGATAGTCGACGCAGGAGAGATGGGCCGCCGCCGCGAGATCGGCATAGGACAGGTCGTCGCCCGCGAGCCAGCGCCGCCGGGCGATGAGATAGCCGATGTATTTCAGGTGGTAGCGCACGTTGGTGCGGGCGGCGCGGATGGCGTTCATGTCCGGCGGACCGCCGCCCTGGCTCGTCGTCATGAAGCGCTTGGCGATCTTCTCGGCCACGAGGTAGCCGGTCACCTCGCCCTCGAACTTCACGAGAAACCAGTCGAGCAGGCGGCGCACCTCGACGCGGCCGGTCGGATCCTCCGGCAGGAGGCGGCGGCCGCTGAGGCCGAGCCCTCGTGTCTCGTCGAGATATTCCGCGATGACGCCCGCGCCGGGGACGACCGTGCCCGATTGCTCCAGCAGGACGGGCGTGGTGCCGGCCGGGTTGATCAGCAGGAATTCGTCGCGCCGGTCCCAGCTGCGCTCCTCGATGAGCAGCGGTTCCAGGCCCATCTCGGCCATGACCAGCCGGACGAAGCGGGAGTTCGCGCAGAAGGGGAAATGATAGAGGTTCGCCATCGAAGCCGCAGTGAGGCTCCCTCTCGCGCCGTCCGCCCCGGCGGGCAGGGCCTCGATCCGAGCGTTATTGCCGGTTTCTTGCCGCCCCCTTAACACGCGCGGTCAAGCACGGTAACCGCCCGTCAACCGCGATCGGTGATGCCACCGGGCGGACAAGGGTGTGGGCGGCGCCTGGTGCGTGCGCCGGAAGGCGCGAGGACAGGCATGGATCCGGTCAGTATCGGGAAGGCAATTCTGCTCGGCCTCGTGGAAGGCGCGACGGAGTTCATCCCCGTCTCCTCCACCGGCCATCAGCTCCTCGTCGGGCATTTCATCGGCTTCCACTCGCCCAACAACACCTTCGAGGTGCTGATCCAGCTCGGCGCCATCCTGGCGATCCTGGCGGTGTATTTCCGCCGGCTCCTGAACATCGCCACTGCCGCGCCTCACAACCCGCAGGCGCGCCGCTTCATCCTCGGCATCCTCATCGCCTTCCTCCCGGCGGCGATCATCGGCGGCCTCTTCTCGAAACTGATCAAGGCCTACCTGTTCAACCCGTGGATCGTCTGCGCGACCCTGGTGGCGGGCGGCCTCGTCCTCCTCGTCATCGACGACACCGACCTGGAGGTGAAGAAGACCGACGTCTACGACTTCACCCTGCCGATGGACTTCAAGATCGGCATCTTCCAGTGCCTCGCGATGATCCCCGGCGTGTCGCGCTCGGGCGCCACCATCGTCGGCGCGATGCTGATGGGCGCGGACAAGCGTTCCGCCACCGAATTCTCGTTCTACCTCGCGATGCCGACCATGGCCGGCGCCTTCGCGAAGGACCTGTTCGACAATTACAAGAACCTGTCGAGCAACGATGTCGGGCTGATCGTGATCGGCTTCGTCGTCTCCTTCATCTCGGCCCTGTTCGTCGTGCGGGTGCTGCTCGATTACGTGTCGCGGCACGGGTTCCGGCTGTTCGCATGGTGGCGCATCATCGTCGGGGCGCTCGGCCTCGCGGGGCTCATCATCCTGGGCTGAGACGGAGGCGGCCGGGAGGGGAATTGCATCGGAGCGGGTTCTCGTGTCACGCAGCGCGGAGACCGCGGCGCCTGAACCGCGGCAACCATGCTGCGACGCGCTCCCCGCCGGCCAACCTTCGGCACGGAGCGCCTTGAGGGGGGCTCGGCCGAACCGATGGAAGACAGACCGCTCGCCGATCTTTTCGAGCCGGCCGACCGCAAGCGGTGGCTCTCCCTGGTCGAGACCGCGCTGAAGGGCGCGGATTTCGAGAAGAAGCTCGTGTCCAAGACCGCCGACGGGCTGCGAATCGAGCCGCTCTACGCCGCCGCCGAGCCGAGCGCGCAGCCGGTGCGGGCGCCCGGCCCCTGGAAGATCGCCCAGCGTGTCGATCATCCCGATCCCGCCGCCGCCGCCCGTCAGGTGATGATGGACCTCGAAGGCGGCGCGGACGCCCTCGTCCTCGCCTTTGCCGGGGCGCCGGGCGCGCGCGGCTACGGCCTGACCGTGACCGACGCCGCCGGGCTCGACGCCGCGCTCGCGGGCGTGATGCTGTCCCTCGTCAACCTGCGCCTCGACGCGGGCGGGCGCGGCCTCGACGCCGCCCGCTGGATCCGCGACCTCGCCGCCGCGCGGGGCGAGGACCTGTCCTCCTACGATCTCGATCTCGGCATCGACCCCGTGGGCGTGCTCGCCGCCACCGGCAGCCTCGGCGCCGGGTGGAAGGAGATCGCCCCGCAGCTCGCCGCCGCCGTCTCCGAACTGGACGCGGCCGGCTTCACCGGCCGCGCCTTCCTGGCGGACGGGCGCCCCTATCACGAGGCTGGGGCCGGCGAGGCCGCCGAACTCGGCGCGGTGCTCGCCACCGCCCTCGCCTATCTGCGCGCCCTCGAAGCCGCCGGCCACGACCTCGACGCGGCCCGCGACCGGATCGCCGTGCTCCTCGTGGCCGATGCCGACGAGTTCGTGACGCTGGCGAAGTTCCGCGCCATGCGCCGGCTCTGGGCGCGGGTGGAGGAGGCCTGCGGCCTGGACCCGAAGCCCCTGCGCATCCATGCCGAGACGGCGTGGCGCATGATGACCAAGCGCGACCCCTTCACCAACATCCTGCGCACCGGCATGGCCGCCGCCGCCGCCGGGATGGGCGGGGCCGACGCCGTGTGCGTGCTGCCCTACACCCAGGCGCTCGGCCTGCCGGATGCCTTCGCCCGGCGCGTCGGCCGCAACAGCCAGATCGTCCTTTTGGAGGAATCGCATCTCGGCCGGGTCAGCGATCCGGCGGCGGGCGCGGGCGGGTTCGAGGCTCTGACCGACCAGATCGCGGAAGCCGCCTGGGACGCCTTCCGCGCCATCGAGGGCGAGGGCGGCATCGTCGCCTCCCTCAGCGTCGGCAAGATCCAGCGGAGGATCGAGGCGGTGCGCGAGGCCCGCACCAAGGCGATCGCCACCCGGCGGATGCCGCTGACCGGCGCCACCGAATTCCCGAACCTCGCCGAGAAGCCTGTCGCCGTCCTCGACGTGCCCCCGGTCGCGCCGGGCAAGCCCGCGAATTTCGGGGCTGGCGCGGCGGTGGCCTGCGATCCGCTACCCTCGCAGCGGCTCGCCGAGCCGTTCGAGACCCTGCGCGATGCCTCCGACGCGGCGCTGGCCAAGGCCGGGCGCCGGCCGAGCGTGTTCCTGGCCAATCTCGGGCCGCTGGCCGCCTTCAACACCCGCGCGAGCTTCGCCGCCAACGCTTTCGCGGCGGGGGGCATCGAGGCCCTCTCGAACGAGGGCTTCCCGGACACCGCCTCCCTGGTCGAAGCCTACAAGGCGTCGGGGGCGTCCCTCGTCTGCCTGTGCTCGTCCGATGCGGTCTATGCCGAGAAGGCGGTGGAGGCGACCGAGGCGCTGGCGGCGGCCGGCGCCGGGACGATCTACCTCGCCGGGCGCCCGGCCGACTTGGAAGCGCCCCTGAAGGCGGCGGGCATCCACGCCTTCCTGTTCATGGGGTGCGACCTTCTGGCGCTTCTGGACGAGGCGATCCGGCGCGGACTTCGCTCTGCTCCCCGCTGAGTGTGACCCGGTCGTTTTCCATGATCCGTTCGATCCTTCTGGCGACAGCCCTCGTCTGTTCCGTCCCCGCCGTGGCCGCGCCGGCCCGCTACGACGGGACATGGAGCGTCGAGATCGTCACCGAAGCCGGCTCCTGCGACCGGGCCTACCGCTACCCCGTGCGCATCGAGAACGGGCAGGTCCGGTTCGTGGGCACCGCCTTCACCGTGAACGGGCAGGTCGCCCGCAACGGGGCGATCCGGGGCTCGATCTCCTCCGGCCTCTCCACCGCGACGGTCGTCGGCCGGCTCGGCGCCAACGGGTTCGGCCGGGGCACCTGGGTCGCGTCGGGCTCCCTCGAATGCCGGGGCCGCTGGAACGCCGAGAAGCGCGGCTGAATCGGCCCGCGTCTTGCGCGCTCCGTCACGCCGGGACCGCGCCCCGGCCCTGTTCCCGACGCAATCCGGGGGGAATCTGACACCCGGTTCGGACACCCGACGAGGCCGCCCCGCATGAAGTTCCCGATCCTCGCCACGCTCGCCGTTCTCACTGCCGTGACGGGCGCGGAGGCCCGCCCGCAGCGGGCCGTGAAGGCGCCCGACCGCGCCGAGGCCGAATCGGTGATGTCGCCCCTACGTCAGGCCGCGACCGACTGTTTCGCCGAGACGGTGATGTCGAACCCCAAGGCGATCCGCGAAGCCCGCGCCGGCCATTGGTACGAGGCCGCCTCCGTCACCGGCTTCCTGTGCCGGCCCGAGGTCGCGGCGATGATTCAGACGCATGACCGTCTGTTCGGCGCCAAGACCGGCGAGCGCTACTTCAAGGGCGCCTACGCCAAGCATCTCGACAAGCAGCTCGCCGAGCGGCTTCAGCCGATGCTGGAGCGCAAGGCGGTGGCGAGCGCCGAGCCGCCGGCCGAGAAGGCCAGCGCCGAGGATGCCGCCCCGGCCGAGTGAGCCGGCCCGTCAGGCCGTTCCATCGCTCCGCCCCCGGTAGGACAGCGCCTCCGCAAGGTGCAGCCGCCGCACCTGCCCCTCGCCGTCGAGATCGGCCAGGGTGCGCGCGACCCGCAGCACCCGGTGGTAGCTGCGGGCCGAGAGGCGCATCGTCTCGGCCGCCTGCCGGATGAGCGCCGTGCCCTGCGCGTCGGGGCTCGCCACCGTTTCGATCACCTTGGCCGGACAGGTCGCGTTCGTCGTCTCCGGCGGCAGGCCGTGCTCTGCGTAGCGCGCCGTCTGCCGGGCGCGGGCGGCGGCGACGCGGGAGGCCGCCTCGGCCGACCCCTCGGCGGGCGCGGGCAGGATCAGATCCGCCGCCGACACCGCCGGCACCTCGATGCGCAGGTCGATCCGATCGAGGAGCGGGCCGGAGAGGCGGGCCTGATACTGCGCCATGCAGCGCTCGTTCGGCCCCTTCCGGCACGCATAGCCGGGATCGAGCCCGTGCCCGCAGCGGCAGGGGTTCATCGCCGCCACCAGCTGGAACCGGGCCGGGTAAGTGACCCGGTGGTTCGCCCGCGCAAGCATCACCGTGCCCGTCTCCAGGGGCTGGCGCAGGGAATCGAGCACCTGCGGGCTGAATTCCGGCAACTCGTCGAGGAACAGCACGCCGCCATGGGCGAGGGACACCTCCCCCGGCCGGACGCCGTGGCCGCCGCCGACGAGGGCCGCCATGGAGGCGGAATGGTGCGGCTGGCGGAACGGACGCCGGTTCGACAGGGCGCCGCCCTTCAGCCCTCCCGCCACCGAGCGCACCATGGCGATGTCGAGCAATTCGCGGGGGCCGAGGGGCGGCAGGATCGACGGCAACCGCGCGGCGAGCATCGACTTGCCCGCCCCCGGCGGCCCGTTGAACAGCAGGTTGTGCCCCCCGGCCGCCGCGATCTCCAGGGCGCGCTTGGCGCCCTCCTGGCCCTTGATGTCGGCGAGGTCGGGCAGCGCCTCATCCGCCGCCGCCAGGGCCGGCACGGGGCGGGCCATCACCTGGCTGCCCTTGAAATGGTTGGCGAGTTGGATCAGCGAGCGCGGCGCCAGGACGTCGAGGTCGCCCCCGGCCCAGGCCGCCTCCGGCCCCGTCGCGGCGGGGCAGATAAGCCCGAGACCGCGCTCGGCCGCCGCGAGCGCCGCCGGCAGCACGCCGCTGACGGGGGAGAGCGTCCCGTCGAGCGCAAGTTCGCCGAGGACGCAATAGCCCGCCAGCGCATCCGCCGGGATCGCCCCGATGGCGGCCATGACGCCGAGCGCGATGGGAAGGTCGTAATGCGAGCCTTCCTTCGGCAGGTCGGCCGGGGCGAGGTTCACGGTGATCCGCTTGGCCGGCAGGGCGAGGCCGGAGGCGATGAGCGCCCCACGCACCCGCTCCCGCGATTCGGCCACAGCCTTGTCCGCAAGTCCGACGACGGAGAAATGCACCGAGCCGGGGAGGATCTGCACCTGGACATCGACGGCGCGCGCCTCGATCCCCTCGAAGGCGACGGTGGCGACGCGCGTGACCATCCTGGCCGGGCTCCGGTGAAAACGACCCGCGACCGGGTGTCGCACCTGTGCGGGAAAACCGGAGCCGGCTCAAGCGGGGTGGCCGTCTGGAACCAGCCTCGGCCCAGGCGGTTCGGCCTCTGTCACAAACCAGAAACGGAGCCCGCCATGCGCCTCGCCCCCAGCCTCGCCGCCCTCGCCTTCGCCCTGACGCTGGCTCCGGCCGCCTATGCCGACACGCCGCTGCCGGCCGACCAGAAGGCCAAGGTCGAAGCGATGCTTCGCCAGGAAGGATTCACCAAGTGGAGCGAAATCGAGCTCGATGACGGCCTGATCGAGGTGGACGACGCCATCGATTCGGCCGGCAAGAAGGTCGATCTCAAGCTCGATCCGAATACCCTGGCGATCGTGAAGCGCAAGGACGACTGAGCGCGACCGCCCCCATCCCCTTCGGATGGGGGCTTTTCGAAGGAGGCGCGCCCCGATCCGGCCACGAGGAGAGGCGAGGCTCAGCTTTGTGTCGGGCGGCGAATTCGTTTACATTGAGTTACGAATTCAGTTGGCTTTCACCGCGTTTCCCGAACCGATCCTTCCGCGGTGATCGTGCACAATGTATCCATCGTAACCGCTCGCCGAACCCAACGGTGCCCGTGTCGACGCCATCCTCCGCAAGCCCCGTCCGCGACCTCGCCCATCGCTGGGTCAGGCGTGTCGCATTGGCCGCCGGGCTGCTCGTCATTCCCACCGCCGTCCTGGCCTACGCCGACCTGCTCCCGGAATCCCTCGATCTCCTGGGCATCGACATGCACGAGACGCCGGACCTGCCGCATGTGGCACGGCAACTCGCGATCGGCGCCCCGCTCCGCATCGTCGCCTTCGGCTCGTCCTCGACGGAAGGCATCGGCGCGTCGAGCCCGGCCAACGCCTATCCCGCGCGCCTGCAGACAGACCTTCGCACCAAGCTTCACGGCGTCGAAGTCACGGTGATCAACCGGGGCATCGGCGGCGAGCATGTGGACGACATGCTCGCCCGCCTCGACCGCGACGTGATCGGCCCCGAGCCGCAGCTGGTCATCTGGCAGACCGGCAGCAACGACCCGCTGCGCGGCGTCTCCCTGGACCATTTCCGCGAGGCGACCCTGGAGGGTCTGCGTCGGATCCGCGACGCCGGGATCGACGTGGTGCTGATGGAGCCGCAATGGTGCCCGAAGCTCGAATCGACGCCGGGCGCCAACCGCTTCCGTGACGCCGTGCGCGACATCGGCGCCGAACTGGACGTGCCGGTGATCCGCCGGGCCGACCTGATGCATGGTTGGGTCCGTGACGGGAAGGTGACGTCGAAGCAGCTCTTCGCGTCCGACGGCCTGCACATGGCCGACCGGGGCTATGCCCTCCTCGCGGCGGCGGCGGCCGAATCGATCCTGCGCGACGCCGGCCCCGTGCAGGTGACGCAGGCGGTGGCGGAATAGTCACCGGCCCGGCTTGACGGAGGCCCCGGCCTCCCGGACACCCGGCCCATGAATCTCTTCGTCTTCGGGCTCGGTTTCACCGGCCGCCGCTTCGCCGAGGCGGCGCGAGGCCGCTTCGACACGATCCGGGGCACCGTCACCGAGGACGAGGCCGCCCGGCGCATCGCCGCCGAGACCGGCTTCACCATGCGGGCCTTCGGGCCGAAGGCGGCCGACCCCCAGATCGCGGCCGACCTCGCGGACAGCGACGCGCTGCTCGTCTCGGTCCCGCCGGATGCCGAGGGCGATCCGGTCCTGCCGCATTACGCCGAGGCCATCGCCGCAAGCCGCATCGGCTGGATCGGCTACCTCTCCACCATCGGCGTCTACGGTGACCAAGGCGGCGCGTGGATCGACGAGACCACCCCGCCCGCCGCCCGCAGCGGGCGCACCCGGTCCCGCCTCGTGGCGGAGGAGGCGTGGCTCGCCCTCGGCGCGCGCACGGGCCAGGCGGTGCAGGTGTTCCGGCTGTCGGGGATCTATGGGCCGGGCCGCAACCCCATCGTGAAGGTGCGCGAGGGGCGCTCCCAGCGGATCGTGAAGAAGGGTCAGGTCTTCAACCGCATCCATGTGGACGACATCGCCACGACGCTGCTCGCCTCCCTCGACCGGCCGCGCAACGGGGCGATCTACAACGTCACCGACGACGAGCCGACGCCGCCGCAGGTGGTGATCGAGCACGCCGCCGCCCTCGCCGGCCTGCCGCCGCCCCCTGAGGTGGATTTCGAGACCGCCGACCTCTCGCCCATGGCGCGCAGCTTCTACGGCGAGAACAAGCGCGTGCGGAACCGGCTGATCCGCGACGAACTTGGGGTCCACCTCGCCTACCCGACCTATCGCGAAGGGCTCGCCGCCCTGGCGGACGAGTAAGGCCGCCTCAGGCTTCGAGGTGCCGGGGCCGCACGAGGCGGCGCAGCAGCCCACCCTGCGGCCCGGCCAGCATGGAGACGAGGTAGAGCGTCCCTGCCGACAGCACGATGGCCGGGCCGGTCGGCAGGTCGAACCGGTAGGACAGGCTGAGGCCCGCGAAGCTCGCCAGGACGGCGATGACAACGGAGGCCGCCATGGTGGCGCCGAGTTCCCGCGCCCAGAACCGCGCGGCGACGGCCGGCAGCAGCATCAGCCCGACCGCGAGCAAGGTGCCCAGCGCCTGGAAGCCGCCGACGAGGTTCACCACCACGAGGCCGAGGAAGGCGAAATGCACGGGCCCGCCGGCCCGGCTGACGCTGCGCAGGTAGAGCGGATCCACGCATTCCATCACCAGCGGCCGGTAGATCAGCGCCAGGGTGACGAGCGTCAGGGTGCAGATGCCCCCGAGGAGCAGGAGCGCCGGATCGTCCAGGGCGAGGACCGAGCCGAACAGGAAGTGCATCAGGTCCACCTGCGAGCCGCGCAGGGACACGAGCAGCACCCCACCCGCCAGGGAGATCAGGTAGAACGCAGCGAGGCTCGCATCCTCGCGCAGGACCGTCGTGCGGGTGACGGCGCCCGCCAGCAGGGCCACCGCGAGCCCCGCCACGAGGCCGCCGATCGTCATCGCCGGCAGGGACAGGCCCGCCACCACGAACCCCGCCGCCGCGCCGGGCAGGATCGCGTGGGCCATGGCGTCGCTCATCAGGCTCATGCGCCGGAGCATGAGGAACACGCCGACCGGCGGCGCCGAGACCGACAGGGCGAGGCAGCCCGCGAGCGCCCGGCGCATGAAGCCGAACTCGATGAACGGCGCGAAGGGGTCGATCACGCGGCATCCTCATGGCCGTGGCTGTGGCCGTGCTCATGCGTGTGTGCCTCGCGCGGGGCGGCGTGGCGCGTGCCGTCGCAGATGGCCGCGTCCTCGTCCCAGGCTTCCGAGAGCAATCGGGCGCGGGCGAGGTTGTCCGCCGTCATCACCCGCGCGGTCGGCCCCCAGGCCACCGGCTCGCGGGCGAGCAGCAGCGTCGTGGGGAAATGGGTGCGGATCTGCGCGAAGTCGTGCAGGGCCGCCACCACGGTGCGGCCCTCGCCGTGCCAGCGGCGGACGAGCGCCAGGAGGTCGTCGGTGGTCCGCGCGTCGATGCCGGTGAAGGGCTCGTCGAGGAGGATCGTCCGGCAATCCTGCAGGATCAGGCGGGCGAACAGCGCCCGGCGGAACTGGCCGCCCGAGAGGGTGCCGATGGGCCGCGCCTCGAAGCCGGAAAGGCCCACCACCTCCAGCGCGTCGCGCAGGGCGGGGGCGGCGCGGCGCAGGGAGCGCCACGGACCCAGGCGCCGCCACAGGCCCATGGCGGCGAGGTCCATGACACTCACGGTAAAGCTGCGGTCGATGGCGTCGGCCTGCGGCAGGTAGGCGATGTCGTCCGGCCGCTCGATCCGGCCGTCGAGGACCGGGATCTCGCCGGTCAGGCCCTTCAGGAGGGTCGACTTGCCGGCCCCGTTCGGCCCGGCCAGCGCCAGGAGGTCGCCGGCCCGGATCGTCCCGTCGAGATGGTGGACGGCCGGGTGCCTGTCGTAGCCGAGCGTCAGCCCGTGCAGCCGGATCGGCGCGGGCGCGCTCACGCGGCGAGCGCCCAGGCGATGGCCATCCAGACCAGGCCGGCGAGCCCCGCCGCGAGGCCGAGGCGCGGGGCGAGCCCGCTGCGGTACAGCGTCGGGCGAAGGGGGGCGGACGGGCGGCGCGGCACGGGAGCTGGCTTCTTGAAGGACGGAGCGGGACGGGGCATGCGGTGCGGCGGCCCCTGGTACGGTCCAGGCCGGAAGTGATACACTGTAACAAAGCCGCCGCACAACCGGCGCCGCCCGGCCGCCGACGCCGGTCGCCCTTTCGGGAGCCGCCATCGTGTCAGCCGCCGGACATTCCCACGATCACGATCACGATCACGCCCACGGCCATTCCTGCAAGGCCGAGCCGGCGGCGATCCTCGCCCGGGCGGAGGAACTGTGCCGGGAGCGCGCGGTGCAGTTCACCGCCCTGCGGAGGGAGGTGCTGGACGCGGTGGTGGCGAGCGAGAAGCCCCCCGGCGCCTACGACATCGCCGAGCGGCTGAGCCGGCCGGGGCGGCGGGTGGCGCCGGTCTCGGTCTACCGCGCCCTCGATTTCCTGATGGAGCTCGGCCTCGTCCATCGCATCGCCAGCCGCAACGCCTTCGTGCCCTGTGCCCATGCCCATGGCGCGAGCGAGAACGTGGTGTTCCTGATCTGCCGGACCTGCGGCGGCATCGACGAGACCACCTCGCCGGAGGTGGAGAGCGGCCTCGGCAAGACCCTCAAGCGTGCGGGCTTCACCCCCGCCCACAGCATCCTCGAAGTCGAGGGCGATTGCGGCGCCTGCCGCGACAAGGCGCGCCGGGCCTGAGCCCTCCGCCCCAGGAACCGCGCCTCCGCGTTCCGGCTTGAATCGCCATCATGGAGGCTTCCTTGCCGAAGCGGTTGCTCGCTCTGTCCGCTGCCCTGCTGGCGGCCTCGCCCGCCCTGGCGCAGGGGCGCCCCTCCACCGTGGTGATGAGCTGCGCCCAGGCCTCGCGGCTCGTGGCGTCCCAGGGGGCCATCGTGCTGGGCACGGGCGGCCAGACCTATGACCGGTTCGTCCGCGACCGCTCGTTCTGCGAGCCGACCGAGATCGCCCGCCGGGCCTTCCGGCCGACGCGCGACGCTGCTGCCTGCCTGATCGGCTACACCTGCTACGAGCCGAGCCGGGACGACTGGCTGGGCAGCGATTTCTGAGGCGCGGCCTTCTCTAGGGAGACGATGATCCGCTTGTCCCCGGCGCGGCGGGTGAAGCCCGTGGCGTCGAGGTGCTCCAGCAGCGGAATCGAGAACTTGCGCGAGATGCCGAGCGCCGCCCCCGCCTCGCGGGCGAGGAAGCCGGTCTCGGCGTCGGCGGCGGCCGGAAAGGCGTCGAGCAGGCGCGACCGGGCGCTCGCCACCGCCTCCCGGTGGAACAGCACCGCCCGGCGCTGCACCCGATCGACCGCGCGGATGATCGCGCCCGAGCCGATCAGGTAGTTCAGCGCGTCCCGGCGGCGGATGTCGCGGCCGATGGCCTCGGCCTCGTCGGGCGGGTTCAGCCCGGCCTTGCGGAACGATTGCTCCAGCCGGCGCACCGTCTCGGTCTCGTTGCGGGCCGGGTCGAAATCCGCCCGGCGCCAGAGGGTGCCGACCTGCGTCACCTCTCCCGAGCCGGTGAGGTCGCGCAGCACCGCGCCCGTCACCGATTCCGGCAGGGCGAGGGAGCGGGCCACCTGATCGAGGGGGGCGCCGTGGTCCATCGGGCGCTCCCGGTGGAACTGCGCCAGCGTTCCCATCGTCCCGGAGCGCAGCGCCGCGAAGGCCGGCGCCCCAACGAACCGCTCCGCGATCTCCCGCGCGCCCGCGGCGGTGAGGAGACGCCGGACGCGCTCCGGCGTGGTGCCGGCGAGACGGGCGAGTTCCGCCAACGGCGCGCCGAGCGCCCCGGCTTGCCCCAGCCGCACGGTCAGCGCCTCGGCCGGGCGGCCGGCGGCGATGGCCGCGAGGTCGGCGGTGACGCGCGGGTCGTTGCGGCGGCGGCGGCGACTCGCCGGATCGAGGATGCGCCCGCCCGCCACGGTGGCGGCGGGGGAATCGAGGCGCAGGACGAAGGGCTCCCGCGCCGGCACCGCCACCTCCTCCGCGAGGTGGAGCTGGCCCTGCGCCGTCTGCCCCGGTTCGAGGCTCTGCCGGTCGAGGAGCCGTAGCCGCGCCTCGACCTCGGTGGTGCCGAACAGCAGGCGGCAGGCGAGGCCGCTCGGCAGGGCAGACTCCGCGCTCGCGGCGGCTGTGACGGCGACATCGAGCCAGCGGGTGGGCACCAGAAGGTCGGGCAGGCTGAGCGCTTGGCCCCGCGCGATCTCGTCGAGGCCGACGCCCCGCAGCGCCACCGCCGTGCGGCGGCCGGGCTCGGCGATCTCCACCGGGCGCCCGTGGATCTGCAGCCCGCGCACCACGGCGCGGCGCCCGCCGGGGGCGATCTCGACCGTGTCGCCCACCGCCAGCTTGCCCCGGCGCAGGGTGCCCGTGACCACCGTGCCGAAGCCCGCGCGGGTGAAGACCCGGTCCACCGGCAGGTAGGGGAAGCCGTCGTCGGTGCCGCCGTTGGCCTCGGCGAGCAGGCCGAGCAGCGCCGCCGAGAGGGCGGGGATGCCGATGCCGGTGAGGGTCGAGGTGGCGATGACCGGCCCCGTGTCGAGCCCGGCCCGCGCGGCGGCGGCGGCGATCTCGGCGGATCGGGCGCGGATCGTCTCCGGGGTGGCGAGGTCGGCCTTGGTCAGCACCAGCACGCCCCGGCGCACGCCGATCAGCCGGGCGATCTCCAGATGCTCGACGGTCTGAGGCTTGATGCCCTCGTTGGCATCCACCGCCAGCAGCACCGCCCGCATGCCCGTCGCGCCCGAGACCATCGCGCGCACGAACCGCTCGTGCCCCGGCAGGTCCACGAGGTCGATCTCCCCCGCCTCGCCCGCGAGCAGGGCGAAGCCCGGCACGATGGACACGCCCCGGGCCTGTTCCTCCTTCAGCCGGTCCGTCTCGACACCGGTGAGCGCACGCACGAGGGCGGTCTTGCCATGGTCCACATGGCCGATGACGCCGACAAGAAGAGTCTTCAAGGCAGTCACGGGGAATGCTCGAGTGACGGGACGACCGCATAACCGCCGCGAAGGGGTCCCGCTCCATCGGACGGAGCGAGCGGGCAGGCGCAGTTTGCCGATGGCGATACTAGATTGAGCAATTGAATTGCAAGCGATTTAGTGTGGCAAAATGATTTTGGAACTGAAAAGGGGACTTCACGGCAGTGTCGCGAAGGCTGCCGATAACAGCGGATCGCTTCAGCGCGTCAAGCGTAGGAGGATGAGCCTTGCGGACGCACTCCGCAGGACGTGGTAGATCGGCCCCTCGCTGGGTCGGCGTACAATTTCGAGGTGGGGACACATGAGCGAGGCGCAGGAAGGGACGGAGGAACCGCGCGAGATCGAGTTGAAGCTCGAATGCGACGGCCCCGATCTCACGGCCCTGAGCACCCACCCGCAACTGAAGGACGTGGCGGCGACCGAGCCGAAGCTGCTTCGCACCCGCTACTACGACACCCCCGACAGGGCGCTCCGGGAGGAGGGCCTGACCCTGCGGATCCGCAGCACGGAGGGCCGCCATATCCAGACGGTGAAGGCGGGCGCGGGCCAGATCGGCCTGTTCGACCGGGCGGAATGGGAGAGCGACGTGCCGGGCGACGCGCCGGAGCCCTCCGCCTGGGCCGGCACCGCCGCCGAGCCGGTGCTGGAGAAGGCGGGGGCCCCCCTCGAGCCGCTCTTCACCTCCGTCATCATGCGCCGGGTCCATTCGGTGGAGTTCGGCGACTCCCAGATCGCCGTCACCCTGGACGACGGGCGCATCGAGACCGCCTCCGGCGACGCCCTCCTGTGCGAGCTGGAGCTCGAACTGGAACGCGGGCGGGTGGCCGACCTCTTCGCCTTCGCCCAGACGCTCACCGAGACCGTGCCCCTGCGCCTCGGCGTGCTCTCGAAGAGCGCGCGGGGCTTCGCCGCCCTCGACCGCGAGGTGCCTTCCCCGGCCAAGGCGGAGGCGATCGCGCTGGACCCCGAGGACGACGCCGGCACGGTGTTCCGCACCGTCGCCCGCGCGTGCCTGCGCCACCTGCGCATCAACGAGACCGCCTTCCTCCAAGGCCCGCGCGACCCGAGCGCCCTGCACCAGATGCGCGTCGCCCTGCGGCGTCTGCGTTCGGCCCTGTCGCTGTTCGCGCCGCTGTTCGAGAACGACCCCAAGGCGGCGGCCCTCGGCGACGAGATCAAGCGCGTGACCGAGCCCTTCGGCCACGCCCGCAACCTCGACGTGTTCATCCACGACACGCTGCCCGTGCTCGCCAAGCACAACCCCGACCATCCCGGCATCGCCGAGATCGGGCGGGGCGCGGACGAGGCCCGCGAGCACGCCTATGCCGCCGTTCAGCAGATCCTGACGAGCCCGCAATGGCGCGGCCTCCTCCTCGACATCGCAGGCTGGGTCGAGGCCGGCCCGTGGAGCGAGCAGGATGCGGCGCGGCAGGACGGCCGGCACTTCGCCGCCGGCATCCTCGACAAGGCACGCCGCCGCGTGAAGAAGCGCGGGAAGGGCCTTCGCCACCTGGACGCCCACACCCGCCACCGGGCGCGCATCTCGGCCAAGAAGCTGCGCTACGGCGCCGAGTTCTTCGCGGGGCTGTTCCCCAAATCCAAGGCTCAGAAGCGCCAGAAGGCGTTCGGGGACGCACTCTCCGACCTGCAGGACCATCTCGGCGCGCTCAACGACATCGAGACCGCCCGCACCCTGCCCCTCGACATCGCGCGCGAGGACGGCCCGGCCATGCCGGAGGTGGACGAGAAGCGGGTGAAGGACCTCCTCGACAAGGCGGCGGACGCGCGCACCGACCTGCTCGACGTCAAGCCGTTCTGGCACTGAGCCGGACGCACGAAAGCACCGGAACGGAGGCGGCTCTGGGGCTCACCGCCTGCCGTTCCGGCGCTGACGCGACGAGGGCGGACCCAACCCCGGGTAGGGTATGAGAGGGTCCGCCCCGTCAGCCGCGCGAGGGGGGAAGCGCGACTGACGGGCATCATGCGCCCGCCATGTTGCCCGTCCGTGTCTGGCTGAGCCACGTTACAATTTCTCAGCGAAAATTCTGACGAAGAAACGGACTCATTCTTTCGGCCATGCAGACATGGCAGGGCTGACACGGCGCCCGCTTGCCGTCATGCTTCCGCCGCCCCGATCACGAGGACCCGGAATGAGCGAGAGCAGCCCCAGCAGCACCCACAACCTGCGCTCCGATGGCTCGCGCCTGTGGGCGACGATCCACGAGACGGCGCGATTCGGGGGAACGCCCAAGGGCGGCATCAACCGGCTGACCCTCTCCGCCGAGGACGGCGCGGTGCGCGACTGGTTCCGCGCGGCCTGTGAGGCGGCGGGCCTGACGGTGGGCGTCGATGCGCTGGGCACGCAATACGCGGTGCGCCCCGGCAAGGACATGAGCCTGCCGCCCATCGCCTTCGGCTCCCACCTCGACACGCAGCCGACCGGGGGCAAGTTCGACGGGGTGCTCGGCGTCCTCGCCGGCCTCGAGGTGATGCGCACCCTGGCCGATGCGGGGATCGAGACGCGGGCGCCGCTGATGCTCGTGAACTGGACCAACGAGGAGGGCTCGCGCTTCGCCCCGGCGATGATGGCCTCGGCGGCCTATGCGGGCGAGTTCACCACGGATGAGATCCTGGCCAAGACCGACGCCGCCGGCACCACCGTGGCGCAGGCCCTCGACGCGATCGGCTATCGCGGCGGCGAGAGCGTGGGCGAGCGCACCATCGGCGCCTTCGTGGAACTGCACATCGAGCAGGGGCCGATCCTGGAGGCCGAGGGCAAGACCATCGGCGTCGTGGAGGGCGGCCAGGGCATCGCGTGGTTCGACGGCACGGTGGAGGGCTTCGAAAGCCATGCTGGCACGACGCCGATGCCCCGCCGCCGGGACGCCCTGCTCGGCCTGTCGGAATTCGCCCTCGCGGCGGAGCGCATCGCCCTGTCCCACGGGCCGAGCGCGGTGGCGACCATCGGCGAGACCACGATCCTCGCGCCCTCGCGCAACGTCGTGCCGGGCCGCGTGGCCTTCACCGTCGACACCCGCGATCCCCGCGCGGAAACCCTCGACGCGGTGGAGAAGGAATTGCGCGAGGCGGCAGCCGAGATCGGCGAGCGGCGGCGCCTGTCGATCGTGTTGGAGCGGATCTGGCGCAAGGAGCCGATCCCGTTCGACCCCCGCCTCGTCGCGGCGGTGGACGCGGCGGCGGAAGGGCTCGGCCTGTCCCGCCGCCGGATCGTCTCCGGCGCGGGCCACGACGCCTGCAATCTGGCCACGAAGGTGCCTTCCACGATGATCTTCGTGCCGTGCAAGGACGGGGTGAGCCACAACGAAACCGAATCGGCCACGCAGGAGCATTGCGCGGCCGGCGCCGACGTCCTGTTGCAGACGGTGCTGCGGCTGGCCGACGCGCCGTTGGCGGCCCAGGGCGCGCAGGCCTAGGTCTCACGGACACCGGAACGTGGGTGAGGGTGAGCACACCACGTGGGATGACCGAAGAGCGATGCCAACCTCGACCTGCGCAGCATCGACTTCGCCGGCCTCGATGCGGTCTTCGACGGCCGCTTCCTCCTGACCCGCGAGGACAGGAGGTTCGACTACGGCGAGGCGCGCTACAACGCCCTCGTCGAATTCAACGAGGTCGTCCTCAACATCACCTTCACGCCCAGGGATGGTAAGCAGCGGATCATCTCGGCGCGCCGTGCGAACCGGAAGGAAAGGCAACTGTACCATGGCCACCGGCAAGCGACCTGAACCGACGCGGGACCGGACGGATTGGGCGCGTTTGCGCGCGATGCCGGAGGACGAGGTCGAGCGCATCGCCGACGCGGATCGCGACAACCCGGCGACGGTGGCGGACGGCGAATGGGCCGACGCGTTCGTCGGCCTCCCGCCTGCCAAGGTCTCCGTTCACGCCAGCTTCGACGGTGACGTGGTCGCCTTCTTCAAGCGCGGCGGTAAGGGCTACCAGAGCCGCATGAACGCCGTGCTCCGGCAATACATGGAACGCCGGCTGGCCGAGGATCAGAAGCGCTGAGCCCCTTTTCGTTCGACCCGGCTGTGCGGAGCCGAAAAATCCCGTACAGGACGCTCCCATGACCGCACGCGCCTATCGCGACGCCAGGGGCCGACCGCTCATTGCGGTGACGGGCCTCGGCCTCGTTTCCTCCCTCGGCCGGGGCCAGGCCGACACCTGGGCCGCCCTCACCGAGGGCCGCTCCGGGATCCGCGAGATCGCCCGCTTCCCCACGGAAGGGCTGCGCACGCGGATCGCCGGCACCGTCGACTTCCTCGACACCGACCCGCTCGTGGCCCCGCTCCTGTCGGAGCGCTTCGCCGCCGTGGCGGCCGAGGAGGCGCTGGAGCAGGCGAGCCTCGGCCCCAAGGGCGACTTCCCAGGGCCGCTGTTCATCGCCGTGCCGCCCGTCGAGATGGAATGGCCCCAGCGCCGCGCCATCGCCGAGGCCGCTGGCGGCGACGAGGCGGTCGATTACGCCGGCCTGCTCCGGGCGGTCGCCACCGGCCGGTTCGGTGCGTGGCACGACCTGTTCCTGTTCGGCACCGTGGCCGACCGGATCGCCGAGCGGTTCGGCACGCGCGGCTCGCCGATCTCCCTCTCCACCGCCTGCTCCTCCGGCGCCACCGCGATCCAGCTCGGCGTCGAGGCGATCCGCCGGGGCGAGGCGACAGCCGCCCTGTGCATCGGCACGGACGGCTCAGTGAATCCCGAATCGCTGATTCGCTTCTCGCTGCTCTCCGCCCTCTCGACGCGCAACGACGTGCCCGAAGAGGCCTCCCGCCCCTTCTCCAAGGACCGGGACGGCTTCGTGATGGGTGAGGGCGCCGCCGCCCTGGTGCTGGAGGATGCCGCCGCCGCCGTCGCGCGGGGCGCGACGATCCTCGGCTACGTGCTCGGCTGCGGCGAGAAGGGCGACGGCTTCCACCGCACCCGCTCCAGCCCGGACGGCGCGCCGATCCTCGCCGCGATCCGCGCGAGCCTCGACGATGCCGGCCTCGCGCCCGAGGCCATCGACACGGTGAACGCCCACGGCACCTCGACGCCCGAGAACGACCGGATGGAGGCGATGGGCATCGCCGCCGTATTCGGCGAGCGCGCCGCGACCCTGCCCGTCACCTCGAACAAGTCGATGATCGGCCACACGCTGACCGCCGCCGGGGCGATCGAGGCGGCGGCCTCGCTGCTCTCGATCCGCCACGGGCGGATCCCGCCGACGATCAACTACCGCAACCCGGACCCGGCGCTCGGCCTCGACATCGTGGGCGAGGCGCGGGACTTGCCCGTGCGCACTGTGCTGTCGAACTCCTTCGGCTTCGGTGGCCAGAACACCTGCCTCGTTCTCGCGGCCGAACCCGCATGAGCATGGAATCGGAGAAGCGCGTCCTCGTCACCGGGGGCGGCAGCGGGCTCGGCGCGGCCATCGTGCGCACGCTCGCGGGGGCGGGCTACGCCGTCGACTTCACCTACCGCGCCTCGGGCGAGGCGGCGTCGGCCCTGGCCTCCGAACTGAACGAGGCCCATCCCGGCCTCGGCATCCGCGCCTACGCCCTCGATCTCGCGGATCGCGCGGCCCTCGACGCCTTCTGCGAGACGGCCGAGGAGATCGGCTATCACGGCTTCGTCCACAATGCCGGCCAGTCGAGCGACGGGCTCGCCGCCATGCTCGACCAGGACAAGGCCGAGGCGGCGATGCAGGTGAACTTCTTCTCGCTCACCCGCCTCGCGAAAGCCCTCGTCCGGGGCATGACCCGTGCCCGCGCGGGGCGGATCGTCGCCATCGGCTCGGTGGCGGCGCTGCGCGCCAACGCCGGCAACGCGGCCTACGCCGCCACTAAGGGCGCGCTCATCGCCTATTGCCGGACGCTGGCCATCGAGACCGCCAAGCGCGGTGTGACGGTGAACGTCATCGCCCCCGGCTTTATCGACACGGCGATGCTCGCCCCTTACGCCGCCCACCGCGCCGGCATGGAGCGCCAGATCCCCGCCGGCCGCTTCGCGAAGCCGGAGGAGGTCGCGGCGCTGGCGATCTTCCTGATGGGCGAGGGCGCGGGCTACATCACCGGGACCGTGTTGCCCGTCGATGGCGGTTTGACCGCGATGATGGGCATCCACCGCTCTTGACCCTCCTGCGATCCTGCCGATGCGCCCCTTCGCCGCCCTGCTCCTCGCGCTCCTGCCCCTCGGCGTCGGCGCGGCCCATGCCGACCCGGAACCGTACCGCGTCACCGGCCTCGCGCCCGGCGAGCCGCTGAGCATCCGCGCCGAGCCCGATGCCGCCGCCGAAGTGGTGGGCGAGATCCGCCAGCGCGCCCTGGTGTTCGGCTGCACCAACGACACGCCGAGCCGCACCACCTGGTGCCGTGTCCGCGTCGGCCGCACGGTGGGGTGGGCACGGCGGCGGTATCTCTCGCCGGAGTGAGCCGGGATGCCGTGGTCGCGGCGCTGTGATAACCCCACCGCCGTCCTCACGGGGCGAACTGCACGTCGCCCCGATCAGCACCAGCGAATAAGCCCATGCGAGCCCTGCAACTCTTCGGCGACCGCGACCTGCGCCTGACCGAGGTCGAGCCGCCGCCGCTTCCCGGACCCGGCGAGGTGCGGCTGCGCATCCGCGCGGTGGGACTCAACTTCATCGACGTGTGGGGCTTTCGCGGCATGGCCTTCGCCAAGCGCAAGATGCCCCTCATCGTCGGTGCCGAGGCGTCGGGCGAGGTCGAATCCGTCGGCGAGGGCGTCACTGGCCTCGCGGTGGGCACCCGCGTCGTGCCCTATGGCGCCCTGACCTGCGGGAAATGCCGCGCCTGCCGGGAAGGCCGCGACAACCTCTGCGAGGAGGTCGGCGGCGTGATGGGCTTCCACATCGACGGCTTCGCCCGCGAACTCGTCACCCTGCCCGCCCGCCTCGTGGTGCCGGTGCCGGACGGCGTCGAGGATGCCGAGGCGGCCTGCGCCGGCATCGCCTTCGGCACGGTGCAGCACATGCTGTTCGACAACGCCAAGCTGGAGCCGGGCGAGAGCGTCCTCGTCCATGCCGGCGGATCGGGGATCGGCACGGCGGCGATCCGCATGGCCAAGGCCATCGGCTGCACCGTCTACACGACGGTCGGCGACGACGAGAAGGGCGCCAAGGCCGCCGAACTCGGGGCCGACCACGTCGTGAACTACCGCACCGAGCGGTTCGAGGGCGAGGTACGCCGCCTGACCAAGCGCAAGGGCGTGGACGTGGTGTTCGAGCATGTCGGCGCCGACACGTGGAACGGCTCGCTGCTGTGCCTGAAGCGCGGCGGGCGGCTCGTCACCTGCGGCTCCACCTCCGGCCCGACCACGACCATGAACCTGATGCAGCTGTTCCAGCAGCAATACCGCATCACCGGCTCGTTCGGCTGCACGCTGGCCAACATCGCCCAGTCCCTCGACAAGATGGCGCAGGGCATCCGGCCGGTGGTCGATACGGTCTACCCAATGGCGGACTTCACCCAAGGGCTGGAACGGCTCGAATCCCGCAAGGTGTTCGGCAAGATTCTCGTCGCTCTTTGATCAGTCTAAGCGCGTTATTCGCACCGCAGCGCGAAACATGATCTAAGGGCGCGCCTTCGCTCCGGAACCCGACTCCTTTGCTGCGCCTCGCCCTCATCCTGAAGCGGTCCTATCCGCGACTTGCCGGCTTCGCCAGCATCCCGCTCATCCGCCTGATCTTCGCCCTGGCCCGCCTGCTCGGGCCGGAGCGGGCGGCCGCCTTCGGGGGCGGGCTGCTGCGGACGATCGGGCCGCTGCTCCCGGCGCACCGGACGGCGCTCGCCAACATCCGCGCCGCCTTCCCCGGCCTGCCGGAGGCGGAGGTGCGGGCCATCGCTCTCTCGGCCTGGGACAATCTCGGCCGGACGGGGGCGGAATACGCCCATCTCGACACGCTGCTCGACTACGACCCCGAAGCGACGGGGCCGCTGCGCAGCGAGGTCGAGGGCATCGAGCACTTCTTCGCCCTGCGCGACGACGGGCAGCCCGGCCTGATCTTCTCGGCCCACCTCGCCAACTGGGAATTGCCGGCGATCTGCGCGGCGAAGTTCGGCCTGGAGGCGACCGCCGTGTTCCGGCCGCCGAACAACCCCGCCGCCAAGCGGTTGGTGGAGGAGGTCCGCCGCAGCACGATGGGCGGGCTCGCCGCCTCCGGCCCCGGCTCGGCCTTCGCCATGCAGGGCGTGGTGGAGCGGGGCGGCCATCTCGGCCAGCTCGTCGACCAGCACTTCACCCGCGGCGTGGTGGTGAATTTCTTCGGCCGCCCCTGCCTCGCGAACCCGCTGCTCGCCAAGCTGGCCCGCCATTACGAATGCCCCGTCCACGGGGCGCGGGTGGTGCGTCTGCCCGGCGAGCGGTTCCGCCTGGAACTCACCCCGCCCCTCACCCTGCCGCGCGGCGCGGACGGCACCATCGACGTGCCCGGCGCCATGCAGGCGATGACCGACGTGATCGAGGGCTGGGTGCGCGAGAATCCAGGCCAGTGGCTGTGGATGCACCGCCGCTGGCGGCCGGACATGCTGCCCAAGGTGGCCCCGAAGACGGCGCCGTCTCAAGGCCCATCTCAAGGCCCATCTCAAGGCAACGTGACTTCCCAGGCCGAGACGACCGCGCTCTGATCCCCCGGCATGAGGCACGCCCGCGCCCGCATCCCCCTGTCAGCCTGCCGCGCCGTGGCGTGCGCCCTGGCCGGGCTCGGCTGCGTGCCGGCGCGGGCCGAGCCGGTCGCGGCGGTGGTCGAGATGTTCACGGCCCAGGGTTGCGCCGCCTGCCGCACCGCCGACCCGGTGATGCGCGACCTTGCCCGCAAGCCCGGCATCCTCGCCCTGACCCTGCCCGTGACCTACTGGGACTATCTCGGCTGGCACGACACCCTCGGCCTGCGCGCCCTCACGGAGCGCCAGCGCGCCTATGCCCGCGCCCGCGGCGCCCGGCAGGTGATGACGCCGCAGGCCGTCGTGGATGGGGGGCAGACCACCATCGGCTCGAACCGCCCGGCCCTCGAACGCCTGCTGCAGGAGGCGTCCCGGACGGCGCCGCTCTCCGTGCCGGTGAGCGCGGAGGTGCAGGACAGCCGGATCGTGGTGGAGGTCGGCGCCCGCCCCTCCCCCAAGGAGCCGAAGCCCGATACGCGGGACGAGGTGTGGCTGGTGCCGCTGCTGAAGGCACGGGACACCACGATCGAGACCGGCGAGAATCGCGGACGGGTCGCGTCCTACGTGAACGTCGTGCGCGGCCTTCAGCGCCTCGGCACCTGGACCGGGCAGCCCGCCCGGTTCGAGGTGCCCCTCTCCGCCGCTGCGATCCCCGGCGCGGATGGCTGGGTGGTGCTGTTGCAGCATTCCCGCGAGGGGCGCCCGGGCCGCATCCTCGGCGCGGCGAAGGGGCCGGGGCTCTGATGCGAACCCATCGCTCTGTTGCATTGCAGCACGCGCCCGTCTAACAAGGCGGTATTCGCTAGGACCCGGTGCAAGCCCGGGTGGCTCTTCCGGCCGCCGATCCGCCGGACCACGCATTCGAGACCAGCCCCTGCCATCGCGGCGGTCTCCCTGCGGTTTTTCTCATGACATCTCCCTCCACCACCGCCACTGCGGCGGGACTCGGCGCGCGCCTGCGTGACGCCCGCGTCGAAATCCTCTCAGGCATCGTCGTCTCCCTCGCGCTCATCCCGGAGGCCATCGGCTTCTCGGTGATCGCGGGTGTGGATCCGAAGGTCGGCCTCTACGCTTCCGTGGTGATCGCCTGCACCATCGCCTTCACCGGCGGACGCCCGGCGATGATCTCGGCCGCCACCGCCGCCACCGCCGTGGTGATGACCGACCTCGTCCGAGACCACGGCGTGCAATACCTCTTCGCCGCGACCATCCTGATGGGCGTCATCCAGATCGCGGCGGGCTTCCTGAAGCTCGGGCGGCTGATGCGCTTCGTCTCGCAATCGGTGATGACCGGCTTCGTCAACGCCCTGGCGATCCTGATCTTCATGGCGCAGCTGCCGGAACTGACCGGCGTGAGCCTGGCAACCTACGGGCTCGTCGCCCTGGGGCTGGCGATCATCTACGGCCTGCCCCGCCTCACCCGCGCCGTGCCCTCGCCGCTGGTGGCGATCGCGGTGCTCACCGCCCTGACGGCGTGGCTGCATCTCGACGTGCGCACAGTCGCCCATCTCGGTGCCCTGCCCTCGTCCCTGCCGACCTTCGCCGTGCCGCAGGTGCCCTTCACCCTCGACACCCTGCGCATCCTTCTGCCCTACGCGGCGACGCTGGCGGCGGTGGGCCTCTTGGAAAGCCTGCTCACGGCGCAGATCGTGGACGACCTGACCGACACGGGCAGCAACAAGAACCGGGAATGCCACGGCCAGGGGCTCGCCAACATCGCCTCGGCGCTGTTCGGCGGCATGGGCGGCTGCGCGATGATCGGCCAGTCGGTCATCAACGTCTCGTCGGGCGCCCGGCGGCGGTTCTCGACCTTCGTGGCCGGGGCCTTCCTGCTCCTCCTCCTCGTCGCCCTGCAGGACCTGCTGGCGGTGGTGCCGGTGGCGGCGCTGACGGCGGTGATGATCATGGTGTCGCTGAACACCTTCTCCTGGCGCTCGCTGGCCCGGCTGCGGACCAACCCCCTGCCCTCCTCCGTGGTGATGCTCGTCACCGTGGCGGTGGTGGTGGCGACCCGCGACCTCGCCATCGGCGTGCTCGTCGGCGTGCTGCTCTCCGGCGTGTTCTTCGCCGGCAAGGTCGCCCGCCTCAGCCGCATCGACTCGGCCCTGTCGCCGGACGGCACGACCCGGACCTACACCGTGACCGGTCAGGTGTTCTTCGCCTCGGCGAGTACCTTCGCGGACTCCATCGACCTGCTGGAGCCGGTGGAGCGCCTCGTCATCGATGTCGGGGCCGCGCATTTCTGGGACATCTCGGCGGTCGCCGCCCTGGACCGGGTGGTGCTGAAGGCCCGCGAGCGCGGCCGGAACGTCGAGGTGCGTGGCCTCAACGCCGCGAGCACGACCCTGGTCGAGCGCTTCGGCACCCACGACAAGCCGGGCGCGACGCCGCTCGCGCATCACTGAACGGCCCGCGTGCCACCACGCCCCCTTGCGCCGCGCCGGCCGGGACCCCATTCCCGGCTGACCGGCACAGGGGTCGGGGATCAGGGAAGAGCCAGGCGGTGACGACGTTTTCTCCGCGCGAGATCGTGTCCGAACTCGATCGTTTCATCGTCGGGCAGAACGAGGCCAAACGGGCGGTGGCCATTGCGCTCCGCAACCGGTGGCGGCGCCAGCAGCTTACCGGGCCGCTCCGCGAGGAGGTGGCGCCCAAGAACATCCTGATGATCGGGCCGACCGGCTGCGGCAAGACCGAGATCGCCCGGCGCCTCGCCAAGCTCGCCAACGCCCCGTTCCTGAAGGTCGAGGCCACGAAGTTCACCGAGGTCGGCTATGTCGGCCGCGATGTCGAGCAGATCGTGCGCGACCTCGTGGAGGTCTCGATCGGCCTAACCCGCCAGACCAAGCGCGAGGCGGTGAAGGCCAAGGCGGAAGCCGCCGCCGAGAACCGCATCCTCGATGCCCTCGTCGGCCCCACCGCCAGCCAAGCCACCCGCGACAGCTTCCGCAAGAAGCTGCGCAACAGCGAAATGGACGACAAGGAGGTCGAGATCGAGCTCGCCGCCGGGGCGCCGTCCGGGCTGCCGATGTTCGAGATCCCCGGCGTGCCGGGCGCCTCCATGGGCGCCATCAACATCGGCGACATGCTGGGCAAGGCGCTCTCCGGCCAGCGGGGCAAGCCGCGCCGCATCACTGTGCGCGACGCCTACGCGCCCCTGCTCGCCGAGGAATCCGACAAGCTCGTGGACGACGAGGCCCTGACCCGCGAGGCGATCCGCGAGGTCGAGGACAACGGCATCGTCTTCCTCGACGAGATCGACAAGATCTGCGCCCGCGAAAGCCGCTCCGGCGCCGACGTCTCCCGCGAGGGCGTGCAGCGCGACCTGCTGCCGCTGATCGAGGGCACCACGGTCGCCACCAAGCACGGGCCGGTGAAGACCGACCACGTGCTGTTCATCGCCAGCGGCGCCTTCCACGTCTCGAAGCCGTCCGACCTCCTACCGGAGTTGCAGGGGCGTCTTCCGATCCGGGTCGAGTTGCAGCCCCTGACGGTGGACGATTTCAAGCAGATCCTCACCGCCACCGAGGCGAGCCTCATCAAGCAGACCCTCGCCCTGATGGCGACGGAGGGCGTGACCCTCGACTTCACCGACGATTCCATCGACGCCCTGGCGCGGGTGGCGGTGGAGGTGAACGGCTCGGTCGAGAACATCGGCGCTCGCCGGCTCCAGACGGTGCTGGAGCGGGTGCTGGACGAGATCTCGTTCACCGCCACCGACCGCTCCGGCGAGACGGTGACGATCGACGCGGCCTATGTCCGCGAGCGGGTCGAAAACCTCGCCGCCAACGCGGACCTCAGCCGGTTCATTCTGTAGGGGCGCGGCGGCGCAGGCGCCGCTTCTCCTCGTCGCGGCCATGGGCCTCGGTGGCGAAGAGCATCGTGCCCGCCGCGAGCCCCAGGGCCGCGGCGATGCCGACCTTCAGCCACTTCGGATCGGCCGCCGTGACGTGGGAGGACGAGCGCGAATCGAACCGGCCATGGGCGCCGGGATCGGTGTCGACGGGCTCGTAGAGGTTGTCGGGACGGTTCTTGTTCGCTTGCACGCTGGTCATCTCCCCCCGGTAGCCGTGACGGGCGAGGTAGCCGTCGATCCAGCCTGGAATGATCATGTTGCCGATGATCGCCTTCCAGGCCGATCCGCCGATCCACAGTTCGCGCGGCGCCTCGTGGGCCGCGCGGTAGACGTGGCGGGCGATGGCCTCGGGCTGGTAGATCGGCGGGACGGGTTCGAGCTTGCGCGGCAGACGCGAGCGCGCCCAATCGAATTGCGGCGTGTTCACCGCCGGCAACTGCACCATCGTCAGGCGCACGCGGCTGCCGTCGTGCAGAAGCTCCGAGCGCAGGGAATCCACGAAGCCGCGCACCGCCGCCTTGGCCGCGCAATACGTCGCCTGAAGGGGGATCGAGCGGTAGGCGAGCGCCGAGCCGATATGGACGATGGTGCCCCGATCCGCCGGCACCATGTGCCGCAGGGCGGCGAGCGTGCCGTGGACCTGGCCGAGATAGGTCACGTCGGTGACGCGCTGGAACTCCTCGGCGCTCGTCTCCTGCACCGTGGCGTAGACCGTCACCATCGCGTTGTTGACCCACACGTCGATGCCGCCGCAGGCCTTGGCGACGGAATCGGCCACCTCCTCCATGGCCTGCGCGTCGGCCACGTCGGCGGCGAAGGCGATGGGGTTGCCGCCGAGGCGCCGCACATCGTGGATCGTCGCCGCCAGACCGACCTCGCCCCGCGCCACGAGGCCGACATTCCAGCCATGCCGGGCGAATTCGCAGGCGATGGCGCGGCCGACGCCGGCACTGGCACCTGTCACCACGACGGTACGGCGTTGGGACGAAGAGGTGGGCATCGGGGCTCCGGCAAAAGGACTTCCGCGCTCCAACGCCTGCGGGGATCGTTCTTTCCCCCGCCTGCGCCGGGAATGTGCGCGTTGCCTCGCCCGAGCCCGAAGGCCTATAAAAACCGCAGTTCCGTCAGCGGCGTCGGGGGGTGGTCCTCCCGCGCCGCGCTACTCGCAAGTCCGAAGGCACATGGCCGGTCATTCCCAGTTCAAGAACATCATGCACCGCAAGGGCCGCGTCGATGCGGTCCGGTCCAAGATCTTCGGCAAGCTCGCCCGAGAGATCACGGTGGCGGCCAAGCTCGGCACGCCCGATCCGGCGATGAACCCGCGCCTGCGCGCCGCCGTGCTCGCCGCCCGCGCCGAGAACATGCCGAAGGACAACATCGAGCGCGCCATCAAGAAGGCGACCGGGGCCGACGGCGAGAACTACGAGGACATCCGCTACGAGGGCTACGGCCCCGGCGGCGCCGCGCTGATCGTCGAGGCGCAGACCGACAACCGCAACCGCACCGCCAGCGACGTGCGCTCGGCCTTCACCAAGTCCGGCGGGAGCCTCGCCGAGACCGGCGCCGTGGCCTTCATGTTCGACCGCGTGGGCGTGATAGCCTACCCCGCCAGCGTCGCCGACGCCGACACGATGCTGGAAGCGGCCATCGAGGCCGGCGCCGATGACGTGTCCTCCGGCGAGGAGGGCCACGAGATCATCTGCGCGCAGGATTCCTACGGCGAGGTCGCCAAGGCGCTCGAAGCCAAGTTCGGCGACCCGACCCGCACCGGCCTGATCTGGAAGGCGCAGAACACCATCGACGTGGACGACGAGACCGGCGAGAAGCTGATCCGCCTCGTGGAGGTGATCGAGGACCAGGACGACGTGCAGAACGTGTACGTCAACTTCGCCCTGTCCCCGACGCTTATGGCCAAGCTCGAAGCCTGAGCTATCGGTCGAATTGCGGAGCAAGGCGCGGGATGCCGACGCACGAGGGCCGGCGCACCATGGCGGCAGCCCTTCACGGAGCCCGCGCCATGCCAACGACCCTCCTTCCCGGTGCCACCGATGAACGCTGGGAGGCCCTTCTCGCCCGCGATGCGGCGGCGGATGGGCGCTTCGTCTACGCGGTGCGCACCACGGGCGTGTATTGCCGCCCGAGCTGCGCCGCCCGCACCCCGCGCCGGGAGAACGTGACCTTCCACGCGACGGGCGAGGACGCCCGCGCGGCGGGCTTCCGCGCCTGCCTGCGCTGCCGGCCCGACGATCCGCCCCCGGCCGAGCGCCGCCGCGAGGCCATCGCCCGCGCCTGCCGGCTGATCGAGACCGCCGAGACGCCCCCCGCCCTGGCCGACCTCGCCCGGGCGGCGGGGATGAGCGCCTTCCATTTCCACCGGGTGTTCCGCGCGGTGACGGGCGTGACGCCCGCCGCCTTCGCCCGCGCCCGCCGGGCCGCCCGCCTGGAAGAGACCCTGGCGACCGCGCCGACCGTCACCGGGGCGATCTATGACGCCGGCTACGGGGCATCGAGCCGCTTCTATGCCGAGGCCGGCGAACGCCTCGGCATGGCGCCCTCGCGCTACCGCAAGGGTGGCGCCGGGGCGCGGATCCGGTTCGGGGTCGGCGCGTGCACCCTGGGGGCGATCCTCGTGGCGGCGACGGAGCGGGGCCTCTGCGCGATCCTGCTCGGCGACGATCCTGACGCCCTGGTCCGCGACCTTCAGGACCGGTTCCCCGCCGCCGAGCTGATCGGGGGCGATGCGGCGTTCGAGGCGTGGATGGCGCGGGCCATCGGCCTCGTGGAAACGCCGGGCCGGGCGCACGACTTGCCCCTCGACATCGGCGGCACCGCGTTCCAGCAGCGCGTCTGGGAGGCCCTGCGGGCGATCCCAGCGGGGACCACGGCGACCTATGCCGACGTCGCCCGCGCCATCGGCGCGCCGGGCTCGTCGCGGGCGGTGGCGCTCGCCTGCGGCGCCAACGCCATCGCCGTAGCGATTCCCTGCCATCGGGTGGTGCGCTCGGACGGCACCCTCTCCGGCTACCGCTGGGGCGTCGCCCGCAAGCGCGACCTCCTCACCCGCGAGGGGGTGCCGTAGGCCTCACCGTCTCGGACCACCCGGCCCTCCTGGCCCACCCGGCCCTCCGAAGCCGCCGCCCGGCCCGCCGAACCCACCGGGGGGCGCCCCGCCGGGGGGACCGCCGCCAGGGGGGCCGCCGCCGGGCATGCCGCCCGGCCGGCCGAAGCCGTCGCCGCGTCCGGGGCCGCCGAGGCCCGGGATGTCCCCCGATCCGGGGCGGGTGTCGATGGCGGGTCCGCGCGGCTCGAAGCCGCCGAACCGCCCGCCGGTCTCCGGCCCGAACCGGCCCGGCCCGTCCTCGGGCAGGACGCGCATGTCGAGGCGGTCGCGCTCGCGCTCGAACCTGGGTGCCTGCGGCTCCTGCGGCTGCGGCGCGAGGCGTCCGTCGGCGCGCAGGCGCTCCACCGTCAGGCCGCCATCCGGGGCGACGCTCGCCGTCACCACCGCCCGCACGCTGCCCTGGCGCGGCACCGTCGTGTTGGGCCGCCCCGTGACCGCGAGGCCGGAGCCCAGCGAAAGGCCCGGCCCGGCGCGGCCGATATAGGCCTCGATGGAGACGTGGCTGAGGCCCGGCGGGAAGGGCGTGCCGTTGAACGCGGCCATGGTGACGCGCAGCGTGCCCGCCTCGGCCGTGCCGGTGACGAGGGCGCGCTTGCCGGGCACGAGGGCGTCGGCCCCCTGGAGCCGCAGCCCGCCGATGGCGAGCCCGCCCTTCTCCCGACGGACGGGCCCCGCGACGCGATCCGGCCCGGTGGCGCGCGGCTCGACGAGGCTCGCGACGATCACCCCGTCCGGCCGGCGCAGGCCGCTCACCGCCACGCGGGTGCCCTGCGCCCACTCGCCCGCGAGCCCCGCCGTCACCACCCGCTGCCCGAGCACCACGAGGCGGCCGGGCGCGGCGAACTCCACCGGGCCGACCACCTCGCTGGTCACGTCGATGCGCTGCGTGGAGAGCCCGGCCTCGCCTGGGCG
The DNA here is from genome assembly GCF_038442315.1 of Methylobacterium litchii. Taxonomy (NCBI): domain Bacteria; kingdom Pseudomonadati; phylum Pseudomonadota; class Alphaproteobacteria; order Hyphomicrobiales; family Methylobacteriaceae; genus Methylobacterium; species Methylobacterium litchii. The sequence goes on along the minus strand of NZ_JBBXMY010000001.1, from coordinate 600,182 downwards.
GGCCACCACATGCACCACCTGCCCGATCTTCAGCGCCTCGGCGGTGGCGGGCGCGTCGTCGATCCGCACGGCCACGTCCTTCGGGTAGGCGATGCGCAGGTCGTTGACGATGATCGAGCCGAAGCGGCGGATGGTGCCGATCACCCCCGTGCCGCCGATACCCCGGTCGCCGCCGCCCAGCGGCGGCTCGGCGGGCGCCGGCTCCGGCCGGGCGCCGGTTCCGCCGATGCCCTGGTCGCGCGGGGCGTCCTGCGGGCGCGCCAGGGAAGGCGCCAGCCCGGCCGCGCCGGCGAGCAGTTGCAGAACGAGCCGGCGGTGCGGGGGAAGGGCCACGGCGCGGTCCCTCAGCCCTTGTCCGCACGCTCTGCGGCGGCGCCGGGCACCCGGCCCTCCGCCTCGCGATAGACGTAGAGGCCGAAATTCCAGCGATGCGTCCCGCCGGCATCGTCGCGGCAGGCGGCATGGGCCTCGCGGTTCGCCTGAGTCAGCGCCTCCATGGCGAGTTCCCGCGCCCGCGCTTCGAGCTTGCCCGCCAACTCCTCCGACAACCCGTCGTAATGCACCGCGCGCTCCAGGAAGCGCGGGCTGGGGCCGAGGATGTTCTCCGCCGCCGCCGCGAAATGGTCGTGCAGGTTGCGCCCGAAATAATAGAGCTGCGCCTCCGCGTCGCCGTCCGCGCGGGGCAGGTAGGCGGCTTCGGCCAGGACGATCCGGTCCTGCGCATCCGCGAAGGCGAGCCCCCGGTCGAGCCATTCATCGAGCACCGCGCGGGGGCGGACATCCCGCGTCACCCCGGCGACCAGACTCTCGAAGGAGGGCTTGCCCGGCTCGGCGTTGCGCGGCAGGGGCAACGGCTGGCCCTTGGCATCGGTGAAGGCGGGATCGGCGAGCCAGCGCGCCACGATGCGCCCGGTGCGCGAGACCGTCGCCGGCACCGCGCTCACCGGCGCTCCGGCTCCGCGCAGGCGGCGGACCTCCTTGCGGTGGATGCCGGTGAGCAGCGAGACCCGGCTGTCCGTCTGCTCCTTGCCGGGCAGGACGAAGTCGTACTCCGCGACGTTCACGTAGAGTTCCCGCAACAGATCGGTGAGCGCCGGGAAGGTGATTCCCCGCGCCACGAGGAGGCGGATCAGGGGACGCAGCAGCCGCGCCAGCGGCGCGTGAAGCCCTCCCCCCTCCGGCGGCGTATCGCGGCTGTCGGACATGTACCGTCCATAGCGTTTCGGTGCCGTGGGAGACAATCCCACGCTGTGCGTCCGCGCACCGGAAGCTGCGCTATTCCGATTGACGTGGGATTTTTGCACACGTAGGTAATTGGCGTGGTCAAATTTCCCACGAACTGAAAAGGAGCGGGGCGACACCGATGACCGACATGCAGCGCATCCTCGTCGCCCCCGACGTTCCGCCCATGGTCCTCCCCCGGGCCGGCGCCCAACGCCCCTTCCGGGACAACCCCCTTCCGCGGCTCGGGCGCCTTGCCTGGCTCCTCGCCGCGTTCTCGCTGCCCGCCCTCGGGATCACCGTCGCGGATCTGGTCCATCGCGCCGTTGACCCGGAGGCGACGCAGGCCGCCGCCCCGTCCTCCCCCTCAGTCGGGGCTGCGGTTTCACCGGACGCCATCCCCGCCATCCGGCTGGGGATGGCGTCCCCCCACCGTCCGACCCGGGCGCTGCGCGGATGACCCCCTTCACCGCCTCCGGACACCGGAACTCGGAACCCTGCGGCGGCGCCCAGGTCCTCGACCTCGCGCTCTGCCTCATCCTCGCGGTCGCCGTCACCGGCCTGCTGCTCCTCGCCCTCTGAGGACGCCGCCCGCTTCGCCCATCGAGGCTCTTTCATGCGTCATGTGTTCAAGGCCGCGCTCTCCGGAGCGGCGGCGATGTCCTTCGCCGTCGCCGCGCAGGCGGCCGACCTGCCCCGGCAGGCCCCTCCGCCCCCGCCGCCGGCCCTGCCGGTCTTCACCTGGACCGGCTTCTATGCCGGCGTGAACGCGGGCTACGGCTTCTCCACGGGAAGCGGCGGCTTCACCGATCCGACCTACGGCACCGCAACGGGCGGGGGGCGCTCCGGCGGCTTCGCCGGGGGCGGGCAGGTCGGCTACAATTACCAGTTCACGCCGGGCTCCGGCTTCGTGATCGGCGTCGAGACGGACATCCAGGGGGCGGCCTTCGGCAAGGCCGACGCGGCCTATATCGGCGGCACGCCCTATTACAGCATCCGCCCAAGCCTCGATTATTTCGGGACGGTGCGCGGCCGGGTCGGCTACGCCTTCGACCGGGTGATGATCTACGGCACGGGCGGCTTCGCCTATGGCGGCGGATCCCTGCCCGCGGCGGCCTCGGCCTATCCCTATAGCCTGCCGGGCACGACGCGCACCGGCTACACGGTCGGTGGCGGCGTGGAATACGCCTTCACACAGAAGATCTCGGCGAAGGTCGAGGCGCTCTACATGCATCTGGGGCGCGGCTTCAGCGGCGCAGCTTATTACGACGCTTCGGTCCCGGCCTATTACGGGGCCGGCAAGTCCGACGCCGGCTTCGCACTGGTCCGCGCCGGCCTGAACTACCGGTTCTGACCTCCCACTCCGCATTTCGCCGGCTGCAAGACTGCCGGCGAGTGCCTTTTGGCGCATCAACGCTTTGCGAAGTTTGTGAAATAGTCGGTTAGCCGGCCGCACGTCGTTGCCGCTGATTCGGTCCGGCCTAGCTCGCAGCGGGAGTGGGCGCACCGGAGAACCAGCCGTGTCCAACCTTCGCACCCTATTATCGAGTCTCGCCGTTCTCGCGGTCCTGGGGGCGCCCGCCGCCGGGGCGCAGGAAGTGATCCAGACCCCACGCGGCCCCGGCCTGCTCATCCACGGCAATTATTGCGGGCCGGGCAATCGCGGGCCCGCCTTCAAGCCGATCGACGCCCTCGACGCCGCCTGCATGCATCACGATGCGTGCTGGCCGGTGGATCCGGCGATGCTGCCGGCCTGCAGTTGCAACGAGCGGCTGCATGTCGAGGCCGGGCGCGTGGCGCGCGACCCTCGCACGCCGGCCGAGACGCGGCAGACCGCGCGGTTCATCGCCGACCTCGCGACGGCCATGCCCTGCGAACCGCTCGACCACTGATCGGAACGGCCCCGCGATGACGCATCGCGGGGCCGTCCGGGTTCAGGCGGCGTCGGCGGGGTTCGGCGCGGCCTTGGGGCCGCCCTTGGCGACGCCGACGAGCGCCGGGCGCAGCACCCGGTCGCCGATGACGTAGCCGGTCTGCACGACCTGCACGACGGTGCCCGCCGGCACGTCGGGGTTCGGCACCTCGAACATCGCCTGGTGGCGGTTCGGGTCGAACTTCTGTCCCTGCGGCTCCACCGGCTTCACCCCGTGGCGCTCCAGGTTCTTCACGAGATCGCGCTCGGTCAGCTCGATCCCGTCGATCAGGCCCTTGAAGGAGCCCTCGGCGGCATCGCGCTGGTCGGCGGGCACGCTCTCCAGCGCCCGGCGGACGTTGTCGGCGACGTTGAGCATGTCGCGGGCGAAGTTTGTCACGGCATAGGTCCGCGCGTCGGCGACCTCGCGCTCGGTGCGGCGACGGAGATTCTCCATCTCGGCGAGCGTGCGCAGCATCCGATCCTTCAACTCGTCGCGCTCGGCGGTGAGCAGGGCCAGCGCCTCGGCCACGGGATCGACGGAGGCGTCGGCGGGCTTCGGCGCGGCCTCGTCCTCGGGCCGGGCGTGGACGTCCTGAGGCTTTTCGTCGTTCGTCATCGCATCTTCGGGTGAGTGATGGTCCGGGGATAAACCGGGCGTGATATCAGGCCGCGTCCCCGTGAAATCAACCCAAGCCGTTGCGCTTTCGCAGATGTTCGCCCTGCGCGGGCCCTCACGTCTCCCGCAGCGGCGGCGTGGTGACGAGGGCTTCCAGCCCCTCCGCCTTCAGCATGGCCACGTCGGCGGCGAAGACCTGCAGCACGGTCTTGCGAATCGCCACCTGCCGGTCGGGCTGGGTGACGCGGGTGCCGGTGAGGTCGGTCACGTAGAACACGTCGACCGCCCGCTCGCCGAAGGTCGCCACATGCGCCGAGGTGATGTTGAGGTTGAGGGCGCCGAGCGCGCTCGTCAGGTCGAAGAGCAGGCCGGGCCGGTCGAGGCCCGTCACCTCGATCACCGTCTCGCGGCTCGACAGGGCGTTGTCGATGGTCACGTCGGGGGCGACGAGGAAGGTCTTGGCGCGGGCGCTGGTCGGCGGGTGCTTGTCGGCGACGAGTTCCGCGATGCGGATCTCGCCCTTGAGCGCCCGGTCGATCACGTCGGTGATGCGCTTCGTCCGGCGCAGCTCGTCCTCGTCCCGGTCGAAGGCGCGGGAGATCACGAAGGTGTCCAGCGCGAACCCGTCCGCCGTGGTGAAGATCTGCGCATCGACGATGTTCGCCCCCGCCGCCGCGCAGGCCCCGGTGACGATGGCGAGCAGCCTCGGATGGTCCGGCGAATACACCGTTACCTCCGTCACCCCCCGCACCGGATCGAGCCCGACCTCGGTGGCGCTGGTGCGGCCCTCCTCCGTCGTCCGCCGGAGCAGGCGCGCGTTCTTGATCTGGCGGTTGCCGTCGACCTTCAGCCAATAGGCCTGCTTGTGCCGGGCGGCGTAGGTGTCGAACCTGTCCGATTCCCAATCGGGCAATTGCTCGCGCAGGCTCATCTGGATCAGCCGCACCCGGTCGGTGCGGGCGATCTCGGAATGGCCGCCGGAGAGGTACACCTCGGTCTCGTCGTAGAGGGTGCGCAGCAGCGTGCCCTTCCACGCGGTCCAGACGCCCGGCCCCACGGCGGTGATGTCCGCGACGGTGAGGAGGGTGAGGAGCTTCAGCCGCTCCAGGGTCTGCACGATGGAGGCGAAGCGCTCGATCGTCTTGTGGTCGGACAGGTCGCGGCTCTGGGCCGTCATGGACATGAGCAGGTGGTGCTCCACCAGCCACGCCACGGTCTCCGTCTCGGCCGGGCTGAGGCCGAAGCGCGGGCAGAGCTTCTTGGCGATCTGCGCGCCGGCCACCGAATGGTCCTCCGGCCGCCCCTTGGCGATGTCGTGCAGCAGGATCGCGACGTAGAGCGCCAGCCGGTTGTGGATGGAATGGATCAGCCGCGTGACCAGCGGGTAGGTCTCCTCCACCCGCCCGCTCTCGATGGAGGAGAGCACGCCGACCGTGCGGAGCAGATGCTCGTCCACCGTGAAGTGGTGGTACATGTTGAACTGCATCATCGCGACGACGCGGCCGAAATCCGGGATGAACCGGCCGAGCACGCCCGCCTCGTTCATCTCGCGCAGGGCCTCCTCGGGGGCGTTGCGCGAGGTCAGGATCTCCAGGAACAGCCGGTTCGCCTCCTCGTCGCCGCGCAGCGACGGGGTGATGAGGCGCAGCGAGCGCGTGGCGAGCCGCTTGGCATCCGGGTGGATCGGCACGTTGTGGCGATCCGCCAGCCAGAACAGGCGGATGAGGTTCACGGGGTCGCGCTCGAACGCCTCCTCGGCGCGCAGGTTCACCCGGCCGTGGTCGATCCAGAAATCCTCGGCCTCGACGGAGGTCGCGCGGAAGCGGTCGCGGAACTTGCCGATCCAGCGGTCCAGCACGGGGGTGCGCTTGGCGTGGCGCGCCTCCATCTCGGCGCTGACGATGGCGGTGAGATCGCCCACATCCTTGGCGACGCGGAAATACGCCTTCATGAACCGCTCGACGCCCGAGAGGCCGCCCCGCGATTCGTAGCCCAGGCGCTCCGCGATGCGCGGCTGCAGGCCGAAGGACAGGCGCTCCTCGGCGCGCTTGGTGACGAAGTGCATGTGGCAGCGCACCCGCCACAGGAACTCGTCGCAGCGCTCGAACAGCGCGTATTCCTCCGGCGTGAACAGGCCGGCGCCGACGAGTTCGCTCTGGTCGCGCACCCGGTAGGTGTATTTCGCGATCCAGAACAGGGTGTTGAGGTCGCGCAGGCCCCCCTTCCCGTCCTTGACGTTGGGCTCCACGAGGTAGCGCGACATGCCGGCCTTCGCGACGCGGGTGTCGCGCTCGCGCAGCTTCGCCTCCACGAACTCGGAGGCCGAGCCGACGATGACCTCGGCGTCGAAGCGCGTGACCAGTTCCTCGTAGAGGACGCGCGAGCCGAACAGGTAGCGGGCTTCGAGCAGCGCGGTGCGGATCGTCATGTCCGCGCGGCCCTCGCGCAGGCATTCCTCCACCGAGCGGGTGGCGTGGCCGACCTTCAGCTTCAGGTCCCACAGGACGTAGAGCATCGCCTCCACGACGCTCTCGGACCATGCGGTCTGCTTGTAGGGGAGCAGGAACAGCAGATCGATGTCCGAGCCCGGCGCCATCGTGCCCCGGCCGTAGCCACCGGTGGCAACCACCGCCAGTTGCTCGCCCGTGGTCGGATTGTCGTTCGGGTAGAGGCGCCAGACCACGGCATCGTGGATGGCGCGCACCACCGCGTCGGTGAGGCGCGACAGGCTCTGGGCGCAGGCCATGCCGTTGCGGTCGGCCAGAAGTTGCGCCTCCGCCGCCCGGTGGCCCTCTTCGAGGACGCGCCGGAGTTCGGGCACGAGGGCCGCGCGCAGCCGTGTCGGCTCGCGGATGTCCCGGTCGAGGCCGGCGATGATGGGTTCGAGCTCTGCGACGGGATCGAGCATGATGTCCGTTAGCATGATATGCCTACGTTGCCAGTCATGCCGACGCGCCGCAGGTCACAACACCCCCGGCGTCCTGCAAGACGGACGTTCCGTTTGACATAAAGAACGGATCGGCTTAGCTCGGCGGCAAAGACAAGCCGAGGAGACGATTCGATGCCGCTCGCCCGCCGCTCCGTCCTGGGAGCCGCCCTCGCCCTGGCCTTGTGCACGACCGGCCCGGCGAAAGCCGCCGAGCCGACGGAAGTGCGGCTCGATTGGGCGACCTACAATCCCTTGAGCCTTCTCCTGAAGGAGCGCGGCTATGTCGAGGAGGCGCTGAAGCCGAAGGGCATCAAGGTCCGCTGGGTGCAATCCCTCGGGTCGAACAAGGCGCTCGAATTCCTGAATGCCGGGGCCATCGACATCGGCTCGACGGCCGGCGCCGCCGCCCTGGTGGCGCGGATCAACGGCAACCCGATCAAGGCGATCTACGCCTTCTCGCGGCCGGAATGGACCGCCCTCGTCACGCGCAAGGACACGGGCATCACCAAGCCCGCCGACCTGAAGGGCAAGCGCGTGGCGGTGACGCGGGGCACGGACCCGCACATCTTCCTGATCCGCGCCCTGCAGGGCGCCGGGCTGACCGAGAAGGACGCCAAGCTCGTCCTGCTGCAGCACCCGGACGGGCGCACCGCCCTCGACCGGGGCGACGTGGACGCCTGGGCCGGGCTCGACCCGATGATGGCTTCGGCCGAGATCGAGAACGGCGACGTACTGTTCTTCCGCGACCCCGCCGCCAACACCTGGGGCGTGCTCGACGTGCGCGAGGCCTTCGCCAAGGAGAACCCCGACCTCGTGAAGGCGGTGATCGCCGCCTACGAGCGGGTGCGCGCCGAGGCGCTGAAGGACCCGGCCGCCCTCAAAGCGGCACTCGTCGCCGCGACGAAGCTGCCCGAGCCCGTCGTCGCCCGCCAGCTCGAGCGCACGGACCTGTCCCAGCCGGCCATCGGCCCGACCCAGGCCGATGCGATCCGCGCGGCCGGCGTGGCGTTGCAGCAGGCCGGCGTGATCGCTTCGGACGTGGACGTTCCGAAGGCGGTCGACGGGCTGATCGACACGGCCTTCAACCCGCCAGCGGCGCGCTGAGCGGCGCCTCCTCCCGCTCTCGGGGAGACCCGACGGCGGCGATCCGGCAATCGTGGATCGTCGCCCGCGCCGTCTCGATGGCGATGGAGACGGCGGAGAGGGTGGAGGGCTCCGGCTCGCGCTCGCGGGCATAGCGCACCACGTCCGCCGCCAGCCCATCGACCTCGATGGTCAGCGCCTCGATGGCCTGCGGGTCCTTGAGGCGGCGGGCCTCCTGGGTGATCGCGATCAGCCGGTCGATCACGTCGTCGATCCGTTCCCGGCCGAGGCTCGTGAGGCGCTGGCGCACCCAGGCCAGCACCGAGACGAGGCCGCCCGCCAGGGCGCCGAGCAGGTAGAGCGTGTCGCCGTAGCGCTCCACGAAGCCGTGCTGCTCGCGCTCGTAATAGTCGATGGCGCCGGGATGGATCGGGATGCGCGCGCTGGTCGCCGCCACGGTGGTCTCGTAGGCGGGCGCCAGGACGTATTCGGCGGCGTCCGTCTGCTGGGCCGCCGCCGTGCGCTTCTCGAACAATTGCTGCGTGAAATCCGCCGCGATCACCCGGCTGAGCGAGCCCCGCGCCATCAGCCGGTAGGAGGCGCCGACCGTCTTCACGTCGTCGGCGGGCAGCTTCGGGCGGCCGGCGAACAGGCCGCCGGGGATCGTCACCGCCTGGAGCTTCGGGAAGCGCTCGATGATGGCGTCGTCGTCCTCCACGGCGACGAACTCGACCTTGCCGTCCTTCGCCACCGAGCGCACTGCGCCGACGAGGGCGATGGCCTTCGGGGCCGAGGGGGCGATGATGCTGAGGAAGGCGTCGATCCGCTTCTCCTTGAAGGCCGGTGCGACGGCGCCCTCGTCCACGGGCACGAGTTGCACCGTGCCGGCAGGCACCGGGCCGGCGGCGGGAGCCGTCTCCAGGGCGAGGCCGTGATAGGAGAGCAGGTTCTTGAGCAGCCAGTAATCGGCGTCCTTCTGCGCGCCGATGCCGAGGCGCTTGCCGCCGAGCTTGGCGAAGGACTTGATGCCCCCCTGCTCCGGCGAGGCGACGATCATCGCCTGATCGCGCAGGATGGCGAGCGTCAGGCCGTTGGTCGGCAGGAGCACGTCCGGGCGCACCACGGCGAGGTCGGCCCGCCCATCCTGCAACGCCGCGGCGCTCTCGCGCACGTCGTCGAAGGAGAGGATCTTCAGGCGGATGCCCTCCCCGCTCGCGTCGAGGGCATCGGCATAGGCCTTGATGAGGCCCGGCTCGGTGCCGTCCTTGGGCGCCACCGCGATGGTGAGGGTCGTCGGGCGCAGCAGATACCACGCCGCCGCGCCGCCGAGGCAGAGCAACAGGGCGCTGGCCACGAGGAGGACGTCCCGGCGCATCAGGAAATGGGTCAACGCGGCCATGGGGTTCGGTCCTGCGGTCGTGCGCAGGCCAAACGCGGCGGAACCCGTTCTGTGCCCGGCCCTATTCGGCGGCGGGTAGGTGGAGCGCCATGAGCTGGGCCGAGCGGCGGCGCTCGCCCTCGGGCGGGGGCACGCCGATCCGCCGCCTCGCATCGCCCACCGCCTCGTGGACGCTGTCCACCGCCAGGATCAGCGCGCTCACCGTCCGCAGGTCGATGGTGCGCTCGCGGGTATGCGAGACCACGTCGGCGATGAGGTCGTCGATCTCGAGGACGATGGCGTCGAGTTGCTCGACATTCGTGGCGGCGCGAATCTCGCGCAGGATGTCGAGCAGCCGGTCGAGAACGATGTCGATCCGCTCCCGCCGCTTGCGGGCGAGGCGCTGGCCGAGCCACGCGAAGCCCGAGCCGATCGTGCCGCCGAAGAAGGCGACGAGGTAGATGTAATCCTCGTAGCGGTCGAGGAAGGTCTGCTGCTCGCGCTCGAAATAATCGACTGCGCCGGGGTGGTTCGGCAGGCGGGCCGAGGTCGCCGCGACGGTGGTGTCGAAATCGGGCGCCTTCATCAGCTTGGCGATGGGTGCGGCGGCGGCGAGGCGCGAGCGCCACTCGAACAGGTGCTGGGTCGCCGAGGCAACGGCGACGCGGCTCACCGTGCCCCGCGCCATCAGCCGGTAGGACGCGCCGACGGTGCGGATCTCCTCGTCCGGCCGCTTCGGCCGACCGCCGAAGGTGCCGGCGGGAATCGTGACGGATTGCAGTTCGGGGAAGCGCTGCAGGATGGCGTCGCCGTCGGGGATCGACACGAAGCCGATCTTGCGCTCGGGCGAGCCCGCCTCGACGGCCCGGATCACGCTGCCCGCCATCTTCGAGGCGGGGCTCGCGATGATCGCCACGGCATCGACGCGCTTGTCCGCGATGGCCTGGGTGATCTCGCCGAACTTCAGCGGCACCACGAGGACATGGCCGGGCGCGGGCTCGGCGGTGTCGTCGCCGGCGGGCGTGTCGGGCAGGAGATCGTAGAAGGAGAGGACGTTGGTGAGGAAGGGGATGTCCGCCCCGTGCCGCACCACGATGCCGAGGCGCTTGCGGGCGAAATCGGGAAACTCGTCGATGTCGCTGTGCTCGGGACGGGCGACGACCAGCGCCTCGTCGTGCAGGATCGCCAGCGTCAGGCCGTTCTCCGGCAGGAACACGTCGGGGCGGACCACGGCGAGGTCGGCCTTGTTGCGCTGGAGGGCGAGGCCGCTGTCGCGCACGTCCTCGTAGCGCACCACCTTCAGCCGCACATCCTCGCGGGCCCGGTCGAGGGCGGCCGCGTAGGCCTCGATCAGCGCGGCTTCCGGCCCGTCCTGCGGGCCGACCGCCACCGTGAGGGTGTTCGGACGCCACAGGTAGGCGACCCCGCTCGCGAGCGCGATCAAGCCGAGCGCCACCAGGACGAGGAGCCATTCGCGCCGCATCAGGACGGAGGCGGCCGCCCACAGCTTTCGCTGCAGTGCCCCAAGCTTGGAATCAGGAGGTGGGACATCGCCCGGCCTGTCGCGTTGCGCGCGTTCCATGGGTCGTTCATGAAGCGCAAACCTGTCCAGATCGTGAAGAACACGTGAAGCCTCCCTCCGTTGCATCTTCCGGGCCGGAGACACCCAAGCCACCCCCGCGCCCGGTGAGCGCGGCGTGGCTGGAGCGGGCCGCCCTCGACTACCTGCAGCGCTACAGCGCCTCGACCGAGATGCTTCGCCGCACCCTCTCGCGGCGTGTCGAGAAGCGGGCGCGGGCTCGGGGGGAGGAGCCCGCCGCCTTCGCGGAGATGATCGAGGCGACGGTGGCCCGCGCCCTCTCGGCCGGACTCGTGGACGATGCCCGCTTCGCCGAGGGGCGCCTCGCGGCTCTGCGCCGCCTGGGCACCTCGCGCCGGGGGGCGGGCTTCAAGCTCGCCGCCAAGGGCGTGCCGCGCGAGGTGGTCGCTGCCGTGATGGAGGCCGAGCGCGAGGCCTCGCCGGAGGAGGACAGCGAGGAGAAGGCCGCCTGGGCCTATGCCAAGCGCCGCCGCCTCGGCCCCTTCCGCCAGCCGGACCGGCGGGCCGACTACCGGGAGCGCGACCTCGGCAGCCTCGCCCGGCAGGGCTTTCCCTACGGCCTGGCGCGGCGGATCATCGACGCCGACGAGGAACCCGCCTGACGGGGTGCGGCGTTGCGGCTAGGGAGCAGGGGCGTGGTGCCCTTGTATCCGCCCCCGAAACGTTCATCTTCCGTTCCATGGATGACGCCCTCGCCAAGAAGCTCCGCATCCTGGCCGATGCCGCGAAATACGATGCGTCCTGCGCCTCGTCGGGGGCGCCCAAGCGCGCGGCCGGCAAGGACGGGATCGGCTCCACCACGGGGGCCGGGATCTGCCACGCCTACACGCCCGACGGGCGCTGCGTGTCGCTGCTGAAGATCCTGCTGACCAACTGGTGCCTGTTCGATTGCGCCTATTGCGTCAACCGCCGCTCCTCGAACGTGCGGCGGGCGAAGTTCACCGTCGAGGAAGTGGTGAACCTCACGATCAACTTCTACAAGCGTAACTATATCGAGGGTCTGTTCCTGTCCTCGGGCATCATCAAGTCGCCCGACCACACGATGGAGCTGCTGACCCGCGTGGCGAAGTCCCTGCGCCGGGATCACGGCTTCGCGGGCTACATCCACCTCAAGTCGATCCCCGAGGCGAGCCCGTGGCTGATCGAGGAGGCGGGGCTCTACGCCGACCGCCTGTCGATCAACGTCGAATTGCCGACCGAGGCGAGCCTGGGCCGGCTCGCCCCCGAGAAGGACGGCGCGGCGATCCAGAACGCCATGGCGCAGATCGGCGAGCGGATCGTCGAGGCCAAGGCCGAGCGCCGCCGCTTCTCCCCGGCCGGGCATTCGACGCAGGTGATCGTGGGCGCCGACGACACGACCGACGCCGCCCTCATCGCCAAGAGCGAAAACCTCTACGGCAGCGTCGGGCTCAAGCGCGTCTATTACTCGGCCTTCAGCCCGATCCCGGACGGCTCGCAGATCCTGCCCCTGAAGGCCCCGCCGCTCGCCCGCGAGCACCGGCTGTATCAGGCCGATTGGCTGCTCCGGTATTACGAGTTCTCGGCCGAGGAGGTCGCCTCGGCCTCCGAAGGCGGGATGCTCGCCCTCGACATCGATCCGAAGCTCGCCTGGGCGCTGAAGAACCGCGCGCGCTTCCCCGTCGACGTGAACAAGGCCGACCGGGAGATGCTGCTGCGCGTCCCCGGCCTCGGGGCGCGGGCGGTGGACCGGATCGTGAAGGCGCGCAAGCACACGACGCTCCGCCTCGACGACGTGGCGCGGCTGACCTCCAGCCTCAAGCGGGCACGCCCCTTCCTCATCGCCGCCGACCACCGTCCGGTGGCGCTCACCGACCGCGCCGACCTGCGCGCCCGCCTCGTGGAGCCGGCCCAGCAGCTGAGCCTGTTCTGATGGCGGGCGCGACCTCCCGCGCCGCGTCCGCGCGCACCATCCTCCTGCGCCCCGGCGCCGACCTGACGGGCTTCCGCGATGCCGCCCGCCGCCTCGCCGCCGAGGGCGTGCCGCCGGAGGCCGTGACCTTCTCCGCAGAGTCCGCGCCGAGCCTGTTCGGCGACGATGCATCGCCGGGGTCCGACGCGCCCCTCGTCCTGCCCCGGGCGGTCACGTCCCTGATCCCGAGCGTGGTCCCCCATCTAGACCCCGAGCGCTACGGTTTGCTCTACGCCCTGATCTGGCGCGTCCTCCACGGGGAGCGGCACCTGATGGAGGTCGCGAGCGATCCGCTCGTTCACCGCCTGACCCGCATGGCCAAGGCCATCGGCCGCGACCTGCACAAGATGCACGCCTTCCTGCGCTTCCGCCGGGTCGAGGATCCGGCGGGCGAGCGTTACGTCGCGTGGTTCGAGCCCGACCATCACATTCTGGAAGCCGCCGCGCCGTTCTTCGTGCGCCGCTTCGCCGGCATGCGCTGGACGATCCTGACGCCGGAGGGCCGGGCCGTCTGGGACGGGGACACCCTCGCCTATGGCCCGCCGGGCTCCCGCGCCGAGGTGCCCGAGGGCGACGGCTTCGAGGCCGGCTGGCAGACCTATTACGAGACGACCTTCAACCCGGCCCGCGTGAACCCGAAGGCGATGCGCGCGGAGATGCCGAAGAAGTACTGGCGCAACATGCCGGAGACGGCCGCCATCCCCGCCCTGCTGCGGGGCGCGGCGGACCGGACCGCGCAGATGATCGAGAGGGAGCCGACATTGCCCGCACGCCGCGAACCCGCCCGAGCCGTCGCCGCGATGGCGGACCAGGACCCGAAGAGCCTCGACGAGCTCAACGCTATCATCCGCAAGACGGAGCCCCTGGTGCCCGGCGCGACCCAGGCCGTGCTGGGCGAAGGCCCGATCGGCGCTACGGTCGCCTTCGTCGGCGAGCAGCCGGGCGATCAGGAGGATTTGAAGGGCCGCCCGTTCGTGGGGCCGGCGGGGCAGCTCCTGGCCCGCGCCATGGCGGAGGCCGGCATCGACCGCGAGGCGAGCTACCTCACTAACGCGGTGAAGCACTTCAAATTCACCCTGCGCGGCAAGCGCCGCATCCATGAGAAGCCGACGGCCGGCGAGGTGAGCCATTACCGCTGGTGGCTCGACCGCGAACTCGACTTCGTGGCGCCGAAGCTCGTCGTGGCGCTCGGCGCGACGGCGGTGCTGGCGCTGACGGGCAAGGCGATCCCGATCACCCGCGCCCGCGGCCCCTTCCGGTTCGACCGACTGGACAACCGCTTCCAGGGCTACATCACCGTCCACCCCTCCTACCTGCTGCGCCTACCCGACGAGGCCAAGGAGGAGGCCTATGCCGCCTTCATCACCGACCTGAAGCGTATTGCCACGCTTGGGGCCGAGCTCGCGGCGTGAGGCGCCGGTTTTAATCCCTTGTGCTGCGTGCGACGAGGCACGTCGCTCCGGGAAAGACGTTCCTATATCTCTCTCATGACAGATGAAGCGGACGCCAATAAGCGATCCGCGATGCGCAAAGAGAGAGTAATAAAGATGAAGACCCGTATCGCCGCCGCCGTCGCCGCCCTCGTGATCGGTGCCGCCGCCCCCGTCACCTCCGCGACGGCCTACCCGTTCTCCCGTGACACGGGTCCGATCTACACCGGCTCCATCGGCGTCCACGACTCGCAGTTCTACGAGTCTCACCCCGGCTATTGCCGCCCGAGCTCGGCCGCCGAGGGCAACGCCAACCAGCAGACCCGCCCGGTGAAGCAGTACGGCCAGACCACCGGCGGCAACCGCTGCTGAGACCCACACCAACGCCAGTGCATGAGGCGGCGGGGCCCAAGTGCCCCGCCGCTTGTTTTTTGGTATAGGTCAGAACTGACACGATTCCGACGGTCTCATACAATGAACCGTGACGCCGCCCTCGCCATCCTGCGCGCGCATCAAGAAGAGCTGCACCGTCGTGGCGTGAGTCATGTCTCCCTTTTCGGTTCGGTCGCTCGCGACCAAGCAACACCTGACAGCGACCTCGATATCATGATCGATATCGACACCTCGGTCGTTCAAGATGTCTACGATTACGCAGGTGTAATCGGCTTCATCAGCGATCTATTTTCCATCAAGGTCGATGTGGCGAACCGGGAGATGCTGAAGCCCTACGTGAGGCCGTCGGCCGAACGGGACGCGATCCATGCTTTCTGAGCGGGGGCGAGACGCGCTTCTCGGTATCCTGGACAATGCGGAAGCCGCGCTTGAATTCACGGCCGGCATCGATGCAGATGCGTTCGCCCACGATCGCATGAGGCTCTACGCCGTGACGCGCTGCCCGGAGATCATCTCGGAGGCGAGCCGTCGTGTCGATGACGGGACCCGAACACGCCATCCCCACATCCCTTGGCGGCAGATCGCGGATGCCGGCAACGTCTACCGGCACGCCTACAAGAACGTCACCGCCGAGATGGTCTGGCGCGTCGCGCGCCATAGA
The DNA here is from genome assembly GCF_038442315.1 of Methylobacterium litchii. NCBI lineage: Bacteria > Pseudomonadati > Pseudomonadota > Alphaproteobacteria > Hyphomicrobiales > Methylobacteriaceae > Methylobacterium > Methylobacterium litchii. The sequence goes on along the minus strand of NZ_JBBXMY010000001.1, from coordinate 585,026 downwards.
ATGTCAGATCTGATCGTCGTGTGTAAGGTTGAGTTGAGCCATCCCGACTGAACGTATCGTTCGTCATTGAACTCGCTCGCCCCTCGGCATCCTCGGACATTCGGCACACAGCGTGACTGCAAAAACGACCGCCTCCACCCCCAAGCCCGTCGGCCCCGGCGATCAGGTGATCCTGGTCGATGGCTCGTCCTTCATCTTCCGGGCCTATTTTCAGTCGATCAACCAAGACCAGAAGTACAATTCCCGCCCCTCGGACGGATTGCCGACCGGTGCGGTGCGGTTGTTCTGCACCAAGATCGCCCAGTTCCTGCAGGACGGCGCGGCCGGCACCATGCCGACGCATCTTGGCATCGTCTTCGACAAGTCCGAGGGCTCGTTCCGCAAGGAAATGTTCCCGGATTACAAGGGCCATCGCCCCGACGCACCCGACGACCTCAAGCGCCAGATGCCGCTGATGCGCGATGCGGTGCGGGCCTTCGGCCTGCATGCCGTCGAGCTGACGCGCTACGAGGCCGACGACCTCATCGCCACCTACGCGCGGCAGGCCGAGGCGCGGGGGGCGGGCGTCATCATCGTCTCCTCCGACAAGGACCTGATGCAGCTCGTCGGGCCGCTCGTGCGATTCTACGATTTCGAATCCGGGTCCAAGGGTAAGCCGGGCTACCGGCCCGAGCGCAACCTCGATGTGGACGCCATCATCGCCAAGTGGGAGGGCCTGAGCCCGAACCAGATCGGCGACGCGCTGGCGTTGATCGGCGACACCTCGGACAACGTGCCGGGCGTGCCCGGCATCGGCCTGAAGACCGCCGCCGCCCTCATCAAGGAATTCGGCTCCCTGGACGCGCTGCTGGAGCGGGCGGGCGAGATCAAGCAGCCGAAGCGCCGGGAGACCCTGCTCGCCAACATCGATCAGGCCCGCCTCTCGCGCAAACTCGTGGCGCTGATGGAGGACGTGCCGGTCCCGGTGGCGCTCGACGACCTCACCGTGCCCAAACCCGACCCCGAGAAGCTCGTCGGCTTCCTCAAGGCGATGGAGTTCAACACCCTCACCCGGCGCATCGCGCAGATGCTGCACGTCGACCCGGAGAAGGTGAAGCCGGACCCCGCCCTCCTCCCCGGCGCCAAGGGCGCGGCGGGCGAGCCCGTGCCCTTCTTCGGCGACAGCGTCCCCCCGGACCCGGAAACCGCCGCCGCCGGCTCGGAGCGCCCGCCGGGCGATGCGCCCCCCGAGGGCGGCGAGGTCGATCCCTTCGCCGATCTCAACCTGCCGGATGCGGCGCCCAAGCCCCGCGGCCCCGCCGAGCCGACGCCGGGTGGCCTCGTGGCGGCGCGGGCGGGCGAATCGGTGAAGCCGTTCGACACCGCCGCTTATGAAACGATCCTCACCCTCGAACATCTCGACGCCTGGATCGCCGAGGCCGAGGAAGCCGGCGTGGTGGCCGTCGATACCGAGACCGATGCGCTGGATTCCTTCCGCGCCGGGCTCGTCGGCGTCTCACTGGCGGTGGCGCCGGGGCGGGCCTGCTACATCCCGCTGGCGCATGTGCAGGCGGTCTCCGCCCCCGCCGATGCCGGCGACCTGTTCGGCCAGGGCGCGGCGGCGACCGATCTGGTCGAGCCCCTGGCCGGCCAGATCCCCCTCGACGCAGCCCTCGCACGGCTCAAGCCGCTGCTCGAAAATCCCGGCGTGCTGAAGGTCGGCCAGAACCTCAAATACGATTGGGTCGTGTTCTCACGCTACGGCATCGAAGTCGCGCCCTTGGACGACACGATGCTGATTTCCTACGTGCTCGACGCCGGCAAGGGCGGGCACGGCATGGACGAGCTCGCCCGCCGCCATCTCGGCCACCAGCCAATCACCTTCTCCGACGTCGCCGGCACCGGCCGGGCCAAGGTGACGTTCGACCGGGTCGCCCTCGACAAGGCCACCGCCTACGCCGCCGAGGATGCGGACGTCACCTTGCGCCTGTGGCGGATGATGAAGCCGCGCCTCGTGGCCGAGCGGCGGGTCGCGGTCTACGAGACCCTGGAGCGGCCTCTCCTGCCGATCATCGCCCGCATGGAGATGGCCGGCATCCGCGTCGACCGCGACATGCTGAGCCGGCTTTCGGGCGATTTCTCGCAGATCCTCGTGCGCCTGGAGGAAGAGATCCAGGAGGACGCGGGCGAGAAGTTCTCGGTGGGCTCGCCGAAGCAGATCGGCGACATCCTGTTCGGCAAGATGGGCCTGCCCGGCGCCAAGAAGACGCCCTCCGGCCAATGGGCCACGCCCGCGACGCTGCTGGAGGAGCTGGCCCAGGCAGGGCACGAATTGCCCAAGAAGATCCTCGAATGGCGCCAGCTTTCGAAGCTGAAATCGACCTACACCGACTCGCTCCAGACCCATGCCGACCGGGAGACGCAGCGGGTCCACACCTCGTTCTCGCTCGCGGCGACGACGACGGGCCGGCTCTCCTCTTCCGAGCCGAACCTGCAGAACATCCCCGTGCGCACGGAGGAGGGACGGCGCATCCGCCGGGCCTTCGTGGCGGCGCCGGGCATGAAGCTGATCTCGGCCGACTACTCGCAGATCGAGTTGCGGCTGCTCGCCCACATGGCCGACATCCCCGAACTGCGCAAAGCCTTCGAGGATGGGATCGACATCCACGCCGCCACGGCCTCGGCGATGTTCGGCGTGCCCTTGAAGGAGATGACGCCGGATCTGCGCCGCCGGGCGAAGACGATCAACTTCGGCATCATCTACGGCATCTCGGCCTTCGGGCTGGCCGACCGGCTCGGCATCGGCCGGGAGGAGGCCTCGGCCTTCATCAAGCAGTATTTCGAGCAGTTCCCCGGCATCCGGGACTACATCGACACGACGAAGCGCAGTTGCCGCGACAAGGGCTACGTCACTACCCTGTTCGGGCGCGTGTGCCACTACCCGCAGATCCGCTCCAACAACCCTAACGAGCGGGCGAGCGTCGAGCGGCAGGCGATCAACGCCCCGATCCAGGGCTCGGCCGCCGACATCATCCGCCGGGCGATGATCCGCATGGAGACGGCGCTGAAGGCCAAGCATCTCGGCGTGACGATGCTGCTGCAGGTGCACGACGAACTGGTCTTCGAGGCCCGCGAGGACGAGGTCGACACGGCGATCCCGATCATCGCCTCAATCATGGAGGAGGCGCCCGCCCCCGCCCTGACGCTCAGGGTGCCGCTGGTGGTGGAGGCCAAGGCGGCGCTGAACTGGCAGGAGGCGCATTGAGGCGCGCCTGTCACTGCGTGCGCCGCGCATTCAGGGCGGCGTCATGTTCGGAAGCGGCCCACGTCCCTGGATTGCTTCACTCCGTTCGCAATGACGTTTCTCCCGCCAAATCCGTCATTGCGAGCGCAGCGAAGCAATCCAGGGCGCCGCGCCATCGCCGGAGGTTACACCAGCCCAGGGTACAGGTCGGTCCAATCCGGGTTCATTGCCTCGATGAGCGCAAGCTTGCGCTTCCGCGACTCGGCCTTGATCTGTTTCTCGCGGTCGATGGCCTCGAACATCGAGGCGTGAGACTCGTACCAGACGAGCGCCTTGCAGCCGTATTGCCGCGTGAAACCCGGCAGCAGGGCTTCGCGGTGCTCGTAGACCCGCCGGGCCAGATCGGAGGTCACGCCGACATAGAGCGTGCCGTTGCGTCGGCTGGCCATGATGTAGACGCTCGGCGCGCGCACGGCGGCCCTCGGGAGGGTTGCGACTTAAGTCGCGGATCCCTGGATTGCTTCGCTTCGCTCGCAAAGACGGATGGCGGATAATTCACAGAAATGCAGCGCCCCTTGCATCCTAGCCGTCATTGCGAGCGCAGCGAAGCAATCCAGGGTAGCGCTACGTTCGAAAACGGCCTGCATCCCTGAATTGCTTCGCTTCACTCGCAATGACGATGGTGGACTGGGAGGGGGGTTGAAGCCGTCGAAAGAGGCGCAACCTTCGCCCATCGTGGCGAAGGCGCCGAATAAAAATACGGGAGCGAAACGATGCGAGCCCTCCTCTGCCAGAGCCTCGACGGCGCGGACAGTCTCGCCATCGCGGAGAGGCCAGACCCCACCCCCACCGCCGGGCAGGTGCTGGTGCGCGTCACGCTGGCCGCGCTCAACTTCTTCGACACGCTGATCGTCGCCGGGAAGTATCAGGTGAAGCCGCCCCTGCCCTTCTCGCCGGGGGGCGAGGGCGTCGGCGTCATCGAGGCGCTGGGCGAGGGCGTCAGCGGGCTCGCGGTCGGCCAGCGCGTGGTGATCCATGCCGGCTACGGCTGCTGCGCCGAGCGGATCGCCATCGATGCGAAGAAGCTCACCCCCGTGCCGGACGGCGTGCCCGACGAGCAGGCGGCCGGACTCACCATCACCTACGGCACCACCCTCCATGCGCTCGCCAACCGGGCGAAGCTCCGGCAGGGCGAATGGCTCGCGGTGCTCGGCGCCTCGGGCGGGGTCGGGCTCGCGGCGGTGGAGCTCGGGGCGCTGATGGGAGCGAAGGTCATCGCCTGCGCCTCATCGGAAGACAAGGTCGCTGCCGCCCGCGCCCACGGCGCCGCCGAGGGGCTGGTCTACTCACCGGAGACCCTGAAAGATGACCTGCGCCGCATCACGGGCGGCGCCGGGGTGGACGTGGTCTACGACGCGGTGGGCGATGCCTTCGCCGAGCCGGCCCTGCGCGCCCTGGCGTGGCGGGGGCGCTACCTCGTGATCGGCTTCGCGGCCGGCGCCATTCCGCGTCTACCGCTCAACCTGATCCTGCTCAAGGAACTCGACGTGCAGGGCGTCCACTGGGGCGCCTTCACCGAGCGCGACCCGGAGGGCCACCGGGCCGACCAGAAACAGCTGCTAGCCTGGGTGGCGGAGGGCAAGCTCAGCGCCAAGGTCCACGGCGTCTATCCGCTGGACGATTACCGCGAGGCGTTCGCGGTGCTCATCCGGCGGGAGGCCGTGGGGAAGGTGCTGTTGCGGGTCTAGGCGGGGCTCAGAGGAGCCCCTGCTCCCGCGCCAGCATCACCAGATCCGCCTGCGGCCGGGCGCCGATATGCTGGATGACCTCCGCCGCGGCCAGGGCGCCGAGGCGGGCGCTGGTCGCGTGGTCGAGGCCACGGGCATGGCCGGCGAGGAAGCCGGCGGCGAACAGGTCGCCCGCGCCGGTCGTGTCGACGACATGCTCCACCGGGCTCGCGGCCACCTCGCGGACATGGCCGCCGTTGACGACGAGGGCGCCCTTCTCCGAGCGGGTGACGAGGCCGAGCATGTGCAGGCCGCGCCCGTTGCGCTCGTCGCGGAGCGCCGCCACGGCGGCTTCCTCGTCGTCGGTCTCGTAGAGGCTCTTCAACTCGCCGAGATTGGCGAACAGGATGTCGATGCTGCCGTCGCGGATCAGGCCCAGGAACTCGTCGCGGTAGCGGCCGACGCAGAAGGCGTCGGACAGGGTCAGCGCCACGGCGTTGCCGGCCCGGTGGGCGATCTCCACGGCCTTGCGGAACGCCTCCTTGGCGGCGGGCGGATCCCACAGGTAGCCTTCGAGGTAGACGACGCGGGCGGCGGCGACCGTCTCCTTGTGGATGTCGTCCGGCCCGAGGCCCTGGCAGGCGCCGAGATAGGTGCTCATGGTGCGCTCGCCGTCCGGCGTCACCAGCACGAAGCAGCGGGCCGTGGCCGGGCCGTCCGTGGCGGCGGGCACGTCGTAGGAGACGCCCGTCGCCTTCAGATCGTGGCGGAACAGCTGGCCCAGCTCATCGTCGCGGACGCGGCCGACGAAGCCGGTCTTCGCGCCGAGCATCGCCGCGCCGACGGCGGTGTTGGCGCCCGAACCGCCCGACACGATCGTCGCCGGGCCCATGGCCTGGAACAGGGCTTCCGCGCGGGGCTCGTCGATCAGCGTCATCGCCCCCCGGGCGATTCCTTCCTTTTCGAGGAAGGCATCGTCGGTGCGCGCGATGACGTCGACGATGGCGTTACCGAGGACGAGGAGGTCGAGGGAAGCGCTCATGCAAGTATCCGTCTGCCGATGATTGCGGCGGCTGTGGCATTGGCCGCCCGCCGGATCAAGGCTTTAAGACGCCCTCACCCCGCGATCTCCTCCAGCGCCACGTCCCGGGTGCGCGGCCCGAGGAGGCCGACGAGGCCGCCCGCGATGAGCATGGCGACGGAGATGAACAGAAAGACGCCGGGGGCGCCCGCCTCGCGCAGGACGAAGGCGATGAGGAAGCCCGTGAAGATCGCCGAGAAGCGGCTCCACGAATAGACGAAGCCCACCGCCCGCGCCCGGATGCCCGTGGGGAACAGCTCCGCCTGATAGGCGTGGAAACTGTAGGACATGACGTTCGAGGCGAGCGTCAGCCCGATGCCGAGCGCCACGATGGCGGCGACGTCCCGCACCTGCGCGAAAGCGAGGCCGCAGGCGATGTAGACGAAGGCCGCCGCCACGATGACGTGCTTGCGCTCGAACCGGTCGGCGATCAGGAGCCCGATCAATGGCCCGACCGGCGCGGCCAGCGCGATCAGCGCCGTGTAGGCAAGGCTCGACGTGACGGTGATGCCTTGCGCGATCAGCAGGGTCGGCACCCAGTTGGCGAAGCCGTAGAAGCCCACCGTCTGAAACACGTTGAACCCCGCCATCATTAGCGTGCGGCGCCGGTAGGGCGGCACCCACATGTCGCGGAAGGCGCCGCGCGGCTGCATCGGCTGCGGCGGGCCGGGGGGCGGCAGGGGGCGGCCGTATTCCGCCTGCACCTGCGCTTCCAGGCGAGCCATCACCGCCTCGGCCTCGGCGAAGCGCCCGCGCTCCACGAGCCAGCGCGGGCTCTCGGGCAGGCCGGAGCGCATCCACCACACCAGGACCGCCGCCGAGGCGCCGATGAGGGCGACCCATCGCCAGCCGTCGAGGCCGAGGGGCGTGAGGGGGATCAGCAGGTAGGACAGGAAGGCGACGACCGGGACGGCGCAGAAGCCGATGCCCTGGCAGAGGGCGAAGGCCCGCCCCCGGATCGCCTTCGGCACCAGTTCGGAGAGGTAGCTGCCGATCGTGACCATCTCCAGCCCCAGCCCGATCCCGGCGATGAGCCGCCACAGGTTCAGGCCGAACGCGTCCGTCTGGAAGGCCATCACGACGTTGGCGGCGGTGTAGGACAGGAGCGACCACGTGAAGATCGCCCGCCGCCCGAACCGATCCGCGAGCCAGCCGCAAGCGACGGTGCCGATGAACAGGCCGGTGAACAGGGCGGCCACGAACCCCGCCACGCCCGTCGCCCCGAACAGGCCGGGCGTCGTCGGCGTGAGGATGCCGGCCTTCACGAGGCCCGGCGCGACGTAGCCGGTGAAGAGCAGATCGTAGAGTTCGAAGAAGAAGCCGAGGCCGAGCAGTGCCACGAGGCGCCAGACGCTCCGCGTCGCGGGCAGCCGGTCGAGCCGGGCGACGATCAGGCCCGGATCATGGGAAGCCGCGCTGGTCGTCATGGGGAAGGCTCGCTCGTGGGATCGCCGCGCCGCTTGCCCCGGAAAGGGCGGCTGCGCAAGGCGCCCCTCACACCCCGAACACCGACCACCCCATGCGCTGGGTCAGCTGTTCCAGCGCCACGCGGCCGAGATGGGAATTGCCGGCGGCGTCGAGGCCGGGGGACCAGACCGCGATGGAGGCCTTGCCCGGCGCCACCGCGAGGATGCCGCCGCCCACCCCGCTCTTGCCCGGCAGGCCGACGCGGTAAGCGAACTCGCCCGAGCCGTCGTAGTGGCCACAGGTCAGCATGATCGCGTTGATGCGGCGCGCCCGCTCCGGCGATACCACGTTGAAGCCAGTCGCCGGGTTCAGGCCGTTATGGGCCAGGAACTGCCCCGCCGTCGCGAGCTGGCGGCAGTTCATCGCGATGGCGCAATGGTGGAAGTACACGCCCAGCGTGTAGTCGACCGGGTTCTCGATCACCCCGAACGATTTCATGTAATAGGCGAGCGCGCTGTTCCGGAACCCCGTGCGCCGCTCCGAGGCCGCCACCGTCTCGTCGATGAAGACACTCGGGTCCTGCGAGAGGAACTGCATGAAGCGCAGGATCTCGCCCAGGGCCTCGCGCGGCGCGTGGCCGGAGAGGATCACGTCCGTCACCGCAATGGCGCCGGCATTGATGAAGGGGTTGCGCGGCACCCCGCGCTCCCGCTCCAATTGCACAATGGAGTTGAACGGGTTGCCCGAGGGCTCCCGCCCGACGCGCCGCCACAGCCGGTCGCCGATCATGCCGATGGCCAGCGTCAGGGTGAAGACCTTCGAGATGCTCTGGATCGAGAACAGCGTCTCGCTGTCGCCGCCCGCGCTGACGCGCCCGTCCCGGTCGATCACCGCCATGCCGAAGCGGTTCGGGTCCACATGGGCGAGTTCGGGGATGTAATCGGCGACCGTACCGCGATCCGCGCGCGCGGCCATCTCCTCCGCAATGTCACGGACGACGGTATCGAGATCGGGCATGGCCAGTCGTGGTTTCAAAAGGTCCGAGACCTTTTGCGGGTGCAGGGCGGCGCCCTGCAAAGCCCCGGTCCTTTAAGCAAGGACCGGGCCCCCGTCACGCGGCGGCGAGCGCCGTGCCCATCGATTCCTTCTTCATCAGCTCGCGGAAGAAGCCGTCGAGATGCGTCAGCTTCTCGGGCGAGCCATCCTGCGCGATGCGCCCCCCCTCCAGCACGACGATCCGGTCGAAGTCCTGGAGCGTCGAGAGGCGGTGGGCGATGGCGATGACCGTGCGGCCCTTCATCAAGTTGCCGAGGGCGTGGCGGATCGCCTGCTCGGATTCCGCATCGAGCGCCGACGTGGCCTCGTCGAGGAGCAGGATCGGCGAGTTCTTCAGGATGGCGCGGGCGATGGCGATGCGCTGGCGCTGGCCCCCCGAGAGCTTCACGCCCCGGTCGCCGACGATGGTGTCGAAGCCTTCCGGCAGGGCCTTGATGAAGTCGGTGCAATGGGCCGCCTCGGCCGCCTGCCAGACCTCCTCGTCGGTGGCCTCGGGCCGTCCGTAGCGGATGTTCTCCCGCAGCGTCCGGTGGAACATCGACACGTCCTGCGGCACCACCGTGATGGCCTCGCGCAGCGAATCCAGGGTGATGCGGCCGATATCCTGGCCGTTGATGCGGATCGCCCCCGATTGCGCGTCGTAGAAGCGCTGGATCAGCGAGAACAGGGTCGATTTGCCCCCGCCCGACTTGCCCACGAGGCCGACCCGCTGGCCGGGCTCGATGGTCAAATCGAAGTCGCTGAACACCGGGCGCCCGTCCGGATAGTGGAAGGCGACGTGCTCGAACTCGATCTTGGCGCCCTGGCCGGCGAGGGGCTTCGCCTCCGGGTGGTCCACGAGGTCGTGGGGCTGCAGCAGGGTGTGCAGCGCCTCGGCGAGGCGGGCCGTGTGCTGCGTGGCGTCCACCAGCGCGACGGCGAGGTCACGGGTCGCGGCCAGGATGCGGATGCCCAGCGTGCAGACGAGGACCACCTGCCCGTTCGTCGCCTGTCCGGCCTCCCACAGCCGGATCGACCAGTAGAGCAGGCCGAGGATCGCCAGCACGGTGAGGATGGCGTGAACGATGCGCAGCTTCTCGAGGTAGAGGAGCGACGAGCGCCGGGCGCGCATCTCGGTGGCGATGGTGCCCTCGAACCGGGCGCCCTCGCGCTTGAAGGCCGAGAAGGCGCGCACGAGGGACATGTTGCCGACGAGGTCGACCATCTCGCCGTCCACGCTCGCGGCCTTGGCGGCGAAGTCGTGGTGCAGCGGCTTGCCGGCCGAGGCCATCTTGAACATCAGCACGACCACCGCCGCGAAGATGCCGGCGAGGATCCCCGCCATCGTGAGGCTGACCGAGGCGATGTAGGCGATGGAGCCGAAGGCGGCGACGGTCGGCGGCATCACGTTGAACACGAACATGTTCTCGACCGTGAAGATCGCGTTCGAGGTCGCGGTGATGCGGCTCGCCAGCGTGCCGGGCTGGCGGTCGGAGAAGAAGGTCGGCGAATGGCCGGTCATGTGCCGGAACAGGTCGCGGCGGATGTCGCCCGTCACCCCGACGAAGGTGAAGGCGCCCGTCAGCGCGGCCACGCGCCAGAGGGCGTTGTCGATGGCGATGAAGACGATGAGGACGGTCAGCGCGCTCCAGATGCCGGTGTTCTCCGGCCCCGGCCCCTTCGTGAGGGCATCGACCACGCCCTTCAGGGCGTAGTCGGTCGAGACCGAGAACCCGACCGCACCGAGCACCGAGATGAGGATCACAAGGTGCGGTAGCCAGCGGCGGCGCAGGTACCGTCCGACGAAGGCGAAGGGCCGTTCGGCGTATCGGTGGAGTTCTTCCATCGTGGCGACCATCCCGTTCTCGCGTGACCGGCCGGCGGCAGCCGTGCGAGCATGCGGTTCTAAAGGCAAGTCCGTCCCGTAGCGCCAACGCAGGAGCGTTGCCATACGTTGCAGTGTGACTCTCTGGATCGCGCGCTTTTAGCGGCCCAAGCTGAACATAGCTTGATCGCCTCGCCCAAGCGAAAGCGATGCCGCGCCCGTCAGGCGGGCTCCGCGATCTCACGCTCCTTGCCGCCGGACCGGCGGGTCTCGGGCATGATCAACGCCACCAGCATGAAGGCAGCGAAGCCCAGGAAAGCGAGGCCGAGGAAGGCGCTGTGGCTTCCGAGCCGGTCGGCCATGATGCCCGCCAGAGAGGTCGAGAGGGCGGCGCCGATGCCCATGGCCGTTCCCACCGCCCCCAGGGCGAGGTTGAACCGGCCCGTGCCGCGCGTCAGGTCGGACACGACGAGGGGCACCATCACGCCGAGCACCGAGGCCGAGACGCCGTCGAGCACCTGGATCGCAACCAGGGCATAGGGGTTCGTGGTGGAGGCGAGGAGCAGGCCGCGCAGCGGCAGGGCCGCGAATCCGACGAGCAGGACGGGGTAGCGGCCGAACCGCTCCGTGGCGCGCCCGACCGCCGGTGCACAGACGGCGAGCACCGCCTGCGGAACCATGATGCAGGCTGCAACCAGCGCGGTCGCGGTCTCGCTGGCGCGGAGCGTCAGGACGCTGCCGACCAGGGGCATCATCGCCGCGTTGGCGAGGAAGAACAGCAGCATGCAGGCGCCGAAGCTCATCAGGCCCCGGTTGCCGAGGAGCGCCCGCAGCGCCCCGCGCCCGTTCGGCGAGGCGGCGGCGGGTTCGGCGGCGGCCTGGACGCGCGTGCTGGCATCGATCTCGTCGGCGCGGATCGCCGACAGCGCCATGACGGCGGGAATGCCGAGGGCGGCGGTGAGGTAGAAGACGGCGCCGTTCGAGAGGTAGTAGCCGCAGGCGCCCATTCCGGCGGCGGCGACGGCGTTGCCGAGCGCTTGAAAGCTGGCATTGCGCCCCAGGCGCTCGCCGGCCCGCGCATGGCCGACGAGGCCGATGCTGATCGCGGCGATGGCTGGCGTCAGCACGCAGCTCGCCGCCGAGTGCAGCGCCATGGCGAGGAGCACGACGAGGAAGCTCGGCCAGACGGCGAGCGCGAGGGCGCTGCCCGCCACGGCGAGGGTGGCCACCGCCGCCGCGAAACGCTTGGAGCGGGCGGCATCCACGAAGGCGCCCCCCGGCACCTGCCCGAGCAGGCCGACAAGGCTCCCCACCGTGAGGGCGAAACCGATGTCGGATTGGGTCCACTTGGCCTGGGAGAAGTAGACGGCCAGGAACGGCCCGAACCCGGTCTGAAGGTTGGCCACGAAGAAGGCGAAGGCATCGAGGCCCCGCCGGCTCCCCCGGGAGACGACGGCCTCGGCCGGGGCCGGAGCCCCGGACGCCGCCGCCGCATCCGGCACCGCCGCGAGCCGCTGGCGCGCCTCGGCCACCGCATCCTTGCGCGCGTCCGGGCGGTGGACGTCTCGGGCCGGTGTCGCGGGAACGGGGGGCCGTGCCTTCAATCGGGCCACCGTCATTTATCCGGAGCCTTTTCGGGCGCGGGCGCAGCGGGAGGGGCGGCAGGCGTCGCGACGGGAGGGGCGGCGGCGGGCGCAGTGGGCGGCATCGGCGCGGGGGGCACGACGGGGGCCGGCGGTCCCGCCGGAGCCACGCCGGCCTGCTCGCCCTCGGGCGGCGTGCCGCTCGCCGGGCCGAGCACGACGATCGGCTCGCCCGACTTGTATTCCGGCGAGACGCGGACCTGATTGCGGGTGAGCGCCACCGAAAGCCGGCGCTCCTTGCCGTCCGAGGCGAAGCGCAGGGCGCGCCAATCGACGGCGATCTTGCGGGTGCCCACGCCGAGGAAGCCGCCGAAATCGATGATCGCCGCGCGGGGATGCCCTTCCTTGTCGATGATCACGTCGATCACCCGGCCGAGTTCGTCCCCCTGCGCACTGCGGACGCTGCGGCCGAGGAGACTCTCGTAATCCGAGGTGTCGAGGACCGTGGCGGGCGTGCCCTGCTGCGGCTGCGCCCCGGCGGCGGGCGCCGGAGGGGTCGCGGGCGGGGCCGAGGGCGGCGGCGCCGGGGTGGCGGCGGGCGGCGCGGCCGGCGCGGGCGTCGGGGCGGGTGAGGTGGCGGTGGACGGAGGCAGAGGCGGGGGCGAGGCGCCCGGGCCGGAGGCGCCCTCACCGCCAGCGGGCGGCGTCTGGGCGGCAACCCCCGTCGCCCCCAGGGCGAGCACCAGGGCCGCGATCATCCGACTGGTAGTACGCACGCGTCGTCCTCTGCGAAATCCGATGGTCGGCCAGGCGGGGAGCCCTACCGCCCGAATCCGGCGCGGCATGACGGTGATACCGTCGGACCTGGGCGAAGTTATGGATCAGGTCTGTGGGCTGAGGGCAACAGGGTGCGAGATCCGCGCCACATTCCCCCTCCGGCGCGCCCCGGGCGGCCCGCCCGCCCCCGGCGCGTCTGTTTTTCGCCGCAACCCCGGCTTAGATCCTAACAAACAGTTCGTGGGCCCTGGCATTGCGCGGCCCGCGCGAGGAACCGTCAATGTCCCGCACCCCGTTTCCGGCCCCCGTGCCTGCCCTGATTCTCGCCGTCTCCCTGGCCGCTGGCGGCCTCGCGGGATGTCAGGCGCTGGGCGGCACGAATGGCGTGATGCCCGATACCGATGTCGGCCTGCCGCCCTCCATGCGCGGCGCCATCCCCGGCCGTCAGGCGCGGACGGCGACCCTGGACGACGACGGCCGCCCGCTGCCGGCCGCCCCGACCCGCAACATCGACATCCCGAAGAGCGCGGGCGCCGCGAGCCGCTCCGCCGATGCGAGCGAGCGGCGGATCCGCCGCGACGAGCTGGAAGGCAGCGACGCCCGCAGCGGCAGCGGCTCGAACGGCATGGCCCCGTCGCTCACCCCCGGCGGCAGCGTCGGCCTCGGCGGCAAGTTCTAAGCGGAAGCGAGGCGGCTGCCGTAATATTCGTCCAACCGCTTCTTGTAGTTCGGGTCGGCGAAACTGTCCTCGCCCGGCCCGTGGGTCGGCGCACCCGCCAGCGAGCCGGGGTCGATATCCACCACGTAGCCGCCGAGCTCCGTGCTGTAGCGCAGGGCCCGCCAGGGCAGCGCGTGGTGGTTCTCCCCGAGGCCCAGGAAGCCGCCGAAGGCCAGGACGGCGTAGGCCACCTGCCCCGACACCTTATCGACCATGAAATTGTAGACCGTGCCGAGATGGCGGCCCTCGCCGTCGTAGACGTCGGTTCCCTCGACCTTGTTCGAGGCGATCAGGCGCGGCGTCTCGTCGAGGGCGACGCCTTCGGCGGCCGGGTCGAGTTCCAGCGTGCCCGGCTTCCTGACGGCGCGTTCGGTCGGCAGATCGGTGGGCATGGTCCCTCCTCAGGCGCCCCGCGGCCACGCGGCGGGGGTGATGGAGGGGTTACGAGCACCGCCGCAACCGGTTCCGTCGCGGCGTCCGCGTGATTCGTGGTCGAGCGGGCGGGGCCCGGTCAGATCAGGACGCGGGCCTCGGGGGCCCGGCCGGTGTCGTCCCGCCGCGTTCCGGCCGCCAGGGCGACGACCAGCGCCACGGAGAGCACCAGTGCGAGGGAGAGGATCGGTGTGAACATGTCACCGAGACTTGCAAATCGCGGTTACGATAATGTTTCATATCCCAACCTATGCGATAAGATTCTGCTTCGGCATCCTTGCCGAATGGGCCAAAGGCTGGTCCACCCTGTGGATTGAAGCGGTTAGCACCGACTTTCCCCTTGGAACGGGCGCGTCACCGCTTAGTTGATGCTGCTATGCTGACGCGGCGACGGGGTGCGGTTTGCCCCGGCGCGGTCCGAGCATCGGAGGATATTGATGGCGACGAAGACGGAGAAGGCTGCGCCGAAGGCGGCCAAGACCACCAAGGCTGCTTCTGAGTCCGCCCCCGCCAAGACCGCCAAGCCAGCTGCGAAGGCAGCGGCCGCGAAGCCGAACGCCCTTCAGCAGCCGCTGAAGCCTTCGGCCGAGCTTGGCGCCATCGTCGGCACCAGCCCGCTTCCGCGCGGCGAGGTGGTGAGCAAGGTGTGGGAATACATCAAGAAGCACAACCTGCAGAACCCCGAGAACAAGCGCGAGATCGTCGCAGACGACAAGCTGAAGAAGGTCTTCGGCAAGGACAAGTGCTCCATGTTCGAGATGAACAAGCACCTCGCGGCGCACCTGAAGTCCTAACGGCGCTTCTTGCCGGACCGGCCCGCGGGCCGGTCGCGGCAGATCCTGGCGTCATGCGAGATATTGCAGGACGCCGCCATCGGCCCGCATGGCCGCGCCCGTGGTCGCGCTTGCGGCTGGGCTGCACAGATAGGCGACGAGGTTGGCGACCTCGTCCACCTTGGCGAGACGTCGGATCAGCGATGTCGGCCGATGCTGCGTCACGAACTGGCGGCCGAGTTCCTCGCTATCGCCGGTCGCACCGTCGCTCATCTGCTTGAGGAAGGTCTCGACGCCCTCGGAGAGGGTCGGGCCGGGCAGGACGCTGTTCACGGTGACGCCGCTGCCGGCCACCGTCTGCGCAAGGCCGCGCGCGATCGAGAGCTGCGCCGTCTTCGTCATCCCGTAATGGACCATCTCGGTCGGGACGTTGAGGGCGGATTCGCTCGAAATGAAGATCACCCGGCCCCAGCCACGCTCGACCATGGCCGGCGTGTAGGCGCGGGACAGGCGCACGCCGCTCATCACGTTCACGTCGAAGAAGCGTTGCCAATCCGCGTCCGGGATGTCGAAGAACGGCTTCGGCTCGAAGATGCCGGTGTTATTGACGAGGATGTCGATGCCGGGATTGGCCGACGCCAGGGCCTCGGCCCCCGCTGCGTCGGAGACGTCCCCCACCGCCGCGAAGGCGCGCCCCCCGCTCGCCTCGCCCCGCAGCTTCGCCAGGGCGGCATCGACCCGCTCCGTCGTGCGCCCGTTGATGCCGACTTCGGCGCCGAGGTCGCAGAGCGCCCGGGCGATGGCGTAGCCGATGCCGCCGGTCGAGCCGGTGACGAGGGCTTTGCGTCCGCTGAGATCGAGATCCATGATCGGCTGTCCTTTGCCATTCACCCCGTGACGCGAAGGTGGGGTCGGCCGGGCCGGAGACCACTCCTACCCGTTCCGCTGCCAGCGCAGGGCACTGGTGCAGGCGCCGACCATGGAGAGCGCCACGGCCGTTGACAGGGAGAGTGTTACCGCCGAGCCCGCTCCACTGCCATGGGTCAGGCCGAACAGCACCGCGACCAGGGCCGCGCCGAGGGATTGCCCGGTGAGCCGCGCGGTCGATTGCATGCCGCTGGCGCCGCCGCTGCGCTCGCGCGGGGCCGAGGTGACGATGATCCGGTTGTTGGGCGACTGGAACAGGCCGAAGCCGAGGCCGCAGAGGGTGAGCCGCCACACGATGTCGAGGACTGGCGCCCCCGTGGGCAGGGCGGCGACGAGGGCGAGCCCGGCCGCCATCACCGCGAGGCCGGCGCCGCCGAGCAGCCCCGGCGGGTAGCGGTCCGCGAGCCGCCCGGAGATCGGCGCCATCACCGCGACGGCGATGGGCCAGGGGGTCATGAGAAACCCGGTCTGCGTGCTCGACAGGTGGAGCACGTCCTGGAAGTAGAACGGCAGGGCGACGTAGGACGCCATCTGCGCCGCGAAGGCGCAGACCGAGGAGGCCATCGACAGGGCGAAGGCCCGGATCCGCAGCAGGTCGACCGGCAGGAGCGGCGCCGGCAGGCGGATCTGGCGGCGCACGAAGATCACCCCGAACACGAGGGCGGCGGCGATCTCGGCCGCTCCCCGGGCGGCCCCGCTGGGATCGCCGAGCCCATCGATGCCGACGATCAGCAGGCCGAAGGTCAAGGCGTTGAGGAGGGCGCTCAAGCCGTCGAAGGGCCGGCGGCTCTCCGGGGTCGCGGGCAGGGTGCGGGTCGCGACGGCGAGCGCCAGCAGCCCCACCGGCACGTTCACGAGGAACAGCCACGGCCAGGTCGCCACGGAGAGGATCGCGGCGGCGACGGTCGGCCCCGCCGCCGAGGCCACCGCCACGACCAGCGCGACGTTCGCCACCCCCGCCCCGATGATCTTGTGCGGGTAGATGAAGCGCACGAAGCCGATGTTGACGCTCATGATCGCGGCGGCGCCCAGTCCCTGCACGATCCGCGCGGCGACGAGCAGCCCGAGGCTCGGCGCCAGGGCGCAGGCCAACGAGGCGGCGACGAACACCGCGAGCCCCGGCAAATAGACGCGCCGGAAGCCGAAGATGTCGCCGAGGGCGGCGAAGGGCAGGAGGCTCGCCGTGACGGCGACCTGATACGAGTTGACCACGAAGATCGCGTCGGCCGGCTTCACCGCGAGGTCCTTGGCCAGGACCGGCAGCGCCACGTTGACGATGGCCCCGTCGAGCACGGCCATGGTCATGGCGAGCGCGATGGCGGCCATGGCGAGCCTCCGCTCGCGCAGCGGCAACCCGTCCTGCGGTTGCGGCGCGGCGGTCTCGGCCATGCTGGGCGCTCCTGCGGCGCCGCAAGGCGTCCGTGTCGGGGAAGGGGCCTGTCGTCTCGCGCAGGCGCGCGGCAGCGTCGAGGGGTCTCGCGTGTCCTACGTCACCCGGCGCGGCGCCCGCACCGGACATAGGTCGAGGTGCCCTTGCTGCTGGTCCAGGTCAGGCGGTCGCCCTCCACGAGGAGGCGGACCTGGGACGACCAGCGGCGGCCGCGGTCGCTGCACTCGGCCGCCATCACCCACGCGCCGCCGACGCGGTGGCCGTCATGGAAGCTGCAGAGGGTCTTGCCCGCCCGCGCCTTCTCCATCGAGATCGTCGCCGGCAGGTAGCCGCGCCGCCGCGAGGGGCTGAGGCAGGCGGCCGGGGTCGGCCCCCAAGTGCCGACGAACTCGGCCACCGGCAATCCGGGGCGCTTCGGGGCGACGGCCTGGATCGCGGCCGGGGCCGGCACGGCGGCGGCGATGGCCGAAACCTCTGCGGGCGGCTGCGCGACGGCCGGCATCGCCTCGGGGGGCAGTTCGGGCAGCACGGTGACGCGCTTGGGCGGCTCGTCGGTCCGGTGGGCCGCCTCGGCGGAGGCCAGGGGGCGGAAGGGCAGATCCTCCCGAAGGTAGGTGGCGCAATAGGCGAACAGCCCGCCCCAGCCCACCACGAGCAGGGCCGGGATCGCGTAGCGCGCTCCGCCCTTTCGGGCGGGGGCGTCCGGTTCGGGCGGAGGCGGCGGCACGACGAGGGCGCTCATCCCCGGCCCGCCGAGGGCGAGCGGCGTAGGGAAGGCGGCGGCGGTCACGGTGTCGTCCCGCCACTGGGCCCTGTCGAGCGTCATCTCCATGGCATCACCGCCCGAAGATGCCCTTCAGGAACTGGGCGGTGCGGTTGCGCTTGCGCTTGCGCTCCAATTCCGAGGCGTCCTTGATCCATGCCACCTGCACCACCCGGCGCTCGCCCTCGAAAGGCTCGTGGCCGTGCCAGGAATTGTCGGCGCGCAGGAAGGCGAACATCGTGCCCATGGTCGGCGGCACCTCGACGGCGAAGGGCTCGAAGTTCTTGCCGTCGTAGAGCACCCGCAGGCGACCGGCGGCCGGGGCGTCCCAGGCGTCGTTCATGTAGACGAGGAGCGTCAGCACCTTCGACGGGCCGTCCGTGTGGATGGCGCCGTACTTGAGCTGGCTGCGCTTCATGATGGTGGTGAGGCGCGGGCAGGAGACGAGATCGATCCCGAACTTCTCGCCGAGGATGCGGGAGAACTCGTCGCTCTCCAGTTCGTCGATCAGCGCCTTGAACCGGCCCTGGAGGGAGACCTCGTCCACGGTGAGATAGCCGGGCTTGCCGATCTCCGGGAAGTCGCGCCGGATCTCCTCGATCGAGTCGCGGTTCAGGACGTTCGTGCCGAGGGTGTACGGATAGGGCTCCCGCGAGAGCGGCGCGGCGCGAATCGCCTGAACGTCGAGGATCGAGAGAGCCGTCATCGCTGAGTGTCCCTGGGTGTCGCGCTGTACGGAACGGGAATCACGCGGTGCGCGTCCTCGCAAGCGGATCACGTTCACAAATTGTTAGGGCCGCTGTGCCCGCGCCGGCTATTTAGGCGGCGGAATGCGGCGGTCAGACGGCGAAAGCGGTGGGGTGGCGCATTCCGGTGACAGTCGCCGGGCACCCACCCGTGCAGGATGACCAGACCCGCGACCCTTCGCGGGGCGTGCGTAACCCGGATCCGGTACGACCTGCGATGAGGCCGTTGGTCCTCACCCTGCTTTTGGCCCCTCTCGCCGCGTTCGCGACCGGGCTCTCGGCCCGCGCCGAGCCCCCGCGCACGCCCCGGGGCTCCGTGACGGCCCGGATGACCTGTGCCGAGGCGATGGCGCTGGTGCAGCGCGAGGGCGACATCATGATCGCCGCCGGCGCCGCGCCGGAACGCCTCGTCCGCGACCGCAACCAGTGCGAATTGTCGGACATCGCGGAACTGCGATTCGTGCCGACGCGGGACAACCCGCAATGCCCGATCGGCTACCGTTGCCGCGAGCCCGGCTTCGAGGAGTGGAACTGGTAGGGATCACGAAGCGCACATCCCGTCACGCAACTCCCTTGTGCCCGATATACGGCGATCTATCCTTTATGCATCCGCCCGCGTGACAGGGCGGATCGGGAGAGACCGCCCATGCGAACGCTGATCCTCGCCGCGCTTCTGACGGGCGTGGCGATTCCCGCCCTGGCTCAGGGGGCCGCGCCCGCCGAGACCAAGGCCAAGACCGACGACCTCGAGAAGCTGGAGAGCTTCCACAGCACCTCGACGCAGCCCGCGCCGGAGATCCCGCAGACCGGCCGCAAGGCCGACGCGATCGCCAAGAGCCTCGCCAAGGTGAAGCTGCCGGACGGCTTCAAGATCGCCCTCTACGCCATCGTGCCGGATGCCCGCGCCCTGGCGGTGGGGCCGAATGCCGGCGTGCTGTTCGTCGGCACCCGCAAGTCGAAGGTCTACACGGTGACCGACCGCGACAAGGACCGCGTCGCCGACGAGGTCCGCGCCTTCGCGCCGGGCATCGATTTCAAGATCCCGAACGGCGTCTGCTTCTCGCGGGACGGCGTGCTGACGGTGGTGGAGCAGAACCGCGTGCTCGCCTTCCCGGCGGCCGAGTTCTTCTACGAGAACCCGGATGTGGCCGCCGGCGTGCTGGTGAAGCAGGGCGAGCTGATCCCCACCTCCGAGGAGAGCTTCAACCACACGGCCCGCGTGTGCCGCGTCGGGCCGGACGGCAAGACCTACATCGCGCTCGGCCAGCCTTACAACGTGCCGCCCGCCGCCAAGATGGACCTGTACCGGAAGCAGGGCATCGGCGGGATCATCCGCATGGACGCCGACGGCAAGAACCGCGAGGTCTACGCCACCGGCATCCGCAACTCGGTGGGCATGGACTTCGCCACCGACAAGAGCCTGTGGTTCACGGACAATCAGGTCGACGGTATGGGCGACGACAAGCCGCCGGGCGAGTTGAACCACGCCACCAAGGCCGGGCAGAACTTCGGCTTCCCGTGGTTCGGCGGCGGCGCGGTGCGCACGGTCGAGTACAAGGACGAGACCCCGCCCGCGGACGCGGTGCCGCCGATGGCCGAACTGCCGCCCCATGCGGCCGATCTCGGTATGACCTTCTACAACGGGAAGTCGTTCCCTGATTCGTACAAGGGCGGCATCTTCATCGCCGAGCACGGTTCGTGGAACCGCACCCAGCCGATCGGCGCGCGGGTGATGTTCGCCAAGCTCGGCGCGGACGGGAAGGTCGAATCGGTGAAGCCCTTCGCGGAGGGCTGGCTGACCGGCGACGGCGAGTATCTCGGCCGCCCCGTGGACGTGGCGGTGATGCTCGACGGCTCGCTGCTCGTCTCCGACGATTCCGCCGGGGCGGTGTATCGGATCTCCTACGAGAAGTAGGTTTTTGGAGTGTCGCTCCCCTCCCTCGTGGAGGGGAGCCGCGTCGCGTCAAACGAGCCGGAACCGATGACCCGCCTGATCCTCATCCTCGCCGCCACGCTGGTGCCGCTGGGCGCGCAGGCGGGCGATGCCGCCCTCGGCAAGAAGCGGGCGACTGCCTGCCAGACCTGCCACGGCATGGACGGCCTCTCGAAGCTGCCGGAGGCGCCGAACCTCGCCGGCCAGGTCGAGCCCTATCTGGTGAAGGCGCTCACCGAGTACCGCGAGGGCAAGCGCCAGAACGAGATCATGAACGTTGTCGCGAAGGAGCTGACCGACGCGGATATTGCGAACCTCGCGGCGTATTACGCGGGCATCCAGATCGACGTGCTGCCGCCGGGTTGACCACCCTCTCCGTCATTGCGAGCGGAGCGAAGCAATCCAGTCAGCGCCGCCTTATCCGGACGAGTCGCGCCCTGGATTGCTTCGGCTCCGCCTCGCAATGACGGTGGAGGGGCCGGGCCGAAGTCTTCGAGCGAGGCCGTATCAGTCGTCCATCTTCAGGGCGGCGATGAACGCCTCCTGCGGGATCTCCACACGGCCGAACTGGCGCATCTTCTTCTTGCCCTCCTTCTGCTTGTCGAGGAGCTTGCGCTTGCGCGAGATGTCGCCGCCGTAGCACTTGGCGGTCACGTCCTTGGAGAGCGCCCGGATCGTCTCGCGGGCGATGATCTTGCCGCCGATCGCCGCCTGGACCGGGATCTGGAACAGGTGACGGGGGATCAGATCCTTCAGCTTCTCGCACATGGCCCGGCCCCGGCTCTCGGCGCGGGTGCGGTGGACCAGCATCGAGAGGGCGTCGACCGGCTCGGCGTTCACGAGCAGCGACATCTTCACGAGGTCGCCCTCGCGGTAGTCGGACACGTGGTAGTCGAACGAAGCGTAGCCCTTCGAAATCGACTTCAGCCGATCATAGAAGTCGAACACCACCTCGTTCAGCGGCAGGTCGTAGATGACCATGGCGCGCTTGCCGACGTAGTTGAGGTCGATCTGGATGCCGCGCCGGTCCTGGCAGAGCTTCAGCACGCCGCCGAGATACTCGTCAGGCGTGAGGATCGTGGCGCGGATCCAAGGCTCCTCGATGATCTCGATCTTCATCACGTCCGGCATGTCGGCCGGGTTGTGCAGCTCCTTGGTGGTCCCGTCGCGCATCTGCAGGCGATAGACCACGGACGGGGCCGTCGAGATCAGGTCGAGGTTGAACTCGCGCTCCAGCCGCTCCTGGATGATCTCCAGGTGCAGGAGGCCGAGGAAGCCGCAGCGGAAGCCGAAGCCCAAAGCCGCCGAACTCTCCATCTCGTAGGAGAACGAGGCGTCGTTCAGCCGGAGCTTGCCCATCGCCGAGCGCAGGTTCTCGAACTCGGCCGCGTCCACCGGGAACAGGCCGCAGAACACCACCGCCTGGACTTCCTTGAAGCCCGGCAGCATGCCGCTGGTCTGGCGCTTGTCCTCGGTGATCGTGTCGCCGACGCGGGTGTCGGCCACTTCCTTGATCGAGCCCGTGAAGAACCCGACCTCGCCGGGGCCCAGCGCCTCGATCTCGGACATCTTCGGCCGGAACACGCCGATCCGGTCCACGCCGTAGACCGCGTCGGCGCCCATCATGCGGATGGTCATGCCCTTCTTGAGCACCCCGTCCACGATGCGCACCAGCACCACGACGCCGAGATAGGCGTCGTACCAGCTATCCACGAGGAGCGCCTTGAGGGGCGCGGCCGGGTCGCCCTTCGGCGCCGGCAGCTTGGTGACGATGGCTTCCAGCACCGCCTCGATGTTGAGGCCGGTCTTAGCCGAGATCGGCACCGCCTCCGAGGCGTCGAGGCCGATCACCTCCTCGATCTGCTCCTTCACCCGGTCCGGCTCGGCAGCGGGGAGATCGACCTTGTTGAGGACGGGCACGATCTCGTGATTGGCGTCGAGGGCCTGATAGACGTTCGCCAGCGTCTGCGCTTCGACGCCCTGCGAGGCATCGACCACCAGGAGCGAGCCCTCGCAAGCCGCGAGCGAGCGCGAGACCTCGTAGGCGAAGTCCACGTGGCCGGGCGTGTCCATCAGGTTGAGGATGTAGGTCCGGCCGTCCTTGGCCGGATATTCCAGGCGCACGGTCTGCGCCTTGATGGTGATGCCGCGCTCCTTCTCGATGTCCATCGAGTCGAGCATCTGCTCGCTCATGTCGCGGAGCGCGACGGTGCCGGTGGCCTGGATCAGGCGGTCGGCGAGCGTCGATTTCCCGTGGTCGATATGGGCGACGATCGAGAAGTTGCGGATGGTGTCGATCGGGGCGGTCATCGATGTTCCGTTCGGGCGCACGGCCAAGGCGGGCGCATGCCGGCAAATCGCGATGGTCGGGCCAGGGGCCGACCGGGCGCCTGCGAGATAGCAGCGCCGGGCCACAGCGTCGAGCGCAAGGGAATCGCGGGACTTCCGACCGCGCAAACGAAACCGCCCGAAGCGGGCGGCTCCGGGCGGTTTGCGTTTCGTTCGGGTCGAGCGTTACCGGCCGCGGTCGCGGATCAGTCGCTCGATCTCGGCCTCGCCATGAGAGCGGGCCTTGGCCTCGGTCGGGTGCTTCCGGTCCGACCGCTGGTGAAGCTTGCCGTGCTTGCGGATGCTCCACTGGTAGAGCGCGCCGCTCTCGCCGACCGGATGAACCTCGAGGCTGAAGGGAAAGGTGTCGGAGTGCGTATCGTTCATGCTGCCCATATGGGGCGGATCGCCGCCTTTTGCCATCCCGGCAACGCATTCCTCTCACGCGCCGGTTGAACCCTCCGCAGGGCTGCCCGACCGTACGCGCGCGGCCATGGCGACGAGACTCTTGCGCAACCCCCCCATGTCCGAGACCGGCTCGGGGTAGAGAACCCGCGCCGTCCGGTCGCCAGCCATCAGGTCCATGCCCTCGGGATCGAGCCCGCTGAGCCGCCAGGACGCCTCCGCCTCGCCCGCCGCCGTCGCGTAGAGGGCGAGGGCATCCGCGTGGTCGGCGTTCATGTGGGCGACGGCACCGCCCTCCCCCGCCACGATGGCCTCCCGGCCCGTCAGGTCGAGGAGGAGTTCGGCGGGCGTCAGCGTCGCAGCCTTGGCGAAGCCGCCGTTGAGGTGGCCCGCCTCCGGCGCCAGGGCGAAGAAAGCGAAGTCCGGGAAGTCGGCGTAAAGCTTCGCCTTGGGGTGGCGGGCCAGGAAGCGCTCGCGAGCGCGGGGCTCGGCACTCTGCATCGCGCGGCCGTTCACCGTCAGGCGGGGATGGGCGAGCGGGTCGCCCTTGCCGCCCTGGCTGAACAGCAGGGAGCAGCGCGGATCGGCCAGGAGGTTGCGGGTATGGGCCGAAAGGCGCGACAACAACATCAGCGGCGTGCCGTCCACATCGGTGGCCATCGTGACGAGGGAGGCGAAGGGCATGCCCTCCGCGTCGATGGTTGCCAGCGCCCCGGAGCGGATGGTGCGCAGGAGCATCCGCGCGAGGCCGATCGCGTCGAAGGGCGCCTCCGCCGCCGGCAGGGGCCGGGCCGGGTCCCGCGGCCCCTCGGATACGCCGCCAGTGTCAGCCATGCACACGCCTCCGTGACCCGAGCGATCCAGAAGATTACGGCCAAGCTATGACCGCCGCTCGCTTTTTCCCAGGGAACATATTAAAGCACCCGTCCCCCTCGGCGCGAGCCGGAACCGCTTCCCGCGGCGGAATGCCCTCGCGCCTACAGCCAGCCCCGATGGGGCCGGGATGCGACGCGGCCGTTTGCGCGGCCGCGCCCGACCCCGTTCAGCCAGGGATCCGCGCATGCCGACCATTGCCCTCGTCGACGACGACCGGAACATCCTGACCTCCGTGTCGATCGCCCTGGAGACCGAAGGCTACCGGATCCAGACCTACACCGACGGGGCCTCGGCCCTGGACGGTCTGCGCCACTCGCCCCCCGACCTCGCCATCTTCGACATCAAGATGCCGCGCATGGACGGGATGGAGCTGCTGCGGCGGCTGCGCCAGAAATCGGACCTGCCGGTCATCTTCCTCACGTCGAAGGACGAGGAGATTGACGAACTGTTCGGCCTGAAGATGGGCGCGGACGACTTCATCCATAAGCCGTTCTCGCAGCGGCTTCTGGTGGAGCGGGTGAAGGCGGTGCTGCGCCGCTTCGCGAAGGAAGCCCCCGGCGCCCCGCCGCGCGGCGAGGCCGAGGCCGCCGCCCGCTCCCTGGAGCGCGGCGCGCTGATGATGGATCCCGAGCGGCACACCTGCACCTGGAAGGGCGAGGCGGTGACGCTGACCGTCACCGAGTTCCTGATCCTCCAGGCGCTGGCCCACCGGCCCGGCGTCGTGAAGAGCCGCAACGCCCTGATGGACGCGGCCTACGACGATCAGGTCTATGTCGATGACCGCACCATCGACAGCCACATCAAGCGCCTGCGCAAGAAGTTCAAGGCGACCGACCAGAGCTTCGACATGATCGAGACGCTCTACGGCGTCGGCTACCGGTTCAAGGAGGCGTAGGCCGGGCCAGGATGGATCGCTCACCCGTGTCGCCACCGCACGCCTCCCAGGCTCACGACGTTGCCGCCGACGATGTCCCCTCCCGCCCCTGGACGCGCCACGCCCTGTCCTACCCGCTGCGCCTGCCGCGCGCCCTGTGGGACGGGGTGGGGCAGCGCGCCTCGTCGAGCCTCACGCGGCGCATCGTCGTCCTCAACCTCGTCGGGCTGATCGCCCTCCTCGTCGGCTTCCTCTACCTGAACCAGTTCCGGCAGGGCCTGATCCAGGCCCGCGTCCAGAGCCTCGCCATCCAGGGCGAGATCATCGCGGGCGCCATCGCGGCCTCCGCCTCGGTGGACCCGGACACGATCCGCATCGACCCCGACAAGCTGCTCCAGCAGCAGGCCGGCGAGGGCGACGAGGAGGCGCAATCCCTCGCCTTCTCTCTGAACCCGGAACGGGTGGCGCCTCTGCTCGCCCGCCTTGTGACGCCCACCGGCAACCGCGCCCGCGTTTACGATCAGGAAGGCGGGCTGCTCTTCGACACCCGCACCTTGTTCAAGCGCGGCGATGCCGCCCGCTCCGAGCCGGCGGCGGGCCGCCCGCACAAGGCGGGGCTGCTCGAATCGGCCTTCGATACAGTTCACGCCAAGCTCACCGGCCTGTTCGGGCGCGCGACGCCGCAGGAGGAAGCGGGCCCCGTCAACGGCCATTCCCTGCGCGAGGTCCAGGCCGCCCTGAACGGCGCGCGCGGCAGCCTCGTGCGCCGCAACGCCCTCAGCGAGACCACCGTCTCGGTGGCGGTGCCGATCCACAAGGCCGGCGCCGTGCGCGGCGCGCTGCTCATCTCCACGCAAGGGGACGCCATCGACCGGGTGATCGCCTCCGAGCGGTTCGGCCTGTTCCAGGTGTTCCTGATCGCCGCCGTGGTGATGGTGGTGCTCTCCTTCCTGCTGGCGGGCGCCATCGCCGGACCGGTGCGGCGCCTCGCGGAGGCCGCCGAGAAGGTGCGCATGGGCATCAAGACACGCGAGGAGATCCCCGATTTCACCGAGCGCACCGACGAGATCGGCCACCTCTCCGGCGCCCTGCGGGACATGACCCAGGCGCTCTACCGGCGCATCGACGCCATCGAGAACTTCGCCGCCGACGTCAGCCACGAGTTGAAGAACCCGCTGACCTCGCTGCGCAGCGCCGTCGAGACCCTGCCGCTGGCCAAGACCGAGGATTCGCGCGGCCGGCTGATGGCGATCATCCAGCACGACGTGAAGCGCCTCGACCGGCTGATCAGCGACATCGCCGACGCCTCGCGCCTCGATGCCGAGCTCGCCCGCGCCGAGGCGCGGCGGGTCGATCTCAAGAAGCTCCTGTCCACCGTCGTCTCGGTGGCGAACGAGCGGCGGCGGCCGAAGGATTGCCTGATCCAGCTCGACCTCGACCCCAACGACCCCGAGGGCGCCTACGCGATCATCGGCCACGACAGCCGCCTCGGGCAGGTGGTGAACAACCTCCTCGACAATGCCCGCTCGTTCTCGCCCTCGGACGCGAAGGTGCGCGTCGCCCTGCGCCGGGTGCGCAACGAGATCGAACTGGTCTGCGAGGACGAAGGGCCGGGCATCCCCGAACACGCCCTGGAGCGGATCTTCGAGCGCTTCTACACCGACCGGCCGGAACAGGGCTTCGGGCAGAATTCCGGCCTCGGCCTCTCGATCTCCCGACAGATCGTCCAGGCGCATCGCGGCACGATCCGCGCCGAGAACCGGCCCGGCGCCCCCAACGAGGAGGGCGAGCCCACCGTGCGCGGCGCCCGCTTCATCGTCCGCCTGCCGGCCGCGTCCCGGCAATTGTCGCAGCACGCGGCCTGATGGAGAGCCTGCACGCCGCCTGCGTCGTGCTGGGCGAGGCGGGCGTGCTGATTCTCGGGCCGTCGGGGGCGGGCAAGTCGACGCTCGCCCTCATGCTCGCCGATTCGCCCGGCGGGGCGCTGGTGGCCGACGATAGGGTGCGGATCCTGTCGCGGGAGGGGCGCCTCGTCGCCTGTCCCCACCCCGCCGAGGCTGGGCGGGTGGAGATCCGGGGCCAGGGCCTCCTCACCGCCGAGGCGCTGGGCCTCGCGCGGCGGCCGGAGGCGGTCCTGAGCCTCGCCATCGACCTCGTGGAGACGCAGCCGCGCCTGCCCGAGCCGCCGGAGGAGTCGCGAATCCTGGGGATAGGCCTGCCCCGGCTGATCCTCGACCGGGGCGCCAGGGCGGCGGGGCTCGCGCCGATGCTCGTGAGGGCCGCCCTGCGCGGGAGGGGAGCGTGACTTCGCAGCCGCACACGTCCGGCGTTTTGCTTAATTGCCCTGCAACCCGTAGCGTCGGCCTGCGTACCATGGCATGATTCCATGATTGCGCGGGCAAAGAGTCGCGATCGCCTTGTGAGATACTGTGCGATGCACAACATGGCGGTCCGCACAGGATGTCGGAACACGTGTCGATGATTGGCATGGTGCTCGTCACCCACGGACTGCTCGCGACCGAGTTCAAGGCCGCACTCGAGCACGTGGTCGGCCCCCAGGATCAGATCGAAACGATCACGATCGGGCCGGAAGACGATATGGAATTGAGACGCCGGGACATCATGTCCGCGGTGTGCCGGGTGAACACCGGCGAGGGCGTCGTCGTGCTGACCGACATGTTCGGCGGCACCCCCTCCAACCTTGCCCTGTCGTGCATGAACGGCGGCTCGGTGGAGGTGGTGGCAGGCATCAACCTGCCGATGCTCATCAAGCTCGCGAGCGTACGCGACGAGGAAAGCCTCGGCGACGCGGTGCTTCACGCCCAGGAAGCGGGGCGCAAATACATCAACGTCGCGTCGCGGGTTCTGGCGGGGAAGTGAGCAAGGCCGCCGGCTGAGGGCGGCGGGTGGCGGTGATGCCGGCCGAGGCCGCGATCACCAAGCCAATGGCGAGCCACTGCATCGGCGTCAGCGCCTCACCGATCAGGACATAGGCGAGCAGGGCGGCGATCGCCGGCTCCACGCTCATCAGCACGCCAAAGGTCGTCCGGTCGAGGCGGCGCAGGGCCACCATCTCCAGCGAATACGGCAGGGCGCTCGACAGGAGCGCCACCGCCAATCCGAGCAGCAGGGTCGCGGGCGCGAACAAGGCCGTGCCGGCTTCCGCGAGACCCGCCGGCGCCACGACGAGGGCGGCGGCGAGCATCCCCCAGGCGACCGCCTGCCCGCCATCGACGCGCCCCGCCCGCTGCCCGAACAGGATGTAGAGCGCCCAGGCCGCTCCCGCCGCCAGGGCCAGGGTGATGCCGAGCGGATCGAGGCCCCCCACGCCCCCGAGGGGCAGGAGCAGGCCGAGCCCCAGCACGGCGAGGCCGATCCAGGCGAGATCCGCCGTCCGCCGGGAGCCGGCGATGGCCAGGACGAGGGGGCCGGTGAACTCGATGGCCACCGCCGGGCCGATGGGGAGCCGCGTCAGGGCGAGGTAGAACAGCAGGTTCATCACCCCGAGCGCCGCGCCGTAGAGGGCGATCCACCCGGCCTCCCGCCACGTGAGGCTGCGCCGCCACGGGCGCCAGACGGCCAGCAGCACGAGGGCCGAGAAGCCGACGCGCAGGCTTGCCGTCCCCGCCGCGCCGACGGAGGGGAACAGGGATTTCGCGATGGCCGCCCCGCCCTGAAGCGAGACCATTCCCGTCAGCAGGGCCGCGACGGGCAGGAGGAACGGTGGGCTCGCCCTCACACCGACAGGCTGCGCCCCGACGCCCCCTCCGCGCCTGCGCGGATCGCCGCGATGCGCTCGGCATAGGCCGCTTCGCCGCCGCCGAAGACGGCGTTGCCGGCCACGAAGGTGTCGGCGCCGGCCCGGCTCGCGAGCCGCACCGTCTCGGCGTCGATGCCGCCATCAACCTCGAGGCGGATGTCACGGCCCGCGATCATCGCCCGCACCCGGGCGACGGCCTCCATCGAGGATTTCAGGAAGCTCTGGCCGCCGAAGCCGGGGTTCACGGTCATCACCAGCACGAGGTCCACGCTGTCGAGAAGCGGTTCGACGGTCGAGGCCGGGGTGCCGGGGTTGATCGCGATGCCGGCGCGCTTGCCGAGGTCGCGGATGGTCTGAAGCGAGCGGTGGATATGCGGCCCGGCCTCGGCATGGACGGTGATGCCGTCCGCCCCGGCCTGAGCGAAGGCGGCGAGGTAGGGATCGGCCGGGGCGATCATCAGGTGGACGTCGAAGTACTTCTGCGTGTGCGGCCGCAGGGCCTTCACCACGGGGGCGCCGAAGGTGATGTTGGGCACGAAATGCCCGTCCATCACGTCGAGGTGGATCCAGTCGGCGCCGGCGGCCTCAATGGCGCGCACCTCCTCCGCGAGCCGCGAGAAGTCGGCCGAGAGGATCGAGGGGGCGATGACGGGAGGAAGCATGGGGTCGCGTCTTTCGGGACTGGTCCGGTATCGGGCGGGGGCGCTCAGGCGAGCCGCCGCCGCCGCTCCACGAGTTGCATGATGATCGGCGTGAGGATGAGCTGCATCGCCAGATCGAGCTTGCCGCCGGGGATCACGATGGAATTCGCCCGGCTCATGAACGAGTCGTGGATCATCGACACGAGATAGGAGAAGTCGATCCCCTTCGGGTTCTTGAAGCGGATCACCACCAGCGATTCGTCGGCGGTGGGAATCCAGCGGGCGATGAACGGGTTCGAGGTGTCCACCGTCGGCACCCGCTGGAAGTTGATGTCCGTCCACGAGAATTGCGGGCAGATCGTCTGCACGTAATCGGGCATCCGCCGCAGGATCACGTCCGTCACCGCCTCGGTGGAATAGCCCCGGAACGAGCGGTCCCGGTGCAGCTTCTGCACCCATTCGAGGTTGATGACCGGCACCACCCCGATCTTCAGGTCGGCGTAGCGGGCGATGTCGACCTGATCGTTCACGACGCAGCCGTGAAGCCCCTCGTAGAACAGGAGGTCCGAGCCCGGCTGGAACTCCTCCCACTCGGAGAAGGTGCCCTCTTGGATGCCGTAGAGCCGTGCGTCGTGGGCATCGTGGGCGTAGTGGCGGGTGCGCCCGCCGCCCGATTCGGAATAGGCGCGGAACACCTCCTCCAACTCGGGCAGGAGGTTCGCCTTGGGCGCGAAGTGGGAGAGCGTCGCCTCCCGCGCCATCATCTGGCGCATCGTGTCCCGGTCGAAGGCGTGGAAGCCGTCGCCCTCGATGAAGACGGCGTGGACATCCTCTCGGCGGAAGATCTGCTCGAACGTGTTGCGGACGGAGGTGGTGCCGGCCCCCGAGGAGCCGGTCACGGAGATGATGGGATGGCGTGCGGACATCGCCTTGGACCGGACGGATCCGCCCTCAGGGCCGCATCAGGCCGCGCTGGCCGAAGAGCGGCGAGCGGCCCGCATCCGGCTTGCCGCCGGCATAGTAGGTTCCGACGCAGGTGACTTCCTCCGTCGAGCCGCAGATCAGCGGGGCGCGCTCGTGGATGCCCGTGGCGACGAGGTCGAGGATGCGCTCCTGCCCGTCCGTGGCGGTGCCGCCGGCCTGCTCGATGAGCATCGCCACGGGGGCGACCTCGTAGAGCAGCCGCAGGCGCCCGCGGGCGTAGCCCTTCCGGGAATCGCCGGGGTACAGGAACACGCCGCCGCGCGTCAGCACCCGCTGCATGTCGGCCACCATCGAGCCGAGCCAGCGCATGTTGAAGTCCTTGTCGCGCGGGCCTTCCGTCCCGCGCAGGCAATCCTCCACGAAGGCCTTGACCGGCGGGTCCCAGAAGCGGGCGTTCGAGGCGTTGATCGCGTATTCCTTGGCCGAGGCCGGGATCTTCATGGCCGCGACGGTGAGGCGGAACTGGCCCACCTCCCGGTCGAGGACGAAGGTCTGCGTGCCCTGCCCGAAGGTGACGATGAGCGTGGTCGCCGGCCCGTAATTCACGAAGCCCGCCGCCAGCTGCGCCGTGCCCGGCGTCCGGAAGCTCGCCTCGACATCGTCTCCGGAAATCGCCGGGCGGATGCCGAACACGGTGCCCACCACCATGTTGACGCCGATGTTGGACGAGCCGTCCAGCGGATCGATGGCGACGGCGAGCGGCGCGGACGGGTTCAGCACCATCACGTCCGCCGCCTCTTCCGAGGCGACGGTGGCGACGGGGGCGCCGCGCAGGGCCGCCGTGACGCGCTCGTGGGCGATCACGTCGAGGGCCTTCTGCACGTCGCCGTCGCTGTTCTGGTCGCCCGTTGCGGCGAGGTCGCCGCCGAGCGCCCCGCGCCCGATGACGGCGCTGATCTCGATGGAGGCCTCGGCCACGGCCGCGACCACGGCGGCGGTGTCCCGCAGGCCCGCATTGGCCTGCACCACCTGCGCGAGATAGGCGTCGAGGGGTGTCCCGACCGCTAGATCCGCCATCGGCCTGTCCTTCTTCTTACGGCTGTTACGTTCGGGATCGGATCTGTAGCCGTCCGGGGCCGTCCGTCATAGACGGCCATGCGGGAGGATCGATAAGAACCCTCGGATACACTCGTCAAGAAATGTGCACGGCCTTGCGGCCCGGGTCAAAAAAAACGAGAAGCCCGCATGCGCAACCTGTCCCTGAAACAGCTCCAGGCGGTCGCGGCGGTGGCCAAGCTGGGCACCATGACGCGGGCGGCGCAGGAGCTCAACGTCACCTCGGCCGCGCTCTACGCGCGCATCCGGCAATTGGAGGAGGAGGCCGGGCTCCTCCTGTTCGACCGCACGCCCTCGGGCCTCAAGCCCACGGATGCCGGCCGCGAGATGCTGTGGGCGATCGACAGCATCAACACCATCCTCGAAACCTGCACCGACCGGCTGCGCTCCCTGCGCGGCATCTCCGGCGGGCGCGTGGCGCTCGGCGTGGTGACGACGGCGAAGTACTTCGCGCCGCAAGTCATCGCCGGGTTCTCCAAGCTGCATCCCGGAGTCGAGATCAGCCTCTCGGTGCGCAACCGGGGCCAGACGGTGGAGGCGCTACGCGGCTACGAGATCGACTTCGCGGTGATGGGCCGCCCGCCGCGCGACTTCCCCATCGAGGCCGCGACTTTCGGCCCGCACCCGCTGGTGCTGGTGGCCGCGCCGGACCATCCCCTCGCCGGCCGCCGGAACCTCGCCCGCACCGACCTCGCGGATCAGGCCTTCTTCATGCGCGAGGAAGGCTCCGGCACGCGCACCGTGTTCGAGGAATTCATGAGCGGCGTGCTGGTGAAGCGCGCCCTCCTCGACATCGACACCGGCTCGAACGAGACGATCAAACAAGCGGTGATCGCCGGGCTCGGCCTCGCCCTGCTCTCGGCCCATTCCGTCGCCGCCGAGGTGGAGAGCGGACGCCTCGCCGTCCTCGACGTGGCGGGCCTGCCGATCCGGCGCGACTGGTACGCCGTGCGCCGCGCCGACAAGGTGCTCGGCCCCGCCGCCTCGGCGGTGTGGAGCTACCTGATGAGCGACGGGGCGCGCTGGCTCCCCGGCCTCGACCTGATCAAGCCGGCCGTGGCGGCGCGGGAGAGCTAGGCGTGGAACCGGGCATCGTCATCGTCGGCGCCGGGCAGGCGGGGTTCCAGGCCGCCGCCTCGCTGCGGGAGGGCGGGTATCACGGCCCCCTGACCCTCGTCGGCGACGAGACCGCCCTGCCCTACCAGCGCCCCCCGCTGTCGAAGGCCTATCTCGCGGGCAAGACGGATGCGGACGGCCTCGCCCTGCGGCCCGCCTCGTTTTTCGCGGACCACCGCATCACCCTCCACGCGGCGAGCCCGGCGAAGGCCATCGACCGGGAGGGCCGGCGCCTCGTCCTCGCGGACGGCACCGTGCTGCCTTACGCGCATCTCGTCCTCGCCACCGGCTCGCGCAACCGGCCCCTGCCGGTGCCGGGCGCCGATCTCGACGGGGTGCGCCAGTTGCGCGGCCTCGCCGATGCCGACGCCCTCAAGGCGGCCCTCGAAGGGGGCCCACGCATCGTCGTGATCGGCGCGGGCTTCATCGGGCTCGAATTCGCGGCGGTGGCTGCCGGGCGGGGGCTCGACGTCACCGTCGTGGAGGCCGCCGAGCGAGCGATGGCGCGGGCCGTCTCCGCCGAGACCGCGGCGTTCTTCCGCACGGCGCACGAAGCGTTGGGCGTGCGCTTCGCCTTCGCGGCGGGGGTGACGGCGCTGACCGGAGAGGGAGGCCGCGTCCGCGCCGTCGCCCTGGCGGATGGGCGCGCGTTGGAGGCCGATCTCGTCCTGATCGGCATCGGCGTCCTGCCGAACGCGGACCTCGCGGCCGAGGCGGGCCTGCCCGCCGCCGACGGGGTGCGGGTGGACGCCTTCCTCGCCACGTCCGATCCGGCGATCTCGGCCATCGGCGATTGCGCCCGCTTCCCGAGCCCCTTCGCCCACGGGCTCAACGGGGACGGCACCGTGCGCATCGAATCGGTGCAGAACGCCATCGACCAGGGCCGCTGCCTCGCCGCCCGGCTCACCGGCAAGCCGGCGGCCTATGCCGCGCTGCCGTGGTTCTGGAGCGACCAAGGTCCGCACAAGCTCCAGATCGCCGGGCTCTCGGCGCCCGGCGACGCGGCGGTGATCCGGGGCGAGGGCTCCGCCTTCTCGGTGTTCCGCTTCCGGGACGGGCGGCTGAGCGCGGTCGAATCCGTCAACCGGGCGGGCGACCACATGATCGCCCGGCGCCTGTTGAGCGCCGGTACGCCCCTCACCGCCGATCAGGCCGCCGACCCGGCCCTCGACCTCAAGGCGCTGGCGATGGGACGGGGCTGACCACCGGCCGCGACAGCAACGTGGCGGTGGTGAAACCCAGCGCGACGATGGTCGCCGCGCAGGCGGCGAGCGCCCAGAACTGCCCGAGGACCTGCAACCCCTCGCCGACGATGGCGACGCTCACCGCCTGCCCGCCGAAATAGGAGAAGGCGTGCAGCGCCACGGCCGAGCCGCGCGCCTTGGGCGCGACCTCGGTGACCTGCGTCTGGTAGGTGTTGTGGAGCATGTAGAAGCCAAGCCCCATCACCGTCAGGGCGGCGCAATCCGCCTGCCAGGATCCGGCGGAGCCGATGATCAGCAGGGCGATGGCGCAGGTGATACCGCCGACGATCAGCATCCGCGCCATGCCGAGCAGGCGCACCATCACGCCGACCAGCGCCGCGTAGACCAGCCCCCCGACGGCGAAGCCCGCGAGCGCCAGCCCCGCCTCGCGCGGGCCCCCGGCCTCCCGCGCTTCGAGCAGGGGCGCGAGGTGGGGGAACACCCCGAAGATCGCGATGGCCTCCACGAAGACGGCGCCGAACAGCACCCGCGCCCGCGGGTTGGCGAGGATCGTCCGGTAGTTCGTGAGCGCGGCGCCGAAGGCCGGGCGCCGGGCGGGGACGCGATCCCCGGCGGGGAAGCCGAACGCCACGGCGGCGCAGGCGAGGCCGGCGACGATGGCCGTCACCCCCGCCACGCCCCGCCAGCCGATGGAGGTCTCGATTAACCCCGCGACGGTCGAGCCCGAGAGCTGCCCGAGGATCACCGCCACGAGGAACCGCCCGATGGCGACCTGCCGGCCCGCCATCGGCACCCGGTCACCAAGCAGGGCGAGGGAGAGGGGGATGCAGCCCCCGGCCGCCGCCCCGGCGAGCATCCGCAGGCCGAAGAGCGCGGACAGATCCGGCGCGACGACGCAGAGCGCCAGGGCGAGGCCCAGCACGGCGAGGCAGCCGGTCATCACCCGCGCCTTGCCGAGCGCATCGCCCACCGGGCCGAGGATCGGCTGGATGAGAGCGTAGGGCAGCGCGAAGGCGGTGGAGAGCAGGGCGACCCGGTGGGGATCGCCGCCGAGGTCGCGAGCGATCACGCCGACCAGCGGCTCGAACGACCGGAGCGCGAAGGTGCTGCCGAATCCGGCGCAGGCGAGGACGACGATGAGCCTCGGGATCGGATCGGCCGAGGCGGAGGGGGCGGACATCGCAGCGGGACCCGGCGAAAGCGCGAGGGCCGCCTTGGCATGCCAGCGTCGGGAGCAAAAGTGTGCTGCGGCACACATCGCCCGGGAGTCAGGACATCCCCGCCCCGCTGTTCCCTCCCTCGCTGTGCAGCACGGGGAGCGCCCGCAGAGCCGCGCTCGCGTGGTCGAGGAAGGCGTTCACCCGCGCCGGGCGGTGGTCGGCACCGGAGGTGACGAGTTGCACCGGCACCGGGGGCGGCTCGTGGCCGGGGAGAAGGCGCACCAGCCGCCCTGCCGCGATGTCCTCGGCGGCCTGATAGGACAGGACGCGGGCGATGCCCCGCCCGGCCCGCGCCGCCGTGAGCGCGGCCTCGACCTCGTTGACGATGAGGCGCGGCGCAAGGCGCACGCGGGTACGGCCGAACAGCCATTCAAGAGAACCAGAGCGGATCTGGACGAGAATCGTATCGTGGGCGGCCAAATCGCCCGGCTTCTGCGGGACGCCACGGGCGGCAAGGTAATCCGGGCTCGCAACGAGGATCCGGCGGACCTGACCCACCCGGCGGGCGACGAGGCGCGATTCGGCGAGCGCCCCGATGCGGAGGGCCACGTCGAGCCGCTCCTCCACGAGATCGACGTTGCGGTCGGCCAGAACGAGCTCGACCTGCGTCTCGGGGTAGGCGTCGAGGAAGGAGGCGACCACCGGCGCGATGTGCCGCCGCCCGAACAGGACCGGGGCCGTGATGCGCACGAGGCCCCGCACCAGCCCCTCGCCCGCCCCGAGGATTGCTCCTTCGTAGCCCGAGACGAGCCCCCGCGCCTGCTCGGCCAGCGCCAGCCCCGCCGGGGTGGGAGCGAGGCGGCGGGTGGTGCGCGCCACGAGCCGCGCCCCGACCCGCGCCTCCAGGGCGGCGAGAGCCCGCGTCGTGGCCGCAGCGGAGCGGTTCAGGCGTCGCGCCGCGCCGGCGAGGCTGCCGGCGTCGATGATCGCGACGAAGAGGGCCAGTTCGTCCAGGCGGTCCATGATCGTTGCGGCATCTGAAATTCTGAATGCCGAGGAGACCCGGTTTCGCGCAGTGCGTGCAAGGGCGATCTTACCGGTCGAAGGAGAATCCACCATGCCCGACCCCGATATCACCCTCCATGGCCTGCGCCTCTCGGATCACTCGCACCGCGCCGAGCTGTTCCTGTCGCGGCTCAACCCGCTCGGGCAGGTGCCGATGCTCATGGTTGGCGAGGTGGTCGTCCCCGACAGCAACGCCATCCTCGTCGATCTAGCGGCCTGCTCCGCTCCCGACGGCCACTGGATGCTCGCCTCGCTCATCCCGCAGGAGTGAGTGCCATGGCCACCTTCCACGACGACGAGCGCGCGGCGCAGGCGCTGGCCGGCCACGTCCTTGGCGATATCCCGGCGATCCGGTCCTTCATGCCGGATCAGCACCGGACCTTCTTCGCCGGCCTGCCCTACCTCTTCGTCGGGACTCTCGACGAGGCGGGCTGGCCCGTCGCCACGGTGGCGACCGGCGCGCCGGGCTTCATCCGCTCGCCCGACGCGACGCATCTGCGCATTGCCGATACCCCGGCCCCCGACGACCCCGCCGGCCGCCACCTCGTGGCGGGACGCCCGGTCGGCCTGCTCGGGCTCGACCTGTCGAACCGCCGCCGCAACCGAGCCAACGGCACGATCACCGGACGGGACGAGGATGGATACACCGTCGAAGTCGCGGAGAGCTTCGGCAACTGCCCGAAATACATTCAGCGCCGGGAGGCGAGCCCCCTCCTGCGGCGGACGGGCCGGAGCGTGCCGCTCACCGGCCTCGACGCCGCCGCCCGCGCGATCATCGGGGCCGCCGACACGCTGTTCGTCGCCAGCCGGTCGCGCGCGGAGTTGGGCGGGGGCGTGGACATCTCCCATCGGGGCGGGCGGCCGGGCTTCGTCCGCGTGGAGGGCGATGGGCTGAGCGTGCCGGACTTCTCCGGCAACCGCTTCTTCAACACGTTCGGCAACCTGCTCGGCGATTCGCGCGCCTCCCTGCTGATCCCGGATTTCGAGACCGGCGACCTCCTCGTCCTTCAGGGCCGCGCCGAGATCGATTGGAGCGGGAACACGGCCGCACGCTTCGCCGGGGCCGAGCGCTCCTGGCGATTCGCGGTCACGCGGGGCTGGCGCCGGCCCGGTGCCCTGCCCTTCCGCTGGAGCACGCCGGAGCCGGGCCCCCAGACCGCCGCGACGGGTTCCTGGGACGTGCCGAACGCCCCTGATCGCTGAATAATCAATTCAGACGCACGGAAGCGTCAGGGTCGGAGGGACCGGATCGCCTCGGCGGACGTTGGAGGAAGTCGGAGCATTGTGCATCGCCGCGCGATGGCGCAGAGCAGGATCGGGGCGATGGGGGTTGGGGATGGCGAAGATACTGCTCGTAGAGGACCATGAGGAGATCTGGGACTTCCTGTCCCGGCGCCTCAAGCGGCGGGGCTACGAGGTGATCCTGGCCCATGACGGCGAGGCCGGCGTGCGGCAGGCCCGCGCCGGGCAACCGGACGTGATCCTCCTCGACATGAACCTGCCCGTCCTCGACGGCTGGTCCGCCGCCCGTGCCCTGAAGGCCGGGGCGGACACCCGCACCATCCCGATCATCGCGCTGACCGCCCACGCCATGTCCGGCGACCGGGACAAGGCGATCCAGGCGGGCTGCGACGACTACCATCCGAAGCCGGTCGATTTCTCAAAGCTGCTCAGCCAGATCAGCACGGCGCTCGGGGAGACGGCGCAGACCGGCTGAGGCCGGCTTCGCGCCAGAGGCACTGTGATAAGGGAAGGGTGTCAGTGAGCGAGGATCCCGTCACGGCGCAGCGCCTGAAGCAGGGCCTGCCGATCATGGTGGCGCTCGCCTCCTTCCTCCTCGTCGTGGGAGTGATGGCCGCGCTCTATTTCGGGCGCGAGATCCTCGTGCCCGTCACCCTGGCGATCCTCCTCAGCTTCGTGCTGGCGCCCTTCGTGCGGATCCTGCGCCGGGTGAGAGTGCCGCGGGCGCCCGCCGTCATGCTCGTCGTGGTGATCGTGTTCGGCGCCCTGTTCGGGATCGGCAGCCTCATCGCCAGCGAGGCGTCGCAACTCGCCTCCGACCTGCCCCGCTACACCCTGACGATGCGCGACAAGATCCGCGATCTGCGCGGGGCCACCGACGGGTCGAGCTCCCTGTCGCGCCTCGTGGACATGGTGCAGGACCTCGGCGCGGCGATCTCGCCGCCGCCGGCCGCCGAGTACAAGGGGGAGCCCGGCACCCCCACCCATCCGCTGACCGTGGAACTGAGCCCCGCGCGGGCGAGCGTCCTCGACACGCTGCAGACCTTCGCCGGCCCGGTGCTGCATCCGCTGGCCACGACCGGTCTGATCCTGATCTTCACGATCTTCATCCTGATGCAGCGCGAGGATCTGCGGAACCGCGCCATCCGCCTCATCGGCCCCGGCGACCTGCGGCGGACGACCGCCGCCATCGACGACGCCACGAGCCGGCTCTCCAAGTTCTTCCTGGCGCAGCTCGCCCTGAACATCGCCTTCGGCCTCGTGATCGGCCTCGGCCTGGGCTTCATCGGCGTGCCGAGCCCGACGCTGTTCGGCGTGCTCGCGGCGATCCTGCGCTTCGTCCCGTATATCGGCGCGGCGATCAGCGCCCTGCTGCCGGTGATCCTGGCGGCGGCGGTGGACCCCGGCTGGTCGATGGTGATCTCCACCGTGGCCCTGTTCCTCGTGGTCGAACCCCTGTGCGGCCACGTGATCGAGCCGCTGCTCTACGGCCACTCCACCGGCATCTCGCCCGTGGCGGTGATCCTCTCGGCGACGATCTGGACCTTCCTGTGGGGGCCGATCGGCCTCGTCCTGGCGACGCCGCTCACCGTCTGCCTCGTGGTGCTCGGCCGCCATGTCGACCGGCTCTGGTATCTCGACGTGCTGCTCGGCGACCGGCCGGCGCTGGCGCCCTCCGAGATCTTCTACCAGCGGATGCTGGCCAACGACCCCGCCGAGGCCATCGAGCAGGGGCGGCAATTCCTGAAGGAGCGCGCCCTCGTCACCTATTACGATCAGGTGGTGCAGGCGGGGCTGCTGCTGGCGCAGGAAGACCTCTCGCGCGGGACGCTGGTGCGCGAGCGGCAGGAGGAAGTCGGCACGGCGATCCGCGCCGTCGTCGCGCGCCTCGGCACCCTGCCCGTCGCCCGGCGGGCGCGGCGCAAGAACAGCCGGGGCGCCGACACCGAGACGGCGGCGGCCCTCGACGCGGTCGGCCCCGACCGGCAGGAGGCGGCCATCGTGCTCGGGCGGGAAGACCTCGCCCCCGCGTGGCGCGGCGCCAAGCCGGTGCTCTGCGTGTCGAGCCGCGGCCCGTTCGACGAGGCGGCGACGCTGATGCTGAGCCAAGTCCTCGCCCGGCACGGCCTCGCCTCGCAGACCCTGTCCATGGCCGCGATCCGCGCGGGCGAGCGGCCGGAGGAGCAGGAGGGCATTGCGAT
This sequence comes from Methylobacterium litchii, assembly GCF_038442315.1. NCBI lineage: Bacteria > Pseudomonadati > Pseudomonadota > Alphaproteobacteria > Hyphomicrobiales > Methylobacteriaceae > Methylobacterium > Methylobacterium litchii. Next base: position 545,773 of record NZ_JBBXMY010000001.1, on the reverse strand, counting down.
GGTGTGCTTCTCCTACCTCGAACCCGTCAGCCTCTCGCAGGTGCGCTTCTCCGTGCGGCAGGCCCGCGCCGCCATTCCCGGCGTGAAGGTGCTCGTGGGCTTCTGGCGGGAGCGCGACCCGGCGAGCCTCGCCCGCCTGCGCCGGGCGACCTCGGCGGACTACCTCGTCACCTCGCTGAGCGACGCCCTCTCCGCCGCCCTGGCGGCGAGCCGGGCGCCACAGCCCACTCCCGCCCTGGCCAAGCCGGCGACGCAGGAGCCCGCGCTGGCCCTCGCGTAAGGGCCGGCATCCCCTTTCGCACTTGCGCAGATTTCCGCCCAAGCTAGGGGGAACCGTTGGCGTCGGCGGAGCGATTCCCACCGTCGCCGGCGACCGGCGGGATGCGCGAGACCGAACAGATGTCCGAGTCCCAAGGGACCCGCGTCCACGACGACGCCCCGGCCGAGGTGTCCGACCCCAAGAGCGAGATCTTCTTCGCCGCCGTCGAGACGACGCGGATGCCGATGATCGTGACCGACCCGCGCCAGCCCGACAACCCGATCATCTTCGCCAACCGCGCCTTCCTGGCGATGACCGGCTACACGCCGGAGGAACTGATCGGCCGCAATTGCCGCTTCCTCCAGGGGCCCGAGACCGACCAGGAGACCATCGCCCAGGTGCGCGCCGCCATCGCGGAGCGTCGGGAATTCGCCACCGAGATCCTGAACTACCGCAAGAACGGCTCGACCTTCTGGAACGCCCTGTTCGTCTCGCCCGTGCACAACACGGAGGGTGAGCTCGTCTACTATTTCGGCTCGCAGCTCGACGTCTCCCGCCGCCGCGACGCGGAGGAGGCGCTGGGCCAGGCGCAGAAGATGGAAGCCCTCGGCCAGCTGACCGGCGGCATCGCCCACGACTTCAACAACCTGCTGCAGGTGATCGTCGGCTACGTCGACATCCTCGCCGCCGGGCTGGAGAAGCCCGATGCCGACCGGGCGCGGCTCGGCCGGGCGACGGACAACATCCGGCAGGCGGCCGAGCGCGCTACCACCCTCACGCAGCAGCTTCTGGCCTTCGCCCGCAAGCAGCGCCTGGATGGCCGCTCGGTGAACCTGAACACCCTCGTGGAGGGGATGCGGGACATGATCGACCGCTCGGTCGGCGACGCGGTGCAGGTAGAGTTCGCCCTCGCGGAGGACCTCTGGAACTGCCGCGTGGACCCGACCCAGGCCGAGGTCGCGCTCCTTAACGTGCTCATCAACGCCCGCGACGCGATGCCGGGCGGCGGCACCGTGCGCATCGCCACCGCCAACCGCACCGTGACGGTGACTGCCGACCACGAGGTCGGCCCCCTGCGCGAGGGGCGCTACACCTCCATCGCCGTCACCGACACCGGCACCGGCATGCCCCCCGCCGTGCTGGCGCGGGTGATGGACCCGTTCTTCACCACCAAGGAGGAGGGCAAGGGCACCGGGCTCGGCCTCTCCATGGTCTACGGCTTCGCCAAGCAATCCGGCGGGGCGGCGCAGATCGAATCCGCCGTCGGGTCCGGCACGACGGTGAAGCTGTCCTTCCCGGCGGTCGAGGGCGAGCAAGCCATGCCCGCCAAGGTCGCCCTGCGCACCGTCGACCGGCCGGGCACCGAGACGGTCCTCGTGGTGGACGACCGCCAGGACGTGGCCGAACTCGCCCGCACCATCCTGCGCGACTTCGGCTACACGGTGCTGATGGCCGGGAGCGGCAAGGAGGCGCTGGAAATCCTCGATTCCAGCGAGCGCATCGACCTGCTCTTCACCGACATGATCATGCCCGGCGGCATGAACGGCGTGGTGCTCGCCCGCGAGGCCCGTCGCCGCCAGCCGCGCCTGAAGGTGCTGCTCGCCACCGGCTACGCGGAGGCGAGCCTGGAGCGAACCGATGTGGGGGGTTCGGAATTCGACATTCTGAACAAGCCTTATCGCCGCACGGAGCTGATCCGGCGGGTGCGGGCGATCCTCGACGGCCCCACCGGAGTCTCGTGAGGCCGCCGCTTCCATCGGGAGGACGCGCCATGTCCCAGGGCGACAAGTCGAAATACACGGACAAGCAGAAGCGCAAGGCCGAGCACATCGCCGAGTCCTATGAGGACAAGGGCGTTCCGGAGAAGGAAGCCGAGGCCCGCGCCTGGGCGACCGTCAACAAGGACGACGGCGGCGGCAAGCATCCGGGGGGATCGGGCCGTGCCAAGGCCGGGACCGCGAAAGGCTAGCGCCCCTCAGGGCTCCACCAGCCTTACCAGCGTGTGCAGCACCCGGTTCGCCGGAGTCGGGATACCCAGCCGCTCGCCCTCGCGGACGACGAGGCCGTTGAGATGATCGATCTCCGTCCGGCGGCCCCGGGCGAGATCCTGGGCCGTGGAGGAGCGCTGCTCCGCCATGGTCGCTGCGATGGCGCGGACCTGATCCAGCATGTCCTCCGGCAGGCGCACGCCGCTGGCCTCCGCCACCGCGCGGCATTCGGCGGTGACGTCCGCCAGCACGGCCGCGACGCCCTCGCCGGCGAAGAGCCGCCCGTAGGGCTGGCCGCCCAGCGCCGAGAGGGCGTTCCAGGCGCAGTTGATCGTGAGCTTCGCCCAGAGGGCGTCCCGCACCCGCTCGGAGACGGTGGCCGATATGCCGGCCGCGTTCAGATGATCCGCAACCGCCTCGCCGCCCGGCCCGAGGATCAGATCGCCCCGCCCGTGATGGCGGACATGGCCCGCCCCCTCCATGGCGGTGGCGACGTAGACCGCCACCGGCACGACCGGCCGCCCGAGGATCGAGGCCAGCCGCTCGCCGTTGTCGACGCCGTTCTGCAGGCTGAGGATCACGGCGCCGGGTGCCAGATGCGGCCGCATCGACCGCCCGGCCTCCTCCGTATCCCCCGACTTCACGCAGACCAGGACGCAATCCGCCCCGGCCACGCCCTCCGGCCCAGTGACGGCGTTGAGCGCGAGGATTTCCCGTCCCTGCGCTGTGTCGAGGACGAGGCCCCGTTCGGCCACGGCCTCCGCCAGCGCCGGGCGGCCGATCAGCGTGACCGGATGCCCGGCCCTGGCCAGCACGGCGCCGTAATAGCAGCCGACCGCCCCCGCCCCCATCACGGCGACGCGCATCGTGCGGGCCTCGCTCATGCTGCCGCCTTCCGGGGCGCCGCGACGGCGCTCGTCCGCACATGGTCGAGGAGCGCCCGCACCGGGTGGCGCAGGCGGATGCCGTCCACGAGCTTCGCCTGGGAGCGGCAGGAATAGCCATCCGCCAGGAGATCCCCCGCCGACGCGGCGACATGATGCGCCCAGCTCTGCCGGTAGATCGTCTCGGAGGTGGCGCGGTGGCTCGCCTCGTGGCCGTAGGTCCCGGCCATGCCGCAGCAGCCGGAGGCCGGCACGTCGAGGCTCAGGCCGAGATGGGTGAACACGGCCTGCCAATCCTTCACCGCACCAGGGGCGTTGGTGCGCTCGGTGCAATGGGGCAGCAGGCGGTAGCGACCCCCGCCCTCGCGTGGGGCGATTGCCCCGAGCCGGCCGGACAGCCATTCCTGCACCATCTCGACCTTCGGCACCGCCCCGGCCGGCAGCGCGGCGGCGTATTCCGAACGGTAGGTGAGCGTCATCGACGGATCGAGGCCGACGAGGGGCACGCCCTCGGCGGCCAGTGCCCGCAACGCCGCCGCGCCCTCGGCGGCGACCCGGCCGAACCGGGCGAGGAAGCCGTGGACATGGAGCGGCTTCCCGTTCGGCCGGTAGGGCGCCAGCCAGGGCCGGAAGCCGAGTTCGACCAGCAGGGCGCAGAGGTCTGCGACGAGGTCCGCTTCGAAATGCGTGGTGAAGGCGTCCTGCACGATCACCACGGACTTCTTGCGCTCGTCTTCGCCGAGACCGCGCAGGGCCAGCGGGGTCGCGGTGGCGACGCCGAGCCTCGCCAGCGCCCCCGCGAGGTCGAAGGTCGAAAGGGCGGGGATCGCCACCAGCCCGAGCCGCGCCATCACCGCGCGGGCGAGGGGGTTTGCGGCGAGTGCGTTGCCGAGCCGCGGCGCCTGCGCCGCCAGGGGCAGCAGCGGTTCGAGGGCCGCGATCAGATGGTCCTTCAGCGGGCGCGGGTAGCGCTGGTGGTAGAGCGCCAGGAACTTCGCCCGGAAGGTCGGCACGTCCACCTTGATCGGGCAGGAGCCCGTGCAGGACTTGCAGGCGAGGCAGCCGTCCATCGCCTCCTTCACCGCGTGGGAGAAGTCGTCCCGGTTGCCGGCGGGGCGCAGGCTGCGCAGCAGGTCGCCGAGCCAGTTCGGGCGCTCGGCCTTGAGCGCGGCGGCGGGGTCCGCCCCGGCGGCCGTGGCGAGCCGCAGCCATTCCCGCATCAGCGAGGCGCGGCCCTTCGGCGAATGCCGCCGCTCGCGGGTCGCCTTCCACGACGGGCACATCGCCTCGTCGGCGTCGTAGGAGAAGCAGGCGCCGTTGCCGTTGCAATGGAGCGCGGCATCGAACGCGGCGCGGACGGGGGTGGGAATCGTCCGGTCGGCCTCGCCCCGGCGGGGTACACCGTCGATCCGCGTGAGCGGCCGGCCGGCGGAGGAGGCGATCTTGCCGGGGTTCATCCGGTCGCCGGGGTCGAAGGCGCGCTTCACGATCTCCAGCACGGGCACCAGCGGCCCGAAGGTCTCGGGCACGAATTCCGAGCGGAAGCCCTTGCCGTGCTCACCCCAGAGCAGCCCGCCGTAGCGCTTGGTGAGCGCTACGACGCCCTCCGTCACCTCGCGGATCAGGGGGGCCTGGCGCTCGTCCTTCAGGTCGATGGCCGGGCGGACATGGAGCACACCGGCATCGACATGGCCGAACATGCCGTAGCGCAGGCCCTTGGCATCGAGGAGGGCGCGGAACTCGGCGATGTAATCGGCCAGCACCTCGGGGGGCACGGCCGTGTCCTCCACGAAGGGGATCGGCCTCGCCTCGCCCTTCGCCGCGCCGAGCAGGCCCACCGCCTTCTTGCGCATGGTCCACAGGCGCTCGATGGCCGCGCCCTTCGCCACCGTGTAGCCGACGCGCTTGCCGTGGCTCTCGCGCTCCGCATCGAGAATGGTCGTGAGCCGGCTCAAGGCCGCCGCGACGGCCCCTTCGTCGTCGCCGACGAACTCCACGAGGTTGATGCCCTCGACTTTGCGGCCCGCCGGATCGTCGGGGAAGAAGGCCCGCACCTCGGCCCAGATCGGATCCTTGCGGGCGAGGCCGAGCACGGTCGAATCGATGGTCTCGACGGAGGCCGCGCCGAAGGGCATCAGCGCCTGCGCGTCCCGGAGCGCCGCGTCGAAATCGACGTAGGACAGGGCGACCAACGCCGCCGCCTTCGGAATCGGCAGGACGTTGAGTCGCGCCTCGGCGATGAGGGCCAGCGTCCCCTCCGATCCGCAGATCAGGCTCTTCAGGTCGAACCGCCCCTCCCCGTCGCGGACATGGGCGAGGTCGTAGCCGGTGAGGCAGCGGTTGAGCTTGGGGAAGCGCTCGGCGATGAGCGCGGCGTTCGCGGTGATGGCCTCGTCCACCGTCCGGTGGATGTCCCTGACCCGGCCCGGCTGCGCCTTGGCGGCGGCGAGACCTTCGGCGTCGAGGGGTTCGGCCGTCCAGACGGTACCGTCGGTGAGCACGCAGGTCAGCGCCAGCACATGGTCGCGGGTCTTGCCGTAGAGGCAGGATCCCTGGCCGCAGGCGTCCGTGGAGATCATGCCGCCGAGGGTGGCGCGGTTCGAGGTCGAGAGTTCGGGCGCGAAGAACAGGCCGTGCTTGGCGAGTTCGCGGTTGAGCTGGTCCTTCACCACGCCGGGCTCGACGCGGACCACCCGGTTCGCGACGTCGATCTGAAGGATGCGGTTCATGTGCCGGGAGGTGTCGACCACGAGGCCGTGGCCGAGCGACTGCCCGTTGGTCCCCGTCGCGCCGCCGCGCGGGCGGATGACGATCTCCGTGAAGCGCGGATCGTCCAGCAGGCGCGCGATCCGCACGAGGTCGTCGCGGCTGCGCGGGAAGGCGACGGCGCCGGGCTCGACCTGATAGATCGAGTTGTCCGTGGCGAAGACGGTGCGGTCGGCCGGCGTCAGCGACAGGTCGCCCTCGAAGCCGCGCGCGAGGAGTTCGGCGCAGGCGGCCTCGTAGAGGGGAACCGCGTCGGCGGTGCGGGTGAGAACCGGGATCATGCCGCGCGTTCTACACCCGGCGGCCCGCGAGGGAAGCCGAAGCAACTGGCACTGCCCTTGCCAGTCCGTCGCAGCAGTCACTCACCGGGACAAGGCATGAACGCGGATGTGGAGCGGGTCAGGGATGCCCTGGCCGAACTGATCAAGGCGGCGCTGCTCTCGGACGACGCCAAGAGCCTCGCCTGCCGGGAGGAAGGGGCCGCGAGGCTGAAGGCGCTGGCCGCGAGCCCGCCGGACCCGGCCCATGTCCGAATCGACGGCGCCTGGACGCTCGCCATCCAGGAGGCCGAGTCGCCGGAGCTCGTTGACGAGGAGGGACAGGTGAACCTGACGCTGCCGCGCCAGTGCCCGTTCGCCCTCGCCGACCTGCTGGCACCGGGCTTCGACATCGATGGAGCGGTGGAGACCATCCGCAAGTCGGCCTCGACCGGCTGACGCGGCGACTTGACCGGAGCCAACCTGCGGCATCTGTTGACGAACACGGATGAGTCGTTGCCGTGCGCCGTCTGCGCCACCACCTTCGGGGGGAAGCGCGGGCCGCACGGCCTGCTTGCCCCTTCTCCAGATACGGCACGGATCTTTGGCACCCCGCACCCGCGCGAAGGCGGACACCGCCCTCCCCCAGACGCTCCCCACGCGCGAGCAGATCCTCGCCTTCGTCGCCGAATCAAAGGAACGCGTCGGCAAGCGCGAGATCGCCAAGGCCTTCGGCGTGAAGGGCGGCGCGGCGAAGATCGAGCTGAAGGCGATTCTCAAGGAGATCGAGGGCGAAGGCGCCTTGGAGCGCGGGCGCGGCGGCCTCGCGGAAGCCGGGCGCCTGCCGCCCGTCGTGCTGGCCGACATCCGCTCCCGCGACCGCCACGGCGATTTCCTCGCGGTGCCGGTGGAGTGGGCCGGCGAGGGCAAGCCGCCCTCCATCGTGCTGATGCCGGTGCGCGGCGGGCGGGGCGCCAAGCGCCCGGCGCCGGGCATCGGTGATCGCGCCTTGATCCGCGTCGAGCGCGACGCGGAGGGCGGCTATTCCGGCCGGATCGTCAAGGTCATCGGGAAGAACAAGGCCGAGATCATCGGCGTCTACCGGGCCGGCGCCCAGGGCGGGCGGATCGTGCCCGTCGAGAAGAAGGGCCAGGGCAAGGAGATCCTGATCCCGCCCGGCGAGGAGGGTGAGGCCCGCGACGGCGACCTCGTGAGCGTCACGCTCGAACGCGAGACCCGCTTCGGCCTGCCCAAGGGCCGTGTGAAGGAGCGGCTGGGGTCGCTCGGCTCCGAGAAGGCGGTGAGCCTGATCGCCCTGCACATCCACGGCATCCCGCACGTCTTCGCCGACGCGACGCTGGCCGAGGCCGACGCGGTGAAGCCCGCCACGCTGAAGGGCCGCGAGGATTGGCGCGACCGCCCTCTGCTGACCATCGACCCGCCCGACGCCAAGGACCACGACGACGCGGTGATGGCCGAGCCCGACGAGGACCCGACCAATGCTGGCGGCTTCGTCGTGACGGTCGCCATCGCGGATGTGGCGGCCTATGTCCGCCCCGGCACCAGCCTCGACCGGGAGGCTTTGGAGCGGGGCAACTCGGTCTACTTCCCCGACCGCGTCGTGCCGATGCTGCCGGAGCGCATCTCGAACGACCTGTGTTCGCTGCGCGAGGGCGAGGACCGCCCGGCGCTCGCCGTGCGCATGGTGATCGCCGCCGATGGGACGAAGCGCAAGCACACGTTCCACCGGGTGATGATGCGCTCGGCGGCGAAGCTCTCCTACGCGCTGGCCCAGGCCGCCATCGACGGCCATGGCGACGAGAAGACCGGGCCGCTCCTCGACAAGGCGCTCAAGCCCCTCTGGGCCGCCTACGCCGCCCTGCGAACGGCGCGCGACCGGCGCGGGCCGCTGGCCCTCGACCTGCCCGAGCGCAAGGTGCTGCTCACACCGGAGGGCGGCGTCGACCGGGTGATCGTGCCCCAACGCCTCGACGCCCACCGGCTGATCGAGGAGTTCATGATCCAGGCGAACGTCGCCGCCGCCGAGACTTTGGAAGCGGCCAAGCACCCGCTGATCTACCGTGTCCACGACGAGCCGGCCGTGGAGAAGGTGCGGGCGCTCGGTGAGGTGCTGGCTTCTGTCGGCATCAAGCTGCCGAAGGAGGGGGCGCTCCGGCCCGACCTGTTCAACCGCATCCTGCGCTCGGTGGCCGAGACGGAGCACGCGGTGTTCATCAACGAGGTCGTGCTGCGCTCGCAGGCCCAGGCGGTCTACGCCTCCGAGAACCTCGGCCATTTCGGCCTGAACCTGCGCCGCTACGCGCATTTCACCTCGCCGATCCGGCGCTATGCCGACCTCATCGTCCACCGGGCGCTGATCTCGGCCTGCAAGCTCGGATCGGGCGGGCTGTCCTCCGACGTGTCGGCGGGAGACCTCGCCGCCATCGGCGAGAGCATCTCCGCGACGGAGCGCCGGGCCATGGCCGCCGAGCGCGAGACCATCGACCGGCTCATCGCGGGCCATCTCGCGGACCGGGTCGGCGCGACCTTCGCCGGGCAGATCTCCGGCGTGACCCGGGCGGGCCTGTTCATCAAGCTCGACGAGACCGGGGCGGACGGCTTCGTGCCGATCTCGCAGCTCGGCGCCGACTACTTCCGCCATGAGGAGGGCCGCCACGCCCTCGTCGGCGAGCGCACGGGCGAGACCTTCCGCCTCGGCGACCGGGTGGAGGTGCGCCTCGTGGAGGCCGCGCCCGTGGCCGGGGCGCTGCGCTTCGAGTTGCTGAGCGAGGGCAGGAAGAGGGGCGGCGGCGGGACGAGCAAGGCCCCCGGACGGCCGTTCAAGGCGGCCCCGCCCGGACGCCCCTCCGGCATCCGCAACACCGGCACGCGCCATCGCGGCTCGCGCCGCTAAGTTCGTTGGGGAATGGATGAATGCCCACGACGCAGACGCCCGCCCGCACGGGGCTGATCCGCTCCCTGGCGCGCGGCTTCATCGGCCGCTGCCCCCATTGCGGGGAGGGTAAGCTGTTCGGCCGCTTCCTGAAGGTGCGGCCGCATTGCGAGGCGTGCGGCCTCGAACTGCACCACCACCGCGCCGACGACCTGCCGCCCTACGTGGTGATCTTCATCGTCGCCCACATCGTGGGCTACCTGATCCTAGAGACGGAGAGCGCGTACGACGTGCCGCTGTGGGTGGAGATGGGCGTCTGGCCGGTCTTCACCCTGGTGCTCGCCCTGGGGCTGCTGCAGCCCGTGAAGGGGGCGGTCGTCGGCCTGCAATACGCCCTTGGCATGCACGGCTTCGCCGCGCTACCGCAGGCCCGCCCCGCACCGGGGCCGGAGGAGACACGCCTTGCCCCAGCCGGACCCGGCGCCCCCGCAAGCCGCACCTGAGGCCCCTCGTCCGGCCGCGAGCCTGCGCCCCCGCGACGCCGCGACGATGATCGTCCTGGACCGGCGCGGGCGGGGCGGGCCGAAGGTGCTGATGGGCCGGCGCAACGCCCGCCTCGCCTTCATGCCCGGCAAGTTCGTGTTCCCCGGCGGCCGCATCGAACTCGGCGACCGCTCCATGGCCGTGGCCGGCGCCCTGCCCGATTACGCCGAGGCCGCCCTGGCCCGCCGCATCTCCCGCCCGCCGCACCATCTCGGCCGCGCCCTGGCGCTCGCCGCGATCCGCGAGACCTACGAGGAGACCGGCCTGATGCTCGGCACCGCCGAGTACGGCCCACCGGAGGACGTGCCGGAGGGCTGGGAGGCGTTTCAGCGGCACGGGGTGCTGCCTGACCTCGAAGCCCTGCACCTCGTCGCCCGCGCGATCACGCCGCCGAAGCGCGTGCGGAGGTTCGACACACGCTTCTTCGCCGTGGACCGCACCGGCGTCGCCGCCGAGGAAGCCGGCCGGGTGAGCGAGGACAGCGAGTTCACCGAACTCGCCTGGGTGCGCCTCGACGCGGCGCGCAAGCTCGACCTGCCCTTCATCACCCGCGCCATCCTCGACGAGTTGGAGGCGCAGATCGCCGTGGACTTCGCGCCCCACCGGCAGATCCCCTTCCATTACGAGCGCTACGGCCGCCGCGAGCGGGAGTTTTTGTGACAGAGTTCAACGGATCCGGCCCCGTCGCGGCGGCCGGAGGACGCGGCGGCTGGATGCCGACCGAGCGGGAGCGCGTCGCGGCCATCGCGGCGGCCATCGCCTGCGTCGCGGTGGTGGGCATCGGCCTCAGCCTGTCGATCCCGCTCCTCTCCCTGGAGATGGAGCGGCGGGGGGCGTCGAGCACGCTGATCGGCCTCAACACGGCGATGGCCGGGATCAGCAGCATCCTGGTCGTGCCCTTCGTGCCGCGCGTGGCGTCGCGGATCGGGGTCGTGCCGCTGCTGACCCTGTCGCTCGTCGTCTCGGCGGCGAGCCTCGTCGCCTTTCCGCTGCTTCCCGGTCTGTGGCCGTGGTTCCCCCTGCGCTTCGTGTTCTCGGCGGGGCTCGGGGCGCTGTTCGTCCTGTCGGAATACTGGATCAACGCGGCGGCGCCTCCGGAGCGGCGGGGCCTCGTCCTCGGCATCTACACGACCGTGCTGGCGCTGGGCTTCGCCACCGGGCCGGTGCTCATCACCCTCGTCGGCACGATGGGGCTCTGGCCCTACCTGACCGGCGCGCTCCTCGTGCTCGCCGGCCTCCTGCCCGTGCTCCTCGCGCGCGGCCTGTCGCCCGCCGTCGAGGGCGGGACCGGGCGCGGGGTGTTCGGCTATGTCCGCTTCGCCCCCGCCGCGCTTTGCGCTGCCCTGCTCTACGGCGCCGTCGAGACCGGCATCTTCGCGATCCTGCCCCTCTACGGGCTGCGCATCGGCTACGACGCGCAGGGGGCGGCGGGGCTCGTGAGCCTGATCGCGCTCGGCAACGTGCTGTTCCAGATCCCCTTCGGCTGGCTCGCCGACCGGTTCGACCGAACCCTCGTCCTCCTCGGCACCAGCCTCGGCTGCGCCGTGGGCTCGGCGCTGATCCCGGCGGCCTCCGGGTCCGCGACCGCCTTCGCGATCCTGCTGTTCCTCTGGGGCGGGCTCGCGGGCACGCTCTACACGGTGGGGCTCGCCGCCCTCGGCGCGCGGGTCTCGGCGGCGGATCTGGCGGGCGCCAACGCGACCTTCGTGGTGCTCTACAATGTCGGCCTGATCCTCGGGCCGCCGGTCATCGGCGGCGGGCTCGACCTGATCCCGCCGAACGGTTTCGCCTATGCCCTGCTCGGCCTGTTCCTGGCCTACGCCCTGCCCCTGGCGGGGACGCTGAGGCGGCGCTCCCCTTGACCTGACCGCCTCGATCGGGCATGCCACCCGCCGTATTCGGCCGGGCCTCCCCGGCCCTTTTGCGTTTCGCTCACGCGGCGGAATGCCACCCGCCCAGGAGCAACCGCCATGGCCAAGGCCGTCACCGTCAAGATCAAGCTCGTCTCCACCGCCGACACGGGCTACTTCTACGTCACCAAGAAGAACTCGCGGACGCAGACCGAGAAGCTGACGATGCGCAAGTACGACCCGGTCGCGCGCAAGCACGTCGACTTCAAGGAAAGCAAGATCAAGTAAGCGCACCTCTCTGCGCCGCACGACGGGCCGTCCCTCTGGGGCGGCCTTTTTGTTTGGCCTCAGGCGTCCGCCTCCTGCGCCATCGTCTGCGCAAGCTGCCGGGCCACCGAGACCAACGCCGTCACCATCGGCGTGGACGGCTCCCGCCGGGGTGCCACGAGGCCGATCGTGTGCACGACGTCGGGGGCGGTGATCGGGATCGCCTGCAGCCCCTCGATGGAGCCCAGCGCGTTGACCAGCACCGCCGGCATGATCGACGCCCAGCGCAGCGTGCGCACATGGCTCATCAGCACGATCATCGAGTTCGATTCGAGGGTCGCGGCGGGCTCGCCCCCGGCGGCGCGGATCTGCTGGTCGATGATCCGCCGGTTCTGCATGTTCGGCGTCAGCAGGCAGAGGGGCACTTGGCCGGTCTCGGCCCAGGTCACCGAGTCGCGCCCGTCATAGGGCCCGCCCGCCGCCGTCACGAAGCGATAGCGCTCCTGATAGAGCGGCACCGAGACGACGCGGCCCAGCGGCTCGTTGTCGAGATAGGTGAGGCCGGCATCGGCCTCCAGGTTCTCGATCAAGGAGAAGATGTCGGTCGAGGTCGCGGACTCGATCGTCAGCCGCACGTCCGGGTGGCGCTCCCGGTAGGGCGTGGTCAGCCGCGCGACCATCGGCAGGGCGGTGGGGATGGCGGCGATGCGCAAGTGGCCCGTGAGGCCCCGGCGCAGGCCGGTGACCTCCTCGTGCATGGCGCGGGCATCGGCCACGATCCGCCGCGCCCAGGCCAGCACCCGCTCGCCCTCCGGCGTGAAGCCCTGGAAGCGCGAGCCGCGCAGCACCAGCTGCACGCCGAACCGGTTCTCCAGCTGCTTCACCCCGGCCGAAAGCGTCTGCTGCGTGACGCCGCAGGCCTCGGCCGCGTGGCCGAAATGCTGCTCGCGGGCCAGCGCGAGCAGGAAGTCGAGCTTGTCGATCACGTCGTCATTCCCGGCCCCCGTTCCCCAGGGAGGTAAGCGCCCGCCCGCCCCGACACAATGCGGCGGGCGCCGGCCCCCTTACCGGAACAGGATCAAGGCCTTGGAGAGCGTGATGCCGATGCCCCAGAGGATCGGGATGCCGACCACCGCCCAGGCGAGCAGCGCGCCGAGGCTGAACCCGCCCCGGCCGATGCCGAACGAGCCCGAGGGCACCTGCCGCGTGCCGGGGGCGGCGCTCAACGCCGCCACCTCCGTATCCGCCATGAACCAGCGTCGGGCCAGGGGCCGGACGGCGAGGTTGCAGACGAAGCCGACCACGAGGAAGCCGGCCAGCACGTACATGGTCCGCCCGTAGAGGTCGGCGCCCTGTACGCCGGCGGCCGCCTGGATCTCGCGGATCTTCGTCACCACGAACGGCCCGACGATGCCCGCCGTCGACCACGCGGTGAGCAGCCGCCCGTGGATGGCACCTACGAACTGCGTGCCGAAGATGTCGGCGAGGTAGGCCGGGATGGTGGCGAAGCCGCCGCCATACATCGAGAGGATGACGCAGAAGATCGCTACGAACAGCGCCTGCGAGCCGGCCGTCGCGGCGGAGGGCGCGGCGGCGTAGAGCAGCGCGCCGAGGAGGAAGAACGTGGCGTAGGTGACCTTCCGGCCGATCCGGTCGGAGAGGGAGGCCCAGAAGAACCGGCCCAGGATGTTGAACAGGGACAGGAGCCCGACGAAGCCCGCCGCGATGGCCGCGACCTGCGCCTTCTGGCCGCCGTCGAGGGCGGCGAGCGCCGTACCCGGCTGTCCGATCAGCGCGCCGCCGAAGATCTCCTGCAGCATCGGGGAGGCCAGCGCCAGCACGCCAATGCCGGCCGAGACGTTGAGGCAGAGCACCAGCCAGATCATCCAGAACTGGAAGGTCTTGTGCGCGTCCCGCAGGTGGACGTGCCCGGCGGCGATCATCGCGTTGGTGGAGGCCGCCGGCGGCGTCCAGCCCTCCGGCTTCCAGCCGGCCGGCGGCACGCGGTAGCCGAAGGCGCCGGCCATCATGAACAGCAGGTAGCCCACGCCCATCACTGCCAGCGTCTGCCAGACGCCGGCCGTGTCGGGGGTGCGGAAGGTCTTGATGAGCAGGTCGGCGAGGGGCGAGCCGATCATCGCGCCGCCGCCGAAGCCCATGATCGCCATGCCGGTGGCCATGCCGCGCCGGTCGGGAAACCACTTGATGAGCGTCGAGACCGGGGAGATGTACCCCAGGCCCAGCCCGATGCCGCCGATCAGGCCCATGCCGAGCCAGACCAGCCAGAGCTGGTGGATGTAGACGCCGAGCGAGCCGAGGAGGAAGCCGCCGCCCCAGCACAGGGCCGCCACGAGCCCGGCCTTGCGCGGGCCGGCCCGTTCCAGCCAGCCGCCGAACAGGGCCGCCGACAGGCCGAGCACCACAATGCCGATGGAGAAGACGGTGACGAGATCGCTCACCCGCCAATCGCAGGTGGTGGTGAACAGGGCGGTCATCACGCCCATGTCGGGGCAGGCGGCGGCCGCCGGCTTGCCCACCGAGAGCGCGCGGCTCAGGGGCAGCCAGAACACCGACAGGCCGTAGGCCATGCCGATGCAAAGATGGATGGCGAGGGCGGCGGGGGGAACGAGCCAGCGGTTGAAGCCGGGCTTGGCGACGATGTGCTCTCGCGACAGGACGCCATGCGTCTCACCGGGCGCAACTGCACCCGCAACCCCAGTCGTCATGCGTCGCCTCCCGTAACAGCCTCGTTCAACGGGCCGTAATACGAAATGCACTTAGCGCACGGGCCAAGACGAGGCTAGTTCACGGATGACACCCCGAGGTTAATCCCACGGGGAAACCCGATCTTTGTCATCGCGCCGCCATCCATTGCATGGCGGCGCGTCGTTTCAACCGGCGTCGCTGGCGCCGTCACCGAGCTTCTGCGGATCGCGAGTGGCCGCGCGGATCGGGCTCTCGGCCACCGGCTCGTCGATCTGCATCGCCCGGCGGACGAGGATGTCCGCCTTCTCGCCGAAGCCCGGCAGGGCCGCTTCGAGCTTGTGGACCATCTTCGGCGTCCAGAACGCCTCGATGTGCTTGTGGATTCCCGCGACCGCCTCGTCGTCCGGGTAGGACCGGAAGAACGAGGCGATCTGGTTCGCCATGCGCAGGAGCTTGTCTTCCTGGGTCGCCGCCGCCATCGCGCCTTACTCCGCCGCTTCCTGTGCGATCCGCGTGAGGGAGAAGTCCTCCTCGTAGAACTTCGCCTGCCAGTCGGAGGGCCGGTTGGTCCGCCGCACCTGCACCGCCGTCACCTTGTATTCGGGGCAGTTGGTCGCCCAATCCGAATAGTCGGTGGTGATGACGTTGGCGCCGGTCTTGGCGTGGTGGAAGGTGGTGTAGACCACCCCCGGCTGCATCCGCTCGGACACGCTGGCCTTCAGGGCGATGTCGCCCGAACGGCTCTCCAGGGAGACGAGATCGCCGTCCACGATGCCGCGCAGCTCGGCGTCGAAGGGGTGGATCTCCAGCACGTCCTCCTCGTGCCAGCGCGAGTTCTCGGTGCGCCGGGTCTGCGCGCCGACATTGTACTGGGACAGGATGCGGCCCGTGGTGAGGATGAGCGGGAACTTCGCCCCCGTCCGCTCCTCGGTTGGCACGAACTCGGTGATCATGAACCGGCCCTTGCCGCGCACGAAGCGGTCCACGTGCATCATCGGGGTGCCGAGCGGCGCCCGCTCGTTGCACGGCCACTGGATCGAGCCCAGCTCATCGAGCTTGGCGTAGGACACGCCGGTGAAGCTCGGGGTGAGGCTCGCGATCTCGTCCATGATCTGCGACGGGTGATCGTAGTGCATCTCGTAGCCGAGCGCCTTGGCGAGCAGGATCGTGCCCTCCCAGTCGCCGTAGCCCCCCATCGGCGGCATCACCTTGCGCACGCGGCTGATGCGCCGCTCGGCGTTGGTGAAGGTGCCGTCCTTCTCGAGGAACGACGCGCCCGGCAGGAAGACGTGGGCGTATTTCGCCGTCTCGTTCAGGAAGATGTCCTGGATGACGATGCATTCCATCGCCATCAGGCCGGCGGTGACATGGTGCGTGTCGGGGTCCGACTGCGCGATGTCCTCGCCCTGGATGTACATGCCCTTGAACGCGCCCTCGACGGCCTCGTCCAGCATGTTGGTGATGCGCAGGCCCGGCGCGTTGTCGAGCTTGGCGCCCCACAGGGCCTCGAAGCTCTCGCGGGTGGCGTCGTCCGAGACGTGGCGGTAGCCGGTCAGCTCGTGCGGGAACGAGCCCATGTCGCAGGAGCCCTGCACGTTGTTCTGGCCGCGAAGCGGGTTCACGCCCGCGCCGAGCTTGCCGATGTTGCCGGTGGCCATGGCGATGTTGGCCATGCCCATGACCATCGTCGAGCCCTGGCTGTGCTCGGTGACGCCGAGGCCATAATAGATGCCGGCCGCGCCGCCCTGGGCGTAGAGCCGGGCCGCGCCGCGCACGGCCTGCGGGTCGAGGCCGGTGAACTGCTCCTGGCTCTCCGGCGAGTGCCGCTCCTCGGCGACGAAGCGCGCCCAGGATTCGAACTCCGGCAGGTCGCAGCGCTCGCGGACGTAAGCCTCGTCGATCAGGCCCTCGGTGACGATGACATGCGCCATCGAGTTGATGAAGGCGACGTTCGAGCCGGGCTTCAGCGGCAGGTGGAAATCGGCCTTGATGTGGGGCGACTTCACGAGGTCGATCTTGCGCGGATCGGCGACGATCAGCTTCGCGCCCTGGCGCAGGCGCTTCTTCATCCGCGAGCCGAAGACCGGGTGGCCGTCGGTCGGGTTGGCGCCGATCACGAGGATCACGTCGGAATGCTCGACGGACTTGAAGTCCTGCGTGCCGGCCGAGGTACCGAGCGTGGACATCAGGCCGTAGCCGGTCGGCGAGTGGCAGACGCGGGCGCAGGTGTCGACGTTATTGTTGCCGAAGGCGGCGCGGACCAGCTTCTGGACGAGGTAAGCTTCCTCGTTCGTGCAGCGCGACGAGGTGATGCCGCCGACCGAATCTTTTCCGTATTTCGCCTGGATGCGTTTGAACTCGCTTGCCGCCCGGCCGATCGCTTCGTCCCAAGAGACTTCGCGCCACGGATCCGTGATCTTCTCGCGGATCATCGGCTTGGTGATGCGGTCCTTGTGGGTGGCATAGCCGTAGGCGAAGCGGCCCTTGACGCAGCTATGGCCTTCATTGGCCTTGCCGCCCTTGTAGGGGACCATGCGCACCACGCGGGTGCCCTGCATCTCCGCCTTGAACGAGCAGCCGACGCCGCAATAGGCGCAGGTCGTGACCTCCGCGTGCTCGGGCTGGCCGAACTCGTGGATCGTCTTCTCCTGAAGGGTCGCGGTCGGGCAGGCCTGGACGCAGGCGCCGCAGGACACGCACTCCGATTCCATGAAGTTCGTCGGCCCGGCGGCGACGCGGCTGTCGAAGCCCCGGCCGGCGATGGTCAGCGCGAAGGTGCCCTGCACCTCCTCACAGGCGCGCACGCAGCGGTTGCAGACGATGCACTTCGACGGGTCGTAGGTGAAGTACGGGTTGGACTCGTCCTTCGGGAGGTACTTCTCGGCACTCGGCACGACGTGGTTGTCGCCCTCGTAGCCGTAGCGCACGTCGCGGAGGCCCACGACGCCGGCCATGTCCTGCAACTCGCAATCGCCGTTGGCGGCGCAGGTCAGGCAGGTCAGCGGGTGGTCGGAGATGTAGAGCTCCATCACCCCCTTGCGCATCTTGGCGAGCTTGTCGGTCTGCGTGCGCACGACCATGCCGTTCTCGGCCGGCGTGGTGCAGGAGGCCGGCGTGCCGCGACGGCCCTCGATCTCCACGAGGCAGAGGCGGCAGGAGCCGAACGGCTCCAGGCTGTCGGTGGCGCAGAGCTTGGGGATCTGCGTGCCGGCGGTCATGGCGGCGGCCATGACGGAGGTGCCGGCCGGGACCGTGACCTCCATGCCGTCGATGCTCAGGGTGACCGTCTGCTCGGCGACCCGGATCGGGGTGCCGTAGTCGATCTCTTTGATGAGGGCCATGGAAGCCTCCTCACTCAGCCGCCGCAGGCAGCGAGCCCGCGCGGCGAAAATCCTCGGGGAAGTGGGTGATGGCGCTCATCACGGGCATCGGCGTCAGGCCGCCCATGGCGCAGAGCGAGCCGTCGGTCATGACCTCGCAGAGGTCCTCGACGAGCTTGAGATTCGCCTCGGGCCGGATGCCGGCGATCACCTTGTCCATCGTCTCGACGCCGCGCGTCGCGCCGATGCGGCAGGGGGTGCACTTGCCGCACGACTCGGTGGCGCAGAACTCGAAGGCGAAGCGGGCCTGGGAGGCCATGTCGACGGTGTCGTCGAACACGACGATCCCGCCGTGGCCGACGAGGCCCTTCTTGGCCGCCATCGCCTCGTAATCGAGGGGCGTGTCGAGCAGGTGATCGGGGAAGTAGGCCCCGAGCGGCCCGCCGACCTGCACGGCCCGGACCGGACGGCCCGAGCGGGTGCCGCCGCCGTACTCCTGGATCACCTCGCGCAGGGTGATGCCGAAGGCGAGCTCGATCAGGCCGCCATGCTTGATGTTGCCGGCAAGCTGGATCGGCAGGGTGCCGAGCGAGCGGCCCATGCCGTAATCGGCATACGCCTTGGCGCCGTTCTCCAGGATCCACGGCACGGCCGTGAAGGTCATTACGTTGTTAACGAGCGTCGGCTTGCCGAGGAAGCCCTTGAGCGCCGGGATCGGGGGCTTGGCCCGCACGATGCCGCGCTTGCCCTCCAGGCTCTCCAGCAGCGAAGTCTCCTCGCCGCAGATATAGGCGCCGGCGCCGAGACGGACCTCCAGATGGAAGGTCTTGCCCGAGCCCAGGATGTTCTCGCCGAGCACCCCCGCCTTCACGCCGTTGGCGATGGCCTCCTTCAGCGTGTCGAAGGCCTGCGGATATTCGGAGCGCAGGTAGATGTAGCCCCGCGTCGCGCCGGTGGCGACGGCGGCGATGGTCATGCCCTCGATGAGGTTGAAGGGGTCGCCCTCCATCATCATCCGGTCGGCGAAGGTGCCGGAATCGCCCTCGTCGGCATTGCAGACCACGTATTTCTGGTCCGCCTTGGCTAGCATCACCGTGTTCCACTTGATGCCCGCCGGGAAGCCGGCGCCGCCGCGCCCGCGCAGGCCCGACTCGCGCACCGCCGTCACGATGCCCTCGGCATCGAGCTTCAGCGCCGCCTCGAGACCGCGATAGCCGCCATGGGCCCGGTAATCCTCGACGGAGACCGGATCGATCACGCCGCAGCGGTGGAAGGTCAGGCGCTGCTGCTTGGCGAGGAACGGGATTTTCTCGGGGTCGCCCAGGCGCAGGGCATGCTCGCCGCCGGTCGGGAGACCGCCATCGAGGAGGGCGTCGATGTCCTTGAGCGTCACCGGCCCGTAGGCGACGCGGCCCTCGGGCGTGGCCACCTCGACCATCGGCTCCAGCCAGAACAGGCCACGCGAGCCCGTACGGACGATGGTGACGTCGAGGCCGCGCCGCTCGGCGCCTGCGAACAGCGCGCGGGCCACCTTGTTGGCGCCGAGCCCGAGGGCCACGGCATCGCGGGGGACGTAAAGCGTGACGCTCACTGGCGTACCTCCGTCAGGGCGGCTTCCAGGGCGTCGGCGGTGAGATGCGCGACGGGCTCGCCATCGACCAGGGCCGCCGGGCCGTTGGCGCAGAGGCCGAGGCAATAGACAGGCTCCACCGTGGCGGAGCCGTCGGTGGCGGTACCGTGCCAGTCGCAGCCGAGACGGCCGAGGATTTCGCGGTGCAGGGAGTCCGAGCCCATCGCCTGGCAGGCCTCGGCCCGACAGAGCTTCACCTCGTGGCGGCCGGCGGCCGGCGCCTTGCGGAAGTCGTGGTAGAAGCTGACGCAGCCGAACACCTCGGCGTTCGACACGTTCAGGGCATCGGCGATCAGGGGGATCGCGCCGTGATCCACGTAGCCGAAGGTTTCCTGCAACGCGTGCAGGATCGGCAGCGTGGCGCCTTCGAGATGGCTGTGCTCGGCGATGATGCCCGAGGCCCGCTCGTGGCTCCAGGGCTCGTGACGCGGCATAGGTTTCCTGCCCAGTCTGTTCCTGTTCTAAGTCGAAGTGGAACAGAATTGCAGGTGCGCTTCAATCGCGCTGTCCGGTGGGCCGACAAAGGACGTCTGTTGAACTGTTACCTTGCGGGCGACCGATCTCCCCGTCCGCCCTCAGCGTGGGGCGGTGCTACCGAAACCTTTCGCCAGCGTTTGCAGCGGGCTGACAAGATCCTCGGTCACGGCGAACGGCTGTCGAGCTTGGCGCGAGACATGCAGAAAAGTGCCGGCCGTCAGAACTCCATGTCGAGTTCTTCGATCTCCTCCGGCTCTTGGGCGGCGGCTTCGGCCCACTCGATCATGAGCGGCCAGTGGAGGATCGTGTCGCGGTAGGCGGCGGCGCCCGGCGGCAGCGCCACGTCGTAGGTGCGGAAGCGGGTGCAGCCAGCCCCTTACGATTGCACAACGGTTTGATCGTAAGAAGGAACTGCAATGACGGGCATACCCATCAACACCGAACACGTCGCCTACTCATACATACGTATGAGCACGGAGCGACAGGTCACAGGCGACAGCCTGCGTCGCCAGTTGGACATGAGCCGCGAATGGGCTGAACGGCACAACGTCACGCTCGACGGCAGTCTGCGCGACATCGGCGTGAGCGCCTTCAAGGGGCGCAACCGTCGAGAGGGGGCGCTGGGTCGCTTTCTCGAAATGGTGGAACAGGGCACAGTGCGCAGAGGCTCCTACCTACTGGTAGAAAGCCTTGACCGGCTCAGCCGCGATCAGGTGCTGGAAGCGCTCAGCCTGTTCCTAGAAATCATCCGCTCAGGCATCACCATCGTCACGCTGGGTGACGATCAGGTGTACAGCCAAGAGACGGTGGGCAACGATTGGAGCAAACTGATCATCTCGCTCACCATCATGGCACGAGCCCATGAGGAGAGCCTGCGCAAAAGCCAGCGCATCCAAAAATCGTATGAAGCCCGGCGGGCCATGTACGCCGAGGGTGGCTACGCCTTCACCCTCATAACGCCGGGCTGGCTCACTGCCACCAAGGTGGGGCGAGGCAAGTACGAGTTTGCATTCAACGAGCATGCAGCCACGGTTCGCCGCATCTTCGACATGGCTGCCAACGGCATGGGTCAGAACGCCATCGCGCAAACGTTCAACCGCGAAGGCGTGCCCACCTTCAAGTCCACCAGTGACGGTTGGTTCGCTGGCATGGTGGGCCGGGTGCTCAACGGCCGGGACACACTTGGCGAGTTCCAGCCCAACAAGACGGGTCCCAAAAAGAAAGCCATTCCGGTGGGCGATCCCATCCAGGGCTATTTCCCTGCGGTGGTGACGCCAGAGGTGTGGGCCAAGGCACAGCAGCAAAAGCGACCCTACAAGGATACCGGCGGTCGCAAGGGCACGCTGTTTACCAACTTGCTGAGCGGGCTGGGCAAGTGCGAGCACTGCCGGGGCAGCATGACGGTGCAGAGCAACACCCGGCGCAACTTTTCGCCCTTCACCAAGCACTACATCACTTGCAGCAATCGCAAGCGGGGCAAGGGTTGCCCCGAGCATGCCCGGCTGTTCCACTACGACAAGATCGAAGCGGCCATCCTCGACAATGTGCGGGAGTTCCGACTGAGCGAAGTGCTACGGCAGCGGCAGATGGCCAATCCCGTGGATGCGCTGTTGGAGCAGATCGCCACCACCCGCAGCGAGATCGACAACATCGCCCGGCGTGAAGCGCGCTTGCTGGACCAGTTGGAGGAAACTGATGGTGACACCGCTGAAATCCGGCAGAGGCTCGCACAACGCAAAAGCCAGCGAGCGGACCTAGAAGCAGCACTGGTACAGTTGGAGCGGCAAAAGAGCGATGCCGAACTAACAGCGAGCAGTCAGGGCATCACTGAGGCAGATATCGCCCGCATGCGCGAGGAGTGGGCAACAGCCGACCAGAGCACCGCTTACATGCTGCGTGCCAAGGCCAACGCTGCCCTACGCACGTTTGTGGATGCGGTGACGTTCAACAGCAAGCACTACACGGTGACGGTGATCGTGATGAATGGCCTTCGTGCGTACAGGTTTGAGAACTACAAACTCACTGGCTCGTTCGACCTCACAGACCAGTTGGGTGACATCAAGTTGGGCAAGATCCCCACCAGGTCATTCACTGCGGACGGCAAAACAATTGACGCTGTTCCCGAAGAAGAAGCGCGGCTGAACAAACTGCTCAGCCGCTCGTAGCCCTACACGATTAGTGAAGCACTTGGGATCAAGCGCTAGAGCCAGCCAGCAATTGGCTGGCTCTGTCTTGTCCGAACGCTTGTACAAAGCCCGCCATCAGTTCCGCAAAATAGGGGTCCGCGTGGTCGAGGTACTGCGCATCCCTGAACATGTTCTGCTTGCGCGTGCTCTGCTTGGCTAGCACCGCCTCAATGATGTCGGCTTCCTCGTCCGTGCAGCGTACCCAGATGTCACGCTTGTAGGTGATCACCGGCACTGCGAGGCCGGGTAGGTCCACGATACTGAGCGTGGCCTCATCGAAGCCCTTCTGCTCGAACAAACGGTGGGGCTTCTCAATCGTGGGATCCACGCCCTTGATCACGATGATGCGCTCCTTGCCCACGGGCATCTGCTGCACGAGGGTGGCGCGAAGCACGCACTGGATCACAGCACCCCGGTCATCGGCCAGCACTGTAGCCAGCACGTCGTTGGGGTCGAACGCATCCGGCTTGTGGCTCCAATTCTCGTACCAGTCCAAGCCATCCGAGGTGCGCTGCATGAACAGCGCATCACCGGGAGCAAGTTCTGGCCGCGTCGCTGGGGTGTAAAAATCGAAATCGCCTAGAATTTCAATGCTAGTATAATCGCTCATTCAAATACCTCAAACATAACCGCAGGCGTACCAGTTGCCGTTGCTGTCGCTCATCTGCAATTGGCGACCGCGACCGCCGGTGGCGTAACCGCTAGCATTGTTGCTCTGTAGACCGGTGATCACGCCACCGCCCCAAGGTTCAGCCATGTCTCGACCGTAGTTACCGCAGTTGAGGTCACCCACGTATGCCAGTCGGGCGCTCTTGTTGTTGATGCGGGCTGTTGCAGTGTTCAGTCGGTCATCGGCAAATGCTTGGCCGCGTGTCTCAATACGGGTGTTGATGTCACCCATCTGCGCGCTCCACAGGCTGCCGTCAGTACGCACTGAAAAGCGAGCGCCATTGTCTACGTAACTTACGCTCCATTCGTTGTTGCCGGTGTTGTGCCACATCCTCCACGAGAAATCGGTGTGGCCGTAGGGAACGTTCGTAAAGTCGATGTAGGCGAAACCGTTGCCATCGCGGTTGGTCAACTGCAACTGCGGATAACCGTAATCGATATACAGCGGACCCGTCATGGTGTCGCCACCCTTGAACACGCGATCAGCACGAGCATTGTTGGCAGTGTTGTTGATGTATGTGGCTAGATCACCCAACTGCTGGGTACTAACTGTACCATCACCGCCGATGCTGAGGTGCGACTGTCCGCCCTGATCCATCCAGTGCAGTCGGCCATCTTCGCGCACATGCCACAGGCCGCGCTTGATGCCAGGATAGTGCAAGATCAGCGCAGCGTAATTCTTGCGGATTTCGAGATCGCCGCTCATGATGTCGCCAGTCTTGGCAACTCGTTCATTTGCTCGGGCAACGGCAAAATCACTGGCACGGTTCTCAATGCGGCTGTTGAGGTCGCCAAACTGCTTGGTCCATACCGCGCCATCATCGCCAACGCGGAAAATCCAATCGCCACCCTTGCCGAGGAAGCCGATGAGACCACTGTTGTTGTGGACGTAACGAGTGCCCTCGTCAGTGTCGCGCATCTCAATATACGAGGCGGGCTGGTTCTCACCGACGATCACACGGCCACTTGTATAGAGATCACTATTGAAGCGACCTCCACCCGCCGACGTGTAAAAGCCATCTGAGTTCCAGAATGAATACTTGTATCCGGCACTGCTCGTGCCGGTACGGACTACAACATTGTTGATATTTTGATCGCCGTAGATGAAGCCTTCGCTGTTGCCGAGAGACACGCCATTAAAGCGAACGTTTGTGTTGAGGTCGGCCTTGGTGCTGGGATTGAAGTTACCGGGATACCAGACATCAGCACCGTTCACGCGCGGCGCAGCCTTGGTATCCCATCGGCCAGCGCGAGCATCGTAAACGCCGTTGATCGAGCCGTCGTAAGTGGAGATGCCCAGACCGTTCCACAGCAACATACGCACGTTGTGGGTTGCATACGTGGCAGCGTCACCATTGCCGTTCTGGAAACTGTTTGTACCAGCGCCAATAAGATTGAGACTGCCACCCATTGTGATCGATGGCGCGAACACATTGCCGTTAAAGTTCGCACCCGCTAGATCGGCTTTAGTTGCGGGATTAAAGTTTCCAGTGGTCCACACAGTGCCGGGAGCAGCAGCGCTGAGCGTGAAGTCCCTGGTTGCACCATCGCTGGGCCGCACCATGCGGAACAGCCAGTCGTCACCACCGCCAACGTTCTTGCTAGAATAGATTTTCTTCTGACGGAATGTGGTTGCGGGGGCGCTGGTGTCCTCTAGAGCCAGCACGCTATCGCTGGCCTTCTGGATGCTCACGTCGTCGGTAAAGAAGCGCGTGCCCACGGGCTGGTGCAAGAAGTTGTTGCCGCTAACAACCACGCTGACTACCTGACCGGATACGATCTCGTTGGCTGCCATCGCAGTGCCATCAGCACGCAGGATGGCGCGAGTTCCGAGGCCATTGATGTTGAGCGTGGGTGCAGCCGTGTTGGTGAAGTTGGCAAAGAACCTATAGATTTCACCAGTAGTGTAGCCTTCGGGCGGCTGCGCATACGTGAGCACGTAAGCGTTTGCGCTGCCCGTGCTGGTGGTCATCACATTGCTTCGATCGAACGAGCGCTTGACTGCACCCATCAATGCGCGAACCACACCGCCTACCTGACTGGGCAGAATGCCGCTGGGGAAGCCTGCGGGGCTGGGCTGTGTGTTGCTGCTGTCGGCTTCACTCCAACTGGAGTTTGTTAGATCTGCCATCTTTCACCATCGTTCTTATTGTTGGAGGCTCCGCTATTTATCGCTGGGCCTCATATTCGTTCACTTGCGCTTGTTGTCCTTGAGGTGCGCGTTCTCAATCTTGCGTGCCAGTTCGGTTACGCTCTCACGGAATGCTGCACCCAAGCCGGGCGAAGCCGCATAGTCGAGCAAGCCATCAATGGTCTTCTGCACGCCGTTGCGCTGCATCTGCGCACGGGGAAGATTGGCGATAGCACTCACCACCCTGGGGCTGGTGAGCAGCATGTCTGCACCCTTGGTTGCCACCAGCGTACCTGCGCCCGTAGCGATGTTACCCAAGGCCAGCGCGGCTTTGCCGGTGGCCACTGCACCGCCGATTGCTCCGATGCCTGCCAGTCCAGCCTTCACAGTTTCGAGGTTGCTGGTGTTGCTGCCGTTCACGCTCTTGCCATAGCGCTTCATCTGCGCAGCCACGCGAGCCAGTCGGTCGAGGTCGGCGCGGTATGCCTCGTTGGCAGTGCCATCGAACATGGCGCTCTTGGCCTCCGCACTCATCTTGTTCCAGTTTTTGAGGAACGAGGTGGCAGAGAAACCATCCGTGCTTTCGCCCATGCGCTGCACGGTAGCAGCAGTGAACTGGTCCCACGCTTCGCTGCCCTGGCCCTGAACGATCTGCCTGCGGGCAGCAGCGATCCTGTTGCCGCCGCTGTCGCTGCCTTTGAGCATGTTGGCGAGAACGCCCTCGTCCACCTGAGCCTTGGTGATGGGTGCTAGGTTCTCTCGCACGTTGGTGGGCGAACCCTTGGCCATACCAGCGCGGTAGGCGGCATCAGCCTCGTTCCAGGCTGCACGAGCACCATTGCCCGCTGCATCAGCGGTTGCGCCCATCTCCGCTGTGAGTGCGTCGTACATGCGACCGAGATAGCCGCGCTCGGCTGCGTTGGTGCTGTCGGCCTGCATGCGACCCACCTGGGTGCGAGCGGCTTTGATACTATCGAAGGTGCTGCCGTTCACTACGTCTTCGCCCAGCGCACGCACTCGACGCATGGCGTGGGCAAGTTCGCTGCCGTGGGTCTCACGACCGAACGACGTGATACTGCTGCTCTCGTTGGCCAGTTCACGGCCGAGGTTGGCAATGTGGCTGCCCTGAACCGGAGTGTTGCCAGTGAGAGCGCTCACGTTGGAGTAGTGCTGGTCGGCGCTGTCGAAAAAGCGCTGCTCGGCTTCACCGGCTGCCTGCTTGAGCGCGTTGCCCACTTCCTGGGTGGTGCCGGGCACTGCATTGGGGTTGGTGCTCGATGCGATGCCGCTCACGATGCGGTCGCTCTCTGCTGCCATGCGGGCGGCTGCATTCTCACCCGCTTTGCTCACCTGACTGCCCAACACGGGCACAGCGCTCACGGCGCGTTCTAGGTACTGGGTAGGAGCGTTGCCGGTAGCCATGCCCACTGTGGGCTCGATGCCAATAGCGCGAAGGTCTGTGGCTGCATCCGTGGTGGCCTGCTTGCCGAAGCCCAGCGTGCCACCAGCGGCCTTGAGGCCCTTGAGTGCTGCCTGTCCCACACCTTCGCCAACGCCATTGGCTGCTGCGGTGATCGCTGCATCCGTCAGTTGCTCGCCGGTCGATCGAGTGTCCGTGTTGCCGTAGTACCAGTTGATGCCACGCTGGGCTGCTTCGCGAGCGGCTGTGCCGCCTGTGGCTGCACCTGCCATCGCACCGGGGACAGCGCCAACACCACCGGCCAGACCACCGAGCGCACCACCACCTGCCGCACCAGCAGCACCACCGATCATCTCAGCGAACATGGGTGCAGCACCGGCAATGTCACCCAGCGATGGGATCCAGCCCTTGTTGTTGAACTTCTGCCAGTCGCCCTTGTCATTCTGATAGATGAAGTTGTCGCCGTCGTAGGATTGCGCGGTGGGATAGTGTTTGCGCAAGGCGGTCAACTGATCCTCGGGCTTGCTCAGTGCCTCCACCTCAAACCGCAACGCGGCGGGTGCTTCGGCTGCATCATCGAAGTGATAGCGAGCAGAGGGGGTCATTGGCGCTGGCGCTGCATCCGGGGATGCGTGCTGCACGGTGCTGGGCGTAGCAAAGCCCGCATAGGGGTTGGGGCTTTCACTCTGGGTTTGCGCTGGCTGCTGCGGTGCAGCCTGTGCCGTGGGGGTGGCAAAGCCCGCATAAGGGTTGCCCGCACTGCCGGGAGTGCTGCCAATAACACCGGCTGTTTGCACGGGAGCGGCAGCAGTAGCAGCCTGGACGGGTGCAGCAGCAGCGGCGGGAGCCGCAGGCATAGCGCTGGCGAGAGCACGAGCAGTGAGTGCGTCGGCTTGGCCTTTGTCGGCTGAGGCCAACTGAGCCAGTGGCTTGTCTGCTTCACTAGTAGTGGAGCCACCAAATCCACCGAGGGCGATCATGCCAGCGAGCGGGCTTGGACCCATATCGAAGCCGCTGTTGGCTACGATGTCGCGAGTACTAGCATTGCCACCTCGACCGCCACGAGTGGCAGGCTCAGCCGGTGCAGCGGCAACCTGACTGCTGATGGCTGCCATCTGCTCGGGGGTGATAGCGCCCATCTGACGAGCGAACGAGAGGCCATTGCCCAAGCGGATACGGCTCTGGCCAGCCGCATCAGCGGGAACCTCATACTGGCGGGTCCAGATGTTGTTGCCCGCGTTTACGTCGTCACCAGCGGCCAGCAGGCTCTTGAGGACGTGCCTGTGGCTGCCCTGTAGTTCGTTGCCGATATGCGCAACCTGGGCGCGTGCGTCGGTCCAGGGCGTACCCATGCCCGCTGCGGTGTTCTTGAGGGCAGTTGCACGGCTTTGGTTCCACTGACCCATGCCAATGCTGTCCGAGCCATCGCTACCATCGCCACGATTGATGGCTGCGGTATTCAGGCCTTTGCCGCTCTCACCCATGAGCGAGCCAACAGCACCCGCAGCAGTACCGGGGGCCACACCCAAAGAGAGCAACTGCTGATACACGAGTACTGCGGTGCTGTTGATTTCGCTTGCCATTCTTAGCGTGGCCTTTCAGTGTTTTCTTATAGTTAGTCGACCGAATAAATTCTGCCGTCCAATCCCTTGAACTGATCGCCCTTCTTGAGCGAGCGCAACTTGGGATCGTTTGGCGCATAGGTGGGCAACTGCGGAGCACCACCACCCAGCGCGGGTGGGGTGGCCGGTGCAGCACCACCACCAAGGGCGGTAGCCTTCTGCGCTGCCTCCTGAGCGGCCTTCTCAGCCGCCAGTTCCGCAGGGCTCTTCCAAGCCCCGTGCAGTTCCGAGATGTCCGGGATCACCTTGGTGGGATCGACACCACCAATGGTGCCTGCAAGCGTGCGCTGGTTGTCGCGCTGCTTCTCGTATGTCTGGCGCTGATCCTGGTACTTGCCATCCATGTTCTTGAGGATCTTGATCTTGTTGTCCTCGCTCATGCCGCCGCCGTTGGCTGCCTGATTGATGGCAGCCACGAGGCTTTCAGGCATGCTCTGCGTGCGCGTGCTGAGCGAGTTGATTTCGTTCTGGCTTACAACCGAACCCGGATCGTTGAGTTTGTACCAGTCCAGCACCAACTGAACCGTGCCAAGGCCGCTGTTGTCCTTGTAAGCACGATCAAAGCCTGCGCGGATGTTGCTGGCCGCCAGGAACTTCTTGTTGTAATCGCTTTGGTTCCACGAATTGTTCATGTCCTTGGCGCGGTCATCGAACGTCTTCTTGTCGCCGCTTGCGTCCTTGGCTGCCTGCTCCTTCATGCGCAGACCACTCTCGTAATCCGCCATGGTCATCTTGCCGGGCATTTCGCCAGCGCTCTTGCCAGCAGCCTCAGCCTGCGCAACCTGACCCTTGCCAGCCGCGTAGCCGGGCACGGCACTCAGTGTGCCATCGGGCATGAGAACCTGACCGTTGTTGAAGGCGTGCTTCTCCAACGCGATTGCCTGATCGGCATAGGTCTGAGCCTGCGTGTCGTAGCCCGCTGCACGGTACTGACGGGCCATGTCGTTCAACTGCTTGATGCGGGCCATGAGTACCGTACCGGTGTCCATGGGAGCGCCAGACACCGCCGGGGCAGCAGGAGCCTGCGCAGGAGCGCCAGGACCAGCCGGAGCGGCCTGGGGTGCAGCAGGGGCAGCGCCTGGGGGTTTGGGCTGTCCTGGGGCAGCCTGGGCGTTTCCTGACTGCGGCTGCTGCACACCCGGAGGCAAGATGTTGAGGGGCTGACCGGTGGGCGCAGGAGCCTGACCGGGCACGGCAGGTGTGCCAGGAGCGGGCTGACCGGGAGCGCCAGGAGCACCGGGCGTGGTGCTGAGCACGCTGCCACCAGTACCCAGCGGGTTAACAGTGCCGTTGAGAGCCGCACGGGCAGCAGCCTGGGCCTGCAACTGAGCCGCCTGCACGCCGTGCAGCGAGGTGTTGGCCTGTAGGTTGCCAATCTGGGCACGGGTGTAAGCGCGCTTGAGCGCGTCGTCGGCGCTGCCGCTGTAACTCTTACCGAACGCGCTCATTCCATCGCCGAGCGCACCCAGCATGTTGTTGGGGGTGTACGAGGGGCCACCTGCCTTCATCATGCTACCGCCGAGGGCGATGAGGCCCTGACCCAAGCGAGCGCGCTTCTCCGGGTCATTGAGACCCAGCATGCTGAGGAAACCGCCTTGGCCTGCATCCGGCGATGCGCCAGTGCCAGCAGCCGGGCCAGTGCCGGGGGCAGCACCAGTGCCGCCACCCAAGCCGAGAATGTCGAGTAGTCCCATGGAGTGCTCCCTTTACTTCGCGAGCATTCCGAGGGCGGACGTTGCCAGTCCCATGCCCTGTGCCGCAGTGTTGGTGTAGATTGGCTTGGTGCTTGTGCCAGTGGTGCTGTTGTATCCGCCGCCAGTGAGGATGTTGGCTTCGTTCAGCAGTCCGGTCCAAACGGCGTTCTGCTGGGCGTTCCACTTGTTGATGTCATCCTGCAAGAACGCACCCTGGCGTGCCTGATCTGCCTGACCCACACCCAATAGCGCCTGCGCATCGGCATAGTCGTTCTGGCGAAGCGCACCGGCCATACCGGCTGCCTGCAACTGCTGAGCAGCCTGCGCGTTCTGCGCACTGGTCTGGCCGTTGGCGGCATTCAACTGCAAGTTGGCGTTGTTGAGTTGGTTGGTGAAGTCCTGATTGGCCAAGTTTGCACCAGTGTTCATCGCGTTCACGCGATTGGTGGTGTCGTACTTGTACAGGTCGCTGAGCGAGTTCAGGTAGTTGAGGTTGTTGCTCTGCTGCAACGCGCTCTGGTTGCCCAACTGGTTGGCCGCATTCAGATACAAGCCACTGGTGGCGTTGCTGAGGTTGCCTGCGTTCAGTAGGGCATTGTTGTTGGTGGTCTGCTGCTGAGCATCAATGTTCGCAACGTTGTTGCTTGCCGAGATCATGTTCTTGGCAACACTGTCCGCAGTGCTGCCCATGCCCGTGATCGCCGCAAGGCGCTGGCTCTGCTGGGTGTTGTCGATGTTGGCCGCGTTCTGGTTGGCCGCGATGGCGTTCTTGGTGGCGCTGTCCACGGTGCTACCCAGGCCAGTGATCGCCGCCAGTCGCTGAGCCTGCTGCGAGTTGCTGGTGCTGCTGAGGCTATTGAGCGAGTTCTGAAGGTTGCTCACATCGCTGTTGTACAGTGCACCGATTGCGTTCTGTGCGTTCAACTGGTTGCTGCGCTCGTTCGCGTAGTTGGCGCTCATCATGTTGCCGGCGTTGGTGGCCATGGCATTTGCTGTGGTCTTCTCCGCGCTGTTGCGGGCACTGGCGTAAGCGTTGCTGCCCAAGCGACCAGCCGCTGCCATGGTGCTGTCGATGCCAGGAGCGATGCTGTTGTTGAACTGGTCAACAGTGCTCTGGTTGGCGTTCTTGATCGCCTGATCGATGTAGGGGTTGCTGTTGAGGTAGTCGCCGTTGGCGGTGCTCTTCAACATTTGCGAAGCGGGGTTGTTGTTGCCCGCGAGGTACTGGCTGAGAGCAGTCTGGCCACCCATCGCCGCGTTGGTGTAGCCAGACTGACTGCCGAACAGGAACGAGGCGGGGTTGAAGCCCGCTGTCTGCGACAAGGCATTTGCCTGCGCGCCAGCACTATTAGTGTAGCCGGTCTGGCTAGCGTAGGCGGCCTGAGCCGGGTTGCTGCTGGCATTGGCCGCGGCCTGCTGAGCCAGTCCCATACCGGCATTCGTGCCGGTGAGGCCGTTCTGCATGAGGGCATTACCAGCATCATTATTGATGGTGCCTGCGGCGGCTGCGGTAGCGCCTACTCCGGGGTTCTGCCACTGCGCACCCTGGGTGAGCGCGCTCGTGCCGAGGAAGCCGTTCATGAGGCCGCCGTTGGCCACGCTGTTCACCATGCCCGTGTAGGGGTTGGCAGTGGGGTTTAGCCCCTGCTGCAAGCCCTGATAGGTGTTGGTAGGCGTGGGGCTGTAGGCCGCCCCGGTGAGCACGTTGTTGGTGGCGTTGCTGGCATTGCCGAGGAGTGGCGAACCCGCTCGGGCAGTAGCCTCCATGCTCGCATAAGCGTCCTGGGTGGGCTTGCTCCAATCGATAACCGTGCTGCCAGCATACGGCGCGGGAGCACCACTCTTACGAGCGGCATCAGCACCAGCGTACACGTCGAGCAAGTAAGGCTGCGCGCCGTACCAGGGTTCAGTCTTTTGGGTGGTAGTTGTAGTTTCGGTCTTTGGACTGCTTCCCATTGGCTCTCACAATCTCTTAATCAAATTTGTTGTGGAGTAGGAGTATCCAAGCGTGCGCAATTCACGCTCCCAGCCCCTGCGACCACTAAGGACAATTGAAGTGCAGCCCTGAGAGCGTGCCCAATCTTCAACAACGGGTCCCGCTACGTGCTCGATCTCGCGGAGATCGCCACCAGCGAGGAAGATAAACAGCGTCCGCGTGTGCTCGTTGGCATCGATCTGCGTGACACCGGCAGCGTTTTCAGTGCGCCACAACTGGTAGTCACCCTTGAGCAATCCGCGCAGCAGCGTGTCTTCGTTAATTCTGCCATCGCCATGCGCCAGAGCGGCAAGCAACCAGTCGCGGCAGTGGGTGTATTGGGTGACGATGGAGGCAAGATCAGTGCTGCAAAACTGTACGCTCAAACCGCCACCATGTATCTGAATGTTCTATCCGCTTGTGCGAGATTGCGATGCGTGACGGTGAAAGTGCCAGCGCCGTAAGCGCTCACGTAGCAAGCACCGCTGGCCATCTCTGCCGCTGCTGTTGCCGTCTTGGCGCAGAGGCTAACTGCTGCATCAAAGCCAGCCTGCGCCACTGTCACCACAGTCTGCGTGGTGTTGACGGCCAGTGTGAATTCGCCCTTGACGTTTGTCTTACGCTCAAGGCGATTGCACTGGTCAATCACCTGCTTAACTGTTCCATCCGCACGAGTACTCATGCGTTTATTTATCTGAGACCAGTGGGAACCGCGTCGATTTCCACGCCCATTGCCTGGGTCCAGTTGCCTGCCAGCGTGATCCTGTATCGGTGGTAGCGAGCGTCACTGCGCAGGGGGCACCAGCCGTTGACGTTGATGGGGCTGGCCGTGCCGTAGTTGGTGTTCTGCTGCGGCGTTGTCTTGCCGCTCACCTGCACGCTCACATCGCCAACGCCATGCACCTTGGGGCTGGCAGCGCGCACGAGAGCCCTGTCGCCCTTCACGCCTTGCATGACCTGCTGCAGCATCTGCCCGGTGGGATACTCGCCAGTCTCGATGGTGGCGGGCATGTTGGCCCCACTGAACGAGTAGATCACACCGGCCTCATCCATGGCCGCCAAGAAGGCTCGACCACCACTCCACACGGAACTGTCCAGAGATGCAGGCACAGCGTTGAGGCTGCCGTACTTGTCGAGCGCTGCCAATGTAATGGGAAGGCTGAGGCTGTTGAAGAGGAAGGTGACCTTGCTGTTGGCCGTGCTCCACGCGCCAGTGTCGTAGTTGAACACTAGCATTTGATCGGGCTTGAGATCGAAACTGTCCACGCTGGCGTACATCCAGATCACCAGTTTGTTGAGCGGATCAATGCTCACGGTCATACGGTCAAAGCCAGTCTGGTTGGCGTTGGCCTTGAACCACGCATCCACCTTGCCCTTGCCGATGGGGTTGAGTTTGTCGTCTTGCAGCATGTAGAAGCCGTCTTCTCCGTAGAAGAAGATTTTGCCGTCAGCAGCGATAACGCTCTGCGGGATGGCACAGCCCTTGTTCTGATAGATTGTTTTGAACTCGAAGATCGCTGGCGAACCCACGTACACCATTTTGACGATCTGGCTTTTCAGCAGCACAGTGCCTTCTTCACCGCCGATCACTGCCTGAACCGGGCCACCGCCTAGGATGTCCTGAAAGTCCGCCTGCGTGGTGGCGCTGAAATTCCAATCGAACGGGTTGCCGATGGCGCTCCAACGCACACGGTATGGAACTGCACCATCGAAGGCATCGAAGGTGTTGCCCACCAGAACGAAGTCGCGCAGCGTGGTGAGGTAACGGGCTTTCACCAGGGTGGTGAGGTCGCCGAATTTTGTGCCCTTGGTGGCGTCGATGTACTGGGGGTTGTCGCTGTAGTTGGTAGCCACCACGAGGCCGTAAGCCTCCGTGAAGCGCCATCCCTCGATGTCAGCGGTGGTGTACCCAGCAGCCCTGCTGATGTCGGCCCAGTTGCTTGTGCCGGGGTCCTGCGTGAACAGGTTGCGCTGGGTGGCCGTGTAAACGTGAGCGTTCTTGAGATTGTCCAGCAGCGAGATAGCCGCGTAGGGGCGGCCGGGCAGGCTGGTGGGCGCATACTGCGCGGCACTGGGAAACGGCTTGTAGAACTGCCCGCTGCCGGGGATCACGTTCTGAGCGCGAGTGACACCGGGGTTGTTGAGTGGGGGCTGGTCAGGCAGCCATTCCGCGAATGGCACATTGAGGCTCATGCGAACCTCCGGCTCTGTAGGGTGCTGCCGCTGAACGAGCCCTTGGCGTGATCCGCAGTGAGGTTGGCCAGTGCGGTGGCCAGCAGCGTGCCGTAGGAGGTCTGCTTGTCCGCATCCTGCGCCCAGATGGCGTACTCAAGCAGCACGCCGTAGAGGTACACATCGGGGAAGGCAGACAGCAGCCAGTTGGTCTGGTTGGCATCCGTGAGGGCAGGAACCCTGCTGTAGTAGACGAGCGCAACCGTGGTGTCCTTGGCCGGTCGGCTCTGCAACCGAACGGTGTTGCCCACGATGGCATACTGGTTGGTGCAGCCGGGATCGGCATTGAGCGCGTCGATGCTGGCCAGCCTCAGAGGCTCGTGGTTCACTTTTAGTGAGCGGCCTTCTTTGAAGTCGGCTGGCAGCGGGAACGAGGCTGAACTCGCTGCAACCGCAATCTCCACGTACTTTTCAGATAGGCGGTGCTTGACCACACTGGCGAACTTGGTTTCGGCCAGAGCAATCAGCACGTTGAGGGGCAGGTCACCGCGAGTGGTGTAGTCGGCAACAGCGCTCTTGAGTTCGTTTACGTTCGCCAGCGCCATCGTTACACCCTCAAGTTGTTGGTGCGGATGTGCTGTAGGCTGCTGTCATTCAACTTGCGGGCAAATGCTGCCTCGTCGTCTAGAATGCCCTGCTTGTGCCAATCCCAGTACATTGCATTAGGAATGCTTGCCACCTGCACCATGTCGCCCAGGGCGCTTGTATTACTGAAGTCTACCTGCTTGCGCTTGTTGGCATCGAGCAGTGCGTCAACCTTGTATTCGGTCACGAAGTACATGTAGTCGCCCTCATGGACGATCCACACTCGGTGATCCTCGTTCTCTTCCCAGAGTTGTTTCCTTGTCACGAGCGAACCTCGGAATATGTATCAAATAAAAATGGGGAGAGCCTGAGTGGCTCTCCCCTGCCCAACTAGTTATTAGGGCTGAACGTCGGCAATCTTGGCGTTTCCGAGTTCGTTCTTGCTCTCCAAGGTCCACTCGGCGAGCAGTGCAACGCGATCAGCGTCGCTGGTCTTGGCCAACTTCTCAGTGGTGAAGTTGCGGGCAACAGCCACCGCCCACAGAGCCGGATCGAATAGGATCACGGTGCTGCTGCGCATGTAGCGGTGAGGGATGATCTCGTGACGACCGAAGTCGCTCACGTACACGTCCACACCTGCGGTGAGTTCCTGGGTCTTGCTGAGGGTGTACTTGGTAGCACCACCAGTGAAGCCCGAGATGGCCTGCTTGAGAGAGGGGCCAACGATCACCTTCTTGACGTCACCGCCGTTCTTCCATGCCTTCTGGATGGTGTCCTTGAACATGCTCTCAGTGAGGGTGCGAGCAGTACCGTCGGTGGGAGCAGCAACAGTGCCGCCGTTGAAGCCAGGGGTTGCACCGCCTGTACCAGCGCTCACGTTGGTGGCAATCCAACTCTCCATGCCTGCGCTGCGACGAGCAACACCTGCACCACCAGCATTGCTGGCGCTGTTGCCAACGATGGCAGCCTCAATGTCCTTGCGCAGTTCAACACCGGCCTTGCCAACCTGACGGCCGAACTCGTTGTTGCTGCCCACGGTCTTGACGGCCTGGAGAGTGCCGCTGACGTTGATCACCTTGGTGCTGATCTGGGTGTAGTTGCCCAGACGAACAGGCGAGGTCAGCGCGCTGTCAACGAAGTCTGCGCCTTCTGCGGCTGCGTTTGCAGCGTTGGGGGCGTTGAGGGTTTCAGTGAAGAACTCGTGACGGGTGTTGGTTGCCTTAGTCTTGGCAATCATGCTGTACACCGGGGTCTCTTCCGGTGTGATGTTGTTGATGACGTTGCCGATGTCTTCAGCAATGTGAACCTGGGTATTGGTAACGAGAGTGGCCATTGTCTGGCTCCTTATTATTGGGCTTTCTGATCTTGTGTCAGAATAGCCTGCCTAGGATGCTTGCAGCATCATCGATGCTGCCGGTTCGTTTGAGACGCGCCATCTGATCCTTTTGACTGGTGCTTGCGAGCGTGGCTTTGCTGGTTGTCACACCGGGCTTTGCCAGCGGAGGCTTGTTCGCTACGGCCTGGATGGTTTTGGGCTCCTGTGCCCGCATGCGACGATAGCGCATTGCATCGTACATGAGGCTGAATAGCCTTGCGTCAGTCACGCTCTGCAACAGTTCTTCGGGCAATCCCACCTCGTTAGTGGCGAAATTGACCAATTCTGCGCTGGCCTTGCTGACCTTGCCATCTTCGGTTCGGGCAAACTCTGGGTGCATGTGCACCAAGTTGTTGTATGCCTCTGCCTGTGCCTGAGCCACCGCTGCCTGCTTTTGCTGGGCAACGTTCTGCTCATGCTGTGCTCGCAACTGCTGAACCTGTCTCAGGTCAGTGATGCGCTTGTTCCACTGTTCCCTCTCGACTGCATACTGAGCCGGGTTGTCCTCGGCCAACTGCATCCAATTGGGTTCCTGTGGGAAGTGGTCCACCAAGTTCTGCTCGATACGAGCAAGATGATTGGTGTACTGCGCAGTGAGTTCGTTTCGAACCTGACTTTCGGCTTGCTGGCGCTGTGTGGCCAGTTCCTGGGTCTTGCGCGTGTAGTCCGACTGGCGAAGGTAGCCGCTCTTGAGGTCTTTGACCTTAACGCGCTCTCCATTCAACTCAACCTCAGCGTCTTCACTAATAGTGGAGGGCTGGGCTGCCTCGGGCTCTGCATCCCCTTCCGGCTGCTCTTCCACATGGGTATCCGTTTCCGGGTGTACCTCTGTGGCGTCTGCATCCTCGTGGGATGGTACTTCAGCCTCAACGGCCGTTTCAGCATCCGCAGCCTCGTCGTTACCGAAAAGTGCTGTGATCTGGCTTGCTGCATCTTCCATCGAAAGACTTGCAGTTCCCTGTTCGGGAGTATTGCTGTCGCTCATCGATTTCCTCGATTGTTGTTTGTTTGTTTATTTAGTTGCCCAGCCCCAAAAAGCCCTGCTTGCGGTCTAGAGCCAGTTTGTCCAGGGCTCGCTTGTCGATTTCGCCACTGGCGATGGTGCGGCCCACAAACTCGTCCACCTTCTTGAGCAAGCCCAGCATGAGGTAGATGCGCTCGCGCGTGGCTGTGTCACCCGCCGCTGTCTTGGGAAACGCATCCATCAGTGCCTCACGAACTTTCTCCCAAGGCTCACGGTAGATGGGGTCTTCAAAATACTGCTTGTAAACTTCCGCCCTACGAATGCTGTCGTCCATGAGTACTCCTTACTGGGGGTTGGGGATCTGAGGCTGAGCGTTCTGCTTGGTGATGATCTGTAGGCCCTTGAGTTGTGTTTCAGCGCCCACCTCCTGCCTCCGCAGTTCTAGTTCCTGCTCGGCCTTGTAGCGCTCAAGTTCCATGTGCGCCTGAAACTTCTCACGTTCCAACTGGATTTCAGCCTGCATCTTTTCGCGATCCAATTGCAACTGAGCCTGAGCGCGCTGTATGTCGGCTTGCATCTTGGCCTGCTCTGCCTGTGCCTTGGGATCGGGCTTGTCCGGGGGCTGGGCTGCACCCGGTGGCATCTTGGCTGGGTCGTTCCAGAAGCGCTCGGCGTTCTTGAAGCCCGAGTTCTCCGCGATCAGCGCCAGGGTGTTGTAGATTTTGCCCATGTCCGTGATGGGCGCGCCCTGCTGCATGGCGGTCATCTGCTGGCTGAGGATGTTGCTCAGCGCAGCCAATTTCTGGGGCTTGTCGGTGATGCCGAAGGTGATGTTGGCCTTGATGTCGAGGTCGGGGTTCCACTGGTCAGTGCCATAGGGAACCCAGTTGCCGCGCAGTTTCACCGTGAGGGCCTGCGTGTGCTCCATGTTCGCTACGAGCAGGCTGGTCACCATGCGGAACAGGTAGCGGTAGCCGGTCTCTGCAAACAGGCGAGCGATCATCTCCAAGCGCAACTGGCTCATGGTCTGGCGCTGGCTGCTGGCGGTGGCTGTAGTGTTCTGCAACTGGCTGGGGTCCACGCCCATGAGGTTGGGACCCACACCCATGCGGTGCTCCACGCTCTGGTTGATCTGGTCGATCATGCCGAACGCCTGACCGCCCACGAACGGGGTAGTGGCGTAACTGAGAGCGTCCTTGTCCTTGACCCTGATGATGCTGTCGGGACCGCTGTTGAGCAGGTCGTCGATGTTGACGCCTTCCACGTCCGCGATGCGCTGCGGGCGTAGCACCTGGGTGAGGTTGTCGTTGATGCCTCGCATGAACATGCTCTTGAGGCGCTGATCCTTGCCCACCAGATCGCCCGTGCTCATGCCGTTGAGCGTGTTGGGCATCATGTAGGGAACGAAGGCCGCAAACGGGGCCAGTTCCACCTCTTCATGGCCCAGCAGCACAGCGCCACCGGCTGGCGTTCCACCAATCGTGAGGCGCAGCAGTTCGCGCACACCATCGCCGTTGGCATCGAGACGCATGAAAATCTCGTAGAGGTCCACTTCCGCCTCAACGTCGTTGGTTCCGTCGCTGAACCCCTGATCCCTGTTGCGTTCGAGGGCATAACTGCTGTGGTCGCCGCCACTGGCTGGGATGCGCGTGACCTTGGCAGCGTCGTAGCCCATCTCCACCAGTTCAGCGCGCGGCAGAGTGCGCTTGAAGCCCTGTAGCGCAGCGTCAATGCCGCCGGTCTGGTAGTCGAACTGAGCGTCCCTGCTGACGAAGAAGTCTTCCGGGGGCAGGCAGCGGATGCGCACGCCTGCATCGAGGTAACTCTTGCGCACCTTGAGGTCGCGCATGTCCATGCCTGGAATGTGCTCCATGCCGGGGATGGCATAGGGCTCACCTGCCTCTAGGATTTCGTGATCCTCGCTGTTCTCCAACTCCACCGCGTGATGGTCGGGAACGCCCTCAAGCACCTGGGCTGGCTTCCAGCGCTTGTCCTTGTAGAACTCCGCTGTGACCACGCCGAGGCCGCCGATGAGGCCGTTCTTGAGCCAGTCGTGCAGCACCTTGGCGTTGCTGTTGCCCTGGGTGAGCACATAGTTGACCACATCCGTCTGCTGCTCGGCCAAGGGCTCATCTTCCGGGCCGGTGGGGGAGAACTGAACAACGCGATCCTGGCTGTCGAACAGGCTCATCAGCGTGGCCAGCGTCCATTCCACACTCACGAACACATCGTCCGTCACGTAGCGGCTGCGGCCAACGATCTGCTCGTCGCCGGCAAAAGCGTCGCGATTGTACAGTTCCAGACCATTCAGTCGCTTGGTCTCTAGAACGCCCTGCGTGTAATTGGAGGTGTGCGGGAAAGCAGTGCTCACACGGGCAAGAATGTCGCTTTCGCTCAGAGGCTTTGGTGCACTATCCTTTGGCGTTGTAGCCTTGTTGTCTTCCTCTTCCATCAATGCCTTTCATGTGCGGTTGGCCCGCATCTTGTTGGTTAGACGATGTTCCAGCCACGATTGATGGCGATGGGCTTGTTCCAAGCGTATTTACCGAAGTGGGTGTTCCTCGCGTCGCTCGCGAAGGTAAGGCACAGCGCATCCGCAAGGTCGGGGCTCTTGCGCCCTGCTTTGCGAATGTCCTTTTTGCTCTGAACCTTGTGCTTGAGACCAACGAATTCATAAGAG
The DNA here is from genome assembly GCF_038442315.1 of Methylobacterium litchii. Taxonomy (NCBI): domain Bacteria; kingdom Pseudomonadati; phylum Pseudomonadota; class Alphaproteobacteria; order Hyphomicrobiales; family Methylobacteriaceae; genus Methylobacterium; species Methylobacterium litchii. Next base: position 506,460 of record NZ_JBBXMY010000001.1, on the reverse strand, counting down.
GGCAGGCACAGTTCGCTGATCAGCGCGCTGTGATTGGGGATGCTTACGTTGCCAGTGGCAAACCACTCCTTGCACTTGAACCACAGTTCGTCGCGCAGGCTCACATAGCGGTCGGGATCGCGAGGCTTGTTGCTGACGATCACCTCTTTGACCGGCAGGCCCATCGTGCGCAGCAGCCCGGCGATGCCGTGACCCACACCGATGCCGTCCACGCAGATTTCGGTAGGTCTGTCGGCCTTGGGGGTGAGGTCGTATTCCTCACGCACGCGGGCAGCCAACTGCTCGGGCAGCATGGTACCGTACACGATGGGATCGCCCATCATGAGGTTGTCGCGGCGCTTGATGAGAACGCTACGGTCCTTGCCCGTACCCGAGGGGTCAAAGCCCCACACCACAGGATACTTGGGCTGGGGAACTACATCGCGGTTGATGGCCTCCACCACGATATCGCGCGGTATCACGCCATCTTCGTCTTCCAGCGGGAACTCACCCAGCACCTTCACGCGGTACTCGTTGGAACCGACACCACCGAATGACGCTGTGATGCTCCTCAGCCGCTCAGGGCTGATGCCGGGATTGTCGGTGAGTTTGCCGTGTACTGGGGTCCACTCCTTGCTGATCTCCGGGTGTTCCCAAGTGTCGAAGAAGAAGCCGCTCGTGCGCGATGGGTTGCTGATGATGCACAGTTTGGGGTTGGGGTCCGTAAAGATGTTCTGCAACTCTGCGAACACCGGATCGGGCACACCAGTGGCTTCGTCCACAAACACAAAGTTGTTCTTCTGGTGGATACCGCGCGCTGTTTCGATGTTGTCCTTGTTGGCCAAGCGCGTTTCAGCAAATGCCCCCGTGGGGTTCTCCACGCGGTACAGTTTAGTTGCTGTGTATTCGAGATGTTCTTTCAGATATGGTGGCAGTTTGCCGTAGAGGTTGCCCACCTCTTTCCACAAACCCGCTTTGATCTGGTCTTCGCTGGGACCAAAGATGGTCACCTGCACGTCGTTGTGCGTGATCAGAGCCCAGTGGATGAGCACCGCCATCGAGAACGTCTTGCCGAAGCCAATGCCGCCTCGAAAGGTGATCTGCGTGTGGGCTTGGTACTTGGTGACGAACTCCACCTGCTTGGCGTTCAGCGTGGTTCCAAATGCCTGCTGTACGAAGAAGGGAATGTCGTTTCGGAACTGCTCTAGCAGCAGTACCAGATCATCTTGAGATGCCATGCATACCTGAAACTTGGTGGTTTCAAGTATTTACTTGTTAGTGTGCGAAATCAGTGGTTGAACGGCACAAGCGCGGCTGTATGATAGCCTTTTACTAGCAGAGGCATGCTATGGAAAGGTTCTGGATATGGCTGTACAGCAAGACATCGAGGCTCAACCTTACAGCCTCAAAGAAGACCTCAAAGCCACATGGGAACTGATCAAACTGGCTTTCGCACTGTTTTATCTGGGGTGCTTTGTGCTCGCGCTCCTGTTGTCACCGTTTCTCTACTACAGTGGCGCGGGAGCGGAGATACACGCTTGGTTCAACGGGCTATGGCAGGGGCTGGATGCTTTCCTGCGCGAGAACCCCAAGGTGCTGCTGGGCGTGCCCTTCGCACTGCTGTTTGCTCTTGCTTTTCGGGAGTGGGTCAAGGAAGGCGCAGAGAAGTTTGACGCGTGGCGAGCAGCCAAGCGCGAGCCTCACTGAACAGCGCGGCTCTGCAACTCGTTGATGGTGTCGATGCCCTCGCGCAGGATCTTCTCTACGTCCGTCTGAGGCTCGGTGATCGCGCCTCTGTTGAGCCAGTCCGCACTGAGCGAGCCCACCGGTAGCCCCTGTGGGCTCGTCTGCCCACATGCGATCTTGAGGTCAGTGCCGTTCCGCTCGAAGCGACCGCGCAGCCATTCGCCCTGGATCTCCTCGGGATGCCACTTGCCGCAGGTGCCATCGCGATCACCCAGCGGGAACAGCACCTTGAGGATTTCGCTGTTGAGGCTGTTGGGCACGCCCTTGGCTCCCTCTACGTCATAGTCAACGCCGGGCTTGGGATACACACACACGGCGCTGCTGTAGCGCCAGGGCACGCCACCAGCGGCGGGCTGTCGTGCTGCGTCTGAGAATTGAAAGTACACGAGGCGATGGGCGCTGATGCGCTTGCCCAACTGCTGCACGTGATCGCACACGGCGTTCTCGCGCACGATGTCCTTGCGTGCCCGGGTGGCCTGCGCCTCTAGGATGTCCGATCTGCTGCTCCATGCGGTCCACATGGCATTGCGGAACTCGGGCTTCTCGTAAGCGCCGTATCCCACTGCACCCACGCCCAGCAGCACAGTCACCAGCACGGCTGCCAGCGGCTTGCTGGCAAACACCCCCACCACGTTGCCAAAGGCAACTGCTACAGTGCTGGGGTCAGTCCAGCCGCCCCGTGCAGCGGCCTTGCGCCTGCGACGCGGCTTGGGAGCAGCCTGTTGGCTCTCCTCGCAGGTGATCTCCGTTTCGTCCACCTGCGGGTCTCCCTGTTTGGTGCTGTTCCGTATTTATCCAGGGAGCGCGTTCTGACGTGCGAAAGGCCGGGCATTGCCCGGCCTCTGCGTTGCGCGAGGAGCGTGCTAGGCAGCCTTCTTGGCCTTGCGCGTGCCCTGCATGCGTTCGCTGCGCGCGTTGCTGTTGCGCACGATCTGCTGGCGCAGCGCTTCACTATTCGTGATCACCTCCTTGGCCATCTTCAGCCGCTCGATCACCTCATCGAGGCTGGCCGCTGCAAACCACTGGTGATCGCCAAACTTGAGGGCTTCGCGTCCGATCTTGACCCTGTAGCCAGCGCCATCGCGCTTGAACCACGTGACCCGCGCGCTCACTTTCTCGCCCGCCTTGGCCTGCTCTGCCAGCGCCACCTGCCGGTCGATCTTGCTGTAGAACACGCTGACTGCATCGCGTGCCACGGGGGTGTTCTCCTTGGGCGCTGCGAAAGCGATGAACTGATCCATCAGAGATTTGGTGGCCATTTGCGTTCTCCTTGTGCGCCCTGTGCGCCGCTCGTTCTGGATAGCGCCAGCAAGAATGGGTTCAACCAGAGAATAGCCTGCCCAGCCAGAAACCTGCTCTACCTCGCTGTTCTCATTAAATACGTGAAACAGCGCCAGGGCAGGGAGCACTATGGCAACAACAATTCGAGTTAAGATTGCAAACGGCCACAGGCCGCAAGTGAATGCGATTGTGGAAGCATCGCCCGGCACTACGCCGGATGAGGCTGCACAGCAGTGGGTGGCCGCTCGCTATGGGGAGTGGATCACCCGCAACATCACGGAGGCATTTTCGTTCCGCAACGTGGGCGTTGCCCAGTTCGATGTGATGTTCTCTAGCACCGAGCACGCCAGAGAGTTTCAGAGCCTCATCGGTGGCCAGGAGGTTGCTGATGCCTCGTAAGCAGAACGAGCCGGAAGCCTGCAAGGCACGCGGTTTCAAGAAGGGTAGCAGCGGCAACCCCAAAGGCAGGCCACCCATCAATCGCGAAATCCAAGAGATGTGCAGGGAACTCACACCAAAGGTGGTGGAGCGCCTGTTCGACATTGCCATGCACGGGCGCAACGACAGCGCCAGCGTGCAGGCTGCCACTCAAATCCTAGACAGGGCTTGGGGCAGGCCCAAGCAGAGCGTGGACGTCAAGGTGGATCACAACGCGAGCGGACTGGCAGCAGCAATCACGGCGGCACAGGACCGACTGGTGCAGCGGGCCGTGGAAGCCACACGGGCCAACACCATCGAGGGCACAGTGATCGAGGCGCAGCCCGTAGAGGTGAAGCCGTGAAGGGCGAGCGCGACGATAACTAAGTGAAAAAGGAGAACCCCATGCTACGTGAAGAAGACATGCGCCTGCCACAGATCAGGCAGATCACCACACCGGATGGCCAACCACCGGCATACTGTGTGGTGCGATACATCCCGAGCGATGAAGGCAAGTGGCTCACTGAGGCGCTGAGCACTGCGGGGGAATGGGTGCAGCGACCTGAGGGCTTTGTGTTCGATCCCGACGTGATCCTCTTTGGCTGATCACCCGCTAACTGGGCGTTAGCCCTGCCGCAGGGGTCGCAAGCAGCGGTGACATCACGTTAAGTTGAGTGGCAGTAAGCCCGCCCCGAAACATTAGGGGCTTCCCGAATGACCACGTTTGAATGGGCTAGCGAACACATCAAGCGGGACATGCTGGGCCGTCAATACCAAACTGCCCGCATTCTCATGGTGACCGGTGCGCTCAGCCGGCACTTCTACCAGTGGTGCTTAGATGGCAGCATGCGGGTGGAAACTATCCGCTTCAACATACCCAAGGACAATCAGGGCGGTCTCACTATGCTGGTGTTCCCGCTGCGCTGCCCGGACATCGAGGACTGCCGCGGCATCAATAACGCCTACCTCAAGACGAGAAGCGAGTGGGCTGCGCGCCAGGGCTGCTACTGGCTGGCTGAAGACTATCAGGAGTGCAAGCACGGCGGGCACAACACGCGGGGCAAACTGTAGGGGCGTGGTTGGCTGAACCATAGCAGTCGCATTGCAAAATCGTATCGCAAGGGCTTCGCATTACAGAATGCAGTCGCAAGGTAGTTGCACAACCGTGATTGGGTCCAGGTAGAAAAAGGGGGGCCTGCCCCCCTGTGAAGTCCAGGCCCAGCCCTGGCACTGTCCTGGCCACCTAATGGATAGGTGTTACTGTTACAGCGTAAGCCGTTAACCCCCTTTGTTCCCCTCTCCACTATTCCATTGTAATGCCGTGTGCCTTTCGGGCAACCGCTAATTGCTCGCAACATGATAATTGCGCAGATTGTTTGCGAGTGAGGCAAACTCCATCTCCGTCAGCCGCTCCAACAACCGCTGCACACTTGTGGGATGCCACTGGCTGCCCCTGCGTGTGCGAATGCCCCGTGCGTTGAGCGCTGCTGCTGTCTCCCTGACGCTGTGTGCCCCGCTGGCTCGGATCTCCGCTAGCGCAGCAACAAGGCTGCTGGCGTAAGCGTCGGCTGCTGCTGATGCCTCTGCGTTGATCACAGCCGCATGCTTGCCCAACTGCACACCCCTGGCCTTGGCCGCGGCCAGTGCGGCCTTGGTGCGTTGGGAGATGAGGACCGCCTCGTGCTCGGCGAAGGCTGCCATCATGTGCAGCACTAGTCGGTTGGCCTCGGGCATGTCCACCGATACAAACTGCACGCCGCTATCCAGTAGGTTGCTCACGAACCGCACCGAGCGTGCAAGGCGGTCAAGTTTGGCAATGGCTACGGTGGCCTTCTCCTGTTTGGCCATAGCCAGTGCAGCAGCCAGTTGAGGCCGGTCGGCTTTGCGACCACTCTCCACCTCTGTGAACTCCGCTATGAGTTCATCGCCCGTTGCACTGAGATAGTCGGAGACGGCTTTGCGCTGCGCTTCGAGACCCAGCCCGCTAACGCCCTGTTTCTGCGTGCTCACCCGGTAGTAAGCGATGACCCTACGTTTTTGCATGGCTCCTTCACCAAGATGTACACGAGCGGAATGTGCGTATGCGTGTGTACAGCCGTGCTCGTGGCTGTGCGAGTGTAGATTTCTGCTGGCCATGCGAAGTCTTCGGTTGAACAGCAGGGCAAACGGCGCACAATAAGAGCAACAACAGCGCAAACGGCGCAAGGACAGTACATTGTAGCCGGACGCACAAAGCGCCAACCTAACACATTCAGAACATAGAGTTTTATTTGCGCCGTTTCGCACTTTTGATGCGAACTACGGTGTGGCTCCATGAGCGGCGACCAGGGCGGCTGGCTGGCAATACGATTGGAGCATGTTTAATGCGGAAATCGTATGTATCCTTGCCGGTAGCATGGTAACACCAGCAAACTCCAGCCTCTGATCCTGCGTTGAAATCTTCATGTCCCAATTGGAACAAATGTACGCCAGCCTGTACCCAGCGGAAGGTGCTCAACGTGCCGCCGCGAAGAACAAGCGTTTCGTCCATTACACAACAGCCGACGTCGCTCGAAGCATCATCGAGAAGAAACAAGTTTGGATGCGCAGCACACGCGTGATGAACGATTTCCGTGAGATCGAGCACGGCATCGAATGCCTTAACAATGGCCTTAATTCTCCAGAGGGCAAAGCGCTACATGATCTCATATACAGCATCAATGGAGTAGGCCTAACACCGTTCCATAATGAGGCATACATCGGCCTATACAAAAATAGCACTTACATCACCAGCATAAGTGAGCATGATAGCAGCGAGGACAACACTGGCCGTTTGAGCATGTGGCGTGCTTATGGCGGCACAACTGGCGTTGCCATGGTGGTCAACAACAAGCCCTTTATCGAACCCAACGACAACCTCGGCGCATGGACTTTTCCCGTCACCTATTGCGGCACTGATGGCTACATCAGCAAATTCGCGCACATGCACACTGTGATCAGCGGCGATATTGCGTACTATCAGGCGCAAAAATCCTGGATATTGGATAGGTTTTACGACTTCTTGTTGTTCTTGGTTCTGTGCACCAAGCATCCAGGCTTTGCAGAGGAACGAGAGTGGCGCGTGGTGTACAATTCTGTACATACCGCTGAATATATCAAGCAGTCCATTCAGAGTGTCAGGGGTACGCCTCAGATTGTGTACCTGCTCCCGCTTGAGAACATTCCCGCAATCAACTTCTACGGGGCACATTTGCCTGAATTCCTCAGCCACCTCATCATTGGACCTACATTGCATCCAGAGGTTATGCAAAAGGCTTTTGTGAAGTTGCTCGGGGACAATGGTGTGCCCCATCCTGATCTGAACGTGCGGATCAGCGACATACCCTTGCGCCACTACTCATAAGGTTGCTGGGTCCACACCGGCATTCACGTGCTCAAGTGAATGCCGGTGGTTGCTGTGTGAGGCTCCACCATTCGTGAAGGGCTACCATCTGCTGGGTGTTACGAGCATGGCGTCGCCCAAGAGGTCAAAGCGTTCAACCACGTCGTTGCCCTGATAGCGAGTGCCGAATATGTCCTGCACAACATAGCCAATGTGCGGGAACATGCTTGCGTCGTAAAAGTATGATTGTTCGCACAGCCAGTCTGCGTCTTCCTTGAATAGGCTGACCACAAAGCAGTAGGCAAAGGCATCCCAGTCGCCCACCTCATCGAGATTGGTGCGGCTCACTTGTGCGCAGGTGTGTACCACGCGGGCATTGCGATCCGCGGTGGCCTGATCCTCGGGGTGCACCAGCAGCCAGTTGCGCACCAACTGCTGCGCTCGGCTGTCGGCGATGCTGAGACGGGCCCGCATGGCGAGGGCTCGGTTGTGGCTGAGATCCAGTTCGGTCATGGCAACGCTTGCTGTTCACTCATGGTTGTGGCCGGGTGAGCACCCGGCCTGCTGTTGCTTCACTTCTAGTGGGGGCGCATCCGCCTGCGCAGCAGTGCGAGGAGGTTGTGCCTGCTGCGGCGATCACCCGGTGTGTCGCTGGTGAACACCGGGCCACTCATGCGGGGATGGGTGATGCGCCAGTGTCCACCGCCGGTTTTGGTGGCGGTGAAGCCCTGCTTGATCAGGGCACGCCTCACCTCTTGTGCATCACTGCGGCTGCTCATGGGTGGCGGCTGGCATACACGGCTGCACCCGCCATCACGCCCTGATCCACCCAGTCGAACATGGGATGGCCCATCAGTTTCACTTGGGTGAGCCAGTTGAGAAACGCCGTGCTGTCCCCGGTGAAATCGTGAGTGCAATCACTCTCCAGGGTGAGCCAGGGGCGTATGTCGCTGGCCTTGGCCTGAAACGCCAGCACGAGGCTGAACTGCGGGTGCTGCAAGCGCAGCACCAAGCGCTTGTACTCCTTGGGGCTCACTGCGCCGGGCTTGCTGGGCTTGAACCGCACAAGGTTGCTCCTGGCCACCTCCACCTTGGCCCCGTTGAGCGTGCCCTTCACCTTGTTGGTTCCCACCCCAGTGAGGTTGCTGGCAAAGTCCGGAGGCAGCCACCGGGTAATTTCGCTGAGGCCCTCCATGGCGTTGTCGTTGTACATCCACTTTTGAAATGCGCCGTAAGTTATAAAGGCTGGTGACGTGTTCATGTTGTGCTCCTCGTGTTGTGTTAGGCTAATATACTTGTGCCTACCACTTAGCACAACTAAAGAATTGCAATTCTAACGCGTTGCTCTGAGTATTGTTTAACAACGCGGGGCTGACACGCCGACCGTTCAGAGTATGAGCGGTCGGTTCATGGCTCAGTGCTCGGCACTTTCGCCTTCAAGCACGATGCTGAGCCTGCCAGCGGCGGTGATGTAAATGAGTTCCCTGGTGTCTGCCGCGCTCTTGTGGCGCTTCACCATGCACATGGCGTTGGCCTCGCGGATGAGATGCGTCATGGTCGGTTGATCCACCGGCAGCACCATGGGCGCACCCGCCGCATGCAGTGCACGGCCAACCGCCTCCATGTCGTCCATTGTGAAGTACGGGAGTTCCTCCCAGGTGGGATAGTGTGGCTCACCAAACAAGCGGTGGTAAATTGTCTTGATCATCTTGCGCTCCTTTTCCGTTTACTTATGGCTCGCTTGTTTCGCAGCCCCAGGTAAGCCGGAACAGCAGTGCGTCACTTAGTTCGTCAAACTCCACCCACAGGCTGCGGGTGAAGCGAAGATCACCCTCGCGCTGCTGGTCAAAGCCCATTCGGCTTTTGCCCTTGAGCGGGCTGGTGGCCAGCCACTCCAACATGCTGCCGCGCATGCTGCCCAACACGTACTGATCTGGGCACGCTGCGGGCCAGTGAAAGCGATGGTCCATGCTGCCCTTGCAGGCCCCATACATGCCAGGGCTCAGCGCAATATCCGTGTCGTCGTGCGTCTCAATTTCAAACACTACCTTGTGTGCCATTGTGCGGCTCCTCTTGTTGTTGCCCCTAGTATTTAGGTTGGCACACGCGCAACCGTGCTCAAAAGGGTTCAAAACCGCCCATCTTGCTGCCGCAGATAAATACAGTAGAGTTTTCCCTGTACGATCGAGGCTGCATGAGCAAGACAAGTATTGAGATTGGCGTTGTGAAGGGCCGCGAAACTGGCCTGCACGACGCCAGACCACTGGTGAGTGTGGAAGTGTCACCGGGGTCGGTGAGCACTGTGGTCACCAGCGCGGATCAGGCCGACCAGGGCTTGGACATGGGCACGCTGCGTGTGGCCAACGGCAGCCTCCCCATCTTTGTGAGCGTGGGTGTGGAGCCGGATGCCAGTGTGGCTCCCCGCAGGTTTCTCGCTGCCTGGGACACGTTCGAAGGCATCATCAAGAGCGGCCACCGAGTGGCCGTCATGCTGGCGGGCTCCTACTGATGGCCCGGCTCGCTCTGCACACGGGTCCAGTGGGCCGACACAAGCGCATTCCACTGGATGAAGAAGGCAATCTCGAACCCACGGGATCGGAGCCCCAGTACACGCTGGAGAGCGGTGACACCGTTGTGATGGAAGATGGCTCGCCTCTAGTGATGGAGGCTGCCCATGGCGAATAAAAAGATCAGCAGCCTGCCATTCGTTGGCGCACTGGGTGGCGATGAATACTGGCACACCATTCAGGGCGGCGTGGATCGCCGCACCAGCATGGCGCAGTTTGTGGCGTACCTCACACCGTTTTTGCGCGGTGACGCTGGCGTGGGAATTACCGGCTTCACTACTAGTGAAGAGGGTACAGTCACTGTCACGCTGAGCGATGGCAGCACGCACGAGGTGGGCAACCTCCGGGGTGATGCTGGCCCTCAGGGCGAGCAGGGTGTGCAGGGCCTACCGGGCAATACCGGCGAACGCGGAGCCACCGGCCTACAGGGCGAGCGTGGACCACAGGGCGAACAGGGCATTCAGGGCGTGGCTGGTGCTCAAGGCATCCAGGGTGTTCAGGGCGTCACTGGTGCTGCCGGTGCAGATGGTGCGCCCGGCAGCAAGGGAGACACTGGCCCTGCTGGTGCCAAGGGCGACAAGGGCGACCAGGGCATTCAGGGCGTGGCTGGTGCACGAGGCGACACCGGCGAGCAGGGTTTGCCCGGTGCTGCTGGTGCGCAGGGTGCAGCAGGCATCAAGGGAGACCGGGGAGATCAGGGCAACCAGGGCGTTGCCGGTCCTCAGGGTGTCTCGATCACCTCAGCAGCAGTGAATGGTGCTGGCAGGCTCATCGTAACGCTGAGCACGGGCACAGCCATCGACACAGGCTATGTGGTGGGTGCAGCGGGAGCCAAGGGCGACACTGGCGCAACAGGCAGCCAGGGCATTCAGGGCACCAAGGGAGACACCGGAGCGCAGGGCACGCAGGGCGTGCAGGGCGTCAAGGGCGACACTGGCAGCACTGGTGCAGCAGGAGCCGCAGGCAGCAACGGTGTTGGCGTCACCACAGCAGCAGTGAACGGCAGCGGCCGACTGATCGTCACACTCAGCACGGGCGGCACCATCGACACCGGCTATGTGGTGGGGCCACAGGGCACACAGGGCATTGCGGGTCTCAAGGGAGACACGGGCAGCCAGGGACCAGCAGGAGCCAGTTGGCTCAGCGGTTCGGGTGCACCTGCCAGCAGCGCGGGCACGGATGGTGACTTCTACATCGACAGCAGCAACGGCACTTACTACCGCAAGACCTCGGGCAGTTGGTTCAGCCAGGGCACGCTGAATGGTCCACAGGGTCCCACCGGACCCAAGGGAGACAAGGGCGATGTAGGCCCGCAGGGCGCAACTGGTGCCACTGGCGGTGTCACCAGCGTGGCCGGTCGCACAGGCGCAGTCACACTCACCAGCAGCGATGTCTCGGGCATCGGCAGCATGGCCCTGCGCAACGTCACCATCAGCACGGCTCAGCCCTCTGGTGGTGCCAGCGGTGATTTCTGGGTGGTCACGCTCTGATGGCTGTTTCCTATGTAGGCGTTAGCACAGCCGTTACAGCAAATAACCGCAACAGTGCCACTGCCAACGCAAGTAAAGCACTCACGCTACCGGCAAACATCGCCGCTGGCGATCTGCTGCTGCTCAGCGTGATCGCGCTTGTACCCACCAGCACGTTCAGTTTGCCCAGTCAGTGGCAAAAGGTAGATCAGGGAGCGTTGCCCAACAACAAGGGGGTGTATGGGCTCTATTGGGCGCGTCAAGGCATTGACGCAGGATCAATTTCATACTCACTGCCTCAGTACGGTATCATCTATGCGAGAGTTCTCGCTTATCGTGGTGCCAGTACTGCCTACGATCCGCCATGGGAAAGTTACTCGTCAAATGATGGTGATTTTACCACCAACACAAATCCCTACACGGGCTTCAAGACGCCAGCAGTAGCGGCGAACTCAGCGGGCAGTATGGTTGCCGCCATAGCAACCTTTTGGAGTAATTCAGGGAACACATTTACTCCCCCCAGCGGCTGGACAGAGCGCTTGGATGCCAGCACCAGCGTGAACGACTATCTCGTGAGTTATGCGGCAGAAAGTGCCGCCAGCGCTGCCAAAACTGTTCCCGCTGCATCATTTGCGCCCTCGGGCAGCCTTGGCTGGGGCCACGTCTTCACGTTCTCGATTTTTGCCGATGGCAGCGCGCCCGGCAGCACCGCGCCCACCAAGGGCAGCATCAACGTGAACGTAGGTGGCACTTGGAAACAGGCGCAGAGCCTATGGGTCAACAGCGCAGGCACATGGAAGCAGGCTCAGAGCGTGTTCACCAACGTGGGTGGCACATGGAAGCAAGTGCTTTAAGCGAACCGGGCAGCGGGTGAGCACACCTTCAACGACTGACGGGGTTGCTGCCCGGTCGCAATCGTATTTAACTGCTCACAGGTAGAACAACTCCGGGAGAGGAGTGAAACCCGGAGTTGTTCGCCGTCCTGAAGGAGTACGAGAGCAGGGTCACAACATCCTGCTGGCTCACTTCTATTTATTGTTGGGCGATCCTATCGAGGCGTTCCGCTTTTCGGCGATGCCTGCCATCGGCTGTGCCCTGCACGTACTCGCAGTTGGTGGGGCTCCACGGCTCGTCGGGATAGGGGCGCACCATGTGGCCCGGTTCCAGCGCATGTGGGCTCGCACGCCATATGCGCATCCACTCTCGGCCCGTGATCGAGAACGCCTCACCGGATCGCTCTGCGCGACGTTGGGCATAGGTGCACTCGTTGCGCACCCGGTTGCGTGCCGCATCCAACAGCGCCTTGGTGGCTGCATCCATCTCCTTGTGCACGCGATAGGGCTGAGGCGCAGGCTTGGGTGGGGGTACACGTTTGGGCTTGGGCGGGGGTTCTAGCCGGGGCTTGGCCTGCACAGTGCCACCCAGTTCCGTGATCCACTGCTGCACTGTGAGGGTGCGAACGCCCCTGTAATTGGGGATGCGGTGTGCTCCCCTTCTCGCTCGACCAAGCCTGAACTCGATGTTTCTGGCGCTCCAGGGTTCATCATCATTGATGCGCGTGACGTAGCCACGTTCATACCGCTGGGGATGACTGCGCCACACATCAACCCACTCCCGCACGCAAAGGTCAAAAGTCTCAGCAATTCGGGCTGCTTGAATGCGATGATATTGGAACGTGTTTCTTACGGTGGCCTCTGTTGGCAACGCTCACTCCGTTATGCTTTTGTTGCTGTGATGCCGTGCTTGGTACACCAAGTTCTATATGTCTGTGTGCCAGTCTTCGATATTAGCGTGTCGGGATTGGAGAACCTGATTTCGATTTGGTAATCCGGGTACTGCTTGCGCACGGCTGCCATCTTGCGGCGGTCACTCTCTGGGAAACGTCCTTTGACTTCGATAATCCGCTTGGCAATGGGATCGATAAAGTCTGGCTGATAGTGATGCGCGATGGTGTAGGGCATGCGAGTGGTTTCGTACTCGAATTCCGCACCCAACTGCTGCCGCACCCGGTGTTCCAGTGCATTGCGACAGCCACCGAACTTGGCCCGTTTGGCTGCCAGTGTGACCTTGGGCTTGCCAGTGCGACCGCCCCTCACTGATCATACCTTTGCTGGAACTTGCGCAGCGCGACTTGTCCAACCTTCTGTATGGCTGCCTTCTCCTCGTCAGTGACGCCAGGGAGATCGCGAAGAAGGATGCCGTAATCGCGGATGGCCTCAAAGATCGTAAGAGCCGCCATGATCTGTTCGTTGGTCATGGGATGGCCAGCCTAGCGAGCACAACGTTTTCGCCACTATGCCAAGCAAGAAGCACACGCTCGTACGCAAACAACTGTTCTCGAAGGCGATCAATTTCATCGCACAATGCCTTTGCTTCCCCCATCAAGCCTTTGCGTGGCGTTGGATAAGGGATGAGACCCTTGTTGTTCATCTCTTGTAGTTTTTGTTGAACGGTCTCAAAGCGCGTTCGTGCATCAAGAAACTTTCGCAGAACTTGTAGTGCATGCTGGTCGTTGGCAGTGAATGTGGGTTCGTTGGTCATGGGTGCAGGAACAGAGCGCGCTCTGCCTCCCGGCGACGCACCAGCCCGGCGAGGGTCTTGCCTGCTGCCTTGGTCCACACGAGGAACTGATCGGCTGCCTCTTGGGTGCGGCCAGCGTTGAGGCGCTTGATCAGCGTGCTCTTGGCCAGCGCAGCCGGGCCGATGTTGTAAGCGAGCGCCACGAGGGCACTGAACTGGTTATCCGTCACCTTCACACGTAGTGAAGCCGCTACCGCCTTCTCGAACCGCGCGAGATCGCCGTGCAGCAGTTCAACCGCACGCTGCGGGGTGATGGTGAGGTTGGCTGTTACGTCCGGGCCGGTGTGCCCAAAACCCACAGTGAGCACTCCTGCGGCGCACCTGTAGGCGTGTAGTTCACACCCTTCGAACTGGCGGATCAAGTCTACGCCGCTGTTGTTTGTCTTCTGCATGCCAGTATTTATTCGCTGGCAGCGCACTCTCCTGTTCTGTTCTTATTTGACGTAGCAAACTAGCCTAGTGCTATAAATAAGAATGAACACAGGCGCTTATCCATATGCCTGTAAGAGGAGACGCATCATGATGAACACCGCAGAACTGGAAAGCATCCTACGCAAGAACGGCATTGACCCCATCAAGGTGGCCAAGTTCAACAGGCCGCTCACTCAGCCGAATATGGGCACTGAGATCACTAGTGATGGCCAAGGCGTGCAACCATTAGAGCAGGGCAATCATACTAGCCTAGAGCGTGTATCCATTATTAACGCCCTTACTAATGGGAATAATGTTACTAATGGATACACGCCTGCTGGCTACGCCATTGGCTGCGTACCAGAGGAATATCCGGCTACCGCCATCGAGAAAGAACAAGGCAATAACGGGCACACGCCTTCGCCCACTCAGGCCGACGTGCCGGGTAATGGGGATGTGCCAGCAGAAGTAATCGAGAATAACTGCGAGCAGGGTGAGGATGACGCCGCCCGCGCAACCATTATGCCTGCGCCCTTCTATCTCAAAGTAGACCTGTTCGACAACGGCACAGGCAAGAACGGTAAGAGCAAGAGCAACCGCTACAAGGTGAAGATCCACTTCTGCATGGAAGATGGCGGGCTCATGCACAGTTACCTGGGTGCATTCCACCCCGTTGCACGCGGCTTCCGCAACAACGTTCCCGAGGGATATGAGCAAGACGAGTTCTACGTCGAGATTGATCACGCAATTGATCGCGCCAATCTCGGCGACACCAAATATCACATTCGCCCACTGGGAGCCAAGTTCAAGGACGCCGACAACAAGGTGATCATCTATACGGCAGCGATCGTGTTCTGGGAAGCCAGTGAACAGCACCCCACGATCTTGGTGAGCCTACAGGGCTGGGGAACCGAAGTGGTGCTCGACAAGCGTCCCGCTGGTAGCCGTGCAGGCAACAACTTGCTGGCTTACGGCATCTGGATCAACCCGGACATGAAGACTAAGCGTGAGGTGTTCGAGAACAAGAAGGGTGGCAAAACTCTGCTTGAAACAATGCGCCTCGAAAAGATGGGGCTTAAGTAACATGAAGGTTGCAAACGCTTATCAGACCCAATTGCTTGACGTGGAGGCCGACGAAATCGAGCCTTTGTACGACATCGTATGCGCCACAATGCCATACGAGAGCGGCACAACTGCCGAACTCCTGTTGCGACTGCGCATGCGCATGGAACGCCGCATGCGCAACGGTCAGGGCATGTACCTCAACGTGCATCAGTTCCACACCATCGTCCGAATGAAGGACAAGTGGAACATCGGAGATAAATAGATAACAATAAACTGAGGTACAGCACATGCAAAAGGGAACCAAGCATTCGGATGAAACCAGGGCACGTATCGCTCTAAGCAAGACAGGACAGAAACCCAGCGCGGACACCTGCTCGGCCATCAGCAACAGCCTTAAGGGCAAGAGCAAGAGCCCGCAGCATCGTGAAAACATCAAGATTGCTGCACTGGCTCGCTACGCACGCCTACGTGCTGAGCAATCCAACCACGCACCTAACTAACTGACAAACAACAAGAAAAAGAGGAGATTTCGCATGTTTGATCTAGATCATTACCCCGTGGAAATGGAATACGAGTACAGCGACGACTGGAGAAATCCTCATGTGGTGTCGTTTAAGGTACCATCGGACGCGATGTTCTTCTTGCGCGATGTTATGCCGAGCAGAGTGCGCAAGTTTGCTCTCAAGCACGATTTCGCAATCGAGAGAGTTTCAATTGGAGATCGCGAGGCTGCCACAACCTTTGGTATGCAAGCATTCGCTGATTGGCTTCGCAATAACGTGGGCGAAGCCGATGATGATTGGATGCTCAGCAGCGTCGAAGGCAATCTCGATTGGTGGGTGCGTGTGCGCTTTGCGGATAAGAACAAGGCTATGATGTTCAAACTTACCCATAGCAGCAACTAACAATAAAAAAAGAGGACCACATGAAGTACACCGAACTCAAGGGCGGCGAGTTTCCGCACCTCATCACGGTAGAAATTAACGGCTCTGTCATCAACGGCCTCGTGTCGTCAATCGGGATGATGGTGTTCAAAGAGATGTTTGATCTCCGTCAAGCAATTTCCGAAAAGTACCGCCGATTTGCCATGTTGGATTTCGATAAGAATGGCATTGCGATGTCGGTTGCCAACGACAGGTACAGCGGCTGGCTGGATAGCAACGTGCCCAATGACTGGGAAATCACAACCTTGATCCCCGCAACCACGCCCATCAAGGTGAACCGCTATCAGCCTTATCCGGTGGAGATTGCCTTCCGCACCAAGGATCAGGCCATGCTGTTCAAACTTACCTACGACAACAACTAAGAAAACGCCGAGGAGACAACCATGTGCGACCTAATCGAATTTCCAGCGCAGCAGCCCCAGCAGCCAGCCACCCGCACTCGCGGCATGCCAACGGCTCGCATCATTTTCAGCGAGCGCGTCACCAAGCCCAGCACATACGGCAAGGACGTTGAGTATGCCCGGCTGAGCGACGAGGATCACGACTACCTGCGTGGCCTCGCTCTGGGCCTCTGGGACGTGAGGGCTTCACTGCGCAGCGTGCTGAGCGCACCCAGCACTATGTATGGCCGTCGCGGCGCTGGCCGCAAGCAGACCCTTGAGGACATCCTAGAGGGCATTGTGGAGAAGATGCAGGGCAACCATCCCGTGGTGCGTGCCCGTGTGGGCAAAGACCTCTCCATCAAGCAGTTGACGGCCTTCAACCGCATCGTGCGGGATGTGAACGCGCTGCTGGGCTCCACCTTCGCAGAGACAAGCGTGCCCTGAGGGCTTCACTACTAGTGGGCTAGCGGTTGAACTGCTTCATGAGAGTACGGAGGCGATTGCCAGCCGGTGTGGGGGCACTGGCTGGCTGCACAGGTGGCGCGAGCCGATTGATCACCGACTGAGCCATTTCACGCTGCGTGAAGGCAACGGGGTGGTCCCACCAGGGCTCATAGTAGGAGCCATCGCGGATCACGTGGAATGGGTACTGCAAGGTGAGGGGCAAATCCTGCCAAGGAGTTTCATCCGCGCTGTCAAATTGACTAGCATGCTCGGGTGACAGAGCCTGGAAGTCGCCCCAGAGGTCTTCAACCGAGTTCCAGAACGCACGCTCCTGCTCCGGGCTTCGCCGTCGGCCGCTCTGCCCGTACAGATGGGTGAGCCGATCCCAGTAGTCCCGCGCATCACCCTTCAATAGCGCAGCCACGCCCTCGGCTTTGGTGGCTCTGCGCTGGGCTAGCGTGGCACGCCACTCCACCCGCTCTCGTTCAGCGAGATAGGCATCAAACTGGCGGGCAGGTAGTTCCATAGTGGCATCAGCGGCCCAGCGAGCGCAAAGCCTGCGCAGTGCTACTAGCCGCTGAGTGTCAAACGGATCCATGCGTAGCCCCAAACAGCATAGGGGCTACGCCAGTCACCTGACGTAGCCCCTGATGTAAGATCATCGCAGTTGTCAGTTGGCAGCAGGAGTAGCAGCCTTTTCAGCAGCCCTGGCCTGATGCGCCTTCTGCATGTTTGGCGTCACGACCACTTCCATGGTCTTCACCGCCTTGATGGTATCCTTGCGCCGCTTGACCGCGTTGGTGATCTGGTCAGCGCTGAAACCAGCGTCGTCCAGGATCACGATGCGACCTTCGTGGCGGCGAAGGATAACAGCAGCGAAATCTCCGTAGAACTTTACGTGATCCGCGATGCTGTCAGGCAGTTGCAAGAGACCTTCCGACTTGCGGACGATTTCCTGTTCTGCCTCCTTCAACTTGCTCACCCGTTTGGGAGCCGGATGATCGTGCTTGTCCTGCTGTTCAATGCCGAACAAACGCTTCTCTTCCTCATGATCGGGACGGACATAGTTTTCGATGTATTCTGCGGCCACATCGCTCTTGACGCCCTTCTCGATGCAGTGCCGGATCGTCTTAGCGAATTTCTCGCTCGAACGATTGGGCTCCCACTTGGTCACTGACTGACCATCAAACTCCACTTTATCTAGATCGGGACGAAACCGGCCATCCAGTGCGCGAACGTACTGCAAGTACGGGTTAGCATCCTTCTCCGGTATGGAGATCTGCCGCAAAGACCGCTCGTGATCCCAAGCCTCGGCGTGGAGCGGGTTGTTGTGAACCTGCTCCACGAACTTCAGCATGGCAGCCACGCGCCGATAAGTGCGACGACGACCTTCTTCCTCATACTGGAAGTCCTCGTTGAACTGCTTGTTAAGCAGTTCAATTTCGGCCTTCACATCAAGAGGCGAGCCCTCCAGCCCGAGGGCCAGAGCACTTTCAGAGGCGTTCGTATTCGTCATTGACCTACTCCATCGAGAGAACTTGCTGCGTTACCCGGCAGCCACGGGCGCGTGTGTTGACAGTCCAACACATGTCGATCTTCCTCGCTCGTGCCGCAGCACTTGCTTGGCGCTCTCTCAATTCAGTCGCAGACACTCCTGCCTCAGACAGTGATCTTTGTGCCAGCGGCAAAGAACACCGTCAAGCACCTTTTTGCAGAATTACAATGCTTCATCCTTCGCTCACTATTTGCGAAGGCGCGCGTACTATGTTTACCGAGCGTCAACCTTGCAATTGTGCAGGTAGGAAAGGGGCGACTGTTGCCGCCCCTTTCGCACATGCCCGCCGTTGCTAGGCTACGATGCGCCCCATGATCCGCGCATCACGCGCATACTCGCTGAGCGTCTTGTTGGCTCGAAAGCCCAGATCGCGTTCCAACCCGATGGGCAGGGTGGCGCTCACGTCGAGCAGTTCACTGAGGCGGATGTAGCCCATCTCCGGCTGACCAAAGCCGAGGTCGGCTAGCCCAAACAGCGTGTCGCCATCAGCGGCCATCTCCGAAATGAGCCAGGTCTGGCCACCCGTGGGGTTGAACAGTTTGATCACCGGCCTGTGATCCTGCTCCTCCTGCTGGTTGCCATTGGCCAGCAGCAGTTCGCGCGATGCGCTGTCGATCAGCGGCAGCATCAAGCGATCTCCCCGCTCTGCATGCCGCGAACCTCGACGTTCACGCGCTGCATGTTGCGCCAAGCGCGCCATGCCCGCACGCTGGGGAAAGAGCGGCGGAATGTGATGCCGTCGAGAGTGCCCCAAACAGTGATTGCGTCCTGGGCCGTGCGCTCGACCGGGGCGAAGCCACCTTTGGTGCTCCGCGCCACCACTTGTTCTGCATTAGTGCTGCACATGTTGTTCTCCATTGCGTTCCCGCAACGGAAAATGTGCAACCATTCCTAAATCAGAGCGAGCGCTCTAGGAAGAAAATCTGCTCTCGCGAGCATTCTTTTCTGTGCGCGCCTTGTGGGCTGCTCGTGGAAGGGGCGGGCGCACCAGAGTATTAATTAAGGCTTGCGCGCTGCGCCAAACTAGCGCAGGAAGCGTTGTGCAATCGTACGCGCCAGGAGACGGGGGCGAACATCGCATCCGCGAGGGAAGGCGTCTTCCCGAACAGGTACGGGCCCTCGTAGCGGTCGAGGCAATCGTCGAAGATCGTGACGATGCGCTCGATGTCGGCCTTGGCGCCGTTGAACACCCGGAAGCCGGGGTGGAACGCCTTCAGGTTCATCGGCAGGGCCGAGCGCAGGTTCACGAACCCCCCGTGCATCTCCCCCGCGATGGAGAAGCAATGCGCCCGCTCGGCCCGCCCCTCCGGCAGCAGGCCGGCCTCCGGGAAGGTCTCGTTCAGGTAGGCGGTGATGGCGAGGGTGTCCCACACGACGATGTCGCCGTGGCGCAGCCGGGGCACGAGGAAGGAGGGCGAGAGATGCAGAAGCTCCGCCCGGCTGGTCGTGTCCTCGCCGGACAGGAGTTCGGTGGAGAAATCGAGACCCGCCATCCGGCAGATCAGCCAGCCCCGCAGGGACCAGGAGGAATAGTTGCGGCTGGAGATGGTCAGCGTCGCAGCGGTCATCGTCCCCTCCCGGCTTCGTTGATCCGCTGCCCGATCCAAGACTCGTGCCGAACGGTCCGGAGGGGCGAATCAGGCCGATGGGGACGAGCCTACTCCCGTCGCAGCAGCGCGGCGACCTCGGCCTCTTCGGCGGCCGAGAGGTGCCGCACGGGGGCGGTGGGGCGGCGGCGCGCGAGGCGCCACAGGCCGAACAGGCCGAGCACCACCGCGAGCGCGGGCGTCAGCCACAGGATGAGGGTGTGGAGGGCGAAGACCGGGCGCAGCAGCACGAACTCGCCGTAGCGGGCGACGACGTAGTCCCGCACCGCCTCGTTGCTGTCGCCCTTCGCCAAGCGGTCGCGCACCAGCAGGCGGAGGTCCTTGGCAAGCGGCGCGTCGGAATCGTCGATGGACTGGTTCTGGCAGACGAGGCAGCGCAGCCCCTCGGAGATCTCCCGCGCCCGGTGTTCCAGGGCGGGGTCCTTCATCACCTCGCCCGGCTGCACGGCGAGCGCCGGGAGCGAGGCGAGGAGGAGCGCGGCGGCGAGCGCGCAGCGGGCCGTCACGCTCATTCCGCAGGCACCACGCTCGCGGGAAGGGCACGGCCCTTCGCCTTGGCGGGGGCGCCGACGCGCATCCGCCGGTCGGTGAGGGAGAGGCCGCCGCCCAACGCCATCACCACGGCGCCGAGCCAGATCAGCAGCACCAGCGGCTTGTAGTAGAGCCGCAGGCCGATGGCGCCGTCCTTCCCGACCTCGCCGAGGCTCGCGTAGACCTGGCTGGCACCGATGGTGAGCAGGCCGGACTCGGTCACGGTCATCTGCCGGCTCGGGTAGAAGCGGCGGCCGGTCTCGACCTTGCCGATCTCGTCGCCCTCACGGTTGCGGATGGTGAGGAAGGCGCCCGCCTCCTCGTAGTTCGGGCCCTTGCGCGGGGCGACCGAGTCGAGCGTCGCCACGTAGGGGCCGACCGTGAGCGTGCCCCCGGGATTGAGGCTCGCCAGCCCCTCGCTCGCCCAACCCTGGGCGGCGATGCCGATCACCACCACGCCGACGCCCGCATGGGCGAAGGCCGTGCCCCAGGCCGAGCGCGGCAGGCCGATGGCCCGGCGGGCGATCTCCCCGGCCGCGCGGGTCCGCCGCGCGCCGTAGCCACGGGCGCGGCCGACGATCTCCAGCACGGAGCCGATGATCAGGTATGCGCCGAGCCCGATACCGACCGGCGCCATCCAGGGCCCGCCCGAATGGAAGGCCAGCACCGCGAGGCCGGCGGCGAGCGCCAGGGCGAGGGCGAAGAACAGGCGCTGCGTTGCGGCGTGCAGGTCCCCGCGCTTCCAGGCCAGGGCCTGTCCGAACGGCACGATCAGCAGCAGCGGGATCGCCAGGGGCACGAAGGTGGAATTGAAGAAGGGCGGGCCGACGGTGATCTTGTCGCCGGTCAGCATCTCCAGGAGCAGCGGGTAGAGCGTGCCCACGAACACCGTCGCGCAGGCCGCGACGAGGAACAGGTTGTTCAGGACGAGCGACCCCTCGCGGGAGATCGGCGCGAACAGCCCGCCCTGCCGCAGCAGCGGCGCCCGCCACGCGAACAACGCGAGCGACCCGCCGATGAACAGGACGAGGATGGCGAGGATGAACACGCCGCGCGTCGGATCGGTGGCGAAGGAATGCACCGAGGTCAGCACGCCCGAGCGGACGATGAAGGTGCCCACCAGCGAGAGCGAGAAGGTGAGGATGGCGAGCAGCACCGTCCAGACCTTCAGGGCGTCGCGCTTCTCCATCACCACGGTGGAATGGAGGAGCGCCGTGCCGGCGATCCACGGCATCAGGGAGGCGTTCTCCACCGGATCCCAGAACCACCAGCCGCCCCAGCCGAGCTCGTAATAGGCCCAGTACGAGCCCATCGCGATGCCGAGCGTCAGGAAGCACCACGCGGACAGGGTCCAGGGCCGCACGGCCCGCGCCCAGACGGCGTCGATCCGGCCCTCGATCAGCGCGGCGGCGGCGAAGGCGAAGGAGATCGAGAACCCGACATAGCCGAGGTAGAGGAGCGGCGGGTGGATCGCGAGGCCGGGATCCTGCAGCAGCGGGTTCAGGTCGCGGCCTTCGAGCGGCGCCGGCACCACGCGGGTGAACGGGTTCGAGGTCGTGATGATGAACAGCAGGAAGACGAAGCTGACGAGCCCCTGCACGCCCAGCGTGTTGGCCCTGAGCTTCGGCGGCACGGAATTGCGCGCAGCGGCGACGCAGGCACCGAACAGGGTGAGGATGAGCACCCAGAGGAGCATCGAGCCCTCGTGGTTCCCCCACACGCCGGAGATCTTGTAGATCAGCGGCTTCTGCGTGTGCGAGTTCTCGACCACGTTCTGGACCGAGAAGTCCGACGTGACGTGTGCCCAGGTGAGTGCCGCGAAGGCGAAGAGCACGCAGGCGAAGGCGCCCAGCGCCGCCTGGAAGGTGGCCTGCCGCAGGGTCGGGTCGCCCGAGCGCGCCGCCCAGATCGGCATCGCCGTCTGGACGAGGGACAGGGCGAGCGCCAGGGCGAGGGCGAAATGTCCGGTCTCGACGATCACGTGAGCCTCACCGTTCGCTGCGCGGCCCGAGCGTGCCGCCGGCCGAGGCCGAGGCGGCAGGCGCCTGACCCTGAGGCCCGCCCTGCGGCCCACCCTCCTGCCACCGGCCCTGCTTCTTGAGGGCGTCGGCGACTTCGCGGGGCATGTAGGATTCGTCGTGCTTGGCCAGCACCGTGTCGGCGCGGAAGCGGTTGCCCGGCTCCAGCACGCCCTCGGCCACCACGCCCTGCCCCTCACGGAAGAGGTCCGGCAGGAGGCCCTTGTACTGCACGGCGATGGTGGCGCCGTGGTCCGTCACCGCGAAGTCGATGATCTGGTCCGGCCCGCGCTTCAGCGAGCCGTCCTGCACCAGGCCGCCGAGCCGCAGCCGCGTGCCGGAGGGGATCGCCTGCGCCTCGATCTCCGAGGGCGACTTGAAGAAGACGATGGAGCCGCTCATCGCGAACAGGATCAGCCCCACGGCCAGCGCGAGCACGCTGCCGCAGGCGGCGATCAGGATCAGGCGGCGCTTCTTGCGCGTCACGACGGATCGTTCCCCCATTTTGTGACTAGGGGTGTCGGACGCGGCGGCCTCCCGGTCAAGGGCGGAAGGCCGTCCGGCCCTCAGGGGCGACCTTTGGCGACAGGGGTCGCGAGGTCGAGATCGCGGGCGAGGCCGTCGATGCGCGCCACCGCCTCGGGGTTCGCGGCGAGCGCCATGCGGGCGCGGTCGAGGGCCTTCACCGCCTGATCGCGCTCGCCCAGCACGCTGTAGGAGCGCACGAGCCGCATCCACTCGTCGGGGTTGCCGCCCTTGGCCGCGAGGCGCCGGTCCAGGGCCTCGACCATGCCGCGCACCGCCGCGTCCCGCTCGGCCGGGGGCATCGCCCGCACCGCCGCCATGGCGGCCTCGGTGTCGGCCTTGGCCGTGGGGTTGGGGGTGGGGACGCTGGGAGGCTGGCTCTGCGGATTGGCCTGGGCCTGCGCGAGGCCGAGTTCGCCGGCCGCCGCCTCGACATGGGCGAGGCCCTGCGGGTCGGAGGCCAGCGCCGTGCGGGCGCGGGCCAGGGCCGCCATCGCCTGATCGCGCTCACCGAGGACGGTGCGCGAGCGGATGAGCCGCACCCATTCGTCCGGGGTGCCGGTGCCGGCCTTCAGCCGCGCGTCGAGCCCATCGACCATGCCGCGGATGGCGGCCTGCTGCTCGGCGGGGATCGTGGGCGGGCCCTCGGGCGCGACGGGGGGCGGGGCGGGCTCGCCCTTCAGCCGGGCCAGCGTCGAACGGACGACGCCGAGCCAGGGGGCGTCGGGGGCGCTCAGGCCTTCGAGGGTGGTGAGCTGGCGGATCGCCTCGCCGGTGTCGCCGGCCTGCTCGGCGGCGCGGGCGACGTAGAAGCGGGCCTTGGCGGCCTTCGGATCCTTGGCGAGCGAGCGCTCGAACAGGCCCTTGGCCTCGGGGGAGACGGTGCCGTCGCCCGCCGCCGTCAGGGCCTCGCCCCAATCGGCCAGGATCTCGGGCGGTTCGCCCTTCAGCCGGGCGAGCTGCCCGTAGGCGCGAGCCGCGTCGTCGAAGCGGCCGGTGCGCATGTAGACCGGGGCGAGGACCTGCCAGCCGCGCGCGTCGTCGGGATCGCGCGACAGCCGCGCCTCGATCTGGCCCACGGCCTTGGCGAGCTCGTCGGTGCCGCCGCGCGCCGCCGTGCGGTCGGCCTCGGTCTGAGCGGGCAGTTCCGGGGAGCCGTAGAGCCCGTAGGCGATGAGGGCGACCAACGGGATGGTCGAGAGGGCGAAGGCGGAAGCCGCGCGGCGGCGGCGCAGGCGCGGCTCGGCCAGCGTCGGCGCATCCTCGGCCTTGCTGTCGGCCTCGCGGCTCGCGCGCAGCAGGCGGCGGGCGGCCTCGGCGCGGGCGGCCTCGGCCTCCTCCGGCGCCATGAGCCCGCGCTCCACGTCGCGCGAAATCTCGGCGAGCTGGTCCTCGTAGAAGGCCGTCTCGGTGGCGACGAGCGCGTCCGGCTCCTCGCCGCGCGGGTCCGTCACGCGTCGCGACATCGGCCAGAGCAGGCTGAGCACGGCCAGGGCTGTCATGCCCGCCAGGATGAACCAGATCGCCGTCATCAGATCCCGCGTGCGGACCGGATGGGTCCGGTCTTCATATGGAGGCGGCTCCGACCCGACGTCATGCCTCGGACGGGCGGCACGGTGTCACCCAACTCGTGCCCGGTAGCAACCCTTACCTTGGCCGCACGCTCAATGGGCCGCCGCCCCGGCCGGCGCGTCGCCGGGCACTTCGAGCACGGCGCGCAGGCCCCCGAGCGTCGCCTCCTCCAGCCCGAATCGGCCGCGATAAAGGGCGGCGAGGTCGGCCACGATGGAGAGGCCGAGCCCCGAGCCCGGCTTCGATTCGTCGAGGCGCCGCCCGCGCCCGAGCACCGCCTGCCGCGCCTCCGGCGGCAGGCCGGGGCCGTCGTCCTCGATGGCGACGACGAGGAGGGGATAGCCGTCCCGCGCCGTCACCTCGGCCCGGATCGCCACCCGGCCGTGCGCCCACTTGGAGGCGTTGTCGACGAGGTTGCCGACCATCTCCTCGAAGTCCTGGCGCTCGCCCCGGAAGCGCACGCCCGGCGGCACGTGGACCTCGTAGGCGATATCCTTGTCGCGGTAGATCTTGCCGAAGGTGCGCACGAGGCCCGCCAGCGCCGGCTCGATCTCCGTGGAGGTGCCCAGCGTGCCCGCCAGCGCCGCCGCCCGCGCCCGGTCGAGGTGGTAGTTCACCTGATCGCGCATCACCGCCGCCTGCTCGCGGATCTTCAAGGCGAGGTCCTCCGGCGCGTCGGACGAGCCGACCTCGTTGACGATGATCGAGAGCGGCGTCTTCAGGGCGTGGGCGAGGTTGCCGACCTGGGTGCGGGCGCGCTCCAGGATCTCGCGGTTGGTCTCGATGAGCAGGTTCACCTCGCCGGTCAGCGGCGCGATGTCGCGGGGATAAGTCCCGGTGATGCGGTCGGCCTCGCCCTGGCGGACGGCACCGAGCGCCGCGCGCATCTTCTTCAAGGGCGCGAGGCCGAAGCGGATCTGCAGCAGCGTGGTCAGGGCCAGCGACGCCCCGAGCAGCGCGAAGGTCATGTAGAGGCTGTTGCGGAAGCGATCGACGTCGTTGACGATCTCGTCCGCCGGCCCGGCCACGCGCACGGTGTAGCGGCCCTCCTCGCCGAGATCGACGTCGCGCTCCATGATGCGCAGCAGCCGTCCGTCCTGGCCCTTGCCGTAGCCCTGGCGGATCTGCCCAACACCGACCTTGCCGTCCGCGTCGGTGGCCGGCGGCAGGGGCACGCCGACGAGGGAGCGCGAGGTGCGGACGTCGCGCGGCTTCGCATCGGGCTTGCCGACCTGCCAGTACCAGCCGGACAGGGGCAGGTCGAAGCGCGGATCGCCCAGGGAGAAGGTGCGGCTCTCGGGATCGTTGGGGGTGACGAGATCGGTGGCGAGGTTGTTCGTGAAGACGAGGAGCCGGCTGTCGAAGGCGCGCTCGGTGTTCTCGCGGTAGAGGGTCGTGAGGATCCAGGCCGCGATCAGCAGGATCGCCGAACTCGACAGGAACGCCGAGACGGCAAGGCGCACGGCGATGGAGCGCCGCCGCAGGGCGAAAAGGTCGAGAACGCGGCGCATCGGGGAATCGTCGGGCTCGGCTTCGCTCACGACGGAGCGGCGGCGTCGTAGGCCACCTCGTCCCGCATCTGCAACCGTGCCTCGCCCCTCACACCCGCGCCGCCGGCTGGTTCGGGTCCACGAGATAGCCGAGGCCGCGCACGGTCTGGATGAGATCCACCGCCAGCTTCTTGCGCAGGCGGCCGACGAAGACCTCGATCGTGTTCGAGTCGCGGTCGAAATCCTGGTCGTACAGGTGTTCGGTCAGCTCGGCGCGGGAGACGACCCGGCCGGTGTGGTGCATGAGGTAGGAGAGCAGCCGGTATTCGTGGCTCGTCAGCTTCACCTGGGCGCCGTCCACGAAGACCTTGCCGGAGCGGGTGTCGAGGGTCACGGGCCCGCAGGTGATCTGGCTGGAGGCGTGGCCGGCGGCGCGGCGCAGCAGGGCGCGGACCCGGGCCATCAGCTCCTCCATGTGGAAGGGCTTGGTCACGTAGTCATCGGCGCCGGCATCGAAGCCGTCGACCTTGTCCGACCAGCGGTCGCGGGCGGTGAGGATGATCACCGGCGTCTTCACCCCGGCCCGGCGCCACTTCTGCAGCACGCTCACGCCGTCCGCCTTGGGCAGGCCCATGTCGAGGATGATGGCGTCGTAGGGTTCGCTCTCGCCGAGATAGCCCCCCTCCTCGCCGTCATACGCCTTGTCGGCGACGTAGCCGGCCTCCTCCAGCGCGGCCACGACCTGCCGGTTGATGTCCTTGTCATCCTCGACGACGAGCAGTCGCACGTCACATCTCCCTTGGGGTCCCCTGGGGCGGGCGGCACCCCGTCAGTATTGACCCGCGACCTTGCCAGTGCGCGCATCCACGATGACGTGCACGAAATGTCCGTCCCGGCGCAAGGCCGTCAGCATGTACACGAGCCCGTCCTCGACCTTGCAGAGGCTGGCCCGCTGGATCTCGGCCCGCGGGATCACCGTCCGCGCGGCGCGGATGGCGGCGATGGGCTCGATCACCCGGCGCTCGCCCACCTCCTCGCGCATGTCGGCGGGGGAGAGGCAGGTCTCGACCCGGGGGGCCGGCGACAGGGCGGCCTGGGCGGTCTGCGTCGCCGGGGCGTCCTCGGCCATGGAGCCGATCCCGCCCGCGACGAAGGCCGCGACGGTCAGGCAGATGGCAGCAAGGGCGATGGCGTGGCGCATTGGGCCGAGCTTTGTGCTCCAGGCACTGAATGCCCCCTGAATACCGGAGTTCGTCCGGCGGGCGTCAGTTCTCGGCGGGGAAGGGGCAAAGCTTCTCATGTGTGGATCGTCGGTTGCAGACCATGACGGCCGAGCCCGCCCCCGGTTCCATCAACGGTTGGGGACGGAGCCCCGCGCCGAACAGCGCCCCGAGATGCAGGCTCACCGCCAGGGCGAGGGGCGCCGCGACGGCGAGCCAGAGGCGGGTGAGGAGGCGGTCGGCCTTGTCCGGCATCAGTGCCCTCCCGTGACGAGGCGCCAGAGCAGCCGCAGCGCCGGCAGCCGCTCGGCGATCCAGGCCGCCTGATCCGAGAACCAGTGGGCCACCGCCGCCGCCCCGAGGAAGGCGGCGACGACGGCGTGTTTCAGGCGGCACAGGAACGCACGCAGGGCCCGCCGCGCGATGCGCTCGTCCACGATCTCGTCGAGGAGGGCGAGCCGCTGCGCGCTCTGGCGGGCGATCCAGGCCTGCCAGGGGGGCGGGGCGTCGGGGGGATCGGGGGAACGGGCCGTCATCGCACCTCCTCCGGCCCTGCGGCCGTCCCCCCCTGCCCCGCCCCTCAGCCCCGGCGGGGCGGATCGGCCTTCAGGAGGCGCAGGGCCGGTTCGAGGACCGTCTCGGCGCTGCCCTGCGCGTCGAGGGGCAGCGCGCGGAAGATCCGCGCCGCCACGCCCTCCGCCCCGCCCGCGCCGCGCACGACGCGGGCGGGCGCGGTGGCGAGGACGTGCCGTGTGCCCTCGGCCACCACCGCCGGGGCCACGCTCACGGCGACGCTGCGCCCGCGCATGGCGCCGGACACGGCGTTCTGGCCGTAATCGACGCCGGCGCGGATCGCCGCCTCGACCCGCTCGCGGGTGAGTATCGAGCCGGCCCAGGGGGCGGTGCGGGCGATGCCGGCCGTCACCGCCGCCGCCGCCACGGGGACGAGGGCCGAGGAGGCGGCCGAGAGAGCCGCCGACAGCCAGTCACCCCAGGGAAGGGCGGCGGCCTCCGGCGAAGCCGCGACGGCGGGGCCGGCGGCGAAGAGCAGGGCGAGAACGAGCGGGACGCGTGTCATGGGGACCTCCTGGCGGGTGGGGAACGGGGGTGGGGCGGATCGCCCGCAGGGCCCGCCCCGCGTAGGCGAGGCGGCGCGGCAGGGCGGGGATGGCCGGGCGTTCGAACAGGCGGCAGACGGTCTCTGTCGCCTGTTCGAGGGTCGCGCAGCGGCGCAGGGCGTCGAGGGCGGCGGATTCCGGCCCGCACAACTCGGCGATCAGGTAGCCCTCGTTGGCGGCGTCGGAGGCGGGATCGAGGCCGCGCGCCCGGCTCCAGGCCTCCATCGCCACCCGGCGCGGGCCGGTCCATTGCGCGAGGCCCCAGCCGCCGCGCGAGCCCGGCACGAGGGGCGCGATCTCCTGGAGATGGCGGAAGCCGCCGGTCTCGTAGCCGAGATTGCCGAGGAGGCCGGCGGCCTGGACATCGGTGAGCGCGAGGGCGTGCATCAGCACCGGCCCGAGGCGGGCGCAGCGGGCCGCGAACGGATCGACCGCCGCGCCGGAGGAGGAAGGCGCCACCATGGCTAGGCCGCGTCGGCGACGAGGCAGATCTGCAGGCCGGCGGCGCTCACGTACACGCCCTGGTCCGAGTAGCTGAACATCCGCAGCCGGTCCCCGGCGCTCTGCAGCGACAGCCGGCTGTACGGGTAGGTCGAGCGCGTCGCCGGGGTCGGGCCGACGCCGCACCACAGGAACCACGGGCCGTCCACCTCGGAGGTGTAGACCCCGATCCCGTATTGCGTGCCGGCGCTGCTCTGGTCCTTCACCCGCAGGGACGCCGTGATCTGGTAGATGCCCCGGCGCGGGCAGGTGTACCAGCTCTCCGTCGCGTTCCAGTTGCCGCCGGGATCGCTGTTCACGCTCCGCATCGTGATGCGGGGGAAGCCGCCCTGGACGACCTGCGTCGAGGCCGGCTCCGCCACGTCCACGAAGGTGCGCTCGTTGAAGCTGAGCCCCCGGTCGTTCACCGTCCACTTGTTGTAACCGTTGCTCTGCAGCGCGACGCTGCCGTAGGGCGTCACCAGGGCGGTGGCGGCGAGCCCGTTGATCCGGTCGTTGCCCTGCGCGGCGATGGTGACGGCGCAGGCCCCCGAGCAGGCGCCGCTCTCGTCCATCACGGTGAGCACCGTGCCCTGCGGGTAGGCCGAGGCCGCCGGCAGGGTGAGGGTGCGCGCCGCCGTCAGCGCGATCACCGCCACCGTGCGGTCGCTGCCGCGGATCGTGTAGGCGGCATCGGACACCTGCACCCGCGCCGTGGCCGCCGCCGCGCTCGCCGCGACGAAGGCGGTGGTGGCGAGCCGCGTGGTGGCGTCGCCCGCATCGGGGGTCGGGGCGGTGGGGCTCGCCTCGAAGGCGACCACGCCCGTCGCGGCTTTGGCCGTGAGCGCCGTGTGGAAGCTCTGGCCGTCCGGCGAGGTCTTGAGCACGACATCGTCCCCGCCCAGCGTCCCGAACAGGGCGCGGCTGGACCATCCGGTCTGGAAGACGAAGCCGGCATCCTTGGCCGCCGCCTTCTTGTTGACGGTGACGCGCAGGTCGCCGGAGCCCGGCGTGACATCGTCCCACGACAGGAACGCCGCGTCCGTCTTCACCGCCAGCCGGTTCGTGGCGTCGGCCTGGGCGTTCACCCCCAGGCGGTCGGTGGCGGCGGGGGCGGAGCCCGCCGTGGTCAGAGACGCCCACACGCTCCCGTCGAAGGCGTAGACCAGCTTCTCGTCGGCGACGTAGGCGAGCCAGCCCGCCGCCGGCACGGCGCCGACCCAGACCCCGTCCGCGAAGCGGACCACCTGCCCCGAGAGCCCCGCCCAGGCGCCGGTCGGCGTCGCAGCGGTGACGAGGTAGCGGTCGCCCTCGGCGGGGTTCGCGGGGGGCGAGGCGAGGTCCTTGTCGCGGCAGGCGAGCTGCACGAGGCCGTCGAGCAGGGTCAGCGCCTCGTTGTGGGTGACGTGCTTCTGTGCCTGCCCCGCCGCGAGGAGCGGGAGGCCGAGATGGGGCGTGACGTCGGGCATGGAAGCTCCTTCGGATCAGGCGGTGCGGATGGGGACGAGGGCGCGGGTCGCCGGCCCGAGCCCGGCGGCGGCACCGGCCTGGGCCACCGCCACGTCGAGGGCGCGCTGCGGCCCGCCGAAATCGGCGGTCTCGTCGGCGGCCGGGTAGACCAGGGCGGGGCCGGTCGCCGTGAGCGAGCGGATCGCCGTGCCGTTGGCATGGAGCGTGACCGCGTAGCGCTCGGCGGCCTCGTCCAGGGGGATGTCGGCCGGCTCCCAGGCGTCGGCCGAGCGCCGCGCCCGGCGGATCCAGGTGAGGTTCACGTCGCCGCCGACCCGCCGCGCCCGCAGATGCACCGGCCGCAGGGGCCGCAACGCCGCGAGCCCGGCCGTGGCCGAGAGCGGGGCCATAGCCGGATCGGCCGGATCGAGCCCCTGCGCGCCGATCCGGTAGCGGAAGGCGCGGCCCGCCTCGTCGAGCCGGTCCACGAGGGGGATCGCCGCACCGTCGTCGAGGCGCACGATGAGGCTCCCCGTGGGTGCGCCCCGGCCCGCCGCCGCCTCGCTGCCGGCAAGGCCGCGCAGCAGGCCCGTCAGCCGGAACGTGTCGGCGCCGGTCGCCTCGGCCCCGGCGGCGGACAGGATTTCCACCGTCCCGTCCGGCGCCACGACGGCGAAGAGGTTGCCGCCCGCCAGCATCGCGGGCAGCGGCACCGAGGCGAGCGCCCCCGCCCGCCGCAGCATCACCGGCAGGCGCGTGCCCCGGTCGAGGCGCCAGAGCGGCCCCGGCGGCAGGGGCGCGAGGAGGCGGCCGAGGCAGGCGGGGAAGTCGACGCTGCCCTGGACAGCGAAGGCGCCCTCGGCTTCCGCGCGCCACACGACCATCGGCCCCGGCCAGGGCTCGGCGGCCACCGCGAGGTATTGCAGGGCGGTCGGGCTGCCGCGATCCACCGGCAGGTCCAGGGCGACGGGGAACGGCGCCCCCGGCGCGGGGGAGGCCACCGGCAGCGGCGCGGACCGGCCCCGCGCCACGGCGCGGGCGGGGCCGGCGCGGGGCGGCACCCGGCTTGCCTCGATCCGCCGCCCGGCCGGGCTGTCGTCGATGCGCTCGACGCGCACGACCATCCCGTCCCCCGGCAGGGCGAGGACATCGCCGGGCTCCACCTCCTGCCGCCTCGGGCTGAGCGTCAGAACCGCGCTGTCGCGGGCGGCGATCAGCCGGTCGAGCCATTCCTCCGCGAGGGAGTCGCCCACCTCCCGGCGGGTGACGAGGGCGGTGTCGAGCTTGGTCTGACCGCGCCGCCCGCCCACGGGCCGGGTCGCGGCGGCGCCGGCCCGGCGGTAATCGAGGCTGTCCGCATCGGTGATGGCGAGGGCGACGCCGAGGGGCAGCGCGCTCTCCTCGGCGCGGACCCGGCGCAGGAGCGGCGCCTCCTCCGAGGTCCGCACGAGGTCGGATTCGGCCAGGGCGAGGGGCGCGTCGCGACGGGGGCCGCGCAGGCGCAGGGTGCCGCCCGTGGCCGACACGTCGAGGCCGAAGACCTGCGCCAAGGGTTCGAGGGCGCCGCGCGCGGTGAGCGGCCGATCGATGGCGTAGCCGTCGCAGAAGGCCGCCGCCTCCACCGTGACAGGGGCGTCCAAGCCGAACTCGGCGAGGATGCGCGCGATCAGGAGGTCGAGGTCGCAGCCCTCGATCCGGCCGGTGATCCAGTGGCCGAGGCCCCATTGCGGCGCGTCCGCCCAGGTGGCCGTCATGTCGGAGAAGACGGGGAAGGGCCGCGCGTCCCAGCACCAGACGAACACGCCGGCCGGATCGACCATCCGCCCGCCATAGACCGGCGAGACCGGGTTGTTGGCGGCCGAGAAGCCCGGCGCGGCGGGGTCGAAGCGCGTGAGCACCGCCTCCAGGCCGCGCAGCTGGATCAGGTCGTCGCGCACCCCGCGCGAGAAGGGCGGGACGGCGTTCTCGGCGGATTTCGGATCGGGGAAGACGTTGGGGCCGTTCGTGCCTTTGTCCACCGCCGGCACGCCCACCTCCGTGAGCCAGATCGGCTTGCCCGCCGGCACCCAGGCGGTGGCGCGGGTCTCGACGCCGCCGTCGCGCTCGACGTGGCGGTTCGACCACCAGCCGACGAGGTCCTTCGGCCGGAAGATCCACGGCTTGCCGGAGGCGCCGTCGGTGATCGGGTGGCGGTCCTGCGCGGCGCGGGCCGTCGTGTTCGGGTAGTACCAGTCGAAGGCCTCGGCCGAGGCGCCGGCCGCCTTGAGATAGGCGCGGTCGTGGATGTCGCCCGCCAGCGCGAGGTCGGCATGGCCCGGCCCGTCGCGCCAATCGGTGAAGGGCGGATACCAGTCGATGCCGACCGCCGCGATGTTGGCGTCCGCGAACAGGTCGTCGAGGGGGAAGCGGATCGTCGCCCCGCCGTCGCGGACATGGGCGCCGTACTCGGTCCAGTCGGCGGCGTAGACGAGGGGCACGCCCGCCCCGAGCCGGCGGCGCACCTCGGCGGCGAGGTCGCGCAGGGCGGCGACCGCCGGGTAGCCGGAGGCGCCCCGCACCCGCGTCAGCCCGAGGAGTTCGCTGCCGATGAGGAAGCCCGCGATCCGCGCCCCCGCGCCGATCCACCCGGCGGCGAGGTCGGCGTAGTGCAGGACGAGGGCGCGGTAGCCGTTGGCGAAGAAGGCCGCGACCTGCGCCTCGGCGGCCTGCGTGCCGTCCGGGCTTCCGGCGACGCCGGGGGCGGGATCGCAGGTGATGCGCCCGCGCCAGGGATAGGGCGGCTGGCGGGCCGCCGGGTCGCGCGGATCCGGCAGGGCGTTGCCCGGCGGCACGTCCATCATCACGAACGGGTAGAGCACCACGTCGAGCCCCCGCGCGGAGAGTTCCGCCACGAGCCGCCCGAGCCCGGCATCGGAGGGCGTGCCGCCATAGGCGGGGGTCGTGCCGTCGGGCAGGAGGGAGACGGTGCCCGCCGCCTCGCGCGACAGGCCGGCGACGCTCCACTCATCGCCCGTCGTCGCCTTCAGCGCGGTCTCGACCTTCGGCGCGATGCGGCATTGGCCGGCGCGCAGGTCGTCCCCGAACCACGCCGCCACGACGGCGACCCGGCGCAGGTTGGGGCAGAGCGCCTGGAGCGCGTCGAGGGAGGCCAGCACGTCGCTGGCATGGGTCTGCTGGTGGCGGTTCGCAGCCTGCGTGCGCCCGCAGCCGAGATCCACCGTGACGGCGGCGGGATCGAGGACGAACTCCCCCGCACCGGGGATGAGGTCGACGGCGCGGATCAGCGGGCACAGGCCGTTGACCGGGCGCACCACCTCGAAGGTGAATTGCGGGATGCGGTTGCCGTAATCCGCGAGCGGCAGGGCCTCGAACACCACGTAGGCGAGGCCGCGATAGGCGGGGGCGTTCTGCGCGCCCTCCTTGGCGACGATCAGCGGATCGGGCGCCTGATCCGCCGTGCCGGTGTGGACGCGCAGCGTGAGGCGCGTCCGGTCCACCTCGACCCCGTCCGCCCAGATCCGGCGGACATAGGCGATCTCGCCCTCGCACAGCCCCACCGCGAGGTTGGCGTAATAGGCGTAGGCGGTGCGCACGGTGCGCTGGCCACCCGAGCCCTTCGACGGGGAAGCCGCACGCTCGACATGGGTGTTGGCGATTTCCAGGGGCCGCGTCGCCCAGATCAGGCACCCGCCGATCCGCGCCCGGCCGTAGACGCGCGGGATCGGGTCGCCCTCGGTGGAGGTCATGCCCGCCACGTCGGAGAGGCGTGGCCCCTCGACGAAGCGGGTCTTGTGGCCTGCGCCGGACAGCGCGCCGCCGAGCGCCGCCCCGGCCGCGCGCCCGAGCGCCCCGCCGACGGGTCCCCCGAAGGCGGAGCCAAGGGCGTTGCCGACGGTGGAGAGGACCAGGGTCGCCATGGACGGCTCCGAAGCGGGTCAGTGCGGGCGGGTCAGGGGCGTGGCGGGAAGCGGAACGCCCCCGCCAGATGCCGCCGCCACCAGGGGGTGAGGGCGACTTCCGTCACCTCCGCCCGGTCGTGGGCGTGGATCATCGCGTCCGGCCCGGTGGCGATGGCGCAGTGGCGCGCGGGCAGATGCGCGCGGAAGGCGAAGAGCAGCACGTCGCCGGGGGCGGGCCGGTAGGCCGGCAGCGGCTCCTCGACGGGGAGGAGATGGCGGACGGCGGCCTCGCGGAACGGGTCGGCGCCGGCGGGCGCCGATTCCGCCCAGGTGGCGCCATAGGGCGGCAGGCGCTCCGGCTCGTCGCCGTAGAGTCCCCGCCAGACTCCGCGCAGCAGGCCGAGGCAATCGCACCCGACGCCGTGCAATGAAGCCTGATGGCGGTAGGGCGTGCCGAGCCACAGGCGCGCCTGCGCCACGGCCTCCTCGCCGATCATCGGAAATAACTCCCGCCGTCGAGGACCGGCGCGGAGCCCGGCACACCGTGCAGCAGCGTGTCGTTGCCGGGCATGTGCGGGAAGCCCTGGAAGTTCACCGTGTTGGCGAAGCGGTCGCGGCAGGTGGCGAGGCGCTTGTCGCAGCCGGCCGTGAGGGTGAACGTGTCCCCCGCCGCCACCGGTCGCGGCGGCGCCTCCCACAATTCCACGAGATCGCCCGCGTGCAATCGCAAGTCGGCAGAAAGGCCTGCGTTGGCCCCGCCGGTCCAGGCGAGGCGCCCGCCCGTGAACAGCCCGTCCGCGAAAGTGCCGTCGATGGCCACACGCAGCGTGGCCGGCTCCGGCAGGGCGAGGACGCGGCCCGTTTCCCGCCACGCCGCGAGGTCCACCCGGCAGCTTGCGTCCCCCAGCACGGCGCCGCAGGTCGCCCGGTAGCTGTGCCCGATTTCGGCGTCGAGGCGGGCGGCGACCCCGCGCAACTCGGCCACGAAGGCGTCGTCCTCGCGGCGGATCTCGCCGATCGTGCCGATGTCGAGGAGGAGGCGCGTCTCGGGGTTCGTCCAGTCCACGAGCCAGGTCTCGACGCTCGCCCCGTCGTAGAGGCCGCCCGCGATGTCGGCCTCGGTGAGCCCGAGGGAGGACAGCGCCCCGGCCACGTCGCCGCCGGAGACGGCAAAGCCGCCCTCGGCGCTGGCCTCGGCCGCCTCCAACCCGGTGCGGGCGGCGTGGACGAGGCCGGCAAACGTCAGGTCGCGATCATGGTCGGTGAAGCCGAGGGCGACGCCGTCCCGGCGGCGCAGCGACCAGCAGCGGCACAGGGTGGTGACGCCGCCCGCGCAATGGGCGACGAAGGCGGGAGGCAGGTCCCTCACGGCACGATCTCCACGAGCGGCACTTTCGGGATCTCCCCCGCCGTGAAGGCGGCGAGGTCGATGGTGAGGTCGTCGGTGTCGAAGCGGACGGGCACGTCGAAGGCGAAGCCCGCCGTCACGGGGGCGTTCGCGGCGGGCGCGCGGGCGAGGGTCACGAGGCCCGTCGCCGGGTCGCAGGCGAAGGCGGCGGGCGCCAGTTCGGTGCCCGCCACCGCCACCCGCACGCTGCCCGCCACCGGCTTGGCGATGGCCCTGCGGTAGGGCGCGAAGCCGCCGCCATAGGTCTTGGTGAGGGGGAAGGCGGTGGTCGTGCCGTCGCCCCGCCCGATCACCTGATCGAACGGCCCCGGCGCCTGCCCCGGCGGGCCGGAGCGGAAATCGACCCTGTCGCGGTAGCGGAAGCCGTAGAGGCGCCCGCGCCTTTCCTCGAAGAAGCCGATCACCGCGTGGAGCGCGTCGAGGCTGCGGATGCCGAAGCCGGCATCGTAGCGGCGGCGGGAATCGGCCCAGCGGCCGTTGCGGTGCTCCCGCCCCGAGGCGAGCGTGACGATCTCGGTCAGCCGCTGCGGCCCGCCGCTGCCGCGCAGGGCGACGTCGAGGGGGAACAGCACCTCGTGGAAATCCTCAGCCATGGCGCCCTCCCGGTCAGAGGGCGCGCTGGCCACGGGCGACCGCCCGCGCCAGGGTCGCGGCGACCTGCGCCTCGGAGCGGCGGAAGGCGGCGGGGTCCGGCGTCGCGATGGTGACGTTCACCGCCACCGGACGGGCCGGCGCCCCCGCCGCGACGCCGAGCTTGCCGTCCGCCCCCCGGCGGAGCGGCATGATCGCCTCCGGCCCCGCCTCGCCCATCAGCCCGGCGCCGCCCGCCATGGGGAAGTAGGTCGGCGCGGCCACGACCCCGCCGGACGCGAAGGGCGTGACCCGCCCGCCCCGGAAGACGGCCCCCTTCGCGAAGGTCGGGGCGGTGTCTTCCGACCCCGTTTCCCCGAGGGAATCGAACAGGCTCCTGAAGCCGGCCTGCAGGGGCTTGGCGGCGGCCTTCGCCGCGAGGGTCGCGAGTCGGGCGCCCAGCGTGCCCAGCACCCCGTCGAGGCTGCGGCCTGAGGTGGCGCTGCGGGCGAGAGCGCCGCTGAGGCTGCGGCCGAAGCTCTGCGAGAGCCGGTCGAGGTTCACGAGCTGCACGGCCCGCGCATCGTTCTGCCGGTCGGTGTCGGTCTCGTCGCTCATGGGGCGCTCCTGCGGGGCGAGGGATCGGGATGGGCCGCGAGCATCCGCTCGAACTCGGCCCGGCCGAGCCCGTCGGGGGCGCCGGCCCGGCCGAGGGCGGCGGCGAGTTCACGGGGCGTCGCCGCCCAGAAATCGGCCGGGCGCCAGCCGAGCGGGCCCAGGGCGAGGGCGAGGGCGTCGTCCCAGGGGAAGGGCCGTGGGGGGGCGGGGCTCAGGCCCCGCGCTCCTCCCCCCACGGCGGGGGAGGGTTTGCCGGCGCCCCCGCGCCGAAGGCCGCCTCCAGCACTTCGGCGAGGGCTTCGACCAGGGCGTCCATGTCGCCGGCCAGCGGCAGGCGGCGGACGTCCTCGTCGGTGAGGGCGTGGCCGCCGCCGCGCAGGGCGGCGCCGAGGAGCGCGATCAGGTCGGCGGTGCGGGGGCGGCCGGCGGCGAGGCGCTGGCTGAGCCCGGCGAGGTCGCCGGCCCGCAGCGCGTCCTCCAGGTCGGCCAGCGCCCCGAGGGTGAGGCAGAGGGTGTAGCGGTGTCCCCCGAGAGCGAGGGGCACCTCGCCGCGCCTGCGGTTGGCCATGGCGTCGCCCTCCCTCAGGCCGCCGTGAAGGTGAGGGCGCCGGCCGATTCCAGGCTCA
This sequence comes from Methylobacterium litchii, assembly GCF_038442315.1. Taxonomy (NCBI): domain Bacteria; kingdom Pseudomonadati; phylum Pseudomonadota; class Alphaproteobacteria; order Hyphomicrobiales; family Methylobacteriaceae; genus Methylobacterium; species Methylobacterium litchii. The sequence continues at coordinate 469,127 of NZ_JBBXMY010000001.1, read as the reverse complement.
TGTCGAAGGTGACTTCGCCCGTATGCTCGCCGCGATAGTCGAGGCTCGCGATCTGGAACGGCCCCTCCATCGTCCCGAAGGCGGGCACCACGATCTGGAAGGGCGCGACCTGCCCGTCGAAGAACATCTGCCGCAGGCGCAGGTCCGACGCCTGGTCCCGGAACACCCCGGAGCCCGACACCGAGGCGCGGCGCACGCCCGCCCCGGCGAGCAATTCCCGCCAGCGGCCGGCGGAATCAGCGTTGGTGACGTCCACCGCCTCCGCGTTGAGGCTAAATTGCCGGGCCCGCAGGCCTGCCACCGCGACGTAGCCGCCGGCCCCGTCGCTCGCCCGGATCAACAGGTCCTTGCCCGCCTGCGCGCCCATCTCAATCCTCCGTGTCAGAGTGCTTCGGTGACGGCCTCGACCGTCAGGGTCGCGCGGGCCTCGCCCGTGCGCTCGTCGCGGCCCGCCTTCAGGGCGCTCACCCGCAGGGTGACGAGGCGGCAGCCCTGGAGCGGCATGTCCGGTTGGGCCAGGAGCGCCGCCATCCGCGCGGCGGCGTCCAGCGCGGTGCGGACGGAGCCGGGCTTGGCGATCACCGCCACCTCGTGCCGGTGGCGGTGGCGGCCGGCGCCGTCGACGGAATCGTCGCGGATCTCGGCCTCGCCGAACAGCGCGTAGACCGGCACGGCCCCGCGCGGCGGCTCGTCGTAGAGGCGGACGCCGCCGAGCAGCGCCACGAGGGCCGCGTCGGCGGCGAACCGCGTGAGGAGGCCGGCGCGGAAGGCCAAGAGCGGGCTCGGGTCGCTCATTGGCCCGCCTCCGGCACCAGTTCCTCGACTTCGCAGACGCAGTCGCGCCCGCGCTCGTCCGGGTCGGACACGGCGCGGATCGCGAAGCGGCGCGGGCCGGCGCTGAGGCGCATGGCGGGGGTCAGGTCGGCGCGGGCACGAAGGGTGACGCGGTGGGTCACGAGCCTGTCGGCCCGGCCCCCGCGCGGGCGCTCCACGGCGCCGACTGCCGCGATGGCGCCCCAGAGGGTGGGGCCCGCCACGTAGCGGCGCAGCACGCCGCCGAACCCGTCCGGCTGCTCCACCGGCTTTTCGAGCACGAAGCGTCGGCGCCGCGCGCCAAGCGACGGGCGGCGGTCAGGGGATGCCATGGCGGGCTCCGGGTTTTCGGGGGGCGTCAGAGGCGCAGACGGCGCGCGGGCGCGGCGAGGCGGCGCGCGTCGGCGGGGCTGTCGTCGGGCTCGTCGCCCCGGTGCTCGTAGCAGGCGGCGGCGAGGCGCAGGATGGCGAGCCGGAGGTCGTCCGGCAGCGGCGGCCCGTCGCCGCCGTAGCCGGCGCTCACCTCGATCACGAGGGTCGCCGCGCCGAGGTCGGGCAGCGGGCCAGTGAAGCACAGGGCCGGCGCCTCCACAGGGTCCGGCCCGAGGCCGACGAGCCCGGCGGGCAGGTCGGCGACGCTCCCGTCAGGCGCCGCGAGCCCCGCCCGCACCAGCCCGACGAGGGGGCTCAGCGGCAGGGGCAGCCAGTTCTCGCGCGGCCAGCCCGGCAGGGCGATGCGGTAGCGGCCGGGCACGAGGACCCGCCGCGCCTCCCGCTCCAGGTTCGCCCGCGCCCCGGCGAGGAGTTGCCCGAGGAGCGCGTCCTCGACGCCGCCGTCGTCGGGATCGAGGCGCAGGTACAGGCGCAGGTCGGTGACGCTCACCGGCTCGACGGGGGGCGTCGCGGCGCGTATCGGGGTCATCGCGCGGGTCTCCTTCAGGACGTTCGATGCCGTTACCCAGAGCCGTGCTCGCCCTCTGCCTGACGCTGGCGACTTGGCCGGCGGCGGCGATCGTGGGCGGGGCCGACACCCCGCCGGGGGGCGCCGTGATGGTGCTGAACGCGGTGGGCGGCGTGTGCACGGGCATCGTGCTCGCCCCGGACGCGGTGCTCACCGCCGGCCATTGCGCCGCCGGGCCGCACGCCCTGCGGGTGCATTACCGGGGCACGGACGGGGCGCCGGTCCTCGTGGAGGTCGCCGCCCGCGCGGTGCATCCGGGCTACGATCCGGGGGCGGTGACCAAGCGCCGCCGCTCCATCGACCTCGCGCTGGTGCGCACCGCCGAGCCCCTGCCGCCGCGCTTCGCCCCCGCGACCCTCGGCACCGCGCCGGCGCGGGCGGGGGAGAGCCTGACGCTCGCGGGCTACGGCGCGTCGCGGCCCGGCGATCCGCGCTCCACCGGCACCTTCCGCAGCGTGGCGGTGCCCGTGGTGGAGCCCTACGGTCCGAGTGGCATCCTCCTGTGGCTTCAAGGCGGCCAGGGCGCGGGCGCCTGCCAGGGGGATTCCGGCGGCCCGGTGACGGGGACGGACGGCGCGGTGCTCGCGGTCTCCGCCTGGATCGGCGGGGCCTGTGGCGGGCTCACCCAGGCGGTGCGCCTCGGCCCCCAGCGCGACTGGCTCGACCGCACCCTCGGGGGGTGGGGCATCACGGCCCGCTGGACACCCTAGAATTCCCTTGGATGACCCTGCACAACGGCCAGTATTGCGGAACCGCAGCTTGGCCGCTCGGTTTGTCTGAACTACCGTTGCTTGGGTACGGTCCCCCTGGCGTCGCCTTGGCCCTTCCCCCGGAGTCCCCGATGCCCGCCCGTTTGCCCCGCACGACCGGCCCGATCCTCGCCGGCCTCGCGGCCTTCGTCGGCCTGACCTTCGGGGCGGTGCCCCCGGCGCGGGCGGTGATCCAGGGCGAGGTGGCCCGCGACCCCAACGGCACCCGCAGCTTCGTGGTGCGCGTGGAGAGCACGGACGGCGAGATCTGCTCCGGCACGCTGATCGGGCCGGATCTGGTCCTCACCGCCGCCCATTGCGTGATGCGCCCGGCGGGCTACCGCGTGGTGAGCGTGGACCGCGCCTTCCGGCAGCACCGCATCGACGTCGTCGCCGCGACGATGCACCCCGATTTCGTCCCCGGCACGACGCCGGAGGACCAGCCGGGCGTCGACCTCGCCCTGCTCAAGCTCGCCCAGCCCCTCGGGGCCGATTACATGCCCCTCGATCCGCGCAGCGCCGGCTCCATCGGCACGGGCGACACGGTCGAGATCGCCGGCTACGGCGTGGTGGCCGAGAACCGGCGCGGCAGCGCGCGGGTGCTGCGGCAGGCCCCGCTCGTGTCCATCGGCTCGCTGCAGGTCGCCAACCGCGTCACCGTGGTGACGGACCGCCGCCGCCTCGCGGAGACGGCGGGCGCGGGCGCCTGCCTCGGCGATTCCGGCGGGCCGATCCTGACCGGTGGGCCCGGCGGCTACCGCATCGCGGGGGTGGTGAGCTGGTCGAGCGGCGCCCTGCAGCAGGGCGCACGCCGCACCGCCTGCGGCGGCTTCACCGCCGTGACCCCCGTGGCCGAGCATACCGGCTGGATCGCCTCGCGGGCGGCCGAGCTGGCGCAGGTGCAGCCCGGCGAGGTGATCCCCCGCCGCCACCGCTCCGACTGGATGGCCCGTCCCGGCCGGCGCTGAGGCGCACCGGCCGGGCGGACGCGCGATCAGGCGAACTTCAGGAGCTTGATCGCGTCGAAGTCCTGCACCCCGCCGCCGACGCGCTTCGTGGTGTAGAACAGCACGTAGGGCTTGGCGGAATACGGGTCGCGCAGCACCCGCAGGCCCGTCCGGTCCACCACGAGATAGCCCCGCCGGAAGTCGCCGAAGGCGACGGACAGGCTCCCCGCGCCGATGTCGGGCATGGCCTCCGCTTCCGTGACGGGGAAGCCCATCAGCGTCGCGGAGCGGTCGGCGGCGAGCGCCGGCTGCCACAGGTAGTTCCCGTCCGCGTCCTTGAACTTGCGGATGGCGCTCTGCGTCTTCCGGTTCATCACGAAGCGGGCGTTCTGGCGGTAGGCGGCCCGCAGGGCGTAGACGAGGTCGAACAGCACGTCGGACGGGTTCGACGCCGCGAAGGCCGCCGAGTTGCCCGTGCCGACGAAGCCGAGCTTGCCCGGCACCCAGGACGCGTTCGCCACCGTGTCGGAGGCGAGGAAGCCCTTCGGCCGCCCGACGCCGCTGCCGGTGACGAAGGCGATGCCCTCCTGTTCGGCGAAGGCGGTCTCGACCTCCCCCGCCAGCCATTCCTCGACGTTGACCACCGCATCGTCGAGGAGCGTCTGGGTGGCGGCGGGCATCGCGTAGAGTTCCGCCGCCGGGAAGGCGAGCTGCGCGAGGCTCGGCGCGTCGGTGCCGGGGCGGGCCGCCGTCTCGGACACCCAACCGGTGACGGGGGCGCCGGTCGAGACCGCCCGCTTGTACTGGCCGCCGGAGATCTGCTGCACGCTGGCGATGGCGCGGATCGGCGAGAGCACGGCGAGCCGTTGCAGCACCGTCCGCTCCAGGGTGTCGGGGACGAGGTAGCCGCCATCCGGTCCGGAGCCCGCCGACATCGCCTTGGATTCGAGCCGCTTCAGTCCGCCGCTCTCGCCGGCTCGGACATAGAGGTCGAAGGCCGCCTTGTGCTCCTGCGCGGCGCCGTCGTCGCGGGTCAGCGGGTCGGCGAGCGCCGGGCGGGCGCGTTCCAGGCCCATCCGGTCGAGGCGGGTGCGGGCGGCATCGATGGCGGCGTCGAGGCGGGCGAGCTTCTCCTCCGTCACCACATCCGTGCCGAAGCGGGTCTCGATCTGGCGCAGGCGTTCGTCGTTGGTCTCCTTGAAGGCCGCGAAGGCGGCGGCGACGTCATCGACGGCCGAGCGGACGGGGGCGGGCTCGGCGGCCTTGTTCTCCAGCGGGGGCAAAACGGCCTTGGTTTCGAGGGCCTTGGTTTCGAGGGCCTTGGTTTCGAGGGCCTTGGTTTCGAGGGCCTTGGTTTCGAGGGCGGCATGGAACGTCATCGGCAAACCTCGGTGCGGGGGGTGGAAAGGGGTCGGGCGGGGGCGATGAGCCGGGCGAGGCCGCGCAGGGCCTCGGGGCTGGGGCTCGGGCTCGCCCGCGCCCCCGGCTGCAGGGGAAAGGTCACGACGGAGATCTCCCAGAGGTCGATCCCCTGCAGGCGGCGGGACCCGTCGGCGCCGGGGCGGGCGCTGAGGGTGCGGAAACCGATGGAGAGGCCGTCGAGCGACCCTTCGCGCATCAGCGCCGCGATCTCGCGGGCGCGCTGGACGGCGAGGTTGAGCCGGCCCTCCGCGTAGAGGCCGCGCGCATCCTCGCGGAGCGCGATCCAGCGGCCGATGGGCTCGGCCGGATCGTGCTGGAACAGCATCCGCACGCCCGCCGCGCCGCGCCGGGCCAGCGTGCCGGCGAAGGCGCCGGGCATGACCACGTCGCGGCCGAGATCGGGCACGCCGAAAAGGCTGGCATAGCCGGTGATGAGGCCATCCATGGAAGTGTCCTGCTTGAGGAGAAGACCCGAGCCTTCGACCACACCCGTCTTTGCGAGCGCAGCGAAGCAATCCAGGGATGCGCCACCACTTGAGGCGTCCCGCTGCCCTGGGTCGCTTCGCTACGCTCGCGATGACGGCTCAGAGGGACGGGGCCTCGGGCGGGTAGCCCACCGCCTCGCGCTTCTCGGCCTGGGTGAGGAAGTCGGCGCCCTGGACGCGCCGCCACAGGGATTCCCGCTCGGAGGCCAGGGCCTCGATCCGGTCGAGGTCCGGTTCCAGCTCCACCGCGCCGAAGGCCGGTTCGAGCCAATGGGCGATGGTCTGCGCCGTGCGCCGCGCGAGGGGGATCAGGGTCTGGCGGTAGAGGGCGCGGTTGGCCTCGGCGTAGTTGGCGTGGGTGCTGTCCCCCGGCAGGCCGAGGAGCAGGGGCGGCACCCCGAAGGCCAGGGCGATCTCCCGCGCTGCCGCGTTCTTGGCCTCCACGAAATCCATGTCGCGGGGGGAAAGCGCCAGCGGCTTCCAGTCGAGCCCGCCCTCCAGAAGGAGCGGGCGCCCCGCATTGCCCGCCCCCTGGTAATTCGCCTCCAGCTCGCCCTTCAGCCGGTCGAACTGCGTCTCGGACAGGGAGGCCCCCGCGAAGACGAGGGCGCCGGAGGGCCGGGCGGCGTTGTCGAGGAGCGCCTTGTTCCAGGCCGCCGCCGCGTTGTGGATGTCGAGCGCCGTCGCCGCCGCCGCGATGGGCGGCAGGCCGCCATGGTCGTCGCCGGGATGGAACAGGGTGAGCGCCAGGATCGGCGGCACCATTCCGTCCATCAGGTCAAAGCGGCGGCTGCGCCCGCCCACCGTGTAGACGTAGGCGCTCGGCCAGCCGTCGGGCCCCGTCACCACCCGCATCCGCTCCGGCCGCAGGGCCTGCAACCCGACCACGCGGCCATCGACGCTCACCGCTTCGAGATAGGCCGAGCCGGCGAGCAACAGGTCGGCATAGACCGTCTCCAGCAGCTGCACGCCGCTCTCGCGCAGGTTCGGCCGGGCGAGGAGCGCCATCAGCCCCCGCCCGTCGCCGGAGACTGCGCTGAGCGGCAGGCTCGCGGCCGATTCCGCCACGAGCCGCACCGCCCGGTAGACGACCGGATTGCGCTGGTAGCCCGCGAGCGCCAGGGAGGCCGGATCGCGCGGCGTCCAGTTCGGCCGGCAATCGGCATAGAGCGCGAAGCCCGGCGGCGACGCCTTGGTGGCGAGAGGCGGGCGTGCGCGTCCGGCCGCCCGGACGAGCCGGTCGAGAAGCTTGGGCATGGTTTGCCTCGTGCGGGAGGAAGGCGGCGCGCGGGGCGACGCAACTTAGGCGCGAAAGAATGACGCATTGCCCGGTGGGCGTGATGCTTTCGCCACAGCGAGCCACAGCATGATGCTGTATTCGGAATACGGTTCGTTCCAGAGACCACGGACCCACTGACGGCGCGCCCTTCACGGGGCGCGCCGTTTTTCTGCGAACCTCTTCGCGCCGGGGCACGTTGGACAGCGAGACATCTTGCAAAGAGGGTTCGCTTACATGCTCGTTCGTTCCATCGTCGCGTCCACGACCATCGTGCTCGGCCTGACCGGCGCCGCCCTGGCGCAGACGGCCGCGACCCCGCCCACCGCGCCGCAATCCTCGGCCCCCGTGGTCACGCCGCAATCGGGCTCGACCGGTGCGCCGAACGCCGCCACCATCTCGAACGGCAACCCCGCCGACACGGTCACCACCAATTCCTCGGCCGGCGGCAATGCGGGCCAGCCCTCCCGCGCCGTGCCGCAAGGCGGCGGCAGCAACAAGTAAGGCCGGTCCCGGCGCCTCGCGGTTCCCGCTACAGGCGCCGGATCCTCGGCTCGGCGCGGGCGCCGAGCATGAGGTCGGTGAGCGCCCAGACGAGGGCGTCGAGCCTGTCCGGGGAGGCCCCGTTCGACAGGCCGTCGGGCCCGAAATCGCACATCTCGTCCTCCAGCGCGGGCAGCGTGCCGACATGGTGGACGAGGCCACGGGCGTAGAGCAGCGAGACCGGCTCCGCCCGCAGGTATTTCCCCCGCCGCGCCCGCACCGCCACCACCGGCACGGCGGGGTCGCATTGGGCGATGACGCTCTCCGCCATCTCGCCCCCCTGGTTCACCTCCACCACGAGGGCGTCGGCCTCCAACCGGTGGTAGAGCGCGAGCGCCGCCGCCGCCCAGGCCTCGGGCGTGGCCCGGCGCAGGCTCGCATCCGCGAGCACGAAGGCGCGCTCCCCCTGCCGCCCGGCGGCGACGATCCCGCAGGCATCCGAGCGCGCCCCGGAACTCGCGGGCGGGTCCACTGCCACGACGATCCGCGAGAGGTCCGGCGCCGCCGCGACGCGGGCCGCCTCGATCCCCTCCCGCGTCCACAGGGCGTCCGGCCGGTCGGCGATGAGCTCGCCGTCGAGCTCCTGCCGCCCGAGGCGGGTGCCGGCGTAGCGCCCGACCACCGCCGAGAGAAAATCCGGGGCGAGGTTCTCGGCGTTGTCGTGGGTGCGCGCCCGGGTGACGACCGTGCGCGGGTCGGCGAGCAGCCGCCGGATCAGCGGCACCGGCCGGGGCGTGGTGGTGACGAGGCTGCGCGGCCGCGCCCCGAGGCGCAGGCCGAATTGCAGCATGTCAAAGGCGGCCTCCGCCTCGCGCCACTTGGCGATCTCGTCGCACCACGCCGCGCCGAATTGCGGGCCGCGCAGGGAATCGGCCTCCTCGGCCGAGAAGGCCTGCGCCACCGCCCCGTTGCCCCAGACCAGCCGGCGGCGGCTGGGGAACCAGACGGGCCGCGCCCGGCCCCGCCGGGGCAGGTTGAGCAGGCCCGATTCCCCCTCGATCATCACGTCGCGGACATCGTGCAGGGTCTCGCCGACCAGGGCGATCCGCCCCACCGCCTCCCCCGTGAAGGCGGGGTCGCCCCGCGCCAGGGCATCGACCCATTCGGCCCCCGCCCGCGTCTTGCCGCAGCCGCGCCCGCCGATCACCGCCCAGATGGTCCAGTCGCCCTCCGGCGGGAGCTGATCCGCCCGCGCCCGGTGGAGCCAATCGGCGTCGAGCCCGGCCAGCAGATCCGGCGGCAGGCCAGCCAGGAAGTCAGGGAGCCTCCCCGCCCGCGACAAAGCGATCAAAGCGCCGCGCGATCTCCTCGCGGAGGGCGGCTGGGTCGCCGAAGCCGGCGGAATCATCGGAGCGGGACGGCTCGTCATGGACCGCGCCCTCCCCTGCCCCATCGGAATCGAGATCGTCCAGCAGCCGCTTCAGGCCGCCGAGGTCGCGCAGCACCTTGGCCGAATCGAGCCCCGGCCGCTCCGGCGCCGAGAGCGCCGCATCGAGCACCGCGATCTGCCGGCCGATATGCGCCCGCAGCCGCGCCCGCAGATGGGGCGGGTCCGCCACGTCCCCATCCGATTCGCGCCAGGGCGCGGCGCCGAAGGCGGCGAGCAGCATGTCCGCCGCGTCCCGCGCATAGCCCGCCGCCTCCGCGACGTCGCCGGGGTCGATCTCCGGCACCGCGAGAAGCCGGGACATCGCCCCCCGCCGGGACGGGAGCCATTCCTTGAGGGTGCGCGGATGGGGCTTCGGCGGGCGCGCGCCGCAGCGCAGGTTCCACCCGACGACTGTGCGCGCGGGCACGCCGAGCCGCTGCGCGATGGCGCCGACGGTCAGGCTTCTGTCTTGAAGGAGACGCTGCGCCTCGGCGCGCAATGCGGCCGGGTGGCCGGCTTTGTTAGGCATCGGCCGCCCCCACACTTCTTGAGCGTGCGTACCTTCTACCGAACCAGCGCACCGCTGTCAACGATAAAAATCATATCCTGGGCCTGCGGTCTTGAGAGAGGTGGCGCGTCGGCATGTCCCCTGTGTGAAGCCGGAACGGCACCCACCCCGACACGTTGACCGGCGCGTTTCCTTCGGCCACCCATCCCGATAGCGCTAAGAGTTAAGCATGGGCGAAATCCCATCATCGGCTGATCGGAGCGGATCCCAGGTGTCGGACGATGCGGGGGCTGCTGCCCTGAGCGACAGCTTCCGCCGTTTCGCGGACGTGGTGCCTCTGATGTTGTGGCGTTCCGACCAGTATGGTCAGGCGGTCCACCACAATGAATGCTGGCTGGAATTCACCGGGCGGACCCTGGCGGACGAGCTCGGCCGGGGCTGGCGCGAGGGCCTGCACCCGGAGGATTTCGAGCGCCACGCCCGGATCGTCGAGACGGCGCTGGCCGCGCGGGAGCCCTTCACCGTGGAGTTCCGGCTGCGCCGGCACGACGGCGTCTACCGCTGGCTCCTCGACACCGCGCGCCCCCTCGTGGAGGAGGGTCGCTTCCTCGGCTATCTCGGCTCCTGCTTCGACATCACCGACCGGAAGCATGCCGAGGAGCATATCGAGCACGCCCTCGCCGAGAAGGAGGCGCTGCTTGCCGAGGTCTACCACCGGGTGCGCAACAACCTTCAGGTGATGGTGAGCCTGATCGGCCTCTACGGCCGCGCCGCCCCGGATGCCTGCCGGGGCAGCTTCGAGGCCCTGGGCCAGCGGGTGCGGGCCATCGCCCTGGTGCAGCAGCACCTGCACGAGGCGCCGCACATCGCCTCCATCGACCTGCGCGACTACCTGCGCCGCCTCGCCTCCGGCCTCGGGCAGTTGCGCCGGGCCGGGCGGATCGGCGTGCAGGTGAACGGCGGCGGCAACGGCCTCGTGGAGCCGCGCACCGCCAACGCGCTCGGTATGATCGTCGCCGAGATTGTCGCCGAATGCCTCGACGCCACCGCCGAGACCGTGGCCTGCTCCATCGCTATCGGCATCGAGGCGCCGCCGGACGCGCCGATCACCGTCACCGTCATCTCCAACGTCAGCGATGTCGGCGAGCCGAACCGGCCGACCGTGCCGAAGCTCGGCCCGCGCCTCATCGCCGCCTACGCCGCCCAGGCCGAGATCCTGGCCAGCGGCGAGGCGACCCCCGCCAACCCGCTGACGCTGGAACTGCCCCTGCCCCGCGCCACCGAGGCGCCGTGAGCCCCATCATGCTGCCGCCCATCACGACCATCATCGACAATTTCGAGTTCATCGACGATTGGGAGGAGCGCTACCGCTACCTGATCGAACTCGGCCGCCAGCTGCCCCCCGCCGACGAGGCCCTGCACGCCGAGGCCAACAAGGTGCAGGGCTGCGCCAGCCAGGTCTGGCTCGACCTCGCGGTGGACGAGGCCGGCGGCGACCGCAGGTTGCGGGTGAAAGGCGACAGCGACGCCCATATCGTGCGGGGCCTCGTCGCCCTGATGGTCGCCCTGTTCGACGGCAAATCCCCCCGCGAAGCCGCCGACACCGACGCCTTCGCCCTCTACACCAAGCTCGGCCTCGGCGAGCACCTGACGCCGCAGCGCTCCAACGGCGTGCGCGCCATGGCCGACCGCATCCACCGCGACGCGGTGCGCCTCTCGGCCTAGCCGTTCATCCGCCACAGGCGGGAGCGGGCCCGCTCCGGCCCGCGCGCCTCGCGCTCCAGCCCGTAATGCTCCGCGAGCCGGGCCAGGGCGATGCGGGCCACCACCTTGGCCGAGCGCGCCGGCCAGCGGCGCTCGGTCTCGATCCGCTCCAGCCCCTTCAGAAAGCCGCAGAGGTCGAGGAGCAGGTCCGACAGGTCGCGCCCCACCGCCGCGAGCGCCGCCCGCACCCGCTGGCGCGCCGCCACCGCCGTGTCGGACCCGGAGGCCGGATCCCGCGCGCCGCCGCCATCGACGCGGGGGGCGGTCCAGTCCGCGCCCATCTTCGGCAGCATCAGCGCCTGGGCGATGTCCCGGCGCAGGCGCTCCCCCGCCTCGTACTCGACCGGATCGATCATCGGGCGCCCGTCGCGGTCCCGGCGGCGGGCCATCCAGGCGAGCGGGCTCTCCCCGGCATCGCGCAGGGGCGGCTCGCCCGGCCCCCGGCCCCGCACCACGTCGAGATGCTGCCCCCGGAACGGCTCGATGGCGCCGCCCTGCTCCCGCCGCAGCCGCGCGAGGCCCGGCGCCGTCACCACCACGCGCCCGCCCGCCATCGCCGCCGCGAGGTCGGCCGCGCGCAACTCCTCCGCCGCCCGCCGGGGGAACCGCCCGCCGCCGAGGGACACCCCGCCTTCCGCCCGGCGGACGATCAGCGCCTCCCCGTCGAACGGATCGGGCCGCGCCTCCGCCCCCGGATTCGCCAGGGCCGCCAGCAGCCGCGTCGCCTCCCGCGAGAGGATCACGCTCGCGGGGGCCGCCCGCCGCGCCTCGCCCCGCCGCAGGGGGCCACGGGTCACGCTATCCATGCGCTTGTTCATGATTTGTTCCCTCGTCGTGACGCGGTGGACCGAGGGAACCCGAGATACCAGAAAATAGTCTTAGGTCAAGAATTCAGGCCGATCTGTCCACAGGGCGCGTCGGCGGGTGGCGCAGCACCTCGGCGATCGCGTCCTCGTCCTTGCCGCGGACTTCGTAGCCCATGGCCTCGAACCGCTCCACCAGCGCGTCGCTGGTCGCGGCCGAGCGCGCCGCCCACTCCGCGAGGTTGGCGTTGATGGCATCAAGATCCTCGGCGGGGCTCGCCTCGCCGGTCACGGGGTCACGGGCCATGTCGTTCCTCGCTGAGCCCAATGCTGCAAGCTTGGCTCAGCCATAACGCCGCGGGCGCGCAAGCGTTGCCCTGCCCCGGGCCGGAACCCGGGGCCGAAGCGGCGGATCAGGCCGCCTGCCCGAAGCTCTCGCGTGGCTGGCCGAGGCCGATCGCCTTGGCGAGTTTGGAGCGCGCCTCGGCGTAGTTCGGCGCCACCATCGGGTAATCCGGCGGCAGGCCCCACTTGGCTCGGTACTGCTCGGGGCTGAGATTGTATTTCGCCCGCAAGTGCCGCTTCAGCGACTTGAAGCTGCGCCCGTCCTCCAGGCAGATGATGTACTCGTCCGTCACCGACTTCTTGATCGGCACCGCCGGCTCGAGTGGGCCGGTGGACGCCTTCGCCACGACCTTGCCCGTCGCCACCCCGACCAGCGCATGACTGATGCGCTCGAGCAGGGGCACGAGTTCTTCCGCCGCGACGTTCCTGTTGCCGACGTAGGACGTGGCGATCTTGACGGTCATCCGCATCCGGTCGAGCGCGACTTGCTGTCTTTTCATGACCTTAGATCCTTACCTCAAGGGCAGTGAGTGGTTAGCCCGTGTCGTTTCCTGTTTAGTTTTTAAATCGCTAACGCGCTGACTGAGTTATCACTAACAATCTTGCTTCATGCCGCCGGAGCCTGACTTCGCGACAACCACACCATGCGGCATTCAATTCGGGTAAGATATCGGACAAGGCATCGCAAGGCGCCAATACGGCAAAATTGACGAATCAATTGCTTCCAATATCCCTCATTTGATTTGCAATACCTCTCCTGCAGTAGTATTCAGCACTTAGATACGATCCGCAGTTGCTTTGGGACCTCGCGACGGCTCCGCTTGCCTCCGTCCGCCGCACGCGGCACACCCGGCGCCATGAATGCCAAGACCATGAATGCCGAGACGGAGTGGGCGCAGATGCTGAAGGGCAAGGGCGGGGACGCGCCGGTCGCCGAGATCCGCCCGTCGCAGGTCACCGTCCACGGGCGGACGGTCGAGGACGATTACGCGTGGCTCAAGGCCGCGAACTGGCAGGCGGTGCTGAAGGACCCCGCCGCGCTGCCGGAGGACATCGCCGCGTATCTCCGCGCGGAGAACGCCTATACCGACGCCGCGCTCGCCGGCACCGCCGACCTGCGCAAGCGCCTCGTCGCCGAGATGCGCGCCCGCATCCGCGAGGACGACAGCGGCGTGCCCGAGCCGGACGGGCCCTTCGCCTACTACACCCGCCACCGCGACGGCGGGCAGCACCCCCTGGTCTGCCGCCGCCCCACCCGGCCGGAGGCGCCGCTCGGCCTGCCGGAGGAGGAGACGATCCTCATCGACGGCGACAAGGAGGGCACGGGGCTCCCCTTCTTCGAGATCGCCTCGGCCTCCCATTCGGACGACCACGCCCGCCTCGCCTGGGGCGCCGACACTAAGGGCTCGGAATTGCACGCGATTCGGGTGCGCGACCTCGCCACGGGGGAGGACGGACCGGACCTGATCGAGGCGACCTCCGGCGAGGCCGTCTGGACGGCGGACGGCAGCGGCTTCTGGTACGTCGCCCTCGACGCCAACCACCGCCCGGCGCGGGTGATGTTTCACCGGCTCGGGACGACGCAGGGCGAAGACGAGACGGTCTATGTCGAGCCGGATGCCGGCTACTTCGTCCACATCTCGGAGACGCAGTCCGGCCGGTTCCTGGCCATCACCGCGAGCGACCACGAGACTGCCGAGGTGCGCCTCATCGCGCGCGCCGCGCCGACCTCGCCCGCGCTCCTCGTCCAGGCGCGCACGCCGCTCCTGATCTACTCGGTGGACGACCACGGCGAGAGCCTGTTCATCCGCACCAACGCGGACGGCGCCGAGGACTTCAAGGTCGTCACCGCGCCGCTCTCCGATCCGGGCATTGAGAACTGGCGGGATCTGGTGCCCCACCGGGCGGGGGTGATGATCCGCCACCTGCACGTCCTCTCCGGCCACATGGTGCGGCTGGAGATCGAGAACGCGAAGCCCCGCATCGTGGTGCGCGACCTCCTCGACGGGCAGGAGCACCCGGTGGCCTTCGGGGAGGAGGCCTATTCCCTGGGCCTGCAGCCCGGCAGCGAGTTCGAGACGGCGCGGATCCGCTTCGTCTATTCCTCCATGACGACCCCGGCCGAGACCTTCGACTACGATTGCGCCAGTCGCGAGCGCTACCTGCGCAAGCGCCAGGAGGTGCCGAGCGGGCACGATCCGGCGAACTACGTGACGCGCCGCCTGTTCGCGACCGCCGAGGACGGGCAGGAGGTGCCGATCTCGCTCCTTCACCGGAAGGGGCAGGCGCTCGACGGCTCCGCGCCGCTGCTGCTCTACGGCTACGGCTCCTACGGCACGCTGATGCCGGCGGCCTTCCGCACGAACCTGCTCTCCCTGGTGGATCGCGGCTTCGTCTACGCCATCGCCCATGTCCGGGGCGGCACGGAGAAGGGCTGGCGCTGGTACCTCGACGGCAAGCGCGAGAAGAAGCCGAACACCTTCACGGATTTCGTGGCCTGCGCGCGGGCGCTGATCGCGGCCGGCTACACGGCGGAGAAGCGCATCGTCGCCCATGGCGGCTCGGCGGGCGGGATGCTGATGGGCGCGGTGGCCAACATCGCGCCGGAGCTCTTCGCCGGCATCGTCGCGGACGTGCCCTTCGTGGACGTGCTGAACACGATGCTCGACGCGGAACTGCCGCTCACCCCGCCGGAATGGCCCGAATGGGGCAACCCGGCCGAGAGCGTCGCGGCCTTCGAGACGATCCTCGCCTACTCGCCCTACGACAACGTGCAGGCGAAGGCCTATCCGGCGATCCTGGCGCTCGGCGGCCTCACCGACCCGCGCGTGACCTATTGGGAGCCGGCGAAATGGGTCGCCCGCCTGCGCGCGACCATGACGGGCGGGGGGCCGATCCTGCTCAAGATCAACATGGAAGCCGGCCACGGCGGCGCCGCCGGCCGGTTCGACCGCCTGGAAGAGGTCGCCCTGATCTACGCCTTCGCCCTGACGGCGGCGGGGGTGGAGTAGGAAAGCCGAAGCTCCTCGGCCAGTTCGGGGTGGCGGTCCAGCACGCGCATGAGCTGGATCGTCGGCCCGCTGGGTTCCACGAGGCCGCGCTCGTACTTGTCGAACGCGGCCTCGCCCACCCGCAGCAGGGTCCCGGCCTCCCGCTGGGAGAGCTTGAGCTTGCGCCGGACCCGGCGGATGGTCGCCGGGCTCGGTAGCCCGTCGATCCTCTCCTTGAGGGTCCGCAGCGCCGCATCCACGATGGTCATGTCGTCGCCGACATGGACGCCCTCCCCCTCGCCGTCGGGGTAATAGCCCGGCAGGTCGACGGTGAGCGTCTCGCCCTTGTATGTCACCGCGAAGGGACGCACGCCGCGCGCGAGCGTCAGGCCCGTCTCCGGCGAGGTCATCGTCTCTGGCAGGATCGGCCGGGGCATCTCACCGCTCTATGAACGACATAAGGCGAAACTGGATCATCTCCTCTGCAAGGAAGGCAGATCAATGGGTCGCTACGGTTGCGGCGACACCGGCTCCGGGGCTGCCGGGGCGGGCGCTTCGCTGCGCTCGCGGGCTTGGCGCTCGGCCTCCTCGGCGGCGAGCTTGTCCGCGTAGGCCTTGAGGGCGGCGGCGCGGGTCTTGTCGAGCTCGATCCGGTCGCGGCGGCGCTGTCGCTCGATCTGGTCCGCCTCGTTCAGTTCCAGCGATTCCAGTTCGCGCTGCAGGACGAAGGCCGCGAGGCCGGTCGCCAGGGGGCCGGCATCGAGGCTCCGCGCCGGGTCGGCAAGGCTGCCGGTCAGGGCGTACTGCACCGAAGGCGGGCCCGCCGGCCAGCCTGGGGGCACCGCGCCGCCGACGAGGGTACCGCGCGCGTCGAGGCGGCCTTCCCGCAGATCCTCGGTGACGCTGCCGGTCCAGCGGGCGGGGCCGAGATCGATGTCGAGGGGTCCGGCCCGCAGCACGCCGCCGACGATGGTGGCGGGGGCCGAGACCGGCGCGGGAGCCTGCGCCCCCGCCTTGCCGAGTTCCTGCGAGACCAGAGCACCGAGCCGCCCCTCGCGCAGCGGGTCCTCGGCCTCGGCGGCCAGCGCCAGGGCCCGGCCGAGGGCGGCGGGATCGAGCCCCGAGACGGCGAGGTCTTTGAGCGTCAGGCGACCGCTCCCGGCGAGGTTGGCCGCCAGCGCCGGCAGGGCGTTGGCGCTCGCCGCGAATCGCATCCCGGCGGTCAGGCGACCGGTGAGCGCGCGGCCCCCGGACAGGGCGGCGAGCGACAAATCCTCCGCGCTCCCCTCCCCCGTCACGGCGAGGCTGTCGCCCCGGCGCGCCAGGGTCGCGGTGCCGGAGAGTCGCCCGTCCGCTAGCCGCGCCGTCAGGCCGCCGAGGGTGAGGGTGTCGGGCTCCAGGCCGAGGGTGAAGGCCGCGTCCGAGGCGACGAGCCCCCGGCCGAGATCGAGGCGCGCGACACCGAGGTCGAGGCTGCCCTGCGGCCGGGCCGGGAGCGGGCCGGGGCGGCCCCCCTCCTGCGGCATGAGCAAGGCGGCCGCGAGCCGGGGCAGCGACAGCTGGGCGAGGCGCGCCCTGCCGCGCAAGGCGCCGTCGCCGCCGCGGATGAGCGTGCCCTCGACGGCGGAGCCCGCGACGGTGCCGCTGACCGCCGCCTGCGGATCGCCCCCGTCCGCGGACAGGGTCGCGGTGAGGTCGGCGGGCCATGCGCCCGGCTCCAGCCGCGCCGCGCCCGCGAGGGTGAGGAACGGGGCGAGGTCGGCCGTGCGCAGGGTGATCCGCCCGCCCTCCGGCGCCGCGCCCTTCGCGGGCAGGAGGATCGGCTGGTCGGTGCCGATGGAGAGCCCCGCCACGGTGCCGGCGAGGGTGAGGGCGAAGCCCGTCCCCTCGGGCTCCTTCGGCAGGCGCAGCTCCGAGACCGCGCCGCGCGGCTCGGCGGTGACGCGCAGGTCCGCCGGCTGTTGCAGCCCGGGGATGTCGGTGCGGCCGAACCACGATCCCGCGTGGGGGGTGGAGAGCGTGCCGTTGCCGGCCAGGATGCGTCCGTCGCGGCTGCGCACGGCGAGGTCGAGGGTGCCGCCGCCGGCCTTGCCCTTGGCCTGCACCCGCAGGCCGCCGCTCTCCGGCGCGTCCCGGTCGAGGACCACGGCGAGGTCGAGGGGCGCGGTGCGCAGGAAGGCGGGGACGGCCTGCAACTCGTCCGACCACACCCGTTCGAGCAGCCCGACCAGGGGCGCGGCGGCGGGGGCCTGGAGCCGGCCGGCGATGCGACCCGTGCCGTCCGCCGCGAGGGAGCCGGAGAGCTTGGCGCTGGCGCCCGCGAGGTCGCTCACGTCAAGGCTGTCCACTACGAGGCGGCTTCCGTCGGACTGAATCCGCGCGGCGATGGTGCCCGCCCCGGAGCCGACGCTGCCGAAGCGCACGTCCTTCGCCTGGAGGGTCAGGGCGAGGTCCATGTCGCGCAGGGCCGAGAGGGCCGTGCCGGAGGGCGGGAGGGCGGCGATGTCGAGGCCGCTCGCCAGCAGCTGCGCCTCGAACCGGCCCCGCGTGCCGGCCTCGGGGGCGACGTAGCGGGCATTGCCGCTGAGGCGGGCGGTGCCGAACCCGGCGCGCAGGTTCCGCAGGGAAAGATCGGAGGGCGAGGCCGCGACATCCGCCGAGAGGTCGAGGGGCCGCCCGTCGAACAGGCTCAGCCACGGCCCCTCGGCGCCGAGGCGGCGCAGCAGCCGCCCGAGGGCGTCCGACTGCTTGGCGAGGAGCGAGACCGGGCCGGTGAGCCGCAGGGGCGCCCCCTCGATCTCGCCGCTGGCGGTGATCCGCGCCTCGCCGGGGCCGGTCGCGGCGAGGCGCCGGATGAGGAGCCCGCCCCCCCGCTCCGCCGTGCCCGCGACCGCGATGTCGCTCCATTCGGCGGCCCCGAAGGCGGCGCTGTCCACCGCGACGTCGAGATCGAGCATCACCGGCAGGCCCCAGCCACCGCGCGGGATGCCCCGTGCCAGCAGGGCCCCGCCCTCGGTGGAGGTGAGAAAGGCGTCGAGATCGAGCCGGCGCGCCTTGAGGGCGAGAGCCGCCCGCCACTGGTGCAGGTCGAGGCGGCCGGTCCCTTCGAGGCGCAGGGTCTTGCCGCCGGGATCGATGTCCACGCTCGCCTGATCGAACCGCACCTGCGTGCCGCGCGACTTGAACGCGCCGGACAGGGTGAAGGGCAGGTAGGCGCCCGCCGCCTGGCTCGGCGGCCCGACGACGAGCCGCGCGGTGCCCTCGGCCCGCACGATGCTGGCATCCGAATCGGTGTCGTCGAGGGCGAGCCCGAACTTCGCGTCGACCTCGAACAGGGGCGAAGCGTCGCCGCCGCCGGAGATCTTCACCGGCAGACGGTCCTCGGGATCGGGCGTGCCGCTGACGGCCCGGAAGGGCACGCCGCCGCTCGTCGCCTCGATGCGCCAGGGGCCGACGAGGGAGGGCGCCTGCACCCGCACGTCGTCGGCGGTGAACTGGTCCGTCCGGCCGGTGGCGCGCACCGCCGTGGTGACGAGGAATTGCTGGATCTGAAGGTTCTCGATGGCGAGATCCTTCGTGCGCAGCCCGTCGAGGAGGCCGCGCGGCAGGTGGACCGATTCGCCCTCGCTCACCGGCAGACGGATTTCGGCCCGGCCGACCCGCGTCTCGGTGAACCGCGCCTCGCCCTTCAGGAGCGGGGCCAGCGCGATCTCGGATTTCACGAAGCGGGCGTCGAGGGCGGGGCCGTCCCGCCCGCCGAC
Source organism: Methylobacterium litchii (assembly GCF_038442315.1). Lineage (NCBI taxonomy): Bacteria > Pseudomonadati > Pseudomonadota > Alphaproteobacteria > Hyphomicrobiales > Methylobacteriaceae > Methylobacterium > Methylobacterium litchii. Next base: position 450,391 of record NZ_JBBXMY010000001.1, on the reverse strand, counting down.
GACGAGCCGGTCGACGCGCAGGCGCGGCGAGGGCAGGAGCCGCACCTCGACCCGGCCCTGGCTCTGCACCGGCACCCCGAGGGATTGCGACAGCGTGCGGTCGATGAAGGCCCGGTGGGCCGTCCAGTCGATGAAGGGCGGAACGGCGAGCGCCGCGATCAGGACGAGGACGATCGCGCCTGCCAGCGCGGTCAGCAGATCACGCACCGTTCCCGTTCCAGACCTCTCCGCGTGCCCCCGTGGGCCGCCCGCCCGCGCCTATAGCATGAAGGGGGCGGCCCCGCGCGAGCCCTCAGCGGCCCGTGGCGCCGCCGGCCCTGGGGATGGGCGACGGGATGGGCGGCGGGGTCGGGGCGCTGCGCGGCTGGGTCATCGTCGCGCCGCTGTTCGCGGAGGGGCCGGCGCCGATCTCCTGCGAGCGCTGGGTGCTCATCCGCGACATCGAATCGTTGGCGGCGTTCGGGTTGGCCTGCTGCACCTGTGCCAGGGCCGGGGCGGCGGTGAGGGCGAGGGACAGAGAGAGAGTGGCGAGGGCGGTGAACGGACGCATGGGGGGCCTTGCGGTGTCGGATATCGAGATGTCTGACGGGTCAAGCGGTGGCCCGCGGAGGGGTTCCGGCCTCGACGCCGTTCGCGATTTGGTCCAGTGAGGGACGATGCAGAACCGCCCGAATGCCCTGCCCGCCGCGGACGGCCCCACCGCATCGATCACCGCCCGCGCCCTCGGCACGCTGAGGCGGGAGTCGGACGGCTATCTCGACGGGCTGAACCCCGAGCAGCGCCTCGCCGTCGAGACGACGGAGGGGCCGATCCTCGTGCTCGCGGGCGCGGGCACGGGCAAGACGCGGGTGCTGACCACGCGTATCGCGCACCTGATCACCACCGGCCGCGCCCGGCCCTTCGACATCCTGGCCGTGACCTTCACCAACAAGGCCGCCCGCGAGATGAAGTCGCGGATCGGGTCGCTGATCGGCCCGGCGGGCGAGGGCATGCCCTGGCTCGGCACCTTCCACGCCATCGGCACCAAGATCCTGCGCCGCCACGCCGAGATGGTGGGGCTGAAATCGGACTTCACCATCCTCGGCACCGACGACCAGCTTCGCCTGATGAAGCAGGTGCTGGCCGACCAGAACATCGACGAGAAGCGCTGGCCCGCCCGCGCCCTCGCCCACACGATCGACGGCTGGAAGAACCGCGGCCTCTCGCCGGAGCAGGTGCCGCCGGGCGAGGCGACCTCCTTCGCCTTCGGCAAGGGCGGCGCCCTCTACACCGCCTACCAGGCCCGCCTCGCGACCCTGAACGCGGTCGATTTCGGCGATCTGCTGCTGCTGTGCCTCAAGCTCTGGCGTGAGAACCCGGACGTCCTCGAAAACTACCAGGAGCGGTTCAAGTACATCCTCGTCGACGAGTACCAGGACACCAACGTCGCGCAGTACCTGTGGCTGCGGCTGCTGGCGCAGAAGCGCAAGAACGTCGCCTGCGTCGGCGACGACGACCAGTCGATCTATGGCTGGCGCGGCGCCGAGGTCGACAACATCCTGCGCTTCGAGCACGACTTCCCCGGCGCCACCGTGGTCCGGCTGGAGCGCAACTACCGCTCGACGGGGCACATCCTCGCCGCCGCCTCGGGCCTCATCGCCAAGAACGAGAGCCGGCTCGGCAAGACGCTGCGCACCGAGGACGAGCCCGGCGAGCCGGTGACGGTGACGGGCGCCTGGGATTCCGAGGAGGAGGCGCGTCTGCTCGCCGAGGCCATCGAAACGCTTCAGGTGAAGAAGCATGCGCTCTCGGAGATTGCGGTGCTGGTGCGCATCTCGGCGCAGATGCGCGAGATCGAGGATCGGTTCGTGCAGCTCGGCCTGCCCTACCGGGTGATCGGCGGCCCGCGCTTCTACGAGCGGGCCGAGATCCGCGACGCGCTCGCCTATCTGCGCGTCACCATGAACGGCAGCGACGACCTCGCCTTCGAGCGGATCGTCAACACGCCCAAGCGCGGCCTCGGCGACGCCACCTTGCAGCAACTGCACGGCTACGGCCGCGCGGAGCGGGTGCCGCTGCTCACCGCCGCCCGTCGCCTGTGCGAGACCGACGAACTCAAGCCCAAGGTCCGCCAGACCCTGCGGGCGCTGACCGAGAGCTTTTCCCGCTGGGCGCGCCTCGTGGAGAGCCAGCCGCACAACGAGGTCGCACAGACGATCCTGGAGGAATCCGGCTACACCGAGATGTGGCAGAAGGAGCGTTCCGCCGACGCCGCCGGCCGATTGGAGAACCTGAAGGAATTCGTCCGCTCCATGGAGGAATTCCCCGACATGGCGGCCTTCCTCGAACACGTCTCCCTGGTGATGGAAGCCTCCGAGGCCGAGGGCGCCGACCGCGTCTCGCTGATGACGCTCCACGCCGCCAAGGGTCTGGAGTTCGACACGGTGTTTCTCCCCGGCTGGGAGGACGGGCTGTTCCCGAACCAGCGCGCCCTGGACGAGAGCGGCCGCGCGGGCCTGGAGGAAGAGCGCCGCCTCGCCCATGTCGGCCTCACCCGCGCCCGCAAGCGCGCGAAGCTCTCCTTCGCGGTCAACCGGCGCATCCACGGGCTGTGGTCCTCGACCATCCCCTCGCGCTTCATCGATGAGTTGCCCGCCGCCTCGGTGGATGTGGTGGACGCCCCCGCCCATTATTCGGCCGGCGCCTCGCGCTTCGACCGCAACCCGCAGCCCTTCGGATCGAGCTACGGCACGCCGGGCTGGCAGCGGGCGCAAGAGCGCACGAATGCCAATACCGGCGGGCGCGGCTTCGGCGCCTCGCCCGGCCGGCGGGGCACGGCCTCGTCGGGCCCCCGGCAGATCGAGGGCGAGTTGATCGCCAAGTCGACGGGCACGCCCTCCGCCTACAGCACGGGGCAGCGGGTCTTCCACACGAAGTTCGGCCCCGGCGAGGTCGCGGCGGTGGACGGCAACAAGCTCACGGTCGATTTCGACAAGGCGGGGCGGAAGATGGTCCTCGACAGCTTCGTCCAGCCCGCCTGAGCGTGGCCGCCGGGACACGGCGGCCCGGGACGGAATTGGACTTCGCGCCTTTCCGGCCCTCCGGCCCGAAACCGTCACCCGCGAGTCACACCCGGTGAACAAATCTGGCGCGCAGCCGATTTTGGTGTGTTGGTTGCTTCGCCGGCTCCGTTCCGGGGGTGAAATGGTTTACTCTCCACAGGCAACCTTCGAAGCCCTGGAACTTCGATGAGCGCCAAGAATTGGCCCATCGCTATGCTTGAAAGTAGCAGGAGTACGTAGACTACGTCGGTTCAGGTACACGTCCAGATAGGCCAGCCCCGTTGGAGTGTTGACCCATGAAGAGACGCCGCGCACGCCTTGAATTGGTTGAAGACCGAACGACCCGCCTCCACCGCACACGGTTCGACGAGGAGCGGCATCTTAGCCCGATACAACCTCTCACCGATCGCCAGGCCGAGTATCTCGAAGCCCTCGGCCGCTCCCCCCAAGTCATCGTCCTCGGCCCCGCCGGCACCGGCAAGACCTTCATCGCCGGGACCCGCGCCGCCGACCAGCTTCGCCAGCGCCGCATCGCCAAGGTGGTCATCACGCGGCCCAACGTGCCCTCCGGCCGGTCGCTCGGCTTCTTTCCCGGAACCCTCGAAGAGAAGATCGCCCCCTGGGTCGCCCCGCTCACCGAGGCGATGAAGGAGCGGATGGGTGCGGGCGCCTTCGAGATCGCCCTCAAGGCCGGGGACATCGAGATCGTCCCCTTCGAGGTGATGCGCGGACGCACCTTCAAGAACTGCCTCGTGATCCTCGACGAGGCGCAGAACACCACCACCAACGAGATCAAGATGTTCCTGACCCGCATCGGTGACGATTGCCAGGTCATCATCAACGGCGACGTGTCCCAGACCGACCTGCGGGAGACCTCGGGCCTGCGCACGGTCATCCACCTCGTGAAGAGCCGGATGATGCCGATCCCGATCGTGGAGTTCACCCGCGCGGACATCGTCCGCTCCGGCATCTGCGCAGAATGGGTCGCAGCCTTCGAGGAAACGAATCTCTGACCTAACCGTTACACACGGCGGATCGGCGACGGTCCGCCGTGCCCTCGCGGGCACGAGAAAGCTCCCCGAACCTCCCCCAGTGGGAGGACAAACCGGGTGTCATCCCGGCAAACGGAAGAATTGGAGTCTCCCTCGTGAGGAAACTGACCCTGACCGCCGCCGCCTTCGCGTCCCTGTTCGGCGCGGCGCTGGCGACCCCCGCCCTTGCCGTCCCCGCTTCCCCGACCGCGATCGCCGCCCCCGAGGCCATGACCACGGACGTGCGCATGTCGCCGATGGAGCGCCGGATGATGCACCGTCGTATGGAGCGCCGCATGATGCACCGGCACATGGAGCGCCGCATGATGCGCCGCCACATGGAGCGCCGGATGATGCGCCGCGGCATGTAAGCCGTTCGGCGCCTTCCGGTCGCGACCGGAGGGCGCCACCCCTCGACCGACGACGAACCGATCCGAGCCGGGCCGGCGTTGCCCCGGCGCCGCAAGATTCTTATGTCGGGGCGCACGCGGTCCCCGGATTTGCCAGCGCCGCCGGCGCGGCGTCCGGCGACCCTTCCGGGAGACGGACGATGCCCCCCTCCAACCGCCTGTTCGACGACCTCGCCCGCCTGATGACCGACGCCGCCGGAGCCGCCCAGGGCGTGCGCCGCGAGGCCGAGACGGTCGTCCGCGCCCAGGCCGAACGGCTGATCCGCGACCTCGACGTGGCCTCCCGCGAGGAGCTGGACGTGCTGCGCGACCTCGTCACCACGCTCCGCACCCAGAACGACGCCCTCACCGCCCGCGTCGCCGCCCTCGAAGCCAAGGCAGGCCCCGCCGCCGGGGTCACGGGCCTGAGCGAAGGGGCTTGATTTCGGCGGAAATGGTTTTGCACAGGAAGCCGCCCCGGCGATTCCGTTTCCTGTTCACCGATCCCGCAATCGGCTTTGTGTCGCGAGTCGCGCCCGGTTTATATTGGGTCATGGACTGATTCGGGGCAGGCGGAAGGATGAGAGCGGACGTTTCCTAGTCGTTCTCGTTGTCCACCTCCCTATCGGCCAAACAACTCTCGATCTCGGGGCGTCGAGGCGCCCCTCGCCACGTGGTCATTGCGCCGGCACGGAGAGTATCCGCGCCGTCAACTTGGATCGTCATGCCGCTGCTTCACATCGACTATCACGATCCGAACCGGACCGAGCACCCGCTCGACGTGGTCGAACGGCTGGCTTCGCTGCGCGACTGGATCTTCGACCGGGCGGAAACGGACGAGATGTCCGTGAACAGTCCCGGCCGGTGGACCGACTATCACGTCGCCTTCACCTGGATCGAGGACGTGGAGGCCCTGCACGTGGCCTGTGCCTTCGACCTGAAGGTGCCGGAGCGCCGTCGCCCCGAGATCCAGAAGCTGATCGGCCTCGTGAACGAGCAGCTCTGGATCGGCCATTTCGACCTGTGGTCGAGCGACCACGTGGTGATGTTCCGCCACTCCCTGCTCCTGGCGGGCGGGGTGGTGCCGACCCAGCCGCAATGCGCGACCATGATGAAATGCGCGGTCGATGCCTGCGAGCGCTACTTCCAGGCGTTCCAGTTCGTTCTCTGGGCGGGCAAGAACGCCCGTGAGGCCCTCGACGCCGCCCTGTTCGAGACCGAAGGCGAGGCGTGAGCGCCCGGCCGGGCATGCCCGCCTCGCTGATGCTGGTCGGCGCGGGCAAGATGGGCGGGGCGATGCTGGAGGGCTGGCTGGAGGCCGGCCTCGACCCGGCCGCCACCGTCGTGCTCGACCCGGCGCCCTCCGAGACGATGGCGCAGCTCTGCGCCGACCGGGGTGTCGCCCTCAACCCGCCCGACCCCGCCCCGGCGGCCGTGCTGGTGCTCGCGATCAAGCCCCAGGGGCTCGACGCGGCCGCGCCCGGCCTCGACCGGCGGATCGGGCCGGACACCCTCCTCGTCTCGGTGCTGGCCGGCAAGACCGTCGCGGATCTGCGCGGGCGCCTGCCGGCGGCGCGGGCCGTGGTGCGGGCGATGCCGAACCTGCCGGCGAGCATCGGCCACGGCGCGACGGGGGCCTTCGCCAACGGCGCGGTCTCCGAGGGACAGCGGGCGAGCGCCGACGCGCTGCTCGCGGCCTCGGGCATGGTCGCGTGGCTCGACGACGAGGCGATGATCGACGCCGTGACCGCCGTGTCGGGCTCCGGCCCGGCCTATGTCTTCCTCCTGGTCGAGACCCTGGCCCAGGCCGGGATCGAGGCGGGGCTCCCGCCGGCGGTGGCGACGCGGTTGGCGCGGGCGACGGTGGCCGGCGCGGGCGCCCTGCTCGACGCCGACTCGACCGAGGCCGGCGCCCTGCGGCAGGCCGTGACCTCCCCCGGCGGCACCACGGCGGCGGCCCTTCAGGTGCTGATGGCCGAGGACGGGATGGCGCCGCTGATGCGCCGGGCGGTGGCCGCCGCCCAGCGCCGCGCGGGCGAATTGTCGGGCTGAACCGGGGGGCCTTCCTTCTGCGGCATCCCGCGCCCGCCCCTGACATGGGGCGGGTCCGCGCCTAAATGGGGGGCAGGACAGACCGGAACGACGACCTGCGATGACTGATCCCAAAGGCCCGACCAAGCGCCCCCGCAAGGCCGCCGCGCCCGCCGCTTCCGCCGCCGCCACCGAGGCGCCCGCCGCCGCGCCGGAGCGCGAGGAGGCCCCGGCCGCCCCGAAGCCGGCGCCGCGCGAAGCCGCCGTCGAGGCACTGATGCGGCTCGCCGCCGAGCAGCCCTGGAACGACATCGAGGTCAGCGACATCGCCCGCGAGGCGGGGATGACGCTCGGCGAATTGCGCGAACTGTTCCCCTCCAAGGGCGCCGTGCTCGGCGGCCTCGCGCGGATCATCGACCGGAAGGTGCTGGAGGGCGACGGCACGGACCTCGCCGACGAGCCGACGCGGGAGCGCCTGTTCGACGTGCTGATGCGCCGCCTCGACGCGATGACCCCCTACAAGACCGCCCTGCAGCGGATCTCCTACTCCCTGCGCGGCGACCCGTTCTCGCTGCTCGCCCTCAACGGCGTGATGCTGAACTCGCACCGCTACATGCTGGCCGCCGCCGGCATCGACACCGAGGGGCCGCTCGGCCAGCTCAAGCTGCAGGGCGTAGTGATCGCCTTCGCCCGCGTGACGCAGGTGTGGCTGGAGGACGAGGATCCGGCGCTCGCCCGGACCATGGCCCGGCTCGACAAGGAGATCCGCAACGGCGAGCGGTTCATGGAGCGGGCGGAGGACGTCCGCCGCCTCACCGCCCCCCTGCGCGCCGTGGGCCGCTCCCTCCTCGACCGCCGCTCGCGGGCGGATCGGGAGGACAACCTTCGCGACGAGCCGCCTGCCTCGACCTCATCCTGAGGTCGTGGAGGGTCGGGGTGCCTCTCAGGACAGCCGCCCGGCCAGCACGTCCCGCACGGTGCCGACCACCTCGCCCCCGGTGAGGCGGTCGCGGTCCACGGTGAGGGCGTCGGGGATCATGTCGGCGATGCCGTCGTCGGTGTCGTCGCTGGCGAAGACGATGCGCAGGTTCGGCCGCAGCACCCGCGCCTCCACGGCGAGGCGGCTGCAGCACAGGTTGCCCTGCAAAGCCGTATCGATGACCAGCACATCCACGGGCAGGCCCAGCGCCAGCACCGTCATCGCGTCGACCCCACGGTCGCAGAGCGTGGCCTGATAGCCGACGCGGTGCACATGCGCCGCCGCCTCGTCGCGCCAGCGCTTGTCGTGCCCCACCACGAGCACCTGGATGCGGTAGCAACCCCCGGTAGCGGAAGGAAACCGTACGGAGGGTCCGACGGCGGTTGATCCCATGCGCGTAAGACCACCACTTCGCGTTGCAATGCGGCATGCTATGCCGTGATCTCGTTTTCGCGCAAGGGAGGAACCGCGAAATTGCCCCAAAGGGCGCCTGTTCTGCCCAAGGGGGAGGCATGCGCCGAAGGTGGCGCCGTATGAGGCAACGGCCTCCGGAACCGGTTGACGCGGCGGGGGCCCGGCGGGCAACACCAATGGGCGGCCGGCTCTCAGCCGGATCACGGAGCTTCCGATTCGATGTCGTCCAAGCCGTCGCCCGTTTCGCCCCTCGCGCCGACCTCCTATCCCGACCTGCCGCCGGTCGCCGGGGTGCGCCTCGCCACCGCCCAGGCCGGCATCCGCTACAGCGGGCGCACCGACGTGCTGTTCGTCGGGCTCGATGCCGGCACCCGGGCGGCGGGGGTGTTCACCCGCTCGAAATGCCCCTCCGCGCCGGTCGATTGGTGCCGTGACGCCCTTGCCAACGGCGGGGCCCGCGCCCTCGTGGTGAATTCGGGCAACGCCAACGCCTTCACCGGCCGGCTCGGCCGCGAGGCCGTGGCGCTCACCGCCCGGATCGCCGCGCAGGCCGCCGCCTGCGCCGAGGACGAGGTCTACATCGCCTCGACCGGGGTGATCGGCGAACCCCTGCCGGCCGAGCGGTTCGAGGGCGTGCTCGCCGAGTGCGCGGGCCGGGCGCGGGACGGCGCCGAGGCCTGGGCCGAGGCCGCCCACGCCATCATGACCACCGACACGTTCCCCAAGCTCGCCACCCGCGAGGCCGAGATCGGCGGCACCAGGGTGCGCATCAACGGCATCGCAAAGGGCGCGGGCATGATCGCCCCCGACATGGCGACGATGCTCGCCTTCGTGTTCACCGACGCGGCGCTCTCCCAGGGGGCGGCGCAGGCCCTGCTGGCGCAGGGCGCGAACGACAGCTTCAACTGCGTGACCGTCGATGGCGACACCTCGACCTCCGACACGCTGATGCTGTTCGCCACCGGACAGGCCGGCAACGCCGAGGTGGCGGATGCCGCCGACCCGGCGCTCGCCGGCTTCAAGGCGGCGCTGGACGACCTGCTCGCGGAACTGGCGCAACTCGTCGCCCGCGACGGCGAGGGCGCGCGCAAGTTCGTGACGGTGCGGGTCGGCGGCGCCGAGAGCGACGCCTCCGCCCACCGGATCGCGATGTCCATCGCCAACTCGCCGCTGGTGAAGACCGCCGTGGCCGGCGAGGACGCCAACTGGGGCCGCGTCGTGATGGCGGTCGGCAAGGCCGGCGAGCCCGCCGACCGCGACCGCCTCGCGATCTGGTTCGGGGATGTCCGCGTCGCCGTCGAGGGCGCCCGCGACCCCGCCTACAGCGAGGATGCGGCGAGCGCCGTGATGCGGGAGCCGGAGGTGGAGATCCGCGTCGATCTCGGCCTCGGTTCGGGGAAGGCGCGGGTGTGGACCTGCGACCTGACCAAGGGCTACATCGAGATCAACGGGGATTACCGCTCGTGAGGGCGGCCCCCCTCGCCCTCCTCGCGCTGCTGGCCGGCGGGGCCGCCCGCGCCGACGACCGACCCTGCGAGCGGCACGTCAGCGTCACCGGGCACGCCGCCTCCGCGCAGGCGCCGGATTTCGCCGAGGTCGCCGTCGGCATCGAGGCGAAGGGCGCCAACGCCGCCGCCGCCCTCGACGCCGCCTCGAAGGCCGTGGCGGGTCTCACCGCCGCCGCCCGCGACGCCGGCCTGTCGTCGGCGGAGATCGGCACGGCGGCGGTGAGCCTCCAGCCCGCCACCCGCGCGGTCAACCGGCCGGGGGGCGTCACCGAGGAGCCGGACGGCTACGCGGCGACCAACATCGTGCGCCTGCGCGTCGGCGACATGGCTCGCCTCGGCGACCTCCTGCGGCGGATCCTCGATTCGGGCGCGAACCGCATCGACGGCATCACCTTCGGCCTGCGCGACCCGGAGGCGGCCCGCGCCGCCCTGCAGGTCGCCGCCGCCAAGGATGCCCGCACCCGCGCCGCCGCCCTCGCCGAGGCCGTGGGCGCGAAGCTCGGGAGCCTCTGCACCCTCACCGCCCTCGACACCGGCCCCGGGCCCTTCGCCATGCGCGCCATGGCGGCGCCCTCCCCCAAGGCGCGGCCGGTGCCGGTGGAGGCCGGCAGCATCGAGAGCGCGGCCTCCGTCTCGGCCACCTTCGCCCTCGACCGATGAGCGGCCTTCGCCTCCTCATCGTCGTCGCCGTGGCCCTCGTGGATGCGGACGGGCGCGTGCTGGTGAGCGAGCGCCCCGCCGGCAAGCAGCTCGCCGGCCTGTGGGAATTCCCCGGCGGCAAGGTCGAGCCCGGCGAGCGCCCGGAGGAGACCCTGATCCGCGAGCTGGCGGAAGAACTCGGCATCACGGTCGAAGAGCCCTGCCTCGCGCCCCTCACCTTCGCGAGCCACCCCTATCCGGACTTCCACCTGCTGATGCCGCTCTACATCTGCCGCCGCTGGGAGGGCACGCCGCGCTCCCTGGAGGGGCAGGCCCTGAAGTGGGTGTCTCCGAAGGCCCTGCGCGACCTCGCCATGCCCCCGGCCGACGCGCCGCTGATTCCGTTCCTCATCGACCTGCTCGGATAGCCACGGCAAAATATTTTTGCCGGCACGTCAAGTCGAAGCCGGGCGCGGAAATGCGTCCGGCTTCGTCGTTTCAAGCATTTCGCAGCGCACCATTGCATACGGTTCGTGCTGCGTCCGCGAGAAAGGCCGGCTGAACCAGCAAATCAAAAAATTTGACGGGCGGAATCCCTGGCCACAAGTAAAATAAGCGCCGAACACGGGTCACCAAGAAACACCGGAGGAGGCGCCGCATGGACGTTCACGAGTACCAGGCCAAGGAGCTGCTCGCGAGCTTCGGCGTCGCGGTTCCGAAAGGCGCCATCGCCTTCAGCCCGGACCAAGCGGTCTACGCGGCCACCGAACTCGGCGGCTCCTTCTGGGCCGTGAAGGCGCAGATCCATGCCGGCGCCCGCGGCAAGGCCGGCGGCATCAAGCTCTGCCGGACCTACAACGACGTCCGCGACGCGGCCAAGGAACTCCTCGGCAAGCGCCTCGTCACGCACCAGACCGGCCCCGAGGGCAAGCCGGTCCAGCGCGTCTACGTCGAGACCGCCGACCCCTTCGAGCGCGAGTTGTATCTGGGCTTCGTCCTCGACCGGAAGGCCGAGCGCGTCCGCGTCATCGCCAGCCAGCGCGGCGGCATGGAGATCGAGCAGATCGCCGCCGAGGAGCCGCAGGCGCTGATCCAGGTCGTGGTGGAGCCCGCCGTCGGCCTGCAGCAGTTCCAGGCCCGCGAGATCGCGTTCAAGCTCGGCCTCAACATCAAGCAGGTCGCCGCCGCCGTGAAGACGATCATGAACGCCTACCGGGCGTTCCGCGATTGCGACGGCACGATGCTGGAGATCAACCCGCTGGTCGTCACCAAGGACGACCGGGTGCTGGCCCTCGACGCCAAGATGTCCTTCGACGACAACGCCCTGTTCCGCCGCCCCGGCATCGCGGACATGCACGACCCGTCCCAGGGCGACCCGCGCGAGGCCCAGGCCGCCGAGCACAACCTCAGCTACATTGGCCTCGAGGGCGAGATCGGCTGCATCGTCAACGGCGCCGGGCTGGCCATGGCCACGATGGACATGATCAAGCACGCGGGTGGTGAGCCGGCGAACTTCCTCGATGTCGGCGGCGGCGCCTCCCCCGAGCGCGTGGCGACCGCCTTCCGGCTGGTCCTCTCGGACCGCAACGTGAAGGCGATCCTCGTCAACATCTTCGCCGGCATCAACCGCTGCGACTGGGTGGCCGAAGGCGTCATCCAGGCCGCCCGCGAGGTGAAGATCGACGTGCCGCTGGTGGTGCGGCTGGCCGGCACGAACGTCGAGGCCGGCAAGAAGATTTTGGCCGAAAGCGGCCTCGACCTCATCACCGCCGACACGCTGACCGAGGCCGCGCGCAAGGCGGTCGACGCCTGCAACGCCGCCAAGAACAACCGCTGAGCCAAGGGGGGAGATCGCGCCATGAGCATCCTCATCGACGAAACCACGCCGATCATCGTCCAGGGCATCACCGGCGACAAGGGCACCTTCCACGCCAAGGAGATGCTGGATTACGGCTCCAACGTCGTCGGCGGCGTCACGCCCGGCAAGGGCGGGCGCACCCATCTCGGCCTGCCGGTGTTCAACACCGTGAAGGAGGCCGTGGAGGCGACCGGCGCCACCACCTCGATCACCTTCGTCGCCCCGCCCTTCGCCGCGGACGCGATCATGGAGGCGGCCGATGCGGGCCTGCGCCTCGTCTGCTCCATCACCGACGGCATCCCCGCCCAGGACATGATGCGGGTGAAGCGCTACCTCTACCGCTATCCCAAGGAGAAGCGGACGATGGTGGTGGGCCCGAACTGCGCGGGCATCATCTCGCCCGGCAAGTCGATGCTCGGCATCATGCCCGGCCACATCTACCTGAAGGGCAATGTCGGCGTGATCTCGCGCTCCGGCACCCTCGGCTACGAGGCCGCCTCGCAGCTGAAGGAACTCGGCCTCGGCATCTCGACCTCGGTGGGCATCGGCGGCGACCCGATCAACGGCTCGTCCTTCCTCGACCACCTCGCCCTGTTCGAGATGGACCCGGACACCGACGCGGTGCTGATGATCGGCGAGATCGGCGGCCCGCAGGAGGCCGAGGCCTCGGCCTGGATCCGGGACAACATGTCGAAGCCGGTGATCGGCTTCGTCGCCGGCCTCACCGCCCCGAAGGGCCGCCGCATGGGCCATGCCGGCGCGATCATCTCCGCGACCGGCGACAGCGCCGCCGAGAAGGCCGAGATCATGAAGAGCTACGGCCTCACCGTGGCGCCGGATCCCGGCTCCTTCGGCCAGACCGTCGCCGACGTGCTCGCGCGGGCGGCGTAGCCCCTCCCCTCCCCCCTCTGCGGGGGAGGGACACCCATTTCGCCCAAACCGAACGTGACAAAGGGCTACCCCATGCCCACGACGCTTCACGCCAGCCCGGCCTCGGTCACTGGCTTCGCGCCGCCGGTCATCACCGGCACCTCGTCCGAGGGCGCGCTGGACATCCTGTTCCAGGCCCTGCTCGACGTCGCCCGCCGGCACGATCCCGAGCTGGAGGCGGTGCTGCACGGCACCGCCGACATCTCGCGCTTCTCGCCGGAGATGCTGGCCCGCGCCCTCCAGGTGCAGGGGATCTGGTTCCAGCTGATCTCCATCGCGGAGCAGAACGCCGCCATGCGCCGCCGCCGCCATACGGAGCGCACGGAGGGGCGCGCGGCGCTGGGCGGGTCCTTCGCGAAGGTGTTCTCCGAGGCCCGCGCCCGGGGCATCCCGCCGGAGACGATCCAGGCGCTACTCAACGACCTGCGCATCCGCCCGACGCTCACCGCCCACCCCACCGAGGGCAAGCGCGTGACCGTGCTGGAGAAGTTCCGCCGCATCTACCTCGTGCTGCGCGAGCTGGAGATGCCGCGCTGGACCGACCGCGAGCGCAACGGCCTGATGAACGAGCTGCGCGACCAGATCGAACTGGTCTGGATGACGGGCGAGCTGCACCTCGAGAAGGCGACCGTCGAGCGCGAGGTCGCCTGGGGCCTGCACTTCTTCGATGAATCGCTCTTCGAGATGCTGCCGGAGACCATGGTCTCCCTGGAAGAGTCGCTGAGCGAGGCCTATCCCGACACCCCGTTCAAGGTGCCGCCCTTCTTCCAGTTCGGCTCGTGGATCGGCGGCGACCGGGACGGCAACCCCTTCGTCACGGCGGCGGTGACGCGCACCACCCTGCAGCGCAACGCTCTGGCCTCGCTGAGCCGCTACCGCGACGGCGTGCGCGAACTCGGCCGCACCCTGTCGCTCACCGAGCGGACGCTTCCCGTGCCCCCGGCGTTTCGCGACGCCCTGACGCACCAGTTGTCCGAGAGCGGGCAGGCGCGGGCCATCGAGCGGCGCAACCCCGGCGAGGCCTATCGCCAGTACCTGTCCTGCGTCCTGCGCAAGATCGAAGCGACCATCGCCCGCAACGAGGGGCGGCACCCCTCCGGCCCGGATTATCCGAGCGCGGATGGCTTGATCGAGGACCTGCGCACCCTGGAACGGGGCCTCGCCGACGCGAAATGCAGCGCCCTGGCCCGCGACCTCGTGCGGCCGGTGCGGCGGATGGTGGAGATCTTCCGCTTCTCAACGGTGCGCCTCGACCTGCGCGAGAACACCACCCGCACCAGCGAGACCCTGCGCGCCCTGTGGCAGCAGGAGAACGGCGAGGGCGAGCCCCCGGCCCTCGATTCCCCCGCGTGGCGGTCCTGGCTCGATGCCAGCCTCGCCCGGCCGCGCAACCCCGAGCGCTCCTTCGAGAACCTGCCGGACGCCGCCCGCGAGACGCTGGCCACCTTCGCCCTCGTGGCCGAGATGCGCGAGAACCTCGACCGCGAGGCCTTCGGCGCCTTCGTCCTGTCGATGACTCGCTCGGTCCCGGACATCCTCGGCGCCTACCTGCTCGCCAAGGAGGCGGGGGTGTTCCTCGACGCCTCGGGCACCGAGATCTGCCCGCTGCCCATCGTGCCGCTGTTCGAGACCATCGACGACCTGCGCGCCGGCCCCGCGATCATGCGCGAATTGCTCGCCGTGCCGGTGGTGCGCCGCTCCACCCGCTGGCAGGGCGGAGTGCAGGAGGTGATGATCGGCTATTCCGACTCGAACAAGGATGGCGGCTTCGTCGCGGCGAACTGGGAGCTCTACAAGGCGCAGAGCAAGCTGACGCGGCTCGGTCAGGAACTCGGCGTGCCGATCGCCTTCTTCCACGGGCGCGGCGGCTCGGTGAGCCGGGGCGGCGTGCCGACCCATCGCGGCATCGCGGCCCAGCCGCCGGGCTCGATCCGGGGACGCTTCCGCATCACCGAGCAGGGCGAGGTCGTCTCGTTCAAATACGCGAACCGGGGCACCGCCGCCTACCAGATGGAATTGCTCGCGGCCTCGGTGTTCGAGCACGCGCTCGCCGGGGACGGCAACGGCCAGCCGGCGGGGCACGACGACGCCCTGGAAGCCCTCGCGGGGGCCTCGCGGGCGGCCTACGTCAACCTGCTCAACACACCGGGCCTCGTCGATTACTTCCAGGCCGCGAGCCCGCTGGACGAGATCGCGCTCCTCAACATCGGCTCGCGCCCGGCCCGGCGCTTCGGCGCGCGCTCGCTCTCGGACCTGCGGGCGATCCCGTGGGTGTTCGCGTGGTCGCAGAACCGGCACGTCGTGACCGGCTGGTACGGCGTCGGGTCGGGGCTCGCGAGCTTCATCGACGTGCGCGGTCGGGAGGGCGAGGCCACCCTGAAGCGCCTGTTCGCCGATTCGCGGGTGCTGCGCCTCGTGCTCGATGAGGTCGAGAAGACGCTGCTGATGGTCGATCTCGACATCGCCCGCGCCTATGCCGGCCTCGTGCCGGATGCGGGCATCCGCGACCGGATCTTCTCCGCCATCGAGGCCGAATACGCCCTGACGCGGGAGATGGTGCTGCGGGTGAGCGGCGGCTCGGAACTGGCCGAGCGCTTCCCCCTGTTCCGCGACCGCCTGAAGGGGCGTCTGCCGACGATCAATCAGGTGTCCCGCGAGCAGGTCGAACTGCTCGCCCGCTACCGCAGCGAGACGGACGAAGACCGGAAGGAGGCGGTGAAATCCGCCCTCCTCCTGTCGATCAACTGCATCGCCGTCGGCTTCGGGGCGACCGGGTGAGCGCGACACCCCGGCGGCCCTGTTCGGACGGGTCGGCGGCCCCAGTTGAAACCCCGGCGCGCCCCATCCCACCCGCGCGGGACAAGATTACCCAAGGAGGAAAACACGAATGAGCTTCACCCTGATCCAACAGGCCAAGGCGCGCCTGCACCGCTCGGAACTCGCCGTTCCCGGCTCGAACCCGACCTTCATGGAGAAGTCGGCCTCCTCGGCCGCCGACGTGATCTTCCTCGACCTCGAGGATGCCGTCGCGCCTGACGACAAGGAGCAGGCCCGCAAGAACATCATCCAGGCGCTGAACGACCTGGATTGGGGCACCAAGACCATGATGATCCGCATCAACGGTCTCGACACCCACTACATGTACCGGGACGTGGTGGACATCGTGGAGGCCTGCCCGCGCCTCGACATGATCCTGATCCCCAAGGTCGGCGTGCCGGCCGACGTCTACGCCATCGACGTGCTCACCACCCAGATCGAGCAGGCCAAGAAGCGCGAGAAGAAGATCGGCTTCGAGGTGCTGATCGAGACCGCGCTCGGCATGGCCAACGTGGAGGCCATCGCCCAGTCCTCGAAGCGCCTGGAGGCCATGTCCTTCGGCGTGGCCGACTACGCCGCCTCGACCCGCGCCCGCTCCACCGTGATCGGCGGCGTGAACCCCGACTTCTCGGTGCTGACCGACAAGGACGAGTCCGGCGCCCGCCAGACCCATTGGCAGGACCCGTGGCTGTTCGCCCAGAACCGGATGCTGGTGGCCTGCCGCGCCTACGGCCTGCGTCCGATCGACGGCCCGTTCGGCGACTTCTCCGATGCGGACGGCTACCGCTCGGCGGCCCGCCGCTGCTCGGCCCTGGGCTTCGAGGGCAAGTGGGCGATCCACCCGAGCCAGATCGAGCTCGCCAACGAGGTGTTCACCCCTTCCGAGGCCGAAGTGACCAAGGCCCGCCGCATCCTGGAAGCGATGCAGGAGGCCGCCAAGGCCGGACGCGGCGCCGTCTCCCTCGACGGCCGCCTCATCGACATCGCCTCGATCCGCATGGCCGAGGCGCTGATCGAGAAGGCCGACGCGATGCGCTGACCGCGCACACCGGATAGGAGGCGTGACTTCGGTTGCGCCTTCTGTCCGTCCTGATAGGGATATTGTCGCGGGCCTGACCAGCCCGCCCGTGATGGGCCGCACGCGGCCGGTTGCGGCCGGGAGTAAGCGAATGGTCTTCGCTCTGACGATCGTCAGAAGAGCAGACGGCGAGTGGAGAGTTCATCTCCGCCTCGCCGTCCACGTGTTCGGTCTGACATGGCTAAACCCTAACGGGTGATCGCCAGGAGCCGGTGTAGCCATCACCGGCTCCGCTCCCGAATATAGGCGAAATCGCCCGCCGCGCCAAGGACCGACGCTTTCGGTTGCGCTGCTCAAATCCAACTTGATAGGAAAGTTTCCGCGGGCCTCACCAGCCCGCCCGTGACGGGCCGCACGCGGTCGGTTGCGGCCGGGAGTCAAGCGAATGGTCTTCGCTTTGGTGGTCGTCAGGAAGGGAAACGGCGAGTGGAGAATTCAGCTCCGCCTCGCCGTCCATCCAATCTTCCTGAAATGGCTAAACCCTAACGGGTGATCGCCAGGGATCGGTGTATGCCGCACCGATCCCACTCCCGAATGATAAGCCAAATCGCCCGCCGCGCCAAGAACCGGCGAAGCCTCCCCCTCAAGACAATGGAACGCCTGTCAGAACGGGCGGTCGTTCGGCAACCGGGCGGCGGCGATCTCCTCCGGCGTGGGGTCGCGCCGCAGCGTGATGCCCTCCCGCCAAGTCTCCGCGATGAGGCCGAGCCGGGCGAAGCCGTCGAGCCAGCCGTCCATCGGCCAGATCCCATGGCGATCATGGAAGCGCTGCGCGTTGGCGACGATGTCGCGGAAATGCTGCAGGGGCGGGTCGTAGGCCGCATGGTGCTGGTGGAAGGCCAGCGGGCCGCCGAGGAACAGGATCGGCACCCCCATCGCCGCCGCGCGGAAGGCAATGTCCGTGTCCTCCGCGCCGTAGCCGGAAAAGGTCTCATCGAACCCGCCGAGCCGGTCGTAGGTCGCGGCCCGCACCGCGAAGGCCAGCGACCAGAACAGGCCGGGCTGCGGCGAGGGGACGATCCCGCTCTCCGGAAAATGCCGCACCGGATGCAGGTGCCCCGCCGCCGCGAGGTCGGCCTCGCGCCAGCCGTCCCGCACGGCGCCCGCCGGGAGGTAGCGCACCGCGCAGCAGATCAGCCCGTCGCGCTCCGCGACCGCCGCCGCGAGGCCCGCGACGAGATCCGCCGAGGGGATGCAATCGACATCGAGATAGACCAGCGTCTCGGCCTCGCCCGCCGCCCGGCGCCCGGCATTGCGCGCCGCCGCCAGGGGCAGGCCCTCGCCCGCGAGGGGGACCCGCTCCACGGGGAAGGGCAGCGGCGGCAGGGGCGTCGTGTCCCCGCCCATCTCCACGACGATGCAGCGATCCGGCGCCCGCCCCCGGGCCAGCCCCTCGAGGAGCCGCGCGAGATGCGCGCCCCGCCCCTTGTTCAGGGTGACGACCGCGAGGCTCATGCGGGGATTGCCACGAAGCGCTCGCTCGGCCCGCACAGGCGCTCGATCATCGCCGGCTCCAGGCGGAATCCGGTGGGGTCGTCGCTGATGAGGCCGGTGGTCTGCGATTCGTGGGCCTGGACCGCCTTCGCCTTGGTGGCCGCATGGGCCGACACGTCGAGGCGCATCCCCTGCGGTGGGGGGCCGACCTCGGTCTCCGGCGGCAGGGTCCAGCCCCAGACGGGGTATTCGTAGATCTTCACGCCGGGCATGTGCCGCCGGGCGAGGCCGACGATGGCGGCGGAGGCCTTGTGGTCGCAATGGGGATCGTGCCGCCACGTCACGAACACGGCGCTCGCTGAACTCGCCCGCGCCGCCTCGGCCACAGCGAGCGCCGCCGCCTCGGCTTCGTGCCCCTCGCTCGGGACGTGGGCGTCGGGCAGGCGCAGGAAGGTGACGTGGGCGGGGTCCATGCCGAGCGTTGTGACGGCGCGGCGGGTCTCGTCCTCGCGTAAGGAGCGCAGCCGCTCGGGCGGGTAGAGGGCGGAATGGGTGTGCGAGCCGCAGCCGTCGCTTACCACGACGAGGCGCACGACGCGGCCCTCGGCGCGGGCGGCGGCGATGAGCCCGCCGCAGCCGAGGCTCTCGTCGTCCGGGTGCGGCGCGACCACGACGAGGCCGCCGGGCCCAGCCAGGGCATCGAGGGTGCCGAACGGCAGGGAATCGGCGGCGGCGAGGAAATCGTCGGCACGCATCGCGGTCGGGGCTCTCCAGGTTCGGCCGGACCATCGGTCAGGCCGGCTGAACGGGCCCTGAGCGCGCTAGCGGTCGTTCTCGGTCGTCAGGTTGCCGAGCCGGGTGCCCTCGTCGACGCCCCGCGCCTCGCCGAGGCTCACCCCCGGCTGGGGCGATTCGGTGAAGACGATGCCGGCGGCGGTCAGCGCGCTGCGCAGCACCTCGATCTGCCCCGAGGGCGAATCACCGTAGCCGTTCTCGAAACTCGTCACGAGGGAGGCCTCGCAGCCCGCCTTCTCCGCGAGGTCCGACTCGGACCAGCCGAGCAGGCCGCGCGCCGCCCGCGACTGCGCCGGGCTCATCGCCAGGGGCACCGCGCCGCTCTGGACGCCTTCGTCGGATCCCGTCACGCCAACCCTCCCGTCACTGCGTCCACAACGGCGTGCGCACGGCAACGTTTCCCTGCGGCGCCCGCCATGATCATAATTGTGCTGAAATTCGCCGCCATGGACGCCGACGCCGGAACCGCCGGGGGGCGGGCGCCGGATGGCTAATCCGCGCGAACGCGCGACTGAAGGGGCAGAACGATGAGAGCGGTGCTGATCGCCACGCTGGCCTGTACCGTGACGGCCGCGAGCGTGTTCGTGACGAACGAGGCGCAGGCGCAGATGGGCGGTCCGTCCACAGGCTACGGCAAGGGCTATCGCCGCCCCGGCGGCGAGGAGGGCAAGAAGCCCCAATACGTGCCGGGTGCCAAGGCGCAGGAAAAGAACTTCCCCCTCGATTCCACCTGGACGGCGGTGAGCCTGAACGGCAAGCCCTTCGGCGGCGCCGACCGGCCGAGCTTCATCGTGGACAAGCAGTACCGCGCCCGCGGCTACGGCGGCTGCAACACCTTCGCGGCCACCGCCTTCCCGCTCAAGGAGCAGCACATCGCGGTGGGGCCCCTCGCCCTCACCAAGAAGTCCTGCGACAAGTCCCTGGCCGCCACCGAGCAGGCGTTCTTCGTCGCCCTGCGCACGGCAGCCGCCTGGGACCTCGTCGGCTCGCAACTGGTGCTGAAGAGCCCGAACGGCGAGCTGAAGTTCGACCGCGCCCTGTAAGACTCTGTTCATGACGATCCGTGAAAGCCGCCCCGGTTGAGGCGGCTTTCAGGGCTTCCGGTATTCTCTACGTCCCGCGACAGGGAGGTGGCGTATGCCGGTCGGATCGGGTGCAGGA
Source organism: Methylobacterium litchii (assembly GCF_038442315.1). Classification (NCBI taxonomy): domain Bacteria; kingdom Pseudomonadati; phylum Pseudomonadota; class Alphaproteobacteria; order Hyphomicrobiales; family Methylobacteriaceae; genus Methylobacterium; species Methylobacterium litchii. The sequence goes on along the minus strand of NZ_JBBXMY010000001.1, from coordinate 430,286 downwards.
CGAGGCGATGCGGCCGGGCGTGCCCCGGCTCCGGTGAGCGCCGCCGGACCCCGCAGTTTCAACCCCCTCGCCCTGTGGATCGCCGCCGCCTCGCCGCTGGCCGCGACCCTGCTCCTCCTCTCGCGGCTGGCCGCCTGATCCGGCCTCCCGCCACCCGGTGACCGCCATCCCCGACGCCGATCCGAAGCCCGCCGCCCCCCGGCGCGGCGCCCCTCTGCTGCTCGGGCTGCTCGGGCTGCTGCCGCCCCTGGTGCTCGGCCTCCTGTGGGAAGGGGGCGTCGCGGCGGGCCTGTTCTCCGGTCGCCTGCTGCCGCCGCCGAGCCGGATCGGGGCGACCCTCTGGGGCCTCGCCGCCTCGGGCGACCTCGCCACCCATGTCGAGGCGACGCTGACCCGCGTCGGCCTCGGCTTCGCCTTCGGGGCGCTCGCGGGCATCCTGGCCGGGGCCCTGGTCGCCACCCTGCCCCGCCTGCGCGCCCTCATCGATCCGAGCCTGCAGGCGCTCCGCGCCGTGCCCTCCCTCGCCTGGGTGCCGCTGTTCATCCTGTGGTTCGGCATCCTGGAGACGCCGAAGGTGCTGCTGATCGCGGTGGGCGTGTTCTTCCCGGTCTATGTCGGGGTGGCGGGCGCCATCGCCTCGGTGGACCGCAAGCTCGTGGAGGTCGGCCGCGTGTTCCGCCTGTCGAAGGCGGCGCAGGTCCGGCGGATCCTGCTCCCGGCCGTGCTGCCGGCCACCCTCACCGCCCTGCGGACGGGGCTGGGCCTCGGCTTCCTGTTCGTGGTGGCGGCGGAACTGATGGGCGCGTCCGAGGGCCTGGGCTACCTGCTGGTCGACGGCCAGCAATTCGGCAAGCCGGACCAGATCCTGGCCGCGATCATCGCCTTCGCCGTGGTCGGCAAGCTCGCCGACGCGCTCCTCGTCGGCCTCACCGCGCCGCTGGTGCGTTGGCAGGATACGGCGCGCGATTCGCTCTGATCAGCGCTCGCGGCGCTCCCCGGGGGCGTCCGCACCACTATCGTCGCGGAGCTCGTCCCGCGCCGGGCGGGGCGCGGGCGATTCGACCGGCGGGAACAGCCGCGCCAGCCCGGCGGCGACGCCGTAGAGGACGGGATCGGCATTGGGGCCGTCGAGCGGCGGGTGGAGATCACTCTTCAGCATTGTCGTGGTCCGGCCTTCGCAACGGATGGCGATTACCGGCCTTCACACCATTGACGGTCAGCGCAGGGTCAATGCGGCACGCGCGACTTTGTTGCAGGACGCTCCAGCTTTTTCCTACGGAAGAATTTTTTTCCTTCACTGAGTGTCGCGGCGCGGCACCCGTGAGAGGAAAAAGCTCAGCCGCGGCGGCGGAGGATCACCGCGTCGGGCGGGGCCGGCAGGGGGCAGGCGGCGGGCCGCACGGTCATGATCACCGCGCTCCGGCACTGGGCCCGGCAGCTCTGCGCGGCCTCGATCTGATCGCGCCCGCAGCCTTCGGCGAAGCAGAGCCGGCCCAGATCCTCACAGGTGGCGAGGAAGCGGCCGAGGGGCGCCGGCCGCAGCAGGTCGGCCGCCGGGGCGGGCGCGGCGGCGAACAGGCCCAAGAGACCGACAGCGAACTTCCAACGTGTCATCGCGCCCTCCGGGACCCCACTTAGCATTGGCAGGCCGGACGCACCTGTGCCATTCCCGCGACAGGGAGCGGGGACCGGGAACGGCCCCGAGACAATCGGAGCGCGGCGTGCTCGCCATCGGCGACCTGACCAAGACCTATGCCGACGGCACGCGGGCGCTGGAGGGCATCGCGCTCACCGTGCCGGCGGGGGAGATCCTGGCGCTGGTCGGCGGCTCCGGCTGCGGCAAGACCACCCTGCTCCGCCTGATCGCGGGCCTCGACCGGCCGAGCGCGGGGGCGATCACCCTCGACGGCGAGGCCATCGCCGGCCCCCACGCGAGCGTCGGGCTGGTGTTTCAGGAGCCGCGCCTGCTGCCCTGGCTCGATGTCGCCGCCAATGTCGGCTTCGGCCTGTCCGCCCTGAAGCGCGGCGAGCGCCGGGCGCGGGTGATGCACGCCCTGGAGCGGGTCGGCCTCGCGGACCATGCCGGGCGCTGGCCCCGCGACCTTTCGGGCGGCCAGCAGCAGCGGGTCTCCATCGCCCGCGCCTTCGTGGCCGAGCCGCGGGTGCTGCTCCTCGACGAGCCGTTCTCCGCGCTCGACGCCTTCACCCGCAAGGATCTGCACGGGCATCTCCTCGCCCTGTGGGAGGAGCACCGGCCGACGGTCGTGCTCGTCACGCACGATGTCGGGGAGGCGGTGGCCCTGGCCGACCGGGCGGTGGTGATGCGCCCCCGCCCCGGACGCCTCGACGAGACGATCCGCATCGGCCTGCCGCGCCCGCGCGATCCGGCCTCGCCGCAGAGCGAGGCCTCGGTGCGGGCGATCCTCGCCGCCCTCGACCGTTCGCTGAAACCCACGCCGGCCCGCGCCGACGCCGCCCCCACCAACGCCAACTGGTGGTAGCCCCCCCGACCGGAGAGACGCCATGCCCCTCTACGCCCTCGACGCGCACGTCCCCCAGCTCGCCGACCCGAACCGCACCTGGATCGCGCCGGACGCGGCGGTGATCGGGCAGGTGCATCTGGGCGTCGACGTGGGGATCTGGTTCGGGGCGAGCCTGCGGGGCGACAACGAGCCGATCCGCATCGGCGACCGCAGCAACGTGCAGGAGGGCGTGGTGATGCACGTCGATCCGGGCTTCCCGCTGACCCTCGGCGAGGACGTCACCGTTGGCCACGGGGCCATCGTCCACGGCTGCACGATCGGCGACGGCACGCTCATCGGCATGGGCGCGACGGTGCTGAACGGGGCGAGGATCGGGAAGGGCTGCCTCGTCGGCGCCAACGCGCTGGTCACGGAGGGCAAGGAATTCCCAGACAACAGCCTGATCGTCGGCGCGCCGGCCAAGGCGATCCGGGTGCTGGACGAGACGGCGGTCGAAGCCCTGCGGGACTCCGCGCGGCGCTACGTCGAGAACGGGCAGCGGTACAAGGCGGGGCTGCGGCGGGTGGATTGAGCGTGAGGGCCCCTCTCCCCGCCTGCGGGGAGAGGGCTGAGCCCCCCTTGCCGGGGGCGAAGCGAGGCGGCAGCCGGGGGTGAGGGGGTCGCCCGGAGATGTCTCATCCGGCAAGCCCCCTCACCGCCGCTTCGGCTTCGCCTCCGCTTCCCGCCGACACGACAAGGTGTCGGCGGGCCTCTCCCCGCAGGCGGGGAGAGGGGAAGGGTGCCCCGTCAGTTCACCTTACCCTTGACCACCTCGTAGATCTCTTCGGTCAGCGGCCCGGCCTCGGCCAGGATGCCTTCCAGTTCGTCCAGGCGCTCCTTCGCGAACTCGCGATCCTCAAGGCCCTTGGCGTTGACGTAGACGTTGAGCGCGGCGCTGCGCAGGCCCGCATAGGCCGAGAGCACCGCGACGCCCGCGTCCGACACGACGTTCAGGTTGCCCTTCTCCGCCGTGATCTTGGCGAGGTCGATCACCGCCCGGCAGGCCCGGCAGCAGGAGAGCGGCACGTCGCACGCCTCCTTCAGCGCCGCCTGGATCCGCTCGGAGCGGGTCGCCTTCTCCTCGTCGGTGCCCTTCGGCAGGCCGTAGGCGCCCATCACCGCGTCGAAGGCGGCGACGTCCTGGGCGATCATGCCGGTGAGGCCGACGCGCAGGCCCTCGGAGCGGGCCAGCACGTCCTTCAGCTCCGCCTCGACCTCGACGTACTTCTTCTTGCCGATGGTCAGGTTGCACACCATCGAGACCAGGGCCGCGCCCATGGCCCCGGAGATGGCCGCCGCCCCGCCGCCGCCGGGGGTGGGGGCGGCGCTGGCGAGTTCCGTCAGGAACGTCTCGATCGAGTCGGACTCGGGCCGGGTCTTGTCGCCCATCACGCCATCTCCTTGGCGAGCGCGTAGATCTCCTCGGCGTCGAACATCGTGTCGGTGCTCTCGAAGAGCTTGCCGATGCAGGCGCGGTGCAGCTTGAGCTTCAGGCCGCCGATGCCGAGCGCGCCGAACGCGCTCTTGCCGTGGCGCTCCTTGCCCTTGTCCATGGCGTCGAGGCCGCCGATGCCCGTCGGGGGCTGGGCGTTGTAATCGGCCAGGAACTCCACCGCCGGATCCTGGCTCCAGGCCGATTCCGGCAGCAGCTCGACGCCGATGGCGCCGGCCGAGAAGATCAGGTTCTTGCCCTTGGCGAGCGCGATGCGGGACGCCTCGTCCGGCGTCGCCGCGGCCTGGACGCTCACCTTGAAGCGCTTGTTGATGGCATCCGCCGCGGCCTGGGTCTTGTCGAGGCTGCGGCCGGCGATGGTCACCTGCGCGCCCTCGCCCGCCAGGAGCGCGGCCGAGCGCATGCCCACCGGGCCGGTGCCGGCGAGCACCACGGCGGTCTTGCCCTGCAGCGAGCCGGCGGCCTTGGCCACCAGCGCGACGCCAGCGGCGGCCGTGGTGTTCGAGCCGTTCGAATCCAGCATGCAGGAGACGCGGAACGGGCCGAAGAAGCGCTTCTTCACCGCCGCGAACACCGCCTCGCCCTCGGCCATGGAGCCGCCGCCGACGAAGATCGCGGTCGACTTCTTCTCCGAGCCGCCGCGGGTGTAGATCGTCCCGTCGACATAGGCGCCGACATTGTCCGGCGTGACGTTGCCGTATCCGGTGATGTGGTCGGCCCCGCCATCGTAGCCCACCACCACGTCGAAGACGCTCGGGGCCGCATCGGTGTCGAACTGGAACAGCAGCTTTTTCATGGGCTCGTAAGTCCTGCTTTTAAATCAGGTCAATGTACCGATCCGCTCACCGTCTTTGCGAGCGGAGCGAAGCAATCCAGGGCAGCGCCACATCCGGAGACGTCCCGCCGCCCTGGATCGCTTCACTGCGTTCGCGATGACGGGGGGGGTGAGGCGAAACCTACCCCTCGACCACGTTCTGCGGCTTGCCGGCGACGAACGCCTCGACGTTGTCGACGAGCTGGTCGGCCAGGATCTGCATCGCCTCCTTGCTCGCCCAGGCGACGTGCGGGGTGACGATCAAGTTCGGCAGATCCGCCTCACACAGGATGTTGCCGTCGCGCGGCGGCTCCTGCGCCACCACGTCGAAGCCGGCGCCCGCGATGGTGCCGTCCTTGAGGGCTTCCAGCAGCGCTGCCTCGTCCACGAGGCCGCCCCGGGCGGTGTTGATGAGGATGGCGTTCCTCTTCATCCGCTTGAGTTCGGCCGCGCCGATCAGGCCCTTCGTCTCCGGCGTGAGCGGGACGTGCAGGGTGATGACGTCGGACTGGGTGAGCACCGTCTCGAAGTCGGACAGGCCCTCCTGCGGGAAGGTGTCGTAGGCCAGGACCTTCATGCCCAGGGCCTCGGCCCGCTTGGCGATGGACTTGCCCAGCGCCCCGTAGCCGACGATGCCGAGCGTCGAGCCGGCGATGTCGTAGATCGGGTAATCGAAATAGCAGAACTGGCGAGACTTCGCCCAATCGCCCCGCTTCACCGAATTGGCGTAGGGCACGATGGCCCGGCGCAGGGCGAACATCAGGCCGACCACGTGCTCGGGCACGGTGTTGAAGGCGTAGTTGCGGATATTGACGACGGTGATGCCTTGGGCCTTCGACTGGGCCTTATCCACCACGTCCGTGCCGGTGGCGGCCACCGCGATGAGCTTGAGGTCCGGGAGCTGCTTCAGCACCTCGGCGCGCATCGGCACCTTGTTGATGAGGGCGATCTCGGCGCCCTGCAGGCGGGCGACCGTGTCCTCCGGCGTCCAGGTCGATTCGTGCTCGACATACTCATGCTCGAAGCTGAACGGCTTCAGCGTCGCATCGAGCGATTCCCGGTCGAGGAACACGATTTTCTTCGCCATGGGTCGTCGGCTCCCTCTCCGGCGGCCGGGCGGCGGCCGGCTCTGTCTGGATTGTCATTCTTATTGGCGTCCGGCGGAGGGGGCGAGCCCTCCGCCGGCCACGGATCACGCCTTGTGCAGCGGATTCTCGCGCAGGTAGCTCGACGCGGCGGCCACGCCGGAGCCGGGCGTGACCTTCACGCCGCAATCGATCATCGCCATCTCCGCGCCCGCGATGGCGCCGAGCAGCGACAGCTCGTTGAGGTCACCCAGGTGGCCGATGCGGAACACCTTGCCCGCGACCTTGGACAGGCCGGCGCCGAGGGAGAGGTTGTAGCGGTCATAGGCGTGGCTGATGACCTTGGCCGCATCGGTCCCCTCCGGCACGACGATGGCCGTGACGGTGTCGGAGTTCCACTTCGGCTCCTTGGCGCAGGTCTTCAGGCCCCAGGCGGCCACGGCCTGGCGGGTCGCCTCGGCGAGCACGTGGTGGCGGTGATAGATGTTCTCCATCCCCTCCTCCTTCATCACGGCAAGCGCCTCGCGCAGGCCGTAGAGGAGCGGCAGGGCCGGAGTATAGGGGAAGTAACCGCCCTTGTTGGCGTTGAGCTGATCGGACCACGCGAAGTAGACGTGGCCGAGACGGTCGTTGGCGCCGCCCTGGCCGCCCTCGGCGACCTTGAGCGCCTTCTGGCTGACGCAGAGCAGGCCGAGGCCCGCCGGCAGCATGAAGCCCTTCTGCGAGCCCGCCACCGCGCAATCGACCTTCCACTCGTCCATCTTGAACGGCAGCGAGCCGATGGAGGAGATGCCGTCCACGAAGAGCAGCGCCGGGTGGCCGGCGGCGTCCATCGCCTTGCGCACCGCGCCGACGTCGCTCGTGACGCCCGTGGCCGTCTCGTTGTGGACGATCATCACCGCCTTGATGGCGTGGTCCTTGTCGGCGCGCAGGGCCTCGCCGATCTTCTCGGGGTCGGCGCCGGTGCCCCATTCCTCGTCCTGGACGATGACGTCGAGGCCGAGGCGCTGGGCCATGTCGACCCAGAGGTGGCTGAACTGGCCGAAGCGGGCCGCGATCACCTTGTCACCCCGGCAGAGGGTGTTGGTCAGCGCCGATTCCCAGATGCCGGTGCCCGAGGACGGGTACAGCAGGATGGTGCCCTCGGTCGTGCCGTAGACCATCTTGGCGTCTTGGAAGAGCGGCTTGGCGAGCTCGGGGAAGCTCGGCGAGCGGTGATCCTCGGACTGCACCGACATCGCCCGGATCACCCGGTCGGGGATCGTGGTCGGACCGGGGATGAACAGGTGGTTGCGACCGGGGCGCCGGGATGCGGCCATGATGTCTCCTCCGAATTGGTTTCGCGCACGGGATCGGGCCCGAGGCGGGATGTGTCGCGCTCGTCGGGGTGTCGGGCTTCGGGGAATGCCGGGCGGGTCCGCCCGCTCTCGCGGCCGGCGCCCACCCTGGACCCTGGGCGCTGCGGAGCGGCAGGCGGCTCGTGCCGCTCGCGTCGCGGCGCGCCGTAATCCCGCGCCGGTCGCCTCCGATGTGCCGTCCTATCCTCGCGGCGCCGGATCTCGCGCCGCATTCCCTTCCGCGCTGGCCCCACCGGCGGCCCGGCCGGGGCCGTCGGATCGCATGTATTATGGGATGGTGAGGCCCCAAAGCAAAACCGATAAATCTTCGGAGGGGCGCCAAAAAAATTTGGCGTGCAGTGCAACCTCTCGCCCTGAAGGTTGAACGCACCTTCTCTCGACAGTTGCTCCGGCCCGACCAACCGGCATCGTCATCAAAACGAGACGTAATCGCGCTCTGGATCCCAGCACTTGTCGCGGGGAGACCGAAGAGTGGCAGAGGACGACGACAGGCCGATCCGCGTCCGCACCCTGTTCCTGTCCGATCTGCACCTCGGCACCAGGGGGTGCCAGGCGGGGATGCTGCTCGGCTTCCTGAGGGACTACGACGCGGACACCATCTACCTCGTCGGCGACATCGTCGACGGCTGGCAGCTCCGCTCCGGGTGGTACTGGCCCCAGGCGCACAACGACGTGGTGCAGAAGCTCCTGCGCAAGGTCCGCAAGGGGACGCATGTCGTCTACCTGCCGGGCAACCACGACGAGTTCCTGCGCGACTATGTCGGCACAACCTTTGGTGGCATCGAGATCGCCGACACGGCGCTGCACGATTCGCCCGACGGCCGCCGCTACCTCGTCATCCACGGCGACCAGTTCGACATGGTGATGCGCCACCAGCGCTGGCTCGCCCATCTCGGCGACGGCGCCTACACGCTCGCTCTGTGGTTGAACACGCTCATCAACCGCTTCCGCCGCCGGCTCGGCCTGTCCTACTGGTCGCTCTCGGCCTGGGCCAAGCTGAAGGTGAAGAACGCCGTCAGCTTCATCGGCAAGTTCGAGGAGATCCTGGCCGAGGAGGCCCGCCGCCGGGGCGCCCAGGGGGTGATCTGCGGCCACATCCACCACGCGGCCGACCGCGCCATCGGCGACCTGCGCTACCTCAACACGGGGGATTGGGTGGAATCCTGCACCGGCATCGTCGAACATTACGACGGCCGGATCGAAGTGATCCACTATCCCTCGCTCCTGCGCGCCAAGGAGGCCGAAGCGCAGGCCCAGGCCGAGACGCAGCAGGCGCTGCCGCCGGGACGGAGAGCGGTCGCTTGAGGCTGCTGATCGCCAGCGACGCATGGCACCCGCAGGTGAACGGCGTGGTGCGCTCCCTGGAGCAGATGGTGCGGCGCGCCCCCGCCCACGGCTTCCAGGCCTCGGTGCTGAGCCCGTCCGAATTCCCCTCGATGCCCCTGCCGGGCTATTCCGAGATCCGCCTCGCCTGCCCGGTGCCGGGTCGCCTCGCCGCCCGCTGGGACGAGGCGGCGCCGACCCATGTCCACATCGCCACCGAGGGGCCGGTGGGCTTCGCGGTGCGCCGCCGCTGCCTCGCGCAGCGGTTGCCCTTCACCACGAGCTACCACACCCGTTTCCCCGAATACCTCGCCGCCCGCGCCCCCGTGCCGGAGGCGTGGTCCTACGCCTATCTGCGCCGCTTCCACGGGGCCGCGAACGGCACGATGGTGAGCACGGGAAGCCTGCAGACCGAGCTGGAATCACGGGGCTTCGGGCGGATCATGCGCTGGACGCGGGGGGTGGACACCGACCTGTTTCGCCCCGCCGCGCCGGGGACCCCGGAGCCCGCCGCCCTCGCCGGCCTGCCCCGGCCGTTCTTTCTGTTCGTCGGGCGCCTCGCCATCGAGAAGAACGTCGCCGCCTTCCTCGCCCTCGACCTGCCGGGCACCAAGGTGGTGGTGGGCGACGGGCCGGACCGGGCAAGGTTGCAGGGGCTCGCCCCGGAGGCGCGCTTCCTCGGCACCCGGACGGGAGCCGACCTCGCAGCCGTCTACGCCGCCTGCGACGCCTTCGTCTTCCCGAGCCTCACCGACACGTTCGGCATCGTGCTCCTCGAAGCCCTGGCCTGTGGCCTGCCGGTGGCGGCCTTCCCCGTTCCTGGCCCCCTCGACGTGATCGGCACGAGCGCCGTCGGCGTGCTGGACAACGACCTGCGCGCGGCCTGCCTGCGGGCGCTCACGCTCTCCCGCGCCGCCTGCCGCGACGAGGTCCTGCGCCGGGGCTGGGACGAGAGCGCCCGGCAATTCTACGGGAACATCCTCCTCGCCCGGCGCCTCGCCGAGCCGCAGGCGGCGTGACGCGGACGCCCGCAGATGCCAGGAGGGCGCCATGCCGCCCTTCGACCCCGCTCTCGCCGCCCACTACCCCATCGTCATCGGCTGCGACGAGGTCGGGCGGGGGGCGCTGAGCGGCCCGGTGGTGGTCGCCGCCGTCTGGTTCGCGCCGACCGCCATCCCGCCGGATCTTCTCTCCTCCCTGGACGACAGCAAGAAGCTCCCGGAGCCGGTGCGGAACCGTCTCGCGCCGCTGATCCGCCGGCACGGGCGCGTCGCCCTGGCGGCGGGCTCGCCCGCGCTCATCGACCGGATCAACATCCGCGCCGCCACCCTCGACGCCATGGCGCGGGCGGTGACGAAGCTCGGGATCGATGCCCCGGTCTATGTCGATGGGCGGGATGCGCTGCCGGGCTTCGCGGGGAAGGCCCTGGTGGGGGGCGAGCGGCTGGTGCCGCAGATCGCCGCCGCCTCCATCGTCGCGAAGGTGATGCGTGATGCCTTCATGCGGCGCCTCGCCCGGACGCATCCCGGCTATGGCTGGGAGCGCAACGTCGGCTACGGCACCGCCCTCCACCGCGCCTGCCTCGCCACCCTCGGCCGCAGCCCGCACCATCGGATGAGCTTTACCCGCGGGTTCAGAACAGACTGAGCTGCGCCCCCGGCGCCCGGAAATCCTCGCAGTTCAGGGCCATGCGCCCGAACGCGAACCCGAGCCGCCGTCCCGCGAGCCGCACCCGCTGGCTCACCATCTCGGCGTAGGGCCCCTCCCCCCGGAAGCGGTGGCCGAAGCGCGAATCGTTCTCCTGGCCGCCGCGCGACTGGCGAAGCAGGGCGAAGGCCCGCTCCTTCCGCTCGGGGTAATGCGCGGCGAACCAATCGGCCACGAGGTCCTTCACCTCCCCCGGTAGCCGCAGCAGCGCGTGGCCGATCCGGCTGGCCCCATGGGCGCGGGCGGCCTCCAGCACCGATTCGATCTCATGGTCGGTGAGGCCGGGGATGATCGGCGAGACGTTGACCATCACCGGCACCCCCGCTTCCGACAGGGCCCGCATGGCCGCGAGCCGCTTCTCCGGGCGCGGCGCGCGGGGGTCGAGGCGCCGGGACAGGGTGGGGTCGAGGGTCGGCAGCGAAATCGCGACGAGGGAGAGATTCCGCGACGCCATCCGCGCCAGCAGCTCGAGGTCGCGCAGGATCAGGTCCGATTTCGTCGTGACGCCCACCGGATGGCGGGCCTCGTCCAGCACCTCCAGCACGGCGCGCGTCAGGCGCTGCTCCCGCTCGATGGGCTGGTAGGGGTCCGTCGCGGTGCCCAGCGCGATGGTCTCCGGCCGGTAGCCTGGCGCCGCCAGCTCCCGCCGCAGCAGCCGCGCCGCGTCGGGCTTGGTGAACAGCCGCGATTCGAAATCGAGCCCCGGCGAGAGCCCGAGATAGGCGTGGGTCGGCCGGGCGTAGCAGTAGATGCAGCCGTGCTCGCAGCCCCGATACGGGTTGATCGAGCGGTCGAAGGGGATGTCCGGCGAAGTGTTGCGGGCGATGATCGACGACGAGCGCTCGGGCCGGACCTCCGTCCGCAGGGGTGCCGGGGCCTCCGGCTCCCAGCCATCGTCGAACGCCTCCCGCCGGGCGGGCTCGAAGCGACTGGCGGGATTCGCCGTGGCGCCGCGCCCCCGCCGGCCCTCCGGCGGTGGGGTGCTCCCCGGCAAGCGCAGGGCGGGAGACGGGTCGTGGCGCATGGGTCGCTCCTCTTGGGAACGTAACACGAACATTCTGATTGGTCTGCCGAAAATGCGGGCAAAACGAAAGACTTGAGCCGTCGAGACCGGGAGGGGCGTTGTCCCGCGTGGAGAATCGGGTATGCGCGCCGCATGCTCTCCGCCGTGACCCTCCTCGACGATCCGGCCGATCCGGATGCGATCGACCGGCTGGCCGACACCCTCAGCGCGCTCGTGTCGGGCGTGGCGGGCGGCCTCGTCGGCGATGCGATCATCGTCGTACCGCGGGAGGCGCCGGGGGTGGAGACCGTCGCGGAGGCGACCGGCGCGGTCCTCGTCGTCCATGACGGCGGGGCGCCCTTCGCGGCCGGAGCGGCGCACGCCCGGCGCGACTGGATCCTGTGCCTGGAGGCCGGCGACGTGCCGGCCGAGGGCTGGATCCGCACCCTCGACCGTTTCGTCGGCATGGCCAAGGCCGACATCGGCATCGGCCGCCTTCACCGCTTTGCGCCGCTGCGCACCCGCCTCCTCGCCCGCATCGAGGGCGTGGTCGGCGCGCGCGGCGTCCGGGCCGGGGACGTGGTGCGGAAGGAGGACCTTCTCGGCCGCTCCGGACGCAGTGGGCGGCTGCGCATCCGCACCCTGAACGGGCGAATCGACCGGTCCTGAGCAACAACTACGACGGTGCGAAAGCTCATCCCATGTAATTGTGGGATGCATCCCTGGCGGAACGGCCGGAAACTTGCTCAGTTGCCGGCAACGATAAGCCGCCGCCTTGGCGGAGCCGCTGTGGGACATTGCCGATGGATAGCTCCGGCCTGATGGCGCGCAAGTCCGTCGAGGACATCGTCTCGGGTGGGGAAGCGGAGGCGCAGAGCCTGTCGCGCACCCTCGGGCCGTTCTCCATCATGGCCATGGGCATCGGCGCCATCATCGGCGCGGGTATCTTCGTGCTCACCGGCACCGCCGCCGCGCAATATGCGGGCCCGGGCATCATGCTGTCCTTCGTACTCGGCGGCATCGCCTGCGCCTTCGTCGGCCTGTGCTACTCCGAGATGGCCGCCCTGATCCCCGTGGCGGGGTCGAGCTACACCTACACCTACGCGACGCTGGGCGAGTTCTTCGCGTGGTTGATCGGCTGGGACCTGATCCTCGAATACGCGATGGGCGCGGCGACGGTGGCGGTCGGCTGGTCGGGCTACGTCACGAGCATCCTCAAGGATGTCGGGATCGTCATCCCGGCCCAGATCGCCCACGCGCCGGGCACCGCCATCGAGGGCGGCGGCACCGCCCTGTTCAACCTGCCCGCCGTGCTGATCGTGGCGGTGCTGACCCTGCTCCTGATGCGCGGCACCAAAGAATCCGCGCGGCTCAACAACATCATGGTGGCGGTGAAGCTCGTGGTCGTCCTCGCCTTCATCGGGCTGGGCTGGCGCTACACCAACTCGGCCAACTGGAGCCCGCTGATCCCGCCGAACGACGGCACCTTCGGCCAGTACGGCTACAGCGGCATCCTGCGCGGCGCGGGCGTGGTGTTCTTCGCCTTCATCGGCTTCGATGCGGTCTCGACGGCGGCGCAGGAGGCCAAGCGCCCGCAGAAGGACATGCCCATCGGCATCCTCGGATCGCTGGCCGTGTGCACGATCCTCTACGTGCTGGTGGCGGCGGTGCTCACCGGCCTCGTCCCCTACAAGGACCTGAACGTGCCGGACCCGATCGCCAAGGGCGTCGACGTGATCGGCATCGGCTGGTTCGGGGCGCTCATCAAGCTCGGCGCGCTCACCGGGCTCACCACGGTGATCCTCGTGCTGCTCTACGGCCAGAGCCGGATCTTCTACACGATGGCCTCGGACGGGCTGCTGCCGAAGCTGTTCTCCCACGTCCACCCAACCTACCAGACGCCCTACCGCAGCCAGGCCTTGATCGGCACCTGCGTCGCCCTGGTGGCGGCGCTCGTACCGATCAACATCCTCGGCGAGATGGTCAGCATCGGGACGCTGGCCGCCTTCTGCCTCGTCTGCGGAGCGGTGATCCACCTGCGCCGCACCGAGAAGCGGATGAAACGCCCGTTCCGCGTCCCCGCCGTGCCGCTGGTGCCGATCCTCGGCATCCTGTTTTGCCTTCTGCTGATGGCGGGCCTGCCCCTCGACACGTGGCTGCGCCTCTTCATCTGGATGGCGATCGGCCTCGTGATCTACTTCTTCTACGGCCGCCGCCACTCCGTGCTGCGCAAGCGCAACGGGACGACGGTCTAACCCGCCCCCCGCCGCAGGTGCTCGTCCAGGCGGGGCATGATCTCGACGAAGTTGCAGGGGCGGTGGCGGTAATCGAGCTGCTGGCCGAGTATGCCGTCCCAGGCATCCCGGCAGGCGCCGGGGGAGCCCGGCAGCACGAAGACGTAGGTCGATTTCGCCACCCCGGCGGTCGCCCGCGACTGCAGGGTCGAGGTGCCGATCTTGTCGTAGGAGATGCGGTGGAACACCGCCGAGAAGCCGTCCATGCGCTTCTCGAACAGGGGCTCCAAGGCCTCCGGCGTCACGTCGCGGCCGGTGAAGCCGGTGCCGCCCGTGGTCAGCACCACGTCGACGGCCGGGTCGGCGAGCCACTGCTCCACCTGCGCCCGGATCCGCGCCACCTCGTCGGGGACGATGGCGCGGCCGGCGAGGCGGTGCCCCGCCTCGGTCAACCGCCCGACCAGGGTGTCGCCCGAGCGGTCGTCCTCGGGCTTGCGCGTGTCGGAGACGGTCAGCACCGCGATCCCCAGGGGGATGAAACGGCGGGCTTCGGAAATATCGGCCATCGGTCAGGGCTCTCCCGGTCGTGACGGGAGATATGGGACGGACCCGAACGAAGGGTTAGGCCGCGCGTCGTCGCGCGGCCGCTCCGGCGCCCGGCACCGCCACCGGCTCGGGCAGGCCCGTCGCCCGCAGGATGCCCTCCGCCCCCGCCAGGGCGCCCTCGCGCAGCTCCAGCCCGAGAAAGCGGTCGCGCTCGAACGGGCCGGGCATGGCCAGCCCGGTGGCGAGATCGCCGCGGAAGCCGAACCGGGCGTAATAGGGCGCATCGCCCATGAGCAGGATCGCCCCATGGCCCAGCGCCTCGGCCCGGCCGATGGCCGCCTGCATCATCACCGAGCCGAGCCCCTGGCCCTGCACCGCCGGATCGACGGCGAGCGGCCCGAGCAGCAGCGCGGCCCGGTCCGGCCCGGCCTCGACGTGCCACAGGCGCAGGGTGCCGACGAGCTGGCCCCGGCGCATCGCCGCGAAGGCAAGGCCGCGCGCGGGCAGACGCCCCTCGCGCAGGCGCTCGGAGGTCTTGGCACGGCGGTGGCCGGGAAAGCAGACGTCGAGCAGGCGCTCGCGCGCCGGGACGTCGTGGGGGAATTCCGTGCGGATCTCGATCACAGGCATGCCCTCCCAGGGTGGACCCAGGTGACAGAACAGGAGTGCGGACGGACGAACCCTTCCGCGCGTGCAGGGCGATGGCGCCCTGCTAGATCACGATCTGCTGCAACGGCGGGAAGCCGTTGAAGGCGACGGCCGCATAAGTCGTGGTGTAGGCGCCCGTTCCCTCGATCAACACCTTGTCACCGATCAAGAGGGAGACCGGCAGCGGGTAGTGCTGCCGCTCGTAGAGCACGTCCACCGAATCGCAGGTCGGGCCGGCGATCACGCAGGGCTCGGTCCGCTCGCCGTCGTGGCGGGTGCGGATCGGGTAGCGGATCGCCTCGTCCATCGTCTCGGCCAGCCCACCGAACTTTCCGATGTCGAGGTAGACCCATCGGACCTCGTCCTCGTCCGCGGACTTCTTCGAGACGAGCACGACCTCGGCCTCGATCATCCCGGCATTGCCGACCATGCCGCGACCCGGCTCGATGATCGTCTCCGGGATGCGGTTGCCGAAATGCTTGGTGAGCGCGCGGAAGATCGCGTCGCCGTAGCTCTCCACGCCCGGGACGGCCTTCAGATACTGGGTCGGGAAGCCGCCGCCGAGGTTGACCATCGACAGGAAGATGCCCCGCTCGGCGCACTCGCGGAAGATCGCGGCGGCCGAGGCCAGGGCCCCGTCCCACGCCTCGGTGTTGCCCTGCTGCGAGCCGACGTGGAACGACACGCCGTAGGCGGCGAGGCCCTGGCGGTGGGCGTGCTCCAGCACGTCGGTCGCCATCTCCGGCACGCAGCCGAACTTGCGGGAGAGCGGCCAGTCGGCGCCCGCGCCGTCGCACAGGATGCGGCAGAACACCTGCACCGCGCCCGCCTCGAGGCCGGCGGCAGCGGCGGCGCGGGCGATCTTCTCGACCTCGGCCTCGCAATCCACCGCGAACAGACGGATGCCGTGCGCCAGGGCGCGGCCGATGCAGCGCTCCTTCTTGATGGTGTTGCCGAAGGAGATCCGGTCCGGCGTGGCGCCGGCGGCGAGCACCATCTCGATCTCGGCGACCGAGGCGGTGTCGAAGCAGGAGCCCATCTCGGCGAGCAGGCGCAGCACCTCCGGCGCCGGGTTCGCCTTCACGGCGTAGAACACCCGCGTGTCCGGGAGGGAGCGGGCGAAGGCGGTGTAGTTCTCGCGCACGACCTCGAGGTCGAGCACCATCACGGGGCCCTCGTCGCGGCCGAGGTCGCGGCGCGCGCGCAGGAAGTCGCGGATCCGGTCGGTCATGGTAGGCTCCCATCCACGTCTCGAGAGCGCCCTCTGCCGGAGCGCCATGTCGAAATCAGGCGACCTCGCGGCCGCCGGCGTCAGGGGGCGATGCGTCGCGCGGTGCGGCGTGCTTTGGAGACACGTCGATCCGAGCGGGCGCAGAGCACCCGGAAGCTGCCGTGGATTGGAAGGGAGAATCCCCACCGCACGCCGGGCAAAGAGAAACAAGCCTCTTCGGTGCCGACCTTTGGAGGGTCGGCGAGACCAAAAAAGCCCGTTCGTCGTTGCTTTAAGCTGCGTCCCCCGTGGAGAGCGGGGTTCGCCGGTTTCGCCTCCGGCTGCCGGTTGTTGTCGGGGTCCGGTGTTGCCACCTGGATTGCCGGAAGCGGGGGATCCACCCCCACGACCATCGATCCTAAGACCCCTGGCGGCTGTCCGGCAGTTGACCGGATACCCACCAACCGACACGCGGCCACAGGCACGTGCGAAATTGGGCAGGGCGGACATAAGGGCTGACGACCCCGACGGCAAGACCGAATTGTGCCCCATCCCCAAAATGCAACCCGCCGGGCCGTTGGTGTTGCAGCGGCGCCGCATCCGGGGCATCTCCCACCGGCACAGGGATCCGACGGACGGGCGATGGCAGGGCCGAGAGTGACGCAATCGACCGCAGCGCGGGCCGCCGCGTGAACGCTCCCCTCCGCGAGATGCCGCCGGCCCGGCCGGAACCCGATCTGCGCCCGGCCACCCTCGGCGACCTCGACGCGCTGGTCGCCCTGGAACACGCCGCCTTCGCCACCGACCGGGCGGAGCGGCGGGCGATCCGCCACGCGATCCGCTCGCCCACCATGGACGTCCTGGTGGCGCTCCTGGACGGGGACGTGCTCGTCGGCGCAGCGGTGCTGGAGCGCCGCCGGGCGAGCCGCATCGCCCGCCTCGCCTCCATCGCCGTGGCGCCGAACCGGGGCGGGCTCGGCCTCGGCGGCCACCTCCTCGACGCGGCGGAGGAGACCGCCCGCGCCCATGGCTGCGACCGCCTGCGCCTGGAGGTCCGCGCCGACAACGGCGCCGGCATCCGCCTCTACGAGCGGCGGGGCTACACGCGATTCGCGGTGCGGCCGGATTATTACGAGGACGGGATGGAGGCGTGGCGCTACGAGCGCTCCCTCTGAGGCCCGCCCCGAAGACGCCCGATTAGAGGATTCTTACGGGCGGCGGCGCTAGATCCTGGGCGCCGCCGCTCCGCACGGACCCGAACGCCTTGGCCGTCATCGCCGCCTTCATCATCAATGCGGGGCTGAACTTCGTCCTCGGCCTGCTGATCGCGCGGCTCCTCGGCCCGGCCGATTTCGGCCGCTTCGCCCTGGCGACGACGGGGGCCATCGTCCTCAACACCGTGCTGTTCGAGTGGCTGCGCCTCTCGGCCACGCGCTTCTATTCCGGCCGCGTGCGGGTGGACGAGCCGTGGATCCGCCACGGGCTCGACCGGGCCTATCTCCGCCTCGGGATCCTGCTCGCCGCCGCCGCCGCCCTCTGCGGCGCCCTCGGCTACGGCGAGGGCGCGGAGGCCCGCGAGGCGGTTCTCTGCGGCACCGGCCTCGCGGCCCTCGGCATCGGCGTGTTCGATTATCACGCCGCGCTCGCCCGCGCCCGGTTCGACGGCAAGCTCTATCTCGGCCTCGTCGCCGTGAAGAACGGTCTGGCCTTCGTGACGATGGCCGGCGCCGCGTGGTTCCTGCCGCAGCCGGCCTGGGTGCTCGCGGCGGCGGGGATCAGCCAGTTCCTGGCCGTGGTGCTGCTGCGGGGCTGGCTGCGCGATCCGGCGGCGACCTTCGAGCGGGCGCGGCTCTCGACGACCTGGGGCGTGTTCGCCCGCTACGGCCTGCCGCTGATCGCGGCGAACGCCGCCTACCAGCTCCTATCCTTCGTGAACCGGGGCGCCGTGGCGAGCCATGCGGGCTTCGAGGAGGCCGGCTATTTCGCCCTCGCCGCCGACGTGACCTCGCGGGTGCTGACGACCCTCGGCATGGCCCTCGATCTGCTCCTCTTCCAGATCGCCGTCCACGCGGAGGAGCATCACGGCCGGGCGGCGGCGGAGGCGCAGGTGGCGCGCAACGCCGCGATGGTCTTCGCGATCCTGGCCCCCTGCGCCGTGGGATTCTGGGCGGTGCTGCCGGCGTTGCAGGCCCTCGTCGTGCCGGAGGCCTACCGGGGGCCGTTCGAGACCTACAGCCTCGCGCTCCTCCCCGGCCTGTTCGCCTTTTCGATGATGCTCTACGCGGTGAGCCCCGGCGTCCAGATCCGCCGCCGGACGCTGCCGGTGATCGTCGCCGCCGTCATGGGCCTCGTCCTGAACGGGATCGGGCTCCTTGTCCTGCCCGGGGCCTTCGGGGGGCTCGGCGTCGCCTTGGCGCAATCGCTCGGCCTCACGGGCGCCGGCCTGTGGCTCGGCTGGCGGGTGCTCACCGGCCCGGATCGGCTGACCTTTCCCTGGGGGCAGATCGGCGGGGCGGCGCTCGCCTGCCTCGCCATGGGCCTCGCGCTGGCCCCCTTCCGCCACCTGCCGCCGGCCATGGCCCTTGCCGTGCTCGTGCCGGCGGGCATGGCGCTCTACGGCGCACTCGTGTGGGCCTTCGACATCGCCGGCCTGCGCGGGCAGGTCCTCGCGCGCCTGCGCCCCTCGCGGGCGGTGGCGGCGGAATGAGAAAGGGGCGCCCGCAGCGCCCCTTCCGAACCCGTTACTCGATGTCCTCGACCCCCTCGGCGCCGCCATAGACGCGCTGGGCCAGCGACGATTCCATGAAGGGGTCGATATGGCCGTCCAGCACCTCGTCCGGATCGGTGGACTGAGTGCCCGTGCGCAGGTCCTTCACCAGCTGATAGGGCTGCAGCACGTAGGAGCGGATCTGGTGGCCCCAGCCGATATCGGTCTTGGAGGCGGCCTCCGCATTGGCCTTCTCCTCGCGCTTCTTCAGCTCGGCCTCGTAGAGGCGGGCGCGCAGCATGTTCCAGGCGGTGGCCCGGTTCTTGTGCTGCGAGCGCTCCTGCTGGCACGCCACCACGATCCCGGTCGGGTTGTGGGTGATGCGCACCGCCGAGTCCGTCGTGTTCACGTGCTGGCCGCCAGCGCCGGAGGAGCGGTAGGTGTCGATCCGGCAGTCGGATTCCTTGATCTCGATCTCGATCCGGTCGTCGATCACCGGATAGACCCAGACGCTGGCGAAGCTGGTGTGCCGCCGGGCGTTGGAATCGTAGGGCGAGATCCGCACCAGACGGTGCACGCCGGATTCGGTCTTGAGCCAGCCATAGGCGTTGTGGCCCTTGATCAGGAGCGTGGCGCCCTTGATCCCGGCCTCTTCGCCGTCGGTCATCTCGACCACGTCGACCTTGAACTTCCGCCGCTCGGCCCAGCGGGCGTACATGCGCTGGAGCATGTTGGCCCAATCCTGGCTCTCGGTGCCGCCCGCGCCGGCATGGACTTCGACATAGGTGTCGAACCCGTCCGCCTCGCCGGAGAGCAGGGTCTCGACCTGCCGGCTCGCGGCCTCCTTCTCGACGGCGAGGATCTGCTGCTCGCCCTCGGTGATGGAGGCGGAATCGCCCTCCATCTCGCCGAGTTCGATCAGCGTCGCCGCGTCCTCGAGGTCGCGTTCGAGCTTGCGGATGGCCTGGACGGATTCATCGAGCTGCTGGCGCTCGCGCATCACCGCCTGGGCGGCCTCGGCGTCGTTCCACAGGTCGGGATCCTCGGAACGGGCGTTCAGCTCCGCGAGGCGTTTGTCGACTGTATCCCAGTCAAAGATGCCTCCTCAGCAGTCCTATAGACTGCTTGGCGGCATCCGAGGCTTGCTCGATCTCGGCGCGCATCTGGTGTTTCGAAGTGAGGTGTCAGGGCCGGGGTGATACCGGTGGCGTCCGACGGTGTAAATGGGCGAGGACGGCGCTGGGTCACTCCCCCGGCGGCGCCCATTGGTGGAACACCGTGCTGTCGAAGGCGAAGACCGGCTCGTCGCGCTGGTTCATCCCGGTGTTGCGGGCGAAGATCAGCCCCCAGCCGGGGCGCGAGGCCGAGGCGCGCTTGTCCGTGACCTTCGTGGCGAAGCGGATCGTGTCGCCCGCGTAGACCGGCCGGATCCAGCGCATGTTGCGGAAGCCGGGAGACGGCCCCGATTCCGGCACGGGCCCGCGCTCGGCCGTGAAGGCGACATCGCGGGCGCGGGTGGTGAGCAGGCGGTTCATGTAGGCCGCCGCCGTGTGCCAGCCCGAGGCGCAGAGTCCGCCGAAATGCGTCTGCCGTGCCGCCGCGTCGTCGAGGTGGAAGACCTGCGGATCGTAGGCCCGCGCGAAGGCGATGATCGCGTCCGCGTCGAAGCTGGCGGCCCCGAGGTCCCGCGTCGCGCCGATGGCGAGGTCGCGCAGGTAGGGGACGGGCTCGGCGTCGTCCGGCTCCGCAACCGGAGACGGCGTGCCGACCGTGACCGGGCGCGGCGGCAGGGGCTGCGTGCCGCGCCGGGCGAGCATGAAGGTGAAGCGCTGCGTCATCACCGTCTCGTCCCGGCCGTTCGCGAGGGCGAGCAGGGCGTTGACGAAGCCGAGGCCCGGCTTGGTGGCGCTGTCGCGCAGGCCGGTGATCGTCAGGCTCACCCGCAGCGTGTCGCCCGGCAGGACCGGGGCGAGCCAGCGCAGTTCGTCGATGCCCGGCGCCCCGAGGGACGAGCCGCCCTGGAACGGCCCCTGCTGCAGGAGCCGCATCCCCAGCGCCGCCGTGTGCCAGCCCGAGGCGATGAGCCGGCCGGCGAAGGTCTGTTCCGCCGCCGCCTCATCCAGGTGGAAGGGCTGGAAGTCGAAGGCCCTGGCGAAGGCGACGATGTCCTCGCGGCTCACCGTCATCGGTTCGCCGGTCAGCACATCGCCGACGGAATAATCCTCGAAGGCCAGTTCGGGCATTCGACCCCGGACGTTGATCAGTTGGCGAAGCGGAAATGCAGCACGTCTCCGTCCTGCACGACGTATTCCTTGCCTTCAAGCCTGAGCTTGCCAGCATCGCGCGCGCCGGCCTCGCCGTTGAGGCTGGTGTAGTCCTTGAAGGCGATGGTCTCGGCGCGGATGAAGCCCTTCTCGAAATCCGAGTGGATCACGCCCGCCGCACCCGGCGCGCGGGTACCCTTGGTGATCGTCCAGGCGCGGGCCTCCTTCGGGCCGACCGTGAAGTAGGTCACGAGGCCGAGGAGATCGTAGCCGGCGCGGATCACCCGGTTCAGGCCGGGCTCGGTGAGCCCCACGGCCTCGAGGAAGTCGGCCTGATCGGCCTGCGGCATCACCGCGATCTCGCTTTCGATCTTGGCCGAGACCACGACGGCCACGGCACCCTCGGCCTTGGCGCGCGCGAAGACGGTCGCCGAATGGGCGTTGCCCTGGTCGGCATCGCCCTCGTCCACGTTGCAGACGTAGAGGACGGGCTTGGCGGTCATCAGGCCGAGTTGCTGGAACAGCTTCTCTTCCTCGGGCTTGCGCTCCACGAGGCGGGCGGGCTTGCCGTCGCGCAGCAGCGGCAGGGCGCGGTTCACGAGATCGAGGAACTCCTTGGCCTCCTTGTCGGCGCCCTTGGCCTTCTTCTCCAGGGCGACGGCGCGGCGCTCCAGACTGTCGAGGTCGGCGAGCATCAGCTCGGTCTCGATGGTCTCGATGTCGGCGGCCGGATCGACCTTGCCCTCGACGTGGGTGACGTCCCCGTCCTCGAAGCAGCGCACCACGTGGGCGATGGCATCGACCTCGCGGATGTTGGCGAGGAACTGGTTGCCGAGGCCCTCGCCCTTCGAGGCGCCGCGCACCAGCCCGGCGATGTCCACGAAGGTGAGGCGGGTCGGGACGATCTCCTTCGAGGAGGCGATCCGGGCGAGGTCATCCAAACGCGGATCCGGCACCGCCACCTCGCCGACATTTGGCTCGATGGTGCAGAACGGATAGTTCGCCGCCTGCGCCGCCGCCGTCTGCGTCAGCGCGTTGAAGAGGGTCGACTTGCCGACGTTCGGCAGGCCGACGATGCCGCATTTGAAGCCCATGACGTGTCCTAGTGTTCTGCGCCGACGGCTTCAGGGCCGACAGTGAAAGGGTTGAGGATCGTGACGCCGTGAAGCGTGCGAACGTGTTGAAAGTCCTCGGTCAGCAGATACCGGCAGCCGGCGCGAACGGCTGCGCCGAGGATGGCACAATCCCACCATTGGAACGCGGTCTCCCGCCGGAGTGACCACGCGATCCGGATCAATTCAAGGTCGACGGTGCCTTGGGAATAGGCTTCGAGTTCCAGGGTCGCCTGCCGGGCCGCGTCGGCCGTGATCGGCAGCTTTCCCCTGAGCGTCACGTGGAGAAACTCGCCGAGCACCTGAGGGCTCACCACGAGGACACCCCGGTCCGCCAGCACGGACAGCCAGCGCGCCGCGGCGGCTTGCTTGGAAGGTTCACGATCGTCACGGGCGTACAGGAAGACGTTCGTATCGACGAAGACCGGGTCAGTCGTCATCGTACATCTGATCGCGGGTCGGTGCCTTCCCGTTCTCGTCCAGGACGCGCAGCGGCGGACCGGCGAGGAATCGTTTCATCGCCTCGGACTGTGACATCGCCGGCCGCCCGACACGCTGCTCGACCGTCTTGGCGATGAATTCGGACAGACTCGTCCCCTCGCGGGCAGCATCTTCCTGCGCCCGCTGGAGCACCACGTCGTCCAGGCTCACGGTGATGGTCTGCATCGGCCCCGCTCCGTCGCCCTCGATATCGTGTCCCCGTGTTTTCGTGTCAATTTTTGGAACCCAGCGGCTTCACCTCGTCCCAGCCGCGCCCGGCCATGGCGAGGTGGACCTTGTTCTGGAAGCTCGCATCCTCGCCCGCGGCGAGCACGGCGGCGTGGTCGGCCACCGCCCGGCACAGGTCCTCGACCCAGGGCATCTCGGCCTTGCCGAAATCGTTGAGCACGTAGGCATGGACCAGCGCCTTGTCGCCGGGGTGCCCGATACCGAGGCGGACCCGGCGGTACTCGTTCCCGCATTGGGCCGTTATGGAGCGCAGGCCGTTATGCCCCGCATTGCCGCCGCCCTGCTTCACCCGGAGCTTGGCCGGGGGCAGGTCGAGCTCGTCGTGGAGCACGATCACGTCGGACAGCGCGATCTTGTAGAAGCGCTGCGCCTCCGCAACCGAGCGGCCCGATTCGTTCATGAAGGTCTGGGGCTTCAGGAGGATCGCGCGCTCCGAGCCGAGCGTCACCTCCGACGCCTCGCCCTGAAAGCGCCGCCGGAACGGCGCCGCCCGGTGGACGCGGGCGATCTCGTCGATGGCGAGGAAGCCGATATTATGCCGGTTGGCGGCGTAGCGGGGGCCCGGATTCCCGAGGCCGACGATCAGGCGCATCCTGTGCCGGAGCGGCCCACAGACCGCCCCGTCCTCCTATGATGCGCTCACCGGAAGCGAGCGCGCGGCGGGAAAGGCCCGCGCATAGCAGATCGACAGGAGGCCCCCAACCCGATCCTCAGGCGGCGGCGTGCCGGCGCAGGAGGTCTCGGACCATGCGGAAGGGCAGGAGAGGAAGCTTGATCAACCCGCCCAGGGCGACGACGACGAGGACGGTCAGGAGCGCGAGGACGGTCTTGAACACGGCGGAGAACTCCGTGGCACTGCGGCCACAACGCGCCGCGAAATCGCAGTGAGCACCTCAAAGCGGGCAACAGTGTGGACACGGAGACACCGAGCCTGCGGCAGATCGTACGGGACCCCGGTGCAGCCCGAGCATGGCGAGGGGCGCAGAACCCCGTCAGGATTGCGTCACGTTCATGCCATGGTCGGAGGGCATCCGCTCGCCTTCGCCGGTTTGCGCCCCACGGGCGCGTCCCTGCGGTTGTTGAGTGGAAGGAAGTCCGATGTCCAAGACCCTGGCGGCTCTGCTGGCCCTCGCCCTCGGCGCGGCCCCCGCCGTGTCCCTCGCCGAGTCCTCGCCCGCGCGGGACGCGCTGAAGCGGTCCTGCACCGGCGACTACATGGAACTGTGCAGCGAATTCGCCCCCGGCGGCCCGGAGGTCGAGGCCTGCTTTCGCGCCAACATGAAGAAGCTCTCGCCCGATTGCTCCTCGGCGATCACCGCCTACAAGAAGGAGCAGAAGGCCACCCGGCGGGTGAGCGAGGCCCGCTGAGGCGCTCCGCTCCCGGCCGGGACGCGGTCAGGACGCCCGCGCCAAGGTGATGATCGCCTCCCGCGGCACGGCCTCGGGCAGGATCACGACGGGGGCCCGGTCCCCCGCCGGCCCGCGCAGGATGTCGTCCATCTCGGCTTTCGGCATGGCCCGGCCGAACAGGTAGCCCTGCCCGAAATCGCAGCCCTGGTCGGAGAGCCAATCGACGCTGGCGTCGGTCTCGATGCCCTCGGCGGTGGTGGCGAGCCCCAGGCTGGACCCGAGCTTGATGATGGCATCCACCAGCTTCGCGCGCTCGTCGCTCATGGTGATGGCGTCGACGTAGCTGCGGTCGATCTTCAGCTTGTCGAACTTCAGCTCGCGGAGGTGGTACAGGCTGGAATAGCCGGTGCCGAAATCGTCCAGCGCGATGCGCACACCGAGGCGCTGCAGAGAGGTGAGCGTCGCCCGCGTCGCCTCCAGATCCTGGATCAGGGCGCTTTCGGTGATCTCGACCTCGAGCCGGCCCGGCGGGAAGCCCGTCTCGGTGAGGATGGCGAGGATCCGCTCGGCCAGCCACACGTCCTGGAACTGGTGCGGGGCGATGTTCACCGCCAGGACCAGATGCGCGGGCCAATCTCGCGCGTCGAGGCACGCGCGGCGGATCAGGTTGTAGCTCAGTTCCGCGATCATGCCCGTTTCCTCGGCGACGGGGATGAACTCGTTCGGGCTGATCAGCCCCCGCTCCGGGTGGCGCCAGCGGGCCAGCACCTCCAGGCCGACGATCTCCTTGTGCGGCAGGGCCACGACCGGCTGGTAGAAGGGCTCGATCGCCCCCTGCTCGATCGCCGTGCGCAGCTCCGCCTCCAGACGGGCGCGGGCGCGCAGCTCCTCGTCCATGGCGCTGCGGAAAAAGCGGTAGGTGCCCCGCCCCTCCTTCTTGCCCTGGTACATGGCGAGGTCGGCGGCGTGCAGGATCGCGTCGGAATCCGCATACTCGGCCGAGACCGCCGCGACGCCCACCGTGGCGCCGACCTTGAGTTCGTTCTGGCTCCAGTTGATCGGCGTGGCGATGGCGGCGATCACGCTCTGGGCGAGGCGGGTCAGCCCCTCGCTGCCGTGGGTGAGCGGAACGAGGAGGGCGAACTCGTCGCCCCCGAGCCGGGCCGCGACGCCGCCCTGGGGCAGCAGGCCGGTCAGCCGCTCCGCGACGGCGCAGAGCACCGCGTTGCCGGCGGCATGGCCGTACAGGTCGTTGACCGGCTTGAACCGGTCGAGATCGATGAGCAGCACCGCGAGAAGTTCGCCCGAGGCGTTCTGGCGCACCCGCTCGACCTCTTCGAGAAAGCGGCGGCGGTTGGCGAGGCCGGTGAGGCCGTCGTGGCGGGCGATGGCCTCGGCATTCGCGGCGGCGGCGTCGCGCTCCAGCATGAGACGGCGCATCAGGATCGACTTGCGGATGCTGGCGCCGCAGATCGCCACGCCCATGCAGGCGCCAAGGATCATGAAATCCCCGAGCCGGTAGGCCTGCACGGCCTCATGGAGCACGTCGAAGGAACCGAGGGTGATCCCGACGAACCAGATCCCCGCCCCGATCAGGAGCAGGCATAACGTCTCGTAGAGTTCGCCCTTCCGCCACTGTTTGATCGTCGCCTTGGTCATTACGGCCACCTCTTGCGGCCGCATGACACCACCGATCACCTAAAACGGCGTGAAGCCGATGTCCGAAAGATCACCTTCGGGGGCAGGGGTTCGCTCATTCACATTGAACCGATCGTTTGCATTGCAGCGAAAACGCGTCGCGGGCGGCACGCCGCGCCATCAGGAAGGCGGTCGCGTCCGCGACGTCCGGCGCGGCGGCCTCGCGCACGTCGCGGGGCGTCAGGCCGAGCCGGGCGAGATCGGCCTCGCCCGTGGCGGTGAGGCGGTAGAGGACGCGGCGGTTCATCGCGGAGCGGCCGAATTCCTCGCGCAGCCCCGCCGCGATCCGATCCCATGCCCTGCGCCAACGCTCCGCCACCATGGCCGTCTCCTCTCGCGACAACGAGGCGCCAGGATGCGGCCAACGCCCTGGGCAAGACAGGGACGATTTCGTACGGTTCGCCCGAATTGTCCGGGCGAAGGACCAGTACGGATGAGCCTCGCAGATCAAGTCGGCCGGACGGAGGCCGTCGCCGCCGGCATCCGCCAGCGCATCGCCGCGCGGGCACTGCCCCCCGGCGCGCGCATCCCGTCGGTGCGCGCCCAGGCCGAGGCGATGGGCGTGTCGAAATCGACGGTGGTGGAGGCCTATGAGCGCCTCGCCGCCGAGGGCGCCATCGTCTCGCGCCCCGGCTCGGGCTTCTACGTGGCGGGCAAGACGAGGCCCCTCTGCCTGAAGGCGATGGGGCCGGAGCTCGACCGAGCGGTCGAGCCGCTCTGGCTCGCCAAGCAATCGGCGCTCGCCGGCTCGACCATGATGACGCCGGGAGGCGGCAACCTGCCGGAGAGTTGGCTGCCCGACGAGGCGGTGCGGCGGGGCCTGCGGGCGGTGGCCCGCGCCGAGACCGCCATGCTCACCCGCTACGACCAGCCCCTCGGCTACGGCCCACTGCGGGCGCTGATCGCCCGGCGTGGCGCCGAGAAGGGCGTCGTGGCCGACCCGGACCAGATCGTCCTCGTGGATTCCGCGACGCAGGCGCTGGACCTGATCGGCCGGTTCCTGCTCCAGCCGGGCGACACGGTGCTGGTGGACGATCCCTGCTACTTCAACTTCGTCGCCCTGCTGCGGGCGCAGCGCGCGACGGTGATCGGCGTGCCGATGACGCCGGAGGGGCCGGACCTCGCGGCGCTCGCCACGCTCCTCGCGGAGCATCGGCCGCGCTTCTACCTGACGAACTCGGCGTTGCAGAACCCGACCGGCACGAGCCTCCTTCCGGCCACGGCCCACCGCATCCTACGCCTGTGCGAGGCGCACGAGACCCTGGTGGTGGAGGACGAGATCTTCGGCGATCTCGAACCCGATGCGGCGCCGCGCCTCGCCGGGTTCGACGGGTTCGAGCGGGTGATCCAGATCGGCGGCTTCTCGAAGACGCTGACCGCCGCCGCCCGCTGCGGCTGGATCGCCCTGCGGCAGGATTGGGTGGAATCCCTGGTCGACCTGAAGCTCGCGCTGAGCCTCGGCAACGGCCATGTCTGCGCCGCCCTGGCCCACGGCCTCCTGACCGACGGCAGCTACCGCCGCACCGTGGCCGAGACCCGCCGGAGGCTGGCGGGGGCGATGGCGCAGGTTTCCCGCGATTTGTCAGGCTGCGGCTTGCGGATCTGGGCCGAGCCGCGCGGCGGCTACTTCCTCTGGATGCACCTGACGGACGGGCGCGACGCCGCCGACGTCGCCCGCCGCGCCCTCTCGCGCAACATGCTGCTCGCCCCCGGCGTGGTGTTCAGCCCCTCCGGCGGCTGGCGGGACTTCCTGCGCTTCAACGTCGGCCATTGCGCCGACCCGCGGGTGATGGAAGGCCTGCGGGCGGTGCTGGGGTAAAGCCCTACCAGACCAGCCGCTCGATCACCGCGTCGGGATGCACCGCCTGCCGGCCGAGCCATTCGGCGATGTCGCCGAGGGTGTGGTGGTCCGCCGTGACGCCGAGTTCCTCCGCGTGGATGCCTCGGGCGACGAGGAGGCTCGCGATGCCGAAGGCGCTCGCCCCGGCGATGTCGGTGCGGATGGCGTCGCCGATGGCGATGACGCGGCCCTTGTCGTCGGGCGGGCCGCCGTCGAGGGAGGCGGCGACCGCAAGGGCTGCCTCGTAGACCGGCCGGTGCGGCTTGCCGGCATAGACCACCGCGCCACCGAGATCGGCGTAGGCGGCGGCGAGCAGGCCGGCGCAGGGGATCAGCCGGTTGCCGCTCTCGACCACGAGGTCGGGGTTGGCGCAGATCATCGTCAGGCCGCGCGTCGCGAGGCGGGTGAGTTCGTCCCGGTAATCGTCGGGCGTCTCGGCGCGGTCGTCGAACAGGCCCGTGCAGACGACGAGGTCGGCCTCACCCTCCGGCACGAGGGTGATATCGAGGTCCTTGAACACGCCGAGGTCGCGCTCGGGCCCGAGATGCCGGATCTGCGCGCCGGGCCGGGCCGCGATCAGTTCGCGGGTGAGGTCCCCGGAGGTGAGGATCGCGTCGTAGGCCTCGCGCGGGACGCCGAACCGGTCGAGGATCCGCCCGACGCCGTCCCCCGGACGGGGGGCGTTCGAGACCAGCACCACCCGCCGCCGCCGTGGGCCCGGCAGGGCACGGAAGCGGATCAGCGCCTCGCCCGCCGCGACATGCGCCTTCTGGCCGTCATGGAGCACGCCCCAGACGTCGCAGAGGATCAGGTCGCGCTCCTCCGCGATTCCGGACAGGCCGGCGAGGGTGGGGATCGGCGCGGTCATCGAACAATCCTGGTCGTTGGCATCACTGGGACTTCGCCAGCGTGTGCTCGGCGAAGAAGTCGAGCATCGCCCGCGAGGCATCCGGCCCCTCCGGGTCGGTGTAGGAGCCTTCCGGCTTTCCGCCCGACCACGCATGGCCGGCGCCCCGGATGCGCCAATCCTCCACGACGACCCGACCCTGGCGGTCGGTGAAGCGGGTGCGGGTGAAGGGATGGCCGCCGAAGCGGTCGCTCGCCCCCTCGAACCGCTCCGCGCTCGCGGCGAGGCCGGCGGCCTCGGCCTGTGCAAGGATCTGGTCGGCGTTGCGCACGCTCACCGTGTTGTCCTCCATGCCGTGGAAGACGATGGTGGGGATGCGCTTGTTCGCGACCGGGGCGCCGAAGCTCGGCCCGGTGCCGAGGCCGGGGGCGCCGACCTGCATCGCCATCAGCGCCGAGCCGAGGTCGCGGGCGCAGCCGGCCGCGAGGCCCGAATGCACGCCCACGGCGGCGTAGAGGTCCGGATAGGCATGGGCGATGTTGAGTGCCGCCGCACCCCCCGCCGACATGCCCGCGATGTAGACCCGCGCCGGATCGATCGGATAGGCCTCCATGATCGCGCGGGTGATGCCCGCGATGATCGCCGGCTCGCCGCTCTCACGGCTCTGGTCGCTCGGATCGTACCACTTCCAGCATTTCTGCGGGTGGGCCGACCGGCTCTGCGCCGGATAGGCCACGAACAGCCCCAGGCGCTCGGCCAGCACGTTCATGCCGGTGCCGGCGGCGAAATCGTCCGGGTTCTGGGTGCAGCCGTGCAGCATCACCACGAGGGGTGCAGGCGTCTGCGGGCTACTCGGCACGAAGAGCTTGTAGTCCCGCGACCCGGCGGCGACCGCGTGGCTGCGGGGCAGGAAGGCGCCAGGTCCGCCGGCATTGCCGCCGCTGCTCCGCTCCGGGGCCGGGGCGGGCTGGCGGTGGCCGAGGCCCTTCAGCACGGGCGCGATGCCGCGCACCACAGTCTCCACCACCTCGCGGACGCGCAGGGCGGGCGACGGCTCGGCGGCGCCGTGACGATGGGGTGTCGGGGTCTGCGATCCGCCGCGCCCGGTGAGGGTGCGCTGGATGAGGGCGGTCGCCTCCTCCAGCCGGCCGAGGCCGGTGAGGCGGGTCGCCTCCGCGAGATCGGAGAGGGGATCGCCGGAGGAACGCTTCCCGGACTTGGGGTCGAACTTGCCGAAGATGTCGGACATGGGGGTCGCCTCGTCTCGGGTTGCGGTCAGCGCAGGCGGTCGGCCAGCGCCGCACGAACGGCAGGGCTGGCCTGAAGGCTGCCCAGCACGGTCAACGTGCCGATGGTCTCGCGGGCGAGTTCGGGGGTGACGTCGGGCCCGATCATGGCGAGCCCGAGGACACGGATGTCGAGCATCCGCCCCTCGGCACGGGCCGCCTCGAGGTCGGCCCGCCCGATCCGGCAGAGGCCCAGCTCGACGCTGCGGCGCTCCACCGATTGCTTGGTGATGTCGGAATGGCGCCCGATCTGGTTGCGGATCGCCGTGCGGATGAAATCGCTGCGGTTGGCATAGACGCCCTCCGCGACGAGCAGGTCCACATAGCCCAGATCGACATGGCCAAGGTTGATCGTGATCTTCTCGCTGTCCGGCACCCGCGTGCCGGCCAGCCCCTGGCCCTGTGCCATCGCTGACTCTCTACCATCCGTGTGGATGGTATATAGAGGGTCAATTTTGCATTGCAATAGAAGCCCACCGCATTGCAGCATCCGGGCGCGGCTCAGGCCGGGTCGGCGGCCCCGATGTAATCCGACCAGATCGCGTTGGCGCCGAGACCGGCGCGGAAGGCATCGTGGCGCTCGCGTTCGGCATCGGTGAGGCGGCTGCGGAAGGCGCGCGGGGCAGGCCCTCCGAGACTGGGCAGGTCGGCGGACGCGGGCGCGGCGGCCTCCGCGACGAGGAGGCCGAGGCTCGTCTGCTTGCCGCCGAGCAACTCGACATAGACCTCGGCGAGGATCTGCGCGTCGAGGAGCGCCCCGTGCTTGGTGCGGCGGGAATTGTCGATGCCGTAGCGGGAGCAGAGGGCATCGAGGTTGTTGGCCGCGCCCGGATGCTTGCGCCGGGCCATGGGCAGGGTGTCGACCACGTCTTCCAGCCGGATCGGCGGTGGGGCCTCGGCGCCGAGCCGGGCGTATTCCATGTTGAGGAAGCCAACGTCGAACGGGGCGTTGTGGATGACGAGGCGGGCGTCACCCAGGAAGTCGAGGAGGTCGGGCACGATCTTGGCGAAGACCGGCTTGTCGGCGAGGAACGCGTCCGACAAGCCGTGCACCCCGAAGGCACCCTCGGAGACTGCCCGCTGCGGGTTGACGTAGCAGTGGAAGGTGCGGCCGGTGGGAATGTGGTTGAACAGCTCCACGGCGCCGATCTCGATGAGGCGGTCGCCGTTCTGGGCTTCGGTGCCGGTGGTCTCGGTGTCGAGGACGATCTCGCGCAGCATTCTGTCTGGCCCTGCCGGTCGGGCAGAGACCCTACGCCTTTCCGGGAATGGGAGCCACCGGCGGTGAGGCGGTCAGGTCCGCCACGATCCGCGCCACGGCCGCTTCCGCCGCCGGAAAGCCGCTCCCGGTGTCGATGACGTAATCGGCCCGCGCCCTCTTCTCCGCGTCCGGCATCTGCTTGGCGAGGATCGCCGCGAAGGCCGCCTCGGTCATGCCGGGGCGGGCGAGGACGCGGTCGCGCTGGATCGCGGCCGGGGCACTCACCACCGCGACGGCGTCGCAGCGCCCCTCGCCACCGGTCTCGTAGAGGAGCGGGATGTCGAGGACGACGAGCGGTGCCCCCGCGTGCCGGGCGAGGAACGCCTCGGATTCCCGCCGCACCAGCGGATGGACGAGGGATTCGAGCTGCTTGAGCCGCGTTGCGTCCCCGAGCACCGCTTCCCGCAGGGCTGCGCGGTCGACGCCGCCCTGCGCGTCGAGTGTTCCGGGAAACTCGCGCCCGATGGCCTCAGCCGCCGCCCCGCCCGGCCCGTAGAGGGTGTGGACCGCCGCGTCGGCGTCGTGGACCGGCACGCCGCGCTGGGCGAACAGGGCGGCGGTCGCCGACTTGCCCATGCCGATGGAGCCGGTGAGCCCCAGGACGAAGGGCTTGCCGCTCACGGCCGGAGATCCGCGACGATGAGATCGCGCAAGGCCGCCGTCACCTGCGGGCGCGTACCGAACCACGCCGCGAAGCCCGGCACCGCCTGGTGCAGCAGCATCCCGAGCCCGTCGACCGCCGCAAGCCCCCGCCGCCGTGCGGCGGCGAGGAGGTCGGTCTCCAGGGGCGCATAGACGATGTCCGCCACCGCCGCCCCGGCCGGGAGGGGCGCGAGGTCGATGTCGAGGGCCGGCTGGCCCTTCATGCCGAGCGAGGTCGTGTTCACGAGGAGCCCCGCCCCCTCCAGCGCGGCGGGCAGGTCGTCCCAGGCCAGCGGCTGGGCGATGCCCGGCGCGAGGGCGGCGACCGCCTCGGCCCGGGCCGGCGTACGGTTCGCGACGCGGATGCGGGCGACGCCGCGCTCCGCGAGGCCGACCACGATGGCCCGCGCCGCACCGCCCGCGCCGAGGATCACCGCCTCGCCGCGCTGCGGCCATGCGGGGCCGAGGCTCTGGTCGAGATGGGCGCAGAAGCCCGGCGCGTCGGTGTTGTCGCCGTGGACCCGGCCGTCGCCGCCGACGACGAGGGTGTTCACCGCACCGATGCGCTGGGCCCGATCCGTCAGCGTGTCGGCCAGCGCGAAGGCGGCTTCCTTGTGCGGGATGGTGACGTTGCCCCCCGCGAAGCCCGATCCGGGCAGGCCGCGCAGGAAGGCGGGAAAGTCGGCCGGCGGCACGTCGATCCGCTCGTAGGAACCGCTGATGCCGTGCTCGGCGAGCCAATGTCCGTGGATCAGCGGCGAGCGCGAATGGGCGATAGGATGCCCGGTGACGAAGGCCCGGATCATGCCGCGCAGGCTCCGGCGAGGCGGCAATCGGGCCCGCCCGCCTCCTCGATCTGAAGGGTGGCGTGCCCGATGCCGAACCGCGCGCGCAGGCCCTCGCAGGTTTCCACGAGGAAGCCGTTGCCGGGATGCCCCTGCGCCATCACCAGATGGGCGGTGAGCGCGACGCTCGTCGTGCTCATCGACCAGATGTGGAGGTCGTGCAGGTCCGACACACCGGGGCGCTCGCGCAGGAACCCCTCGACGACGGCGGGGGAGATCTGTGGCGGTACCGCGTTCAGGGACATGGCGACGCTGTCGCGCAGGAGTCCCCAGGTCGCCCAGACCACGAGGCCCGCCACGACGAGGCTGACCGCCGGATCGATCCAGGCTTGGCCGGTCATCCAGATGACGAGGCCCGCCACCACCACGCCGGCCGAGACCGCCGCGTCCGCCGCCATGTGCAGGAAGGCGCCCCTTATGTTGATGTCGTCCTTTGCGCCGCTCGCGAACAGCCACGCCGTGATCCCGTTCACGAGGATGCCGATGGCGGCCACCACCATCACCGTCCCCCCCGCCACCGGCTCCGGGTGGACGAGGCGCACCACCGCCTCCCACATCACCGCCCCCATGGCGATCAGCAGGAACACGGCGTTGAACAGCGCCGCCAGGATCGAGGAGCCGCGCAGCCCGTAGGTGAAGCGGGCCGTCCGCTGGCGGCGCACCAGCACCGAGGCGACCCAGGCCGCGACGAGGCCGAGCACGTCGGACAGGTTGTGGCCCGCATCGGCCACGAGGGACATCGCGTTGGCGGCGTAGCCGTAGCCGGCCTCCACCACCACGAAGACCGTGTTCAGGGCAATGCCGAGGGCGAAGGCCGTGCCGAAATGCTTCGGCGCATGGGAATGGCCTCCATGGGAATGGCCCGCGTGGCTATGGCCGTCGTGGCCATGGCTCCCATGCGAATGGTCGTGTCCTGCCAAGGATCGGTCCCCCTCGTCCTAGAAGCGCAGCAGGCCGGCGTCCCGCAGCCGGGCGAGCAGCGGCATCAGCGGCAGGCCGAGGACCGTGCTGTGGTCGCCCTCCACCCGCGCGAACAGGTGGATGCCCGGCCCTTCGAGCTGGTAGCCGCCGACGCTGGCACGGACCCGCGCCTCGCCCGCACAGGCGAGGTAGGCCTCGATGGCCTCCGCTGCGAGGGGGCGCATCGTCATCCGTGCTGTCTCGACGAAGAGATCGGTCCGCCCGTCCCGCACCAGGGCGACGGCGGAATGCAGCGCATGGGTGCGCCCCGCGAGACGGGCCAGATGCTCCCGTGCGGCATCCAGGTCGGCGGGCTTGTGGAACACCATGCCGTCGAGGGCGAGCACCTGATCGGCGCCGATCACCACCCGGTCGGGATGGCGGGCGGCGACCGCCTCGGCCTTGGCGCGGGCCAACGCCTGCGCGAGTTCGACGGGCGAGAGGCCGGCGGAGGCCACCTCCACCGCGCGCTCGTCGACGCCGGGCGATTCTGTCTCGACGGGCAGGGCCGCGCTGTCGAGGAGCAGCCGCCGTGTCGCGCTGGTCGAGGCGAGGAGGAGCGGCGCCGAGCCGAGCCAGGGGGAGGTCATCGTCCCAGTGTCACGGAACGCTTCGCTGCCGCAAGGGGATGAGCCGTGCTGTGCGACGCGCCCCACCGCCGGATTCGAACCGGGCAGCGGGGCTGTCGCTGGGGTCGTTACGCCACCTGACCCCTGCGCAGACCTTGGCAGGAATCGGTTAGCCGAATGTCAACGCGACCGGCGCGAAAGGCCGGGAACCGGCATGTCGCTGATCACATGCCGCTCGGCGATGGCGGTGTTGATCTCCCAGAGGAGAAGGTCGGCGGCGAGCCGGAGGGCGCCGTGGCCCGTCCGGCCTAGGGACGTGCGAAGCTGCACCGCGAGGTCGGCCGCCTCCGCCAGCGGATCGGACGGGACCGTGGGCGCCGCCATCGGCGGTTGCCGCACCGTCAGGACGGCGCTCTGGCTCGGGATCGGCCCCGACCAGGCATGGAGGTCGGTGACGTCGACCAGCACGCCCCGGCCGGTCATCACGCCGCCCTCGCCGAGCGCGTACTGGCCGCGGCACTGGATCCAGCGGATGTCGCCCGCCGCATCGATGACCCGGAATTCGCTCAGGAAGGGACCGCCGTTGCGCGTCACGTCCAGATGGATCTCGCGCATCACGTCGCGATCCTCCCCCTGGAGGCGGCTCATCACCTCCTCCAGATGGACGGGCTGGCCGGGGCTGTAGCCCTCGACCTTCATCATCGCCGTCGCCTGCGCGTCGAGCGTCGCGAGTCCGGTGCTCGCATCGACCTGCCACAGCCCGACAACGTCACTGACCGTCGGCGATTCCGTCTGACGGCTCACCCGCATTCCCATCGATCGCCCCCCACAAACTGTGGCCCGGGGAAAGCATTTAGTGAGTCTTAACCGCTAGACAAGCCGTTCGTACCAAAGTCCACATCAAACTTAGGTGTTCATCGAGTCGAAGAAGTCAGTGTTCGTTTTCGTCTGACGGAGCTTGTCCAGCAAGAATTCAATCGCATCAGTGACGCCCATCGGGTTGAGGATGCGGCGCAGCACGTAGGTCTTCTTAAGAGAATCCGGCGGGACGAGAAGTTCTTCCTTCCGGGTGCCCGACCGGGTGATGTCGATGGCGGGGAAGATTCTTTTATCGGAGACCTTCCGATCGAGAATAATCTCCGAGTTACCGGTGCCCTTGAACTCCTCGAAGATCACCTCGTCCATGCGCGAGCCGGTGTCGATCAGCGCCGTGGCGATGATGGAGAGCGAGCCGCCCTCCTCGATGTTGCGGGCGGCGCCGAAGAAGCGCTTCGGCCGCTGCAGGGCGTTGGCATCGACACCGCCGGTCAGCACCTTGCCGGAGGACGGCACCACCGTGTTGTAGGCGCGGCCGAGGCGGGTGATCGAATCGAGCAGGATGACCACGTCGCGGCCATGCTCCACGAGGCGCTTGGCCTTCTCGATCACCATCTCGGCGACCTGCACGTGGCGGGTGGCCGGCTCGTCGAAGGTGGAGGCGATGACCTCGCCCTTCACCGAGCGCTGCATGTCGGTGACCTCCTCCGGCCGCTCGTCGATGAGCAGCACGATGAGGTAGCACTCGGGGTGGTTGAGGGTGATGGACTGCGCGATGTTCTGCATCAGCACGGTCTTACCCGTGCGCGGCGGCGCCACGATCAGGGCGCGCTGGCCCTTCCCGATCGGGGCCACGATGTCGATGATGCGGGGCGAGAAGTCCTTCTTGGTGGGGTTGTCCAGCTCGAGCTTGAACCGCTTCGTGGGGAAGAGCGGCGTCAGGTTGTCGAAATGGACCTTGTGCTTGATCTTCTCAGGGTTCTCGAAATTGATCGTATTGACCTTGAGGAGCGCGAAATAGCGCTCGCCGTCCTTCGGGCCGCGGATCGGCCCCTCGACGGTGTCGCCGGTCCGCAGGCCGAACCGGCGGATCTGGGTCGGCGAGATGTAGATGTCGTCCGGCCCCGGCAGGTAGTTCGAGTCGCTGGAGCGCAGGAAGCCGAAGCCGTCCTGCAGCACCTCGACGGTGCCGGCGCCGATGATCTCGACATCCTTCGAAGCGAGCTGCTTCAGGATGGCGAACATCAGCTCCTGCTTGCGCATGGTCGAGGCGTTCTCGACCTCGACCTCCTCGGCGAAGGCGGTGAGCTCGGTCGGCGTCTTGGCCTTGAGTTCGGAGAGCTTCACCTCGCGCATGCCCTCGAGGGCGGCGATGGGAGTCTCGGCCGGCTCAACGGTCTCAAGATCGGCGAGGGCGTCGGAGTCTGGCGTCATGGAGTGTATAAGACCGACGAAGGGACGGGACAGGGAGGTCGGTTTCGCGCCAAACGCCCCGGGGAGAGGCGCCGGAGGGCGGGCCGCACCGCGGCGTGAAGCCCGTACATCGACTTTGGCGGACCGTCTTGGCAGGACCCTGAAGGCTCACCGGCGCGCTACGGCGCTGACCTTGTGAGGAGGGCAAGGCTTACTTACCGTGTTTTCGCCGCAGGCTCAAGGGGCTCCCGCCTGCAGGCCTCGGCGGCGCCGGGAACCCCTCCCCCGCGCGCCCGTTCCCCCTGCCGTTCACCGCGCCGCAGCGAAGGCCGTGCGGGAGCCTTCGCCCCGACCGGCGACAGGATTGCGAAAGACCTTTTCCATGCTCGACGACGCCACCGGCCGCACCATCGTCACCCATGAACCGCGCCGGGTCCCGTGGCTCGACATCGTGTTCGGCTTCGGGCCGATGGTGCCGATCGCGGCGGGCGCCGCCGCCGCGTGGTGGCTCCAGGGCGAGCCCCTCGACTACCTCGCGATCCTCGTGACGCTGCTCTACGCGGCCTCGATCCTGTGCTTCCTGGCCGGCGTGCACCGGGGCGTCAGCTTCCGCACCGAGGGCGGCCCGCGCCTGTCGCAGATGGTCACGATGCTCGTCCTCTACGGGCTCGGCCTCGGGAGCCTCATCACCGTCGTGACGGGCAAGGTCGTCCTCGGCCTGTCCATGCTGATCCTCGGCTACGCGCTGGTGGCCATCCTCGACCCGCTGGAGGCCCGCAGCGGCAGCGTGCCCCTGGCCCATGCCCGCCTGCGGCCGATCCAGATGCCGATCGCCGTGGTGAGCCTCGCGGTGCTGCTCTGGATCAAGCTCAACGCCCCCTACTGACGGGCCGCGCTTGCCGCTTCCCGACCGCCTGCGCTAGAGCCGGCCGGGAGAAGCCCCCCTCGGGGCGCGGCGAAAAGCGAAACGAATCACAGCCATGTCGAAGGGCGAAAACCGGGCCGACACCCTGAAGCCCCGCCTGCCCCGCGGCTTCGTGGACCGCCGCGCGGGCGAGATCGCCGCGCAGGCGCGGATGCTGGAGACGATCCGGACGAGCTTCGAACTCTACGGGTTCGAGGCGCTGGAGACGCCCTTCGTCGAGTACACCGAGGCGCTGGGCAAGTTCCTGCCCGACCTCGACCGGCCGAATGCCGGCGTGTTCTCCTTCCAGGACGACGACGAGGCGTGGCTGTCGCTCCGCTACGACCTGACCGCGCCGCTGGCCCGGTTCGTGGCCGAGAACTTCGATTCCCTGCCCAAGCCCTATCGCAGCTTCCGCAACGGCTATGTCTTCCGCAACGAGAAGCCGGGGCCGGGCCGCTTCCGCCAGTTCATGCAGTTCGACGCGGACATCGTCGGCGCGCCGACCGTGGCGGGCGATGCCGAGATCTGCATGCTGATGGCCGACACCCTGAACCGCCTCGGGCTGGCCGGGCAGTTCGTGGTGAAGGTCAACAACCGCAAGGTGCTTGACGGGGTGATGGAGGCCGCCGGCCTCGCGGGCGCCGACAAGGCCGGACAGCGCCTCACCGTGCTGCGGGCCATCGACAAGCTCGACCGCCTCGGCGTCGACGGCGTGCGCGACCTCCTCGGGCGCGGTCGCAAGGACGAGAGCGGCGACTTCACCAAGGGCGCCGGCCTCGACGAGGCGGCGGCCGAGCGCATCCTCGCCTACGTCTCCCTTCAGGCGGATCCAGGCGAGGGTGCCGACCGGGTGGCGTTCTGGGAACGGTTCTTCGAGGGCTGGCACGCGGCGGTGGGCGAGTCCGAGACCGGCCGCGAGGGCATCGCGGAGTTGCACGCGATGATGCGCCTCTGCGGGGCGGCGGGCTACGGCCACGACGTGATCCGCGCCGACCCGAGCGTGGTGCGCGGCCTCGAATATTACACCGGCCCGGTCTACGAGGCCGAACTGACCTTCCCCGTCACCAACGAGGACGGGCAGGTGGTGCGCTTCGGTTCGGTGGCCGGCGGCGGACGCTACGATGGGCTCGTCGGACGCTTCCGCACCGAGCCCGTGCCGGCGACCGGCTTCTCCATCGGCGTCTCGCGGCTGTTCTCGGCCCTGCAACTGGTGAAGAGCCCGCTGCTCGCCGGAACCGAGGCCCCCGGCCCGGTGGTGGTGCTCGTCCTCGACCGCGAGAACATGGCCGATTACCAGCGCCTCGTCGCCCTCCTGCGGGCGGACGGCATCAAGGCCGAGCTCTACCTCGGCACCGCCGGCATGAAGGCGCAGATGAAATACGCCGACCGCCGCAAGGCGCCGGTGGCGATCATCCAGGGCTCCAACGAGCGCGTGGCCGGCGAGGTCCAGATCAAGGACCTGATCGAGGGCGCCCGCGCCGCCGAAAACATCGCCAGCAACGCCGAGTGGAAGGCCGCCCGCCCGGCCCAGTTCTCCTGCGCGGAGATGGACATGGTGGCCGAGGTCCGCGCCGTGCTGGCGCGGCATTTCTCGGCTGTGCAGGGGTGAGTCTCATGACCGACCGCATGCCGGACCTCCCGGCCGAGGCCCTCACCGATGGGCAGCGGGAGGCCGCCGCCGCGTTCCAGGCCGAGCGCGGCGTGCCGGTCTTCGGGCCGTTCACGCCGCTGCTGCGCAGCCCCGAGATGATGCAGTGCGCGAGCCGGATGGGGCTCTACCTGCGCTACAACAGCATCCTGCCCCTGCGGATCAGCGAGTTCGCGATCCTGATCGTCGCGCGGGAATGGAGCCAGCAGGTGGAGTGGCACATCCACCACCCCATCGCCCTCAAGGCCGGCGTCGCCCCCGAGACGGCCGCCGCCCTCGCGGAAGGACGACGCCCGACCACGATGAGCGAGGACGAGGCCCTGGCCTACGATTTCTCCCTCGAACTGCAGCGCAACCGCGCGGTGAGCGACCCGACCTACGCGGCCCTCGTCGCCCGGTTCGGGGAGCAGGGCGCGATCGATCTCACCGGCATCAACGGCTACTACGCGCTCCTCGCCATGACGATGAATGTCGCCCGCACGGCCCTGCCGGAGGGCGCCCCGCGCCCGCTGCCGCCGCTGGTGCCGTGACGCCCCCGCTTGTGGCGGCGGCCGCTTCGGTCTAACCCCCGCCATCCTTCTTCCTCCGGCCGGACGAGAGCCATGGTCGCCCATACCCGCGCCGACGCTGCGCGCCGCCCCGCCGACCCCAGCGTCGCCGGAGCCCGCATCCTCGTCGTCGAAGCCCGCTATTACGACGGCCTCGCCGACGAACTCCTGGCCGGCGCCCGCGCCGCCATCGAGGCCGCCGGGGCGCAGGCCCATGTCGTCACCGTGCCCGGCGCCCTGGAGATCCCCGCCGCCGTCGCCATCCTCCACGAGACCGGCGCCTACGACGCCGTGGTGACGCTGGGCTGCGTGATCCGTGGCGAGACCGGCCATTACGACATCGTCGCCGGGGAGAGCGCCCGCGCCCTCATGGACCTGTCGGTCGAGCGGCACATTCCGCTCGGCAACGGCATCCTGACCGTCGAGAACGAGGAGCAGGCCTGGGCCCGCGCCCGCGTCTCCGAGCAGGACAAGGGCGGCGGCGCGGCCGAGGCGGCGCTGGCGGTGCTGGCGATCAAGCGGGCGGCGGCGCGATGACGGAGGACCGCATGGCCGACGGCCAGCCCGCGCAGGCGGGCGCCCAGGAGGGCAAGTCCCCCCCGATCAACCCGCGCAGCGGCGCCCGGCTCGCCGTGGTGCAGGCGCTCTACGACATGGACATCTCCGGCAAGGGCGTCCTCGACGCGCTGGCCGAGTTCGAGGCCCATTGGATCGGCCGGGAGATCGACGGCATCGTCCATCCCCCCGCCGAGACCGCCTTCTTCCGCGATCTCCTGCGCGGCGTCGTGGACGAGCAGCGCGCCATCGACCCGCAGCTCGATGCCGCCCTGAGCCAGGGCTGGCCCCTGCGCCGGATCGAGACCGTCCTGCGCGCCATCCTGCGCGCGGGCGCCTACGAGTTGATGTTCCGTCCCGACGTGCCGGCCCGTGCGGCGATCTCGCAATACGTCGACGTCACGCATAGCTTCTACAACGCCGACGAGCCCGGCCTCGTGAACGCCGTCCTCGACCGCCTCGCCCGGCAGGTCCGCCCCGACGAGGTTGCCAACAAGCCCGGCGCGAAGCGGGGCTGAGCGTGTCCGGGGGGGCGCCGCGCCCGAGCGAGGACGGGCTGATCGCCCGCTACTTCGCCCCCCTCGCCGGCCCCGGCGCCGACGGGATGCGCGACGACGCCGCCACCCTCACGCCCTCCCCCGGCTGCGACCTCGTCCTCACCACCGACGCCATCGTCGCGGGCGTCCACTACTTCCCCGACGATCCCCCCACCTCCATCGCCCGCAAGGCGCTGGGGGTGAACCTGTCGGACATCGCCGCCAAGGGCGCCGTGCCGCGCGGCTTTCTCCTGACCCTGGCCCTGCCCGACGACTGGACGGAGGCGTGGCTCGCGGCCTTCACGGCGGGGCTCGGCGAGGCGGCGCGGGAAGCCGGCTGCCCGCTGCTGGGCGGCGACACGGTGCGCTCCGGCGGCCCGGCGCTGATCGGCGTGACCGTCTTCGGCGAGGTGCCCGAGGGCGGGATCGTGCGGCGCACGACCGCGCGGATCGGCGACCGCCTCTGCGTCAGCGGCACCCTGGGCGACGGCGCCCTCGGGCTCCTCCTCCGGCGGCAACCCGCCTGGGCCTCCGCCCTCGACGGCGCGATGCGCGACCACCTCGCCGACCGCTATCTGCATCCGTGCCCGCGCCTCGCCCTCGCGCCGGTCCTGCGCCGCCACGCCAGTGCGTCGATGGATGTCTCGGACGGGTTCGCGGGCGACCTCGCCAAGATGGTGGGGGACGGGCGCGGGGCCCTCGTCGAGGCGCAGGCCCTGCCCCTCTCGCCCGCTGCGACGGCCGCCCTCGCCGCCGAGCCCAGCCTGATCGCGCCGATCCTGACCGGCGGCGACGATTACGAGATCCTTTGCACCGTCCCGCCCGAACGCCTCGACGCCTTCCTGGCCGAGGCCGAGGCCACCGGAATCCCGATGAGCGCCGTCGGCACGGTGGTCGCGGGCGATGGCCCGCCCGCCTTCGCGATGGCGGACGGCACGCACCGCGTCTTCGCGGCCGGATCCTTCAGCCACTTCTGACGCCGCCAAGTCGAGCGGCGTCGCATCTGCGAAGATCACGCGCCGGCAAAGCGCTTTTTATTTCGCATCGCACCATAAACACCGATGACCCGAAGGTCTCGTTTGCGCTCTGCGGCGAAGTTTGGCAATCAATGCATGGTTCTGGGAAGGAAAGCCCCGAATCCGAGCGTCTCGTCCCGCGGCCTCAACGGCCGAGCTCGTCAACGACAAGCCCCAGCCAGGCACCAGAAACCCAAGGACGGTCGAATGCTTCCCCTGATTCTGATTATCGTAGGCGGGCTCTGCGCCATCGCCTACGGCATCGTCACGATCACCGACGTGATGAAACGCGACGCGGGCACGCAGCGCATGCAGGAGATCGCGGGGGCGATCGCCGAGGGCGCGCAGGCCTATCTCAAGCGCCAGTACCTCACCATCGGCCTCGTCGGGATCGTGCTGTTCGTGGCGCTCGCCGCGTTCCTCGGGCTCAAGGTCGCCATCGGCTTCCTGATCGGCGCCGTCCTCTCGGGCGCGGCCGGCTTCATCGGCATGAACGTCTCGGTGCGGGCGAACGTGCGCACGGCGCAGGCCTCGTCCTTCTCGCTGGGCGCTGGCCTCGACGTGGCGTTCAAGTCGGGCGCCGTCACGGGGATGCTGGTCGCGGGCCTCGCGCTGCTCGGCGTCGCCCTCTACTACCTCGTGCTGACCCGCGGCGCCGGGCTCGACCCGTCGAGTCGCGAGGTGATCGACGCGCTGGTGGCTTTGGGCTTCGGCGCCTCGCTGATCTCGATCTTCGCCCGCCTCGGCGGGGGCATCTTCACCAAGGGCGCGGATGTCGGCGGCGATCTCGTCGGCAAGGTCGAAGCCGGGATCCCGGAGGACGATCCGCGCAACCCCGCCACCATCGCGGACAACGTCGGCGACAACGTGGGTGATTGCGCCGGCATGGCCGCCGACTTGTTCGAGACCTACGCGGTGACGGTGGTCGCCACGATGGTGCTGGCGGCGATCTTCTTCTCCGGCCCCACCGGCAGCGGCCGGGCGGTGCTGGAGCCGATGATGCTTTACCCGCTCGCCATCGGCGCGGCCTGCATCGTCACCTCCATCGCCGGCACCTATGCGGTGCGGCTCGGCGCCAACCAATCGATCATGGGCGCCCTGTACAAGGGGCTGATCACCGCGGGCGCGCTCTCCATCGTCGCCATCGCCGCCGTGACCTACGCCATGTTCGGCGGGTTCTCGACCGCCTTCACCACCTCCACCGGCGTCACCTTCACGGCGGGCGGGCTGCTCGGCTGCGCGGTGATCGGCCTCGCCATCACGGCGCTGATCGTGGTCATCACCGAGTACTACACCGGCACGAACTTCCGGCCGGTGAAGTCCATCGCCGACGCCTCCGTCACCGGCCACGGCACCAACGTGATCCAGGGTCTGGCGATCTCGCTGGAATCGACGGCGCTGCCGGCCATCGTGATCGTGGCCGGCATCATCGGCACCTACGCGCTCGCCGGCCTGTTCGGCATCGCCATCGCGGTCACGGCCATGCTGGCGCTCGCCGGGTTCATCGTGGCTCTGGACGCCTTCGGCCCGGTGACGGACAACGCGGGCGGCATTGCCGAGATGGCGGGTCTGCCCTCGGACGTGCGCAAGTCCACCGATGCGCTGGACGCGGTGGGCAACACCACCAAGGCCGTGACGAAGGGCTACGCCATCGGCTCGGCCGGGCTCGGGGCGCTGGTGCTGTTCGCGGCCTACACCTCGGACCTGAACTACTTCATCGCGAACGCGAGCCCGACGCAGTACCGGTTCTTCCAGGGGGTGAGCGTCGATTTCTCCCTCTCGAACCCCTACGTCGTGGTCGGGCTGCTGCTCGGCGGGCTGATCCCGTTCCTGTTCGCGGGCATCGCCATGACCGCAGTCGGCCGCGCCGCCTCGGCGGTGGTGGAGGAGGTCCGCCGCCAGTTCCGGGAGAAGCCCGGCATCATGCAGGGCATCGACCGGCCGGATTACGGCCGGGCGGTCGACATGCTGACCCGCGCGGCGATCAAGGAGATGATCGTCCCCTCGCTCCTGCCGGTGCTGTCGCCGATCGTGCTGTTCTTCGTGATCCAGCCGATCGCGGGCAAGAGCCAGGCCTTCGCAACGGTCGGCGCGATGCTGCTCGGCGTGATCATCACCGGGCTCTACGTCGCGATCTCGATGACCTCGGGCGGCGGCGCCTGGGACAACGCCAAGAAGTACATCGAGGACGGCCACCACGGCGGCAAGGGCTCCGAGGCCCACAAGGCCGCCGTGACGGGCGATACGGTCGGCGACCCCTACAAGGACACCGCCGGCCCCGCCGTGAACCCGGCGATCAAGATCACCAACATCATCGCCCTGCTCCTGCTGGCGGTGCTGGCGCACGCGTGATGTTTTGACGATCCGCCGGGCGGTTCATCCTGCCCGGCGGCTAACGCGCGGCGAGTTCGTCCGCGTAGAGGGCGCTGACCCAGGCCGGCAGGCTTTCGTGCACGAAGACCGGCTTGACGCCCGCGAGGATCAGCACCGCCTCATAGGGTTTGCCGAGACCGGAATTGTCGAAGACGTAGGTCCGGTCCGCGAGCCGCGCGGCGTCGCGGATCAGGGGCTGGTTGCGCGCATAGCGTTGGCGGATCTTCTCCTCCGGGACAGGATGGCCGCCCCGCCCGACCCGGTGCGCGACGCGAAGGACCGACAGGTCCGGATCGCGCACGTTCACGTGGTAGACGACCACTTCGTAGCCGAGCGCCTTTGCGTCCCGGACCAGCGCGACCTTCGAGGGATGAGAGAAGGTCGATTCCATCACGAGGTCGGCGCCGGCCTGCATCAGCGTCCGCCGACGCGCCTCGGCGAGATCCTGGCCCCGGGCCGACTCGGTGGCGGTGCGGGCGACATGGCCGAACGCAGCCAGGGCCAGATCGTCCGCATTCACGAACTCGGCGTCGGGGACGAGGCGTTTCAGGCGAAGGGTGTAGAACGTCGTCTTCCCGGCTCCGTTGGGCCCGGCGACGACATGGAGCGTCGGCACGGACGTCAGCGCTGCCGGTCGGCGCCGACGACGACCAGCTTGCCGTCCTCGTCATAGCCGGCGGCGCCGGGTGATCGGCCGAGTTCGGCCATGGCCGCCGCCTCATCCGGGTCGGCCGCGCGCATGGCGGCATCGAGCGCATCGTACCGGTTGCGCTCCTCCCGTGACCCCGTGAGGGCGGTCCGGGCGCGGGCGGCATTGAAACTGGCCTGCTCTTCGAGCGCCCGGCCGAGCCGCGCCCAATGCTCGATCTGGCCACCGATGGAGCGGGAGAACGTCGCCGCTTCGAGGCGCGCCAGATCGACCAAGGGCCGCGAGAGCTTCACG
Source organism: Methylobacterium litchii (assembly GCF_038442315.1). Lineage (NCBI taxonomy): Bacteria > Pseudomonadati > Pseudomonadota > Alphaproteobacteria > Hyphomicrobiales > Methylobacteriaceae > Methylobacterium > Methylobacterium litchii. The sequence continues at coordinate 385,518 of NZ_JBBXMY010000001.1, read as the reverse complement.
GACGCGAGCGCCTGCCCCGCGCCACGGGTGGACGACCTGTTGGGCATGACGGCGATTCCCTCCGAGAGCGGCAGGATAACGCGTCTGACGGCTAGGAGCCAAAGCGGGTGGCAGAGTGCCACTTAAAGTTTCAGTGTCGCTGCGACTCAACGGGTAGAGGCAGCATCGCCAGGGACGCCCTGGCGATGCGCTCCAGATCCTCGCGCGGGGCGCCGTCCCGCGCCTGGGCCGACATGCCCTGAAGGACGGCGGCGAAGGTCGCCGCCAGGGCGTCGATATCCGCGTCTGGCGGCAGGTCGCCCTCGGCGCGGGCGCGGTCGAGCCGTTGGTGGAAGCCCGCCTTGCTCGCCTCCCGCAGCAGCCGGAGGGCGTCGCGCACCTCGTCGGAATCCGGTGACACGCTGCCGGAATTCTGCACCACGAGGCAGCCGCACGGCACGTCGCGCGAGGACAGGATCGCCGCCGCTGCGAACAGGAAGCGCTCCATCCCCCGGCGCAGGTCCGCCTCGTCCGCGAGGGCCTGCCACGGGATGGCCCAGTACGTCGTCTCGTAATGCTGGAGCGCTTCGAGGAAGAGCGCATCCTTGTTGCCGAACGCCGCGTAGAGGCTCGGCGGGTTGATCCCGATCGCCGCGCAGAGCTCAGCCACCGTCGACGAGCCGTAGCCACGGGTCCAGAAGACCTCCAAGGCCTTCTGCAGGGCCTTGTCCCGGTCGAAGCTGCGGGGACGCCCCTTGCCCCGGGCCGGCATGATCGCGCTCATCTCCTCCCCACGTGCCGTGCCGCACATCCTGCGGCCGGAACCGCCCCACCGCCTTGACGACCTGTAGCGGCCATTACAGATATAGCATCCGTAGCAGCCGCTACAATAATCGATTGCCGGCGAGACGGCGAGCCATCCCCCGCCCGCGGGTGCGCTTCGTTGCCCATTGCCCTGGCACGTCCGGGGTGGCGCGCCATCTCGTCCTCCGAGCCACGTCCAACCCGAAGAAACGAGTCAGCATGCCGTCCTTGTTCGATCCGATCCGTATCGGCGCCATCGAGGCCAAGAACCGGATCTTCATGGCCCCCCTCACCCGTGGCCGCTCCACCCGCGAGCACGTGCCGACGCCGCTCATGGCGCAGTACTACACGCAGCGCGCGGGCGCCGGGCTGATCCTCACGGAGGCCACCGGCATCTCGCAGGAAGGCCTCGGCTGGCCCTTCGCGCCCGGCATCTGGTCCGATGCGCAGGTCGATGCGTGGCGTCCCGTGGTGAAGGCCGTCCACGACCACGGCGGCAAGATCGTCTGCCAGATCTGGCACATGGGCCGGATGGTCCATTCGGACTTCCTCGGCGGCAAGCCCCCGGTCTCGTCCTCGGCCACCACCGCGCCGGACCAGGCCCACACCTACGAGGGCAAGAAGCCCTATTCCCAGGCCCGTGCCCTGGAGGTCTCCGAGATCCCGCGTCTCCTCGCGGATTACGAGAAGGCGACCGCCAACGCCCTGGCCGCCGGGTTCGACGGCGTGCAGATCCACGCCGCCAACGGCTACCTGATCGACGAATTCCTGCGTGACGGCACCAACCTGCGCACCGACGAGTACGGCGGCTCCATCGAGAACCGCGTCCGCCTGCTCCGCGAGGTGACCCAGGCCGTGGTGAAGGTCGCGGGCGCCGAGCGCACGGGCGTGCGCCTCTCGCCGAACGGCGCGATCCAGGGGACGAACGATTCGAACCCCGAGCCGCTCTTCGTCTCCGCCGCCAAGGCGCTGGACGAGATCGGCATCGCCTTCCTCGAGATGCGCGAGCCGGGCTACGAGGGCACCTTCGGCAAGGCCGACCATCCGCCGATCGCCCCGGCGATGCGCAAGGTGTTCCGGGCGCCGCTGATCCTGAACGCGGATTACGACGCCAAGAGCGGCCAGGAGACCCTGGACCGGAACGAAGCCGACGCCATCGCCTACGGCCGCACCTTCATCGCCAACCCGGACCTGCCGGAGCGGTTCGCCAAGGGTGCCCCGCTCACCGAGGACAACGCCCAGACGTGGTACTCGCAGGGGCCGGAGGGTTACACCGACTACCCGACGCTCGCCGAGCAGAAGGCCGCCTGAGCACTCTTCCGCATGCCGGCCCGAACCGGGCCGGCATGCCCAGGCCCTTGCAGCCGCACGATGATTCGGAACCGGCTGTTTCCACTTTTCCGTGACGTGCCCTAGGCATGGCCGTTGCGGGCGACTAAGTGTCGGGCACACCATGACCAAGCCGATGCCCGGCGCATGCGCCCTCCCCGACATGTCCGAATCCCGCCGGGACGCCGCGGACCGGGCGGCGGAGCTTGACGAACTCGGCATCCTCGACACCCCCTCCGAGCGCGCCTACGACGACCTCGCCTCCGTGGCGGCCCATGTCTGCGGCGCGCCCGTCGCGCTGGTGAGCTTGCTCGATTCGGACCGGCAATGGTTCAAGGCTGAGATCGGCCTCGGCCTGAGCGAACTCGGCCTCGACCGGACGATCTGCGTCCACACCCTGGCGGCGGGCGGCGAGTTGACGATCCCCGATCTCACCGCCGACCCCAGGACCGCCGCCAGCCCCCTCGTCACCGAGGACGGGTACCGCTTCTATGCCGGCGCGGGCATCCCCGGCCGGAACGGTGTGTTCCTCGGCGCCCTCTGCGTGCTGGATTACAAGACGCGCCCGGAAGGCCTCACCCCCGGCCAGACCGCGACCCTCGCCGCGCTAGCGCGGCAGGTCTCGACCCTGTTCGAACATCGCCGCGCCCTCGCCCTCGTCGCCAAGCGCGAGGCGGAGCTGGCCGCCACCGAGCGCCGCTTCCGGGTGATGACCGCGTCCATGCCGCAGATGGTCTGGACGACCCTGCCAGACGGGTTCCACGACTATTACAACGACCGCTGGTACGAGTTCACTGGCGTGCGCTACGGCTCGACGGACGGCGAGGGCTGGAACGACATGTTCCACCCTGACGACCAGGAGAGGGCCTGGACGCGCTGGCGCCACTCCCTGGAGACCGGCGAGCCCTACGAGATCGAGTACCGCCTGCGCCACCACAGCGGCGTCTACCGCTGGACCCTCGGCCGCGCCATGCCGATCCGCGACGCGGAGGGCCGGATCGAGCGCTGGTTCGGCACCTGCACCGACATCGACGACCTGAAGCGCGCCGAGGGCGAGGCGGTCCGGCTCGCGGCCATCGTCGCGGCCTCGAAGGACTTCATCGGCCTCGCGGGCGAGAACGGCCGGGTCGATCACCTCAACGAGGCGGCTTTGGCGCTGGTGGGCCTGCCCGACCTCGCCGCCGCCCGCACCCTGACGATCCCCGATTTCTTTACCGCCGAGAGCCGGCTGGCGCTCGCCGACACGGTGATGCCGGCGGTGCACCGCCAAGGCTGGTGGGAGGGCGAACTCGCTTTCCGGCATTTTACGACCGGCGAGAGCATCGCCGTGCGCTCCACGATCTTCACCGTGCGCGACGCCTCGGGCGCGGTGGCGGGTTTCGCCACCGTCACCCGCGACCTGCGCGAGGCGAAGCGCTCGGAGGAGGCGCGCGACCTGCTGATCCGGGAATTGTCCCACCGGATCAAGAACATCTTCGCCGTGGTCGGCGGCCTCGCCGCCCTCACCGCACGCAGCGATCCGGCCTCGAAGCCCTTCGCGGCGGCGTTCCGCGAGCGGCTGGGGGCGCTGGCCCGCGCCCACGAATACGTCCGCCCGCATTCCCCCGACAGCGCCCCCGCCGTGGCGGGCCAGACTGTGCTCGGCCTGATGCGGCTGCTGATGGCGGCCTATGTCGAGGGGGGCCGCGAGCGGGTGGCGATCAGCGGCGACGACGTGGAGATCGGCGAGCGCACCGCCACGGCGCTCGCCCTCATCATGCATGAGCAGGCCACCAACGCGGTGAAGTATGGCGGCCTCTCGCGGGCCGGGGGGCAGGTCGCCCTCACCGGCTGCAGTGCGGACGGGCGCTACACCCTCACCTGGGCCGAGAGCGGCGGCCCCGCCGTCGCCGCGCCGCCATCACGAAAAGGCTTTGGCACGGTGTTGGCCGAGCGCAGCATCGCCGGGCAACTCGACGGGTTGCTCGAACACGATTGGGCGCCGGGCGGGCTGGTGATGCGCCTCGACGTGCCGGTGGCGAACCTGCGCCATTGACGGCCCGCGCCGGCTCCTACGGCCTCGTGGTGCTCGATGTCGATGGAACGCTCATCGACAGTTTCGGCTGGTTCTGCGGGGTCCTGAACGGCGTCGCCGACCGCTACCGCTTCCGCCGGGTGGAGGCGCACGATGCCGAGGCCATGCGCCGTCTCGGCGCGCGGGAGATCCTGCGCCATCTCGGCATCCCGCGCTGGAAGGTGCCCCTCATCGCCCGGCACATGCACGGGCTCGCCGCGCGGGACGTCGCGCAGCTGCGCCCGTTCCCCGGCATCCCGTCCATGCTGGCGGGACTCTCCGCGACGGGCGCGGGGCTCGCGATCCTCTCCTCGAATCGCGAGGACGTGGTGCGGCGGGTGCTGGGGCCGGAGGATGCAGCGCGGATCGGCGCGTGGTCCTGCGGCGCCTCGATCTTCGGCAAGGCCCGGCGCCTGCGCCGGCTGGTGAAGGCCGCGCGGCTGCCGCCGGGGCGGGTGCTCTGCATCGGAGACGAGGTCCGCGACGCAGAGGCCGCGCGGGCGATGGGCTGCGCCTTCGGGGCGGTGGCCTGGGGCTACACCGACCCGCAGGCGCTCGCGGCGCTCGCGCCGGACCACCTCTTCCGGGAACCGGGCGAGGTGGTCGCGGCGGTCGGCGGGGCCTACTGACCCCGGTTCGCGCCCGGCACGATGCTGGCGCCGGAGCCCGAGCCGAAGGGCTCGTAGCGGGTGAGGCCGCGGAAGAGCTGGCTGATGAAGGCCCGATCCTGGCCGCTGGTCGGCGTCGTGCGGTCGATGAAGTCGAACACCTTGCCGTCCTGCAGGCCGTAGAGCGACACGCGCTCCACCTTGAAGCCCGGCGTGAAGTAGACGGCGATGACCTTCTGGTCCTGCACCTGCTCGCCCAGGAACATCACCGTGCGGCTGGTGTTCTGGGAGATGTAGTACCAGGACTTGTTGCCGACCGTGGACACGGTGGAGGGCGTGCCGAGGATCTGGAGCACCTGCTCCGGCCCCATGCCCGGCTTCACCGTGGCGAGGGCGGCCTGATCGACCTGATAGCCGTGGCGCAATTCCTCGCCGATACAGCCGGACAGACCTGCGCCGACGAGGCCGAGCAGGGCAAGGCGCGCGAAAGACGAGACGAGACGGCGCCGCATCGGCCCCCCAAGCATTCCGTTGACCGCCAGGACGCAGCGGACCGGCCGCACGATGTGCGGCGGCGCTTGCGCCCCGGGCGTCGGTTGGCCTACCGCGTGGTCATGGCTTTGACAAGGCAAGCTTGGCCACACCGCCGTGGCCATCTCGTTCCCCCGCACGCGGGCTCCTCCCGGTGATCGCCCGGTTCTTCCGGCGCGGCGCCGCGCGCCGGCGCCCCGTGGAGGCCCTGCACGGGGCCATCGTGGCTGCCGCACGGCAGCCCGGCCTCTATACCGACCTCGCCGTGCCGGACACGGTGGAGGGGCGGTTCGAGGCCCTGTGCCTGCACGTCTACCTCGTGCTGCGCCGGCTCGACCGGCTGCCGCCCCCCGCCGCCGACTTCGCGCAGGAGCTTGTGGACGCGGTGTTCGCGAACCTCGATGCCAATGTCCGCGAACTCGGCGTCAGCGACGTGGGCGTGAGCAAGCGCATGAAGAAGATCGCCTCCGCCTTCTACGGGCGGGCGCGCAGCTACGATGCCGCCCTTGCGGCTCCGGACGAGGCGGGTCTCCGCACCGCGCTCGCCCGCAACATCCTCGGCCCCGACTCCGATCCGGCGGGGCTTGCCGCCTATGTCCGCGCCGCCGAGGCCGCGCTCGCGGCCGTCGATTTCGAATCCCTGCTCCAAGCAGGGCCGCCCTTCCCGGAACCGGCCGCCTCCGCGCGCCCCGCTACTGTCACGGACAACCCGGCATGAGTGCCACGCCCCGCCAGCCCCTCTCCCGCCCCATCGAGGTCGGCCGCCTGCCGCGCGGCCGGGCCGAGGTCTCCGTCGAGGCGACCGAGGAGGAATGCGCCGTGCTGGCCCGCGATTTCGGCATCCCGGCTTTGCGCGACCTCGTCGGCCGCTTCGCTCTGACCGGAACGGTGAGCCGGCTCACCGTCACCGGCACGGTGGAGGCGGTCGTGACGCAGGTCTGCACCGTGACGCTGGAGCCCTTCGAGACGGCCGTGCGCGAGCCGGTGGAGGTGGTGTACAGCGACGCCCCGCCGCCGGAGGAGCCGGAGGAGGGCCCGCCCGAGGGCGCCCCCGAGCCGCCGGACCCGATCGTGAACGGCCGCATCGACCTCGGCGCGCTCACCGCCGAATTCCTGGCGCTCGGCCTCGATCCCTATCCGCGCAAGCCCGGGGTGGATTTCGAGCCGGTGGCGAGCGGGCCGGAGAGCAGCCCGTTCGATGTCCTTCGCCGGCTTCGCGAAGAAGGGACCTGAGCGGCGGAACCCGACCCGGCGCCGAATTCGTTTGCCCATGCGGCGGGCATCGCTATGGTCCGCCGCGCCCGGTGGTGCCCCGCCGGATCCCTCCCCGCCGAGGCCGCGAACCTAGATCCAATGTCCGACCGCGTCCGCATCTCGCTCGACGCCATGGGTGGCGACCACGGCCCCGCGACGGTGGTGCCCGGCGCCGCCCTCGCCCGCGAGCGCCACCCCGGCATGACCTTCCTGATGTTCGGCGACGAGGCGATCCTCGCGCCGCTGGTGGCCGCCGAGCCACGGCTGAAGGATTGCGTCGAGATCCGCCACACCACCGTCTCCATCGCCATGGACGACAAGCCGAGCCAGGCCGTGCGCCAGGGGCGCGGCAAGTCCTCCATGTGGCAGGCGGTGCAGGCGGTGCGCGACGGGCAGGCCGATGCCTGCGTCTCGGCCGGCAACACCGGCGCACTGATGGCGATGTCGAAGATCTGCCTGAAGACCATGTCGGGCATCGAGCGCCCGGCCATCGCCTGCCTGTGGCCGACCGTGCGCGGCGAGAGCGTCGTGCTCGATGTCGGCGCCACCATCGGCACCGATGCCGAGCATCTGGTGGAGATGGCGGTGATGGGCTCGGCCATGGCCCGCATCGTGTTCGACCTCGACCGGCCGACGGTCGGCCTGCTCAACGTCGGCACCGAGGAGATGAAGGGCAACGAGGCGGTGAAGGAAGCCGCCCGGATGCTGCGCGAGATGGAGGCGGCGGGCCTGACCTATCATGGCTTCGTGGAGGGCACGGACCTCGGCAAGGGCACGGTGGACGTGGTCGTCACCGAGGGCTTCACCGGCAACATCGCCCTGAAGACCGCCGAGGGCACGGCCAAGCAGATCGGCTCCTATCTCCGCTCGGCCATGACCCGCACCCTCTCGGCCAAGATCGGCGCCTTCTTCGCCCGCCACGCCTTCCGGGCGCTGAGGGACAAGATGAACCCGAGCCGCGCCAATGGCGGCGTGTTCCTCGGCCTCGAAGGCATCGTCGTGAAGAGCCACGGCTCCGAGAACGCCGCCGGCTTCGCCTCCGCCGTGGACCTCGCCCACGACATGGCCCGCCACGACATGATCCGCACCATCCGCGAGATGCTCGACCAGACGCCGGCCCTGGCCCCGGCCTGAGCGCCGCTTGAGGAGACGGGCGGGCCGCACGACGGGCCTGCCGGAAAGGACCACACGATGTCAGCCCTGCGTTCCGTCGTCCTCGGCACAGGCTCCTGCCTGCCCGAGCGGGCGGTCACAAACGCCATGCTCGCCGAGCGGGTCGAGACCTCCGACGAGTGGATCGTCCAGCGGACCGGCATCCGTCAGCGCCACATCGCCGCTCCGCACGAGACCACCGTGACGCTGGGCACCCGCGCCGCCCAGGCCGCCCTCGACGCGGCCGGGCTCGGCCCCGACTCCATCGACCTCGTGATCTGCGCGACCTCGACGCCGGACCACACCTTCCCCGCGACGGCCACCGAGATCCAGGCGGCCCTGGGCATCGGCCAGGGCGCGGCCTTCGACCTGCAGGCGGTCTGCGCCGGCTTCGTGTTCGGCGTCACCACCGCCGACAAGTTCCTCGTCACCGGGGCGGCCCAACGCGCCCTGGTGATCGGCGCCGAGACCTTCTCGCGGATCGTCGATTGGGAGGACCGCACCACCTGCGTCCTGTTCGGCGACGGCGCCGGGGCCGTGGTGCTGGAAGCCCGCGAGGGCGGCGAGCGCGGGGTGCTCTCCTCCGCCCTGCGCTCGGACGGGCGCCACCGGGACAAGCTTTACGTCGATGGCGGCCCCGGCTCGACCGGCGCGGTCGGCCATCTCCGCATGGAGGGCAAGGACGTGTTCCGCTTTGCCGTGGGGCAGGTGACGGACGTGATCGTGGACGCCTTCGCGAAAGCGGGCGTGACCGCCGACGACCTCGATTGGTTCGTGCCGCACCAAGCCAACCGCCGGATCATCGAGGCCTCCGCCGACAAGCTCGGCATCGCCCGCGAGAAGATCGTGATGACCGTGGACCGGCACGGCAACACCTCCGCCGCCTCGATCCCGCTGGCCCTCGACGTGGCCGTCCGGGACGGCCGCATCAAGCCGGGCGACCTCGTGATGATCGAGGCGATCGGCGGCGGCTTCAGCTGGGGCGCGGCACTCCTCCGTTGGTAGGAGAGCCGGGCGCAAAACCCGTGGTTGACCGGGCCGCCGCAGCGGATTAGCGTGGCGGATCATAGAGATACGTCCCACAGGGCCCGGCGGCAGGACCGCCCGGAGGCCCGCGTCGGGACAGGGGCCAACCGGCGAGGGGACGAGGAATGGCGGGGAAGACGGTGACGCGTGCCGACCTGAGCGAGGCCGTCTACCATCAGGTCGGGCTGTCGCGGACCGAATCCGCCGCCCTGGTCGAAACCGTCCTCTCCGAGATCTGCACCTGCCTCGCCAACGGCGAGACGGTGAAGCTTTCCTCCTTCGGCTCCTTCGTGGTGCGCAGCAAGGGCCGCCGGGTCGGCCGCAACCCCAAGACCGGCGTCGAGGTGGCCATCGAGCCCCGTCAGGTCATGGTGTTCAAGCCCTCGAACGTCCTCAAGGCCCGCATCAACGGCCTCACCGGCGAGGGTGAGGACGACGACGAGTGAGGACGCGGCCTCCGATCGAGGCTTGAGCGTTGCCCGCGAGGGCGGCAAGATCGCCCTCACCCGATAGCCTCAGTCGAATCACGATGCCCCCAGTGCTGGCCGCCACCGACGACACGAACGAGGCGCGGGAGAAGAGCGCGGGCGCCTTCCGCACGATCAGCGAGGTGGCGCAGGACCTGGACGTCCCCCAGCACGTCCTGCGCTTCTGGGAGACGCGCTTCGGCCAGATCCGTCCGCTGAAGCGGGCCGGCGGCCGGCGCTACTACCGGCCGGAGGATGTCGACCTCGTCGCCGGCATCAAGAACCTGCTCCATGTGCGCCGCTACACGATCAAGGGCGCGCAGCGGATCATCAAGGAGAATGGCATCCGCTTCGTCCAGGCGGTCGGCCGGGGCGAGGCCATGGCCGCGCCGCCGCCGCTGCAGGATCTGGAATCCGGCACCGAGGGCCACGCCGCCTACGATTCGGCGAGCGCCGCCCTCCCCTCCGTGGATCAGGCCGCCCTGGAGGACGCCCTCCACGAAATGCGGGCCTGCCGGGCGATCCTCGACGGGCTGCGCCAGCCGCCGGAGTAGCGGATGCAAGGCCCGACAGGGCGTTGTCGCAGGAGCCGAACTTTACCGGGGGACTTGCGTTGTCGCCCGAATGGCCACTCCTCACCAGAAGTTGTCTCCCAGTCAGGAGTTGATGGCCCGCATCCTGCGGATCGTCCGCGCCTGCCCGGACGCGGCCTCCGAAATCCTCGAACTGATCACCCTGGTCAGTCAGGTCGAGGCGGCGACCGCCGTCGATCCGAAATACCGTGACGCGCGGCGGGTGATCGCGCGCTTGCGCGCGCCCCTGTGGGAGATGGGCCCCGCCGACCGCCAGAAGCTGCTCACGGCCGCCGAGACGATCCGCAAGGTCTGCCGCCTGAAGGAAGACGAGATCCCCGCCTCCCCCATCGCCGACGCCGGCGAGCGGGCGCGGGTGGAGGAACGGCTGGCCTCGACCCTCAGCGGCGAGTTCACCCCCGCGCAGATCGCCCGCGTGACCGGCATCGTCGCGGCGGCGCTTCAGGACTGAGGCGGGTTCGTCGGCGCCAGCCCCTCGACGCGCGCCGTGGACGTTCCCACATGCCCATCAGGCGGGCTGGTCCACTGCCCGCGATGGAGACCTGCCCCGTGACGATCGCCACCGCCCTCCCCGGCCGCTGCTTCCCGGCCCTGTTCGGCGTCCTGTTGCTGGCGGCCCCCGCCGCCGCGCAGACGACGGTGACGCGCTCCAAGACGGTGGCGCCGGGCCAGACGGTGCGGCTGGAGATCGCGCCCAATCTCAAGAAGGATTGCAGCTCCGGCCCGATGCCGGAGTTCAAGGTGTCCGGCGCGCCGAAGAACGGTTCGGTGATCACCAAGGTCGGCAAGCTGAAGACCCCCGCGAGCTACCGCTGCCCGAACAAGGAGGCCGCCGTCCAGGCGCTCTTCTACCAAGCCAATGCAGGCTATAGCGGCCAGGACGAAGTGACCTTCGAGGTCAAGACTTCGGACGGGCAGATCCAGACCCAGACGATCAAGATCACCGTCGGCGGCGCCGCCGCCAAACCATCGACCGATGCCAAGAAAGAAGGCACCGACCTCTAAGCCGCAGGCAGTCGAATTCGCTCAATGCATCGTTTTTCGGCGACGACAGCAAAGGCTCTTGGAAGAATACCACTCCGTAGTCTGACGAGTGTGGAATTCGTTTCCGTGAGTGTTGCACGCAATCACCATGATTGCGGCGTCGTCGCCGCACTGCGACAAATGGCGGGCCTGTCGGTTGCATCCGAGCCGGGACAGGATGAAGCTGTCCCGGTCTGAGAGAGTGACGCGAATGCCTATGCAAGCGACGAACGACCTCTTCCAGAGCTTCGCCCGCGGCTACGAAGCACGCCGCGACACGGAGATGAGCCTCTCCGAGTATCTCGAAGCCTGCCGCGACGAACCGTTGATGTATGCCTCCGCCGCGGAGCGCATTCTGGCGGCGATCGGCGAGCCGGAATTCGTGGATACGGCCAAGGATTCCCGCCTCGGCCGGATCTTCATGAACCGGACGATCCGCACCTACCCCGCCTTCCGCGAATTCTACGGCATGGAGGAGACGATCGAGCGGATCGTCTCGTTCTTCCGGCACGCGGCGCAAGGCTTGGAGGAGCGCAAGCAGATCCTCTACCTGCTCGGCCCGGTGGGCGGCGGCAAGTCCTCTCTCGCCGAGCGGCTGAAGCTGCTCATGGAGTTCCACCCGATCTACGTGCTGAAGGCCGGCAACGAGGTCTCCCCCGTCTTCGAGAGCCCCCTTGGCCTGTTCGACCCGGAGGTGATGGGCGAGGAGATCCAGCGCCGCTACGGCGTCCCGCGCCGCCGCCTCACCGGCCTGATGAGCCCCTGGGCGCTGAAGCGCCTCGACGAGTTCGGCGGCGACATCTCCCAGTTCAAGGTCATCAAGGTGCGCCCGTCGCGCCTGCGGCAGATCGGCATCGCCAAGACCGAGCCGGGCGACGAGAACAACCAGGACATCTCGTCCCTCGTCGGCAAGGTGGACATCCGCCGCCTCGAAACCCTCTCCCAGGCGGACCCGGATGCCTATTCCTATTCCGGCGGCCTGAACCGGGCGAACCAGGGCGTCCTCGAATTCGTCGAGATGTTCAAGGCGCCGATCAAGATGCTCCACCCGCTGCTCACCGCGACGCAGGAGGGCAACTATGTCGGCACCGAGAATATCGGCGCGATTCCCTTCACGGGCGTGATCCTCGCCCACTCGAACGAGGCCGAGTGGCAGACCTTCAAGACCAACAAGAACAACGAAGCCTTCATCGACCGCATCTACGTTATCAAGGTGCCCTACTGCCTCCGGGTGACGGAGGAGCAGAAGATCTACGACAAGCTGATCTCCGGCTCCGAACTCTCGGACGCGGCCTGCGCGCCGGGCACGCTGGAGATGCTGGCGCGGTTCTCGGTGCTGTCGCGCCTGCGCGACCACGCGAACTCGAATCTGTTCTCCAAGATGCGGGTCTATGACGGCGAGAGCCTGCGCGAGGTCGATCCCCGCGCCCGCTCCATGCAGGAGTACAAGGACTCGGCCGGCGTCGACGAGGGCATGGACGGGATCTCGACCCGCTTCGCCTTCAAGGTGCTGGCTGCGACCTTCAACCACGACACGACCGAGGTGTCCGCTGACCCCGTGCACCTCATGTACGTGCTGGAGCAGTCGCTGCGCCGGGAACAGCTCCCGCCGGAGACCGAGAAGAAGTACCTCGAATTCATCAAGACGGAACTGGCGCCCCGTTACGCCGAGTTCATCGGCCACGAGATCCAGAAGGCCTATCTCGAATCGTACCACGATTACGGCCAGAACCTGTTCGACCGTTACATCGACTACGCCGATGCCTGGATCGAGGATCAGGACTTCAAGGATTCCGAGACCGGCCAGCTCATGAACCGGGAGCTCCTGAACCAGGAGCTGACCAAGATCGAGAAGCCGGCCGGCATCGCCAACCCGAAGGACTTCCGCAACGAGGTGGTGAAGTTCGCCCTGCGCTCGCGGGCGCAGCATGGCGGGCGCAACCCGAGCTGGACCAGCTACGAGAAGCTGCGCGAGGTGATCGAGCGGCGGATGTTCTCCCAGGTCGAGGAGCTTCTGCCGGTCATCTCCTTCGGTTCCAAGAAGGATGGCGACACCGAGAAGAAGCACGGCGAGTTCGTCGAGCGGATGGTGTCGCGGGGCTACACCGAGCGGCAGGTCCGCCGTCTGGTGGAATGGTACATGCGGGTGAAGCAGGCGGGCTGACGGGCGGGTTCGAACACCCTCAGCCGCCACAGTTTCGGACGATCGGCCGGCGAGACTTCCAGCCGGCCGGACACGCGGGCGAGGGCTTGAGCACCTGATGCACATCGTCGACCGACGCCTCAATCCGGGGGGTAAGAGCCTCCCGAACCGTCAGCGCTTCCTGCGCCGCGTGAAGGACGTGGCCCAGCGGGCGGTGCGTGAATCGGCCCGAGAGAACGACATCAAGAACCTCGGCAAGGACGGCCGCGTCACCGTGCCGGCGGACGGGGTGCGCGAGCCGCGCTTCAGCCGCCAGCCCGGCAGCGGCCGGCACGACCACATCCTGCCCGGCAACAAGACCTACGTCGAAGGCGATACGATCGACCGCCCGCCGGGCGGCGGCGGGAGCGGCGGCGGCTCCGGCGAGGGCGGCGACGGCGGCGAGAACAGCGAGGACGCCTTCCAGTTCGTCCTCACCCGGGACGAGTTCCTGGAACTGTTCCTCGAAGACCTCGAACTGCCGGACCTCGCCAAGCGCCGCCTGTCGATCGTGGAGACGGAGGGCCTGCGCCGGGCCGGCTACACGGTGACGGGCTCGCCCGCCAACCTCGCCCTGACGCGGACGCTGCGCAACTCGATGTCGCGCCGCATCGCCCTGAAGCGGCCGAAGCCCGAGGAGGTCGAGGCCCTGGAGACCCGCATCGCGGCGCTGCACGAGGGCGATCCGGTGCGGGCCGACCTCGAAGCCTCGCTCACCCTGCTGCGAGAGCGGGCGAGGCGCATCCCTTACGTCGATCCCATCGACCTGCGTTTCCGGCGCTTCGAGCCCTATCCGCGCCCCATCGCGCAGGCGGTGATGTTCTGCCTGATGGACGTGTCCGGCTCGATGACCGAGCACATGAAGGACCTCGCCAAGAGGTTCTACATCCTGCTCCACATCTTCCTCACGCGGCGCTACCGCCACGTGGAGATCGTCTTCATCCGCCACACCGACCGGGCGACGGAGGTGGACGAGGAGACCTTCTTCGGCTCCCGCGAGACCGGCGGCACGCTGGTCTCCTCGGCGCTGATCGAGATGAAGCGCGTCATCGCCGAGCGCTACGATCCGAACGACTGGAACATCTACGCCGCCCAGGCCTCCGACGGCGACAACGTGTCGAGCGACGGCCCCACCGCGACGGACCTGCTGCGGGCCGATATCCTGCCGGCCTGCCAGCATTTCGCCTATCTCGAGGTGGGCGACGAGAACGGCCCCCGCGCCGGTTTCGTGGAGCACCGCACCACCCTGTGGCGGACCTACGAGGCCATCGCCAAGGCGGGCGGCCCCATCGCCATGCGCAAGGTGAACCACCGCCGGGAGATCTACCCCGTGTTCCGCGAGCTGTTCGGCCGCAAGGACAAGGCAGAGGCGTGAGCCGATGGGCATGGCTCGTCCGTCCTGCCACGCCACTCCCCCTCCCCCCTCTGCGGGGGAGGGTACCCTGCGCAGCAGGGGGGGAGAGGGGAGCGCCGGTGCCGGACGGGGCAGGCGTTTGACGACGGGCGGCGCCGCATCCTGCGCCGTCGCTCCCCTCTCCCGACCCCCTTCGGGGGCCACCCTCCCCCGCAGAGGGGGGAGGGAGATGTCCGAGATCCTTCGGGAGATGCCATGACCCGCCTCGCCCCCCCGCCGATCATCCGCGCCGACAAACCCCTGTTCACCGGCAACGATTGGGATTTCGACACCATCCGCCGCATTCACGATGCCTGCGAGGTCGAGGCGCGGCGGCTCGGGCTGTCCTGGTATCCGAACCAGATCGAGATCATCACCGCCGAGCAGATGCTGGACGCCTATGCCTCCATCGGCATGCCGCTGTTCTACAAGCACTGGTCCTTCGGCAAGCATTTCGCCCAGCACGAATCGGGCTACCGGCGCGGCCTGATGGGGCTGGCCTACGAGATCGTCATCAACTCGGACCCGTGCATCTCCTACGTGATGGAGGAGAACACGGCGACGATGCAGACGCTCGTCATCGCCCACGCCGCCTTCGGGCATAACCACTTCTTCAAGAACAACTATCTCTTCCGGCAGTGGACCGACGCCGAGGGCATCCTCGACTATCTCGACTTCGCCAAGGGCTTCATCGCCCGCTGCGAGGAGCGCTACGGCCACCAGGCGGTAGAGCAGATGCTCGACGCCGCCCACGCCTTGATGAGCCAGGGCGTCCACCGCTACCCACGCAAGAAGCGGCCCGACCTCGCCTCCGAGCAGCGCCGGGAGCGCGAGCGAGTGGAGCACGGCGAGCAGATCTACAACGACCTCTGGCGCACCCTGCCGAACAAGCCGGGCGCCGCCCCCTCCGACATGGCCGCCGAGCGCCGCCGCGCCCTGCTGGAACTGCCGCAGGAGAACATCCTCTACTTCCTGGAGAAGGTGGCGCCGCGCCTGCGCCCCTGGCAGCGGGAGATCCTGCGGATCGTGCGCCTCGTGGCGCAGTACTTCTACCCGCAACGCCAGACCAAGGTGATGAACGAGGGCTGCGCGACCTACGTCCACTACCGGATCATGAACGCCCTCTCCGAGACCGGCCAGATCACCGAGGCCGCCTATCTCGAATTCCTGCAATCCCACACCAACGTCATCCGTCAGCCGAACTACGACGACCGGTCCTATGGCGGGCACAACCCCTACGCGATCGGCTTCGCGATGATGCAGGACATCGCCCGGATCGCGGAAACGCCGACCGACGAAGACCGGGAGTGGTTCCCCGACATCGCCGGGCGGGGCGACGGGATGGAGGTGCTGCGCGACTGCTGGGAGAACTATCGCGACGAGAGCTTCATCGCGCAGTTCCTCTCGCCCAAGCTGATGCGCGACCTGCGCCTGTTCCACGTGGTGGACGATCCCGACGAGCAGGCCCTGCGGGTCGAAGCGATCCACGACGAGCGCGGCTACCGCCGCCTGCGCCGCTCCTTCGCCCGGCAATACGACGTGGCGTGGCTCGATCCCGACATCGAGGTGGTGGACGTCGACCTCGAAGGGGACCGCCGCCTCGTCCTGCACCACAAGGTGCTCAACAAGATCACCCTGCAGAAGGACGACGCCCGCCGGGTGCTGCAGCACCTCGCCGACCTCTGGGGCTACGACGTGGTGCTCAAGGAGGTGGAGGCCAACGGCACCGTCCTCAGCGAGATGAGCGCCAGCGCCCGACCGATCTTCTTCTGACGCCTCACGCCCGCTGGGCGTGGACGAGCGCGGCGGCGGGCGCCTCGGTGCAGACGCGGTTCCGGCCGAGGCGCTTGGCTCGGTACAGGGCCGTGTCGGCGCGGGCGACCAGGGCCTCCCAGTCGCGGGCGCAATCCGGTTCGCGGCAGGCGACGCCGAAGCTTCCGGTGACGGGAGGCCCGCCCTGCCGCGCATCCGGTGCGCCGAGGCGGGTCCGCATCCGCTCCGCCATCTCCAGCCCCGCCGCCTCATCGAGGCCGGGGGCGAGGATCAGGAACTCCTCGCCGCCGTAACGGGCGAGGAGGTCGCCCGGCCGCGCGACGGATTTCAGCGCCATCGCCACCCGCCGCAGCACGGCATCGCCGCCGGCATGGCCGTAGCGGTCGTTGACCATCTTGAAATGGTCGATGTCCACGAGGATCGCCGCGACGGGCAGCCCCGACCGCGCGGCCTGCTCGATCATCGCCGGGGCCTGATCCGACACCGCGCGCCGGTTGAGGAGGCTCGTCAGCGAGTCGGTCTGGGCAAGGACCTTGAGGTTGCGGTTCGTGCGCCGCCGCGCCCGTTCGAGCACGACCTTGCGCCGCAATTCCCCGCGCAACACGGCGAGACCGGCGAACATGCCGTCCACCTCCGGGCCGCAGGGCGCCCTCGGCGCGGGCTCCTCCAGCCGCCCGACCGACAGGGCGAGGATCTCCTCGCGCATGGCGGCGAGCGGCCGGAACAGGCGATTGCGGAAGGTGAGGCCGAGCCAGAGCAGGGCCATGACCACCGAGGCGGTGATGCCGGCCGAGGCGAGGGTCGCCCCGATGGCCGATTCGCGGGCCTTCTCGATCCGGCGCAGGGTGAGCGCGCCGAGGCGGTCCTTCAACTCGGTGGGGGCGGCGAGGCCCGGCACGTAGCGGCGGGTGAACTCGGCGGCGCTGCCCCTCAGGGTCGGCTCCGCGAACACATCCATCGCCATCGGCACGCTGCCGGCGAAGAATTCCGTCCTCACCCGCTCCAGCGCCTCGCCGATGGCGGGATCGTCGGCGTGGTTCTTCCCGAACGTGGCGAGGTTCAGCCACAGATGCCGGAGCGTGCTGCGGGTGCGCGTGACTTCGAGGCGGGCCTCGTCGCTGGGCAGGCCGCCTGTCAGCATCATGACCGCGTAGGAGCCGAGCCGCCCGGCCTGCTCGCGCAGGGTGCTGGCCTCAGCCTGCAGCAGCACCTCGGCGCCGACCTCCGGCGCGTGGCGCAGGAGCCGCCGGCCGAACTCGCTGCGGAGCGTCGCCGCCTCGTCCGCGACGGCGAACATGGCCCGGATCGCCGCCGAGATCGTCGGGCCGGATCGCTCCTCCGGCGCCCTGGCGCAGATGGCATCGACCTTGGCCCGGCCTTCGGCGAGGAGGCGTGCGACGGGCTCGAACGCCGCCGCGTCCGGCCCGGCGGCGGCCCGGGCCTCCGCGAGGCGCGCGTCGGTGGCGGCGCGGATGGCGGCGAGGCGGCGCAGGCTCTCCTCGGTGGAGGGCCCGAGCGGGTCCATCGCCGCGTTGGCGGGGCCGCGCTCGGCGGAAATCATGTCGGTGGCGGCCATGACGAGGCCGAAGCGCGACGCATCCTCCACCGCCCGCCCCACCCGGCTCAACTCGGTGAGGTTGGACGCGACCAGGGTGCCGCCGAGGGTCGTGCAGCCGAACGCCGCCACCGCCCCCACGACCCACTGAAGATGCTGGATTCTGATCGTCGCCGCCATGCCAGTCCGGGAGGGCCCGGACCGCCCGCCCAGGCAGGGCGGGAGCATCTGGGGCTCAGCGACCGTTTTTAGCGCAAACAACACAACGATAGATGAAGTCGAGCCGGCGAATGCTCGCGAGGCGGGACCGAAAACAATCGAAGGCTGTCAATTTCGCGTGGCTGTCATCCGGGTGCGGATAGTGTGCCGGCCACGATTGCGCCGCGCGGCCACTCATGCTGCAAGACTTGCATGAGCGGCACGATCATGAGCCTCGCGGAAACGCAGGCCTTCCTCGACAGCGAATTTCCGCAGATGCAGGCCGGCGGGCGGGCCTATCATTTGGAAGCGGTGGGTCCGCTCACGGCGCGGATGCGGCTCGAAGCGCACGAACGCTTCCTCCGGCCGGGCGCGACGGTCTCGGGCCCGGCGATGATGGCGCTGGCCGATTACGCCCTCTACGCGGCGATCCTCGCCAATATCGGCCCGGTCGCCCTGGCGGTGACAACCAACCTCACGTTTAACTTCCTGCGCAAGCCCGCCTCCGGCGACCTTCAGGCGGAGTGCCGGCTGATGAAGCTCGGGCGGCGCCTCGCCATGGGCGAGGTCGCGATCACGGCCGTCGGCCACCCGGATGTGGTCTGCCACGCCACGGGCACCTACTCGATCCCGCCGCGCTAGGGAATCAGACCCGCGCCTCGGAGAGCCGGGCGGCGTAGCGGGCGATGAGATCCACTTCGAGGTTCACGGCGTCGCCTTTCCTCCGCTCGCCCCAGGTCGTGACCTGAAGCGTGTGGGGAATCAGGAGCACCGAGAACAGGTCGCCATCGACGGTGTTCACGGTGAGCGACGTGCCGTCGAGGCAGACCGAGCCCTTCTCGGCGATGAACTTCGCCAGCGCCGGGGGCGCGCGCAGGGTGAAGCGCTCGCTCGGACCCCAGGCCCCGTCCGTCACCGCGTCGCGGGCGACGATCTCCGCGAGCCCGTCCACGTGGCCGGTGACGAGATGGCCGCCGAGTTCGTCGCCGATCTTGAGGGAGCGTTCGAGGTTGATCCGGCGGCCCGGCGCCCAGGCCCCGACATTCGTGCGCGCCAGGGTCTCGGCCGCCGCATCGACCTCGAACACGGCGCCGCCTTCGTCCGGGGCGATGGAGACCGCCGTGAGGCAGGGGCCGGAACAGGCGATGGAGGCGCCAAGCGCGATCCCCGCCGGATCGTAGGCGCAGCGGATGGCGATGCGGCGCAGGTCGCCCTCCCCCGACACCGAGAGGATCGTACCGACATCGCTGACGAGACCCGTGAACATGTCTCAGACGCTCCGTTCGTAGGTGACGGCCCGGTCCTGCCCGAGGACGAGATCCTCGGCCGTGGCGAAGGCGGCGATCCGGCTGGCCAGGACGGGGCCGATGGCGGGCAGCCCGCCCTCCGGCCCCGCCGTGGTCGGGCCGGTGAGCAGCGTCACCGCATCGATGAGATCGGCCTGCGCCAGCGACTCCGCAAGGCGGGGGCCGCCCTCGCTGCACAGACGGGTGAGGCCGCGCTCGCCGAGAACGGCCAGAGCCGCCGGCAGGTCGATCAGCCCCTGCGCGCCCGTGGCGACCGGCAGGACCTCGACGCCGAGCGATTCGAGGGCGCGGCGGGCATGGACCGGCGCGGAGCGGGTGGTGAGGACGAGCACCGGCACGTCCCGCGCGGTACGGGCCAGCACGCTCGCGGGGGACAGATGCAAGTCCGAATCGAGCACGATCCGCAGGGGCGAGCGCGCGGCGAGCCCCGGGAGGCGCACGGTGAGCGAGGGGTCGTCCGCCCGCGCCGTGCCGATCCCGACGAGGATGGCGTCGGCATGGGCGCGCCACAGATGCACCGCCCCATCCGCCACCGGCCCGGTGATGCGCAGCCGCTCGGTGCCGGCCCCGGCGGCGAACCCGTCGCGGGTGCGGGCGAGCTTCAGGTGCAGCATCGGCCGCCCGAGGGTGACGCGGGTGACGTGGCCGCGATGATCGCGGGCCGCCTCCTCCCGGCACAGGCCGGTCTCGACGGTGACGCCCGCCGCGCGCAGCAGGCCGTGGCCGCGCCCGGCGACCCGGGGATCCGGGTCTTCGAGGGCGCTCACCACCCGCCCGATCCCGGCGGCGATGATCGCCTCCGAGCAGGGCGGCGTGCGGCCGTGATGGGAGCACGGCTCCAGGGTGACGTAGAGGGTGGCCCCCCGCGCCGCCGCGCCGGCCTGGGCCAGCGCCTGCGTCTCGGCATGGGGCCGCCCGCCCGGCGCCGTGACGGCGGCGGACAGGATCGTGCCGGTCTCCGGCGCGACCACGACCGCCCCCACGGAGGGGTTCGGCCATGTCCGCCCGAGGTTGCGGCGCCCCAGCGCCAGGGCGAGGCGCATGAGATTGGCGTCGCGGCTCACGGCTTCGGGCCCCGGCGGGGGGCGGGCTTCGCCTCCGGTTCGGGCTCCGGCTCGAGGGCGGGCACCAGGGTGCCGCCGAGGGTGCCGAGCAGGTCCTCGAAATCCTTGGCCTCGCGAAAATTCTTGTAGACCGAGGCGAAGCGCACGTAGGCGACGTCGTCGAGGCCCTTGAGCCCCGCCATCACCAATTCGCCGATCGCCTCCGAGGCAACCTCGGCCTCGCCCGCGCTCTCCAACTGGCGGGTGATGCCGCTGACGAGGCGTTCGATCCGCTCCGGCTCGACGGCGCGCTTGCGCAGGGCCACGTCAATGGAGCGCTGAAGCTTGTCCCGGTCGAAGGGCACCCGCTTGCCGGAGCGCTTCATCACGGTGAGTTCGCGCAGCTGCACCCGCTCGAAGGTGGTGAAGCGCCCTCCGCAATCCGGGCAGACCCGGCGGCGGCGGATGGCGGCGCCATCCTCGGAGGGGCGCGAGTCCTTCACCTGCGTGTCGGACCCGCCGCAATAGGGGCACCGCATCGGGCGGGTTCTCTCAGGGGCAAAAACGAAGACGGCCGCGGATCGGGGTGATCCGCGGCCGTCTCGTAGCGCAGGGGCGCTGAACCGGAAAGGTCAGCCGTAGATCGGGAAGCGGTCGGTGAGGGCGTGAACCTTCTGCTTCACGCTCTCCTCGACAGCGCTGTCACCGGCTTCGCCCTTGGCGGCGAGCCCGTCCAGCACTTCCACGATGAAGCCGCCGATCTGCTTGAACTCGGCGACGCCGAAGCCGCGCGAGGTGCCGGCCGGGGTGCCGAGGCGGATGCCCGACGTGATCGTCGGCTTCTGCGTGTCGAAAGGCACGCCGTTCTTGTTGCAGGTGATGTGCGCCCGCGACAGCGCGGCTTCCGCCGCCTTGCCGGTGAGGCCCTTCCGCTGCAGATCGACCAGCATCAGGTGGTTGTCGGTGCCGCCGGAGGTGATGTCGTAGCCACCGGACATCAGCGTGTCGGCGAGCGCCTTGGCGTTCTCCACCACCTGACGGGCGTAGATCTTGAACTCGGGCTTCAGCGCCTCGCCGAAGGCCACCGCCTTGCCGGCGATGACGTGCATCAGCGGGCCGCCCTGGAGACCGGGGAAGATCGCCGAGTTGAACTTCTTGGCCAGCGCCTCGTCGTTCGTGAGGATCATGCCGCCACGCGGGCCGCGCAGAGTCTTGTGGGTCGTCGTGGTGACGACGTGGGCGTGTGGGAACGGCGACGGATGCACGCCGGCCGCGATGAGCCCGGCGAAGTGGGCGGCATCGACCATGAAGTAGGCGCCGACGGAATCGGCGATCTCACGGAACTTGGCGAAGTCCCAATGGCGCGGGTAGCCCGAGCCGCCGGCGATGATCACCTTCGGCTTGTGCTCCTGCGCGAGCTGGGCGACCTGCTCCATGTCGATGCGCTGGTCGTCCCGGCGCACGGTGTAGGAGACCGGCTTGAACCACTTGCCGGAGACGTTCGGCGGGGCGCCGTGCGTCAGGTGGCCGCCGGCCGCGAGATCGAGGCCGAGGAAGGTGTCGCCCGGCTGCATGAGGGCGAGGAACACGCCCTGGTTGGCCTGGCTCCCCGAGTTCGGCTGAACGTTGGCGAAGCCGCAATCAAACAGGCGCTTGGCGCGCTCGATGGCGAGGTCTTCCGCGATGTCCACGAACTGGCAGCCGCCGTAGTAGCGACGGCCCGGATAGCCCTCGGCGTACTTGTTGGTGAGCACCGACCCTTGCGCTTCCAGCACCGCGCGGGACACGATGTTCTCCGAGGCGATCAGCTCGATCTCGTGCTGCTGCCGGCCGAGTTCCTGCTCGACGGCGCGGGCGATCTCGGGATCGGCCTCCGTCAGCGGGGCGGCGAAGAAGCTGTTCGAGAAATGCTTGTCTGCGGCGGTCCCGGCGCTCATGGCGTGCCTCTGTTCTGATTGGGTGCCAAGCCGTGGCGCGGCCGGGCGGCGTTTCTCACAGGAGTCCTACACGCCGGGCCGGGTGAGGCCAAGCGCAGGCATTTTTCGGAACGGCTGAGAAAAATTGAAAACGGGGCGTCAGCTGCCCTCGCCGGGCCGTCCCCGGCGGGGCCGCGACGCCGGTTTTTCGCGGGGGCTCGCGCCAGGGTTCGGGCCGGGGGCGGCCGTCTCCTGCGCCTGACCCACGGCAGGCCAGAACGCCTCGAACAATTGCTGCATCGCCTTGAGATTCTGCTCCTGAACCTCCGCGCCGGTGCGGAGCATCTGGCTGATGACGTCGGCGCCGGGGGTCTCGCCCTGCGGTGGGCGGGGCGCCTCCATCTGCGGAGCGGGCCTCGGCGGCGGCGGGGGCGTCGGCGCGGGGGCGGCGGCCGGGGGCGTCATGAAGGCGCGGGCCATGTCCGACCACAGGGATACGAAGGCCATCGGCGAGGCTGGCGGCGCGGCGGCGGGCGCCAGCTTGCGGGATGCCTCCGCCTGGGGCTGGTTGAGCATGACGTGGACGATGCTGGCGACCACGGCGCCGGCCATCATCGGGAGCATCTGCCGCAGCACCTGCGACCCCACGCCGCTCGCGGTGGAGGCCTGCTGCAGCACCGCCTGCATCAATTGCGCGGACCCGAACATCTGGCCCAGGGCGTCGAGGCCCAGCGGCATCGCGGTGCGGGCCGTCTCCGGCGCGGAGAATATCCGCGCGAAGCCCGTGGGGTCGAGGCCGGCGCCGCGCTGGAGGCCGAGGGTCAGGGCCGGCATCAGCGCCTCGAAGGCACGCTGAGTCTGCTCGACCGTCAGGCCGAATTGCCGCGCCATCGCCTGCATCTCGGGTCCGCCGGCGGCCTGGACCATGTCGAGGGGATTGAACATGATGCCTCGGTGTCCGCACGGCCCTGCGGCCCGTCGGGTCCGCTCATCTGTGCGGGGTATCGTGACCCGCTCCGGGGGGAAACGCCAGTTCCCCGGTGACAATCCCTGTCGATCCCGGGCCGGAGTGAGCGGTATTCGACCGTTCGGCGAGGCGGACGACCGTGCGGCGGGCGAGGAGGAGCCCGGCCACGCCGAACACGAGGGAGCCGATGCCCATCCCCGCCACGATGCCGCGCGTGCCGAACAGGGCGCTGCCGAGATAGGCTGGCGGCACGGTGCCGAGCGTCGCCCGGCCCCAGTTGAGCAGCGACGAGCGCAGGGGGAAGCCGAGGTTGTTGAAGGCCGCGTTCCCCAGGAAGAGCAGCCCGTTGAAGAACCAGATCGCCCCGCCGACGAGGCAGAAGAACGCGAACAGCTCCGCCGCGTCGCCCTTCAGCCCGAACAGCCCGGCCAGCGGCCAGCGCAGGGCGATGAGCAGCAGCCACACGGTGGCAGCGTAGACCAGCGTCGCCTTCACGCAGGAGTGCAGGGTCTCGCCCATCCGGTCGAAGCGGGACGCCCCCCAGTTCTGCGCCAGGATCGGCCCGATGGCCCCGGACAGGGCGAAGAGCCCGCCGAAGGCCACGGGCGTCAGCCGGTCGATCACCGCCGCCGCCGCGATGGCATCCGGCCCGTAGCCGGCGAAGAGATGCGTCAGGAAGGCGCTCGCCACCGAGGGAGCGAGGTTGGTGAGCACCGCCGGCCCGGCGATGGTCGCCATGCCGGGGGCGTCGGCGACGACCTCCGCCATGCGGGGCCGCCGCAACAGGCCATGGCGGGAGAGCGCCCGCCAGCCGATGACGACGAAGGTCGCGCGGGCGACGCAGACGGTGATCGCCGCGCCCTCGACGCCGAGCCCGGCCCCGAAGATCAGCAGCGGATCGAGGAAGGCGGTGACGATGGCCCCGCCGAGCGTCACCCACATGGCCCGCAGCGCGTCGCCCTGCGCCCGCAGCAGGCCGGTGAACAGCATGCCGAGGCCGAGGAGCACGTTCGACGGCAGGGTGATCATGAGGAACAGGTGGGCGACGCGCAGCGCCTCACCCTGTGCGCCGACGAGGCCGAGGAGCTGACCCGCGAAGGGCAGCATGAGGGCCGCGAGCAGCCCCGAGACCAGCACGCCGAGGGCCATGGAGGAGGCGGCGAGCCGCCGGGCGAGGGCCCGGTCGCCCGCGCCCAGCGCTCGTCCCACCTGGGCACCGGCCGCGATCATCAGGCCGATGTTCACGGCGGTGGCGAAGAACTGCACCACGGAGGCAAGGCCCACCGCCGCCGTCAGGGCCGGATCCCCCAGGCGCGAGACGTAGAGCAGGGACATCAGGTCCACGACGAAGATCGCCATCAGCCCCACCGAACCGGTGGCGCTCATGACGAGGACGTGGCGCATGATTGAGCCGGCGACGAAGCGCCCCTGCTCCGAATGGCCCGCGCCGGGGGGCACGGGCAGTCCGTCAGCCATCGCGTCGGCCGCCTTCCGTCTCGAGTTCAGGTTCGCCCAGGCCCTCGTCGTCGTGACGGTCGTCCTGGGCCCCGTCCTGAACCTCGTCGGCCTCGTTTGGTTCGGCGACGGGCTTGGCGAGCACGCGCTCGGCGGCGTCCCGCCGGTCCTGGCCGAGGAGATCGCGGGTCTGCGCGTTGAGGGCGCGGGCGGGGCGCACGGGCTGGGTCAGCGGCTCGGGCCGGACCTCGCCGGCCTCGGTGCCGCCGAGCCAGGTCGCGCCCTCCGGCAGGGCGCCGGCTTGTTGCAGCACGAGGCGGGCGATGTCGCGCTTTCGCACGTCCTCGGCCCGCGCGGCGGCGGCCTCGGCGGAGAGGCCGAGCCCTTCGAGGGCCGCCCGGCCGAAGGCCAGCGCCGATTCGGAGGTCTCGCGGATCTGGTAATCCACGTCGCGGTTCATCAGCTCGACGGCGTGCAGGCGGTCGTAGGCGCGCACGAAGGTCCGCACCGCCGAGAATTCCTCGTGGACGATGTCCACGATCTTCAGCGCCGCCTCGCGGTCGTCCACGCAGATGCAGACAAGTTCGGCCTTGCCGATGCCGGCCGCGCGCAGCACGTCGAGGCGGGTGCCGTCGCCGTAATAGATGCGGAAGCCGAAGCGGGTCGCCGCGCGCAACTGCGCCACGTCCTTGTCGATGACGGTGACGGGCACGCCCTCCGCGAGCAGCACCTGCGTCAGGATCTGCCCGAACCGGCCGAAGCCGATCACCAGCACCCGCGCGTCGGCGGCGCCCTCGGTGAGTTCGGTGGGGGATTCCTCCGCCGCCGCCTGCGCCTCCCGCGAGAGCCGGGCGTCGATCAGCCGGTCGAGGCCCTTGGCCATGATCGGCCCGATCAGCATGGTCAGCGCCGCGAGCGCCACGGCGAAGCGCGTCGCGGTGGGGCCGGTGAGGCCGAGGTCGGCCGCCTGCGGCAGGAGCACGAAGGCGAATTCACCGGCCGGCGCCAGCACCGCCGCGCCGCGAAGCGCGCTCAGCGTGTCCGAGCCGAACAGCCGGAACAGCCCCGCGACGAGGGCGACCTTCACGAGGATCGCCGCGAAGGTCGCGCCGAACAGGGCGGGCCAGACGGTCTTCACGAGGCCGCCGTCGATGGACATGCCGACGCTCATGAAGAACAGGCCGAGCAGCATGCCGCGGAACGGCTCGATGTCGGCTTCCAGTTGGTGGCGGAAGTTCGACTCGGCGAGCAGGATGCCGGCGAGGAAGGCGCCCATGGCCATGGAGAGGCCGACCTTCTCCATCAGCATCGCCGTGCCGAGCACCACGAGGAGGGCCGCCGCCGTCATCACCTCGCGGGCGCCGCTCGCCGCGAGCAGGCGGAAGAACGGGTTCAGGCCGTAGCGCCCCACGAGCACGGCGGCGGCGATGGCCGCCAGCACCCGCCCGGTGGAGAGGGCCGCCTCGCCGAGCCACGGCCCGCCCGTCCCGTGCCCGGCCGAGGCCGCGAGCGGCATCAGCGCGAGGATGCCGACGACGCTGAGGTCCTGGAACAGCAGCACCGCGAAGGCGCGCGAGCCATAGGGGCTGCCGAGGTCGCCCCGCTCCTCCAGGAGTTGCAGCGCCACCGCCGTAGCGGATAGGGCGAGCGCGATGCCGACCACCGCCGCCGCGCCGAGGGGCTGGCCGGCGAGGACGCCCGCGCCGCCGAGCACAAGGGAGGACAGCACGAGCTGCGCCGCGCCGAGGCCGAAGATGTCCCTGCGCATGGAGACGAGCTGGGAGAGGTGCAGTTCGAGCCCGACGATAAAGAGCAGCAGCACCACGCCGATCTCGGCGACGCTGGCGGCGGTCTCCGGCTCGGCGATGAGCGACAGGCCGGAGGGCCCGATCAGCACGCCCGCCACGAGGTAGCCGAGCACGGCGCTCTGCCCGAGCCAGCGGAACACCGGCACGCCGACGACGGCCGCGGCCAGGAAGGTCAGGACCGGGGGCAGAAAGCTCGCGTGTTCGGCGGGGGTCGCCATGCCGTTCCGAAGGAGACTTCAGAGGAGGGTGTCATCGCTTAACGCGGCCGGCCGGGGGAAGCGAGCGTGGCCGCGTGCCGTTCGACACGCTAGACGCCGCTCGGGGGCGGCACGGGCGCCACCACCCGCGGCTGCGGCTGGTCCTCCGCACCGGTGCCCAGCGCGCATTGCACCATCACGCTGTCGGTCCACCGGCCGTACTTGTAGCCGACGAAGGGCAGGTAGCCGACGCGGCGGAAGCCGCAGGTCTCGTGCAGCCGCAGGCTCGCCTCGTTGGCGGCGTCGATGTAGCCGATCATCTGCCGGTAGCCCCCCGCCGCGCAGGCCTCGATCAGCGCGGGCAACAGGCGCCGGCCGATGCCCGCGTTCAGGTGGGCGTGATGCACGTAGATCGAGTGCTTCAGCGTGTAGCGATAGGCGGGCCGCTTGCGGAACGGCACGGCGTAGGCATAGCCCGCCACCTCCCCGTTCCGCTCGGCCACGAGATGCGGCAGGCGCTTCTTGCGCATGGTCTTGCGGCGGCGCTTCAGGTCGTCGGGCAGCAGGCGCTCCTCCTCGAAGTCGCCCGCATCCCCGACCCCCTTGGCGATGTGGTGCTCGTAGATCGCGATCATCGCCGCCACGTCCGCATCGGAGGACGGCCGGATCACGATCTCCGGGCAGGGCTCGCCCGGCCCCATCAGGCGCCCTCGCGCAGGACGTAGGTGTGGAAGCGGATGCGCCCGTCCGGATCGACCTCGCGGTAGACGCCCTGGATCTCGGCCTCGAAGCCGGGGAACAGGTTGGCCGAGGCCTCGAACATCTTGAAGTAGTCGAGCATGGGCTTCGCCCGCTCGTCCAGGCGCTCGCCCGGCAGCACCGTGCCGATGCCCGGCGGGTAGACCAGCATCAGCGTCGTGGCGATCCGCCCCTCGGCCTCGGCGATGGGCACGTAATCGACCTTGTTGCGGGTCAGCATCTGCGAGGCCCGCTTCGGGGGCATCACCATCTCGGGCAGGTGCTCGGGCATGAACTGCTTGCGCTGGAGTGCGGACGTGCCGTGCTCCCGGTGGAAGGTGTGGAAGTCCGCGCAGAGGTCGCGCAGGCGCACGCCCCGGTAGCGGTTCGGCCGGCGCTTCACGAATTCCGGCATGGCCTCCTCCAGGAGCACGTTGTCGTCGTGCAGCCGCTTGAAGGCGACGAGCCCCGAGATCAGCGTGCCGGCCTTGGACGATTCGACGCCCGGGGTCAGCAGAAAGAGCAGCGAGTTCAGGTCGTTCTTCTCGGCGACGATCCGGTTCTCACGCAGGTATTGCGCCACGATGGGCGCGGGCACGCCGTGCTCGGCATAGGCGCCGGTCTTCCGGTCGAAGCCGGGGGTCAGCACCGTCAGCTTGTTCGGGTCGGTGATGGCGTAGCCCGGCGCGACATGGGTGAAGCCGTGCCACGCGGCGCCGGGCGCCAGCTCCCAGAAGCGGGCATCGGAGGCGAGCTGGTCGGTCGGCACGCTCTCCCAGGTCTGCTCGCCGTCCGGGCCGTTCACACGGTCGGGCACGAACGGGTCGAAGAACCAGCGGCGGGCGGGGTCGGCCTCGTTCTCCTCGAACTCGCGGCGGATGGCGCGCACCTTCTTGCGCCACTCGATGCCGAGCCGGATCGTGTCGTCCCACAGGATCATGCCCGAGCGGCCCTTCATCATCTGCGCGCCGACGTCGAGCGAGGCGAACAGGGGATAGAACGGCGAGGTCGAGGCGTGGACGAGGAAGCTCTCGTTCAGGCGCTTGTGCTCCACCCGGCGGGTCTGGCCGCGGATGTGGCTGTCCTTGGTGTGAATCTGCGACGCTTGGCTGAAGCTCGCGAGCTGCTTGTGGGTCGATTGCGTGGCGACGATGCCCGGCGAGGTCTCGTCCAGCCCGGTCAGCCCCATGGCGTAGCGGCCCTGGAACAACGGGTGGAACTTCATGAAGCCCGCCCAGGCCTCGTCGAACAGGATGTAGTCGCAGAGGTGGCCGATCTTCTGCACGATCATCCGCGCGTCGTAGATCGTGCCGTCGTAGGTGCATTGCTCGATCACCGCGACGCGGAACGGCCGCTCCCGGCGCCACGCCTCCCGGTCGGTCACGAGGGGGTTTTTTCTGATTTTTTCGCGGATGCGCCCTTCGTCCAGCGCCTCATGGCAGATCGGGCCGATCAGGCCGAAGGCGTTGCGGTCGGTCTCTAGGAAGATCGGGATGCCGCCGCCGAGGAACAGGGCGCCGTGATGGGCGGCCTTGTGGTTGTTGCGGTCGAACAGGACGAGGTCGTCCTCGGCCACCAGGGACGAGAGCACGATCTTGTTGGAGGCCGAGGTGCCGTTGAGGACGAAGTAGGTCTTCTCCGCCCCGAAGATCGCGGCGGCCTCCTTCTGCGCCCTGAGGGCCGGGCCCTCGTGGGTCAGCAGGTCGCCGAGGTCGAGGACCGAGTTGTCGAGGTCGTCGCGAAAGATCGCCTCGCCCAGATGCTCCACGAAGATGCGGCCGATGGGCGAGCGGTTGTAGAAGATGCCGCCGTTATGGCCGGGGCAGGTCCAGAGCTGGTTGCCCTTCTCCGCGTAATCGACCAGCGCGCCGAAGAAGGGGGTCTTCAGCGTCTCGGCATATTGCGTCACGCGGCTGACGAGGCCGCGCGCGATGAATTCCGGCGTCTCCTCCGCGAGGAAGATGTAGCCGTCGATGAAGTCCAGCAGTTCGACGGGGATGTCTTCCAGGCGCTTGCGGCGGACCATGATGACGATGGGCATTTCGAGGCCGCGTCGGCGCATCATGTCGATGAGCGCGGCGGCCTTGCCGTCGAGCCCGCGCTTGCCCCAATCGACCACGAGGCAGCCCACCGCCGCGTCGGTCTGCACGGCGATGGCCGCGTCCTCGACGCGCCGGGCGCGCACGACCTCGAAGCCCCGCTGCTCGACCGCCGCCACGATCTGGTTGACGCGCGCGCCTTCGAGATCGTCCGGGTCGAAGGCCGGGGTGCACATCAGAACGGTAAAGCGGCGGTGGAAATCCATGCCGGGGGCCCTTTTGGCGGAGAGTTCGCCCCGTGCCTTGTCGGACGCTCTGTGACCGTTCGATGACGAAACTGGTCCGACGCGGCGTTCAGCCCCTCCGAAGCCGCATCGGCGGGCGGCGGGACCCGTCGATGAACTCCAATCCGCCGGCGGCGCTGTACATGTGCAGGCGCGAGCCCGGCCAATCGGGGCCGGCGGCGAGCCGCGCCTCGACGCGCTGGGCATAGCCGTCCTCGTCGAGGCGCAGGATCCGCGCGAGGCCGAGCGCCGCGCCGTAGCCGCCCCGGCAATCCTGCACCGGGCGGATCAGTGCCCCGTCGCGCAGGACGATGGGCCCGGCGGGCCGCGCCGAGGCCACGTCGATGAGGACGGGGTTGCGGGGATGGGCGGTCCACGGCCCCCGGAAGTCGGCCGCGTGCCAGAGGTGGAGCGAATCGGAGAACGAACCGCCCCCCTCCCGCACGGTGGCGAAGAGCCACCAACGCCCGCCATGCCGCAGGAGCGTCGCGTCGCTCGCCACCACGCCCTCGACCAGCACCGCCTCGTGGGCCCAGCCGCCGGGGAATTGCGTCGCCCGGTACAGGTCGATCGTCGCCGACCGGCTCGATTCGGGGATCATCCAGACCTCGCCCCCCGCCTCGAACACGAAGGGGTAGGAGAGGTGCGTGTCGCGTTCCAGAACCGGCTCCGGCCGCCCGACCGGCCCGCGCGGACCGAACCGCACCGCCGAGATCACGCCCTTGGCGCGGCTGTAGTCGAACTCCTCCATGAAGAGCGTCACCGACCCATTGCGGGCGATGGCGACGGGGTCGGCGTAGAAGCGGCGCCCGTCGTCGGGCAGGTCGGTCCAGCCGCCGGGCGGGTGGCGGCGCAGGTCGATCAGGTCCGGCCCCTGCGTCCGGCGCCAGCCGACCCGCCAGCGCTCGCCGTGGAAGCACAGGCCGTAGAGCCGCCGGGCGATCCGCCGGCCGAGATTCTCCGCCGCCCGGCGCCGGACGGTCCATCCGGCGATGTCGAACGCGCCCGCCGGAACGAGGGGCGCCAGCGCACCCTCCGGCAGCTCGCAGGAGGCGCCGCCCGAGAGGGCCGCCTCGATGAGGGTGATGGTGCGGGCGAGGTAATCCTCGAAGGCGACGAGCATCACCGTCTGGGACTCGGCGCCGAGCCGCCCGGCGGCCACCGCCGCGCCCTGCCCGTCGCGCAGGGCCGCCACGGGGATGCGCCCCGCGAACAGCGAGGCGAGCAGCCCCGCCTCGCCCGGCACGCCATCGACGTCGAGGCGCCAGACCGCCCCGTCCTCGCCCGCCGGGCCGTCGCCGCTGAGGTCGATGACGAGGTCGGGCGCGCCCGCCTCCGCCGCCTCGTAGGGCGCGAGTGCCACGGGCGCGGCGGGGGTGGAGAGCCCCGGGCGGGGCAGCCCGTGGATCGTCGCCTCCAGGCGGAACAGCAATTCGGCGTTGGCGGGCAGGATGGGCGTCGTGCCCTCGACGGCCTCGACGCTGAGCCGGCAATCCTCCCGCTGGGCGAGGCGTTCGAGCAGGCGCAGGTGCCAGCCGCGCAGGGCGGCCCGGTCGAGCCGCACGCGCACGGCGCGAACCGGCCGTGCCGGGATCGCGGGACGCGGCCCTGCGACCAGGACATGCGGCATGGCGGCCGTCATCGACATGCGATGCGGTGGGACACGGGGTCCGCCCTTTTCTTCTGCACGTCCCGGCGAGAAACCGGACGCCTTCTCCCAATCATCGCAACCGGTCCCGGCCGCCTAGACTTGCGCTCGCCAAGACCTTCTGCGGCCGCATCGGTCCTGTCCGACGACACTATTGTGTATTCCTTGGCCGCGGTCCACCCGACTCGGAGGGTGCCGGGGGGCGCAGACTGCCGGGATAACGGGGATACTGGCCCGGCCCGGAAACATTTCGGAAAGTTCGTCCAAGCACGGCGCGGCAGAACAGGCCGCGGCAAACCAGTAACAGGGCGCGTCTCCGGCCTCGTTCCTGCCCGGTTCGCGAGCCATGACCGTTGACAGGATAGCCCTGCCCTCGCCACATCCATCCTATGAACGCCGAACCTACAACTCCCGCGTCCGGCCAAGCCGCCACCCAGGCGGCCAAGCCCCCGCTCGACATCCTCCTCTGCGCCCCGCGCGGCTTCTGCGCCGGCGTGGTGCGCGCCATCGACGTGGTCGAGCGTGCGCTCGCCATCCACGGCCCGCCCGTCTACGTCCGCCACGAGATCGTCCACAACAAGTATGTGGTCGAGAGCCTGAAGCGGAAGGGCGCCGTGTTCGTGCGCGAGCTCGACGAGGTGCCGGACGGGGACGCCCCGGTGATCTTTTCGGCCCACGGCGTCGCCAAGACGGTGCCGGCCAACGCCGATTCGCGCGGGCTCACCACCATCGACGCCACCTGCCCGCTGGTGACGAAGGTCCACCGCGAGGCGGAGATCCACCACAAGCGCGGGCGCCACGTGCTGCTCGTCGGCCATTCCGGACACCCGGAGGTGGTGGGCACGATGGGCCAATTGCCCAAGGGCTCGATCACCCTGGTCGAGGACGTCGATCAGATCGAGGCCCTGACGCCGGTCGATCCCGACAACCTCGCCTGGGTGACGCAGACCACCCTCTCGGTGGACGACACCCGCCACGTGGTCGAGGCCCTGAAGCGGAAGTTCCCGACCATCACCGGGCCGCACAAGGACGACATCTGCTACGCCACGACCAACCGCCAGGAAGCGGTGAAGCACGTGGCGCCGCTGGTGGACGCGCTGATCGTCGTCGGCTCCTCGAACTCCTCGAACTCGCAGCGCCTGCGCGAGGTCGCCGAGCGCGTCGGCTGCCCAATCACCCGGCTCCTGAACCGGGCCGAGGAGATCGACTGGCCGGCCTTCGAGGGCATCACCAAGCTCGGCCTCACGGCCGGCGCCTCGGCCCCCGAGGTGCTGGTGGAAGAGATCATCGACGCCTTCGCCGCCCGCTACGACGTGACCGTGGATACGGTCTCGACGGTGGTCGAGGACATGGTGTTCCCCCTGCCGCGCGAATTGCGCAGCGAGGCTGCCGAATAATCTCGGGCCATCGGCCTTCATCGTCTTTGCGAGCGTGAGCGAAGCAATCCAGGGCAGCGCTGCCCTGGGTCGCTTCGCTGCGCTCGCGATGACGGGGTGGTGCGTGACCCGGCGCGGCGGTATTGCCCGATGACTCGCGGGCTCCGACGCTCGCACGATGTGAACCTAACGAACGAGCGCACGACGTGGCCGTCTACACCGAGGTATCCGACGCGGCGCTCAGCGCGTTCCTGGCGGCCTACGACATCGGCACCCTGCTGTCCTGCAAGGGCATCGCCGAAGGGGTCGAGAACTCGAACTACTTCCTGCACACGACCGGCGGTTCGTTCATCCTCACCCTCTACGAGAAGCGGGTGCGGGAACAGGACCTGCCCTTCTTCGTCGGGCTGATGGAGCATCTGGCGAGCCGGGGCCTCGCCTGCCCGCAGCCGGTGCGCGACCGCAGCGGCACCGCCCTCGGGCGCCTGTGCGGGCGGCCCGCCGCCCTCGTCAGCTTTCTCGAAGGCGTCTCCCTGTCCTCGCCGGGGCCGGAGCATTGCCGCGAGGTCGGCGTGGCGCTCGCACGCCTGCACGCAGCCGGCCGCGACTTCCCGATGGTGCGCGAGAACAGCCTCTCCGTCGCCTCATGGCGCCCGCTCTTCGCGCAGGCCGGCGATGAGGCCGATTCCGTCTCCCCCGGCCTCGCCGCGCGCACCCGCGACGACCTCGCCGTGCTGGAAGCCTCCTGGCCGAAGGACCTGCCGCGCGGGGTGATCCACGCCGACCTGTTCACCGACAACGTGTTCTTCATCGGCGACGGCCTGTCGGGGCTGATCGACTTCTACTTCGCATGCACCGACGCCTTCGCCTACGACCTCGCGGTCTGCCTGAACGCGTGGTGCTTCGATGCCCAGGGCCACTTCCACCGGGACATGGCGACGGCGATGATTGCCGGCTACGAATCCGAGCGTCCCCTCGAGCCGGCAGAGGTCGAGGCGCTGCCGATCCTGTGCCGGGGCGCGGCCCTGCGCTTCATGCTGACCCGTCTGGTGGATTGGCTGAACGTGCCGCCGGGCGCGCTGGTGAAGCCGAAGGACCCGCGCGAATACGACCGGCGGCTCACCTTCCACCGGCAGGCCACGGGCGCGGCCGATTACGGGCGCGCGGCATGAGCGAGGACGGCAAGGTCAAGATCTACACGGACGGCGCCTGCTCCGGGAATCCGGGGCCGGGGGGCTGGGGCGCCATCCTGATCTTCGGCGAGACCCGCAAGGAGATCTCCGGCGGGGAGGCGCACACCACCAACAACCGGATGGAACTGCTCGCGGCCATCGAGGCCCTTGAGGCGTTGAAGCGGCCCTGCCGGGTCGACCTGTTCACCGACTCCCAGTACCTGCGCCAGGGCGTGACCGCCTGGATCCACAATTGGAAGGCGCGCGGCTGGCGCACCGCCGACAAGAAGCCGGTGAAGAACGAGGACCTCTGGCGCCGGGTCGATGCCGCCCGCGAGCGCCACGAGGTCGAGTGGCACTGGGTGAAGGGCCACGCCAGCGACCCGCTGAACAACCGGGTCGATGCGCTCGCCGTGGCGGCCATGGCGCCGTTCAAGCGGCGGTAGAGTTTCTCACGGGGGCCATCGCCGCGCGGTATGCAGCACACGGAGAATGGTCACGGCATTGTCCGCCTGCTCATAGACAAGGATGTAGCGGCGGTGGACCACGAGTTCGCGTGTGCCGCCGACACGGCCAAGCCGTCCGATGCCGGGATGGGCCACGAGCGTTCCTGCGCGCTCCGCGAAGAGGCCATCGAGGGCGATCGCCGCCTGAGGGTCATCACCTTCGACGTGATCGTAGATGGCTTCTCTGTCCCGGAGCGCCTCAGGCGTCCAGAACAGATGCCTCATTCGGTGCCGCCGAGCCGTCGCCGCGTCGCCTCACGTTTCGCGGCGAAATGCACCTCGACCTCGGCGCCGGGGATGAGCCGGCCGGCACGGGCCGAAGCCAGCCCGTCCCGGACCTGATTGCGGAACCAAGCATCGTCCTCGGCAGCCTCGCGCTGACGCTGAACGTAATCCCGCATGAGATCCCGCAGGACCTGAGCGTCCGACCGGTCGTCCGCCGCCGTGGCACGGACGAACTCGTCCCTAAGGTGCTCATCGACCTCGAATGTGACGACGGCCTCGCCCACGGCATCCGCTCCCGGCTTCGAATCCCGTCATTATATCATGCTGGCCGGGGCTCGTGGAACGAAGCCTCAATCCGTCGTCCCGTCGATGCCGAGCCAGTGGCGGCCGTCGCGGGCCAGCAGGTCGTCGGCCTCCTTCGGGCCGGCGCTGCCGGCGGCGTAGGGGGCCGGGTTCGCCTGCGGCCAGCCCTTGAGCAGCGGGTCCACCGCCGCCCAGCCCGCCTCGATGTTGTCCGCCCGCTGGAACAGTGTCGCGTCGCCGATCATGCAATCGTAGAGCAGGGTCTCGTAGCCCACGTTCGGCGTGTTCGCGAAGAAGTCGTCGTACTTGAAGGCCGTGCGCACCCGGCCGATCCTCATCTCCGGGCCCGGCACCTTCACGTTGTATTCCGTGCTGATCCCGTGATCCGGGTCGATGGTGATGCGCATCACCGTCGGGCGCAGATCGTCGGTCGGCGTCTCCTCGAACATCTTGAACGGCGCGGGCTTGAACAGCACCGCGATCTCCGTCCGCCGGCCGGTCATCCGCTTGCCAGTGCGGATGTAGAATGGCACCCCCGCCCAGCGCCAGTTCTCGATGTGGAGCTTCAGGGCGATGTAGGTCTCGGTCGCCGAATCCTTGGCGACATGCGGCTCGTCCCGGTAGCCGGCCACCTGACGGCCCTCGCTGGTGCCCGCCGTGTACTGGCCCCGCACCGCGTCCTCCGCCGGGATCGGCTGGACGGCCTCGGCGAGCTTGGCCTTCTCCGTGCGCACTGCTTCCGCGTCGAACGAGTTCGGCGGCTCCATGCCGACCATGCAGAGCAACTGGAACATGTGGTTGGGCACCATGTCCCGCAGCGCCCCGGTCGGCTCGTAGAAGCCGCCGCGCTCCTCCACGCCCACCGTCTCGGCCGCCGTGATCTGCACGCTGTCGATGTATTCCCGCCGCCAGACCGGCTCCAAGAGCCCGTTGGCGAAGCGGAAGGCCATGATCGACTGCACCGTGTCCTTC
Organism: Methylobacterium litchii; assembly: GCF_038442315.1. Classification (NCBI taxonomy): domain Bacteria; kingdom Pseudomonadati; phylum Pseudomonadota; class Alphaproteobacteria; order Hyphomicrobiales; family Methylobacteriaceae; genus Methylobacterium; species Methylobacterium litchii. The sequence goes on along the minus strand of NZ_JBBXMY010000001.1, from coordinate 349,642 downwards.
CCCAGGAAGTGGTCGATCCGGTAAAACTGGCTCTCGTCACCCTGCTTCAGGATGCGGGCGTTGAGGTCCCGCGCCGAGGCGAGATCGGAGCCGAACGGCTTCTCGATCACCACCCGGCGGAAGCTGTCGCCCTCTTGGCGGAGCAGGCCCGCCTGCCCGAGCCCGTCGACGATGGTGCCGAAGAACCGCGCCGCCACGGCGCAGTAGAACACAGCGCTGCCCTTCACCTTCGCCTTCACGGCCTCGAAGGTCTCGGGCTTCTCGAAGTCGCCCTTCAGGTAATGCAGCCGGTCGCGGATGAAGCCCCAGCTCTTCGCGTCGATGCTGGCGGCGTGGAACTCGGAGGACGGGTCCTTGCTGAACTCCTCCATCGTCTTGGTGAGGCCGTCGCGGAGGGACTGGTCGTCGCCGTCGCCATGGTCCACGCCGATGATCGAGAAGCCCTCCGGCAGCAGTCCCGCCCCCGCGAGGTTGTAGAGGGAAGGCATCAGCAGGCGCTTGGTCAGGTCGCCGCCCGCCCCGAAGATCACGAGGGTGCAGGGCGGTGCGGGCTTGGTCCCGCAGGCGGCCTTGTCCTTCAGGGGCGTGGTCTCGGGCATCGGCGATCCCTCTCGGTTGCGGCACCGCAACGAAATCGGCGGGACAACCCCTCGTGCCGAAGGGCGTTCCTCACTCGTCGGGGCGCACCGCCTGCCCGCCGGTATCGATGGGCAGGCTCGGCCCCTTCAACTCGGAATCGCTCGGCAGGGCGCGGGCGTCCCAACCACCGCCGAGGCCGCGGATCAGGGTCACGGCCGCCGTGTAGCGGTTCAGCAGCACCTGCAGGGCGGTGATCTCGTTGTTCACGAGGAGCCCCTGCGCCGTCACCACGGTGGTGAAGTTCTGCGTGCCGGCCCGGTACTCGTTGAGGGTGATCTCCACCGCCTTGCGGGAGGAGTCCACCGCCGCGTCCTGGGCGCGCTGCTGCTGGCGCAGGATGCGCTGGGCGGCCATCTGGGTCTCGACCTCGGCGAAGGCGGCGAGCACCACCTGCCGGTAATTGGCCACCGCCGCGTCGTAGCCCGCCTGGGCGGCGCGCACGGCCGCGATGCGGGCGCCGCCCTCGAACAGGACCTCGCTGCCCGCCGCCGTCACCGCCCAGACCTGGTTGACCGGCGAGAGGATGCCGTTGCTCGTCAGCCCCGAAATGCCCCCCGAGGCGGAAATGGTCACGGTCGGGAAGAAGGCCGCCACCGCCACGCCGATCCGCTCGCTCTGCGCCTGCACGAGGCGTTCGGCCTGGGCGACGTCCGGGCGCCGCTCCAGCAGGTCGGCGGGGATGCCGGCGGGCACCTCCGGGGGAGTGCGCGGCAGGCTCGCGACGGCGATCGCCACCTCGGAGGGCGGGCGCCCGATCAGCGTGGCGATGGCGTTCACGAACTGCACGCGGGTGAGGCGCACCGCGATGGATTGCGCCTCGATCGTCTGCACCTGCGTCTGCGCGGTGATGACGTCGGAGCGCGCGGCGACGCCCGCCGCGTACTGGTTCTCGGTGATCTTCAAGGTCTTGCGGAAGTTCTCGATGTTCTCGTCGAGCACCTTCTGCAGGGCGTCGGCGTAGCGTACCGAGAAGTAGTTCGCAGCGACCTCGGCCTGGATCGACAGGCGGGTGAGCGCGACGGTGGCGGCGTCCGCCTGGGCCAGCGCCGTCTCGCTCTCGATGTTGCGGCGGGTGCCGCCGAACAGGTCGAGCTCCCAGCTCGCCTGTCCCTGGAGCGAGACGCTGGTCCGCTCCAAGCCCGCCGTGCGCGAGCGGGTGATGGAGGGCGCGCCGATGACGGTCGGATAGAGCGCGGCCTGCGCCGAGGCGACCAGTGCACGGGCCTGCCGGTAATTGGCCACCGACTGCCGGAGGGACTGGTTGTCCACGTCCACGAGGCGGATCAGCCGATCGAGGCTGGCATCGTGGAACACCCGCCACCAGTCGCCGCGCTCGACGGCGTCGGCGGGGCGCGCCTCGCGCCAGCCCTTCTTGCGGGCGGCGACGTAGCCGGGGCTGTCCTCGTGCACGCCGCCCTGCTTGTAGGCGAGCGGGGTCTCCACCGAGGGCCGGGAATAATCGGGCCCGACCACGCAGCCGGCGAGCGCCGTCGCGAGGAGAAGGGCACCCGACAGGGCGCGCAGCGAACCGGCCGACACCACGGGCATCCTCATTCGCCCGCCGGAACGGGGAGCGCCCCGCCGGCCCGGCCGCGGCGGTTCTGCCAGCGCTGCCGGAGGCGGTCGAGGGAGAGGTAGACGACGGGGGTCGTGTAGAGGGTCAGGATCTGGCTCACGATCAAGCCGCCGACGATGGCGATGCCCAGGGGCCGGCGCAATTCCGCGCCCTCCCCCATCGAGGCGATGAGGGGCACGGCGCCGAGAAGGGCGGCAAGCGTCGTCATCATGATCGGCCGGAAGCGCAGGAGACAGGCCTCGCGGATCGCGTCCACCGGATTCGCGGCGCGGGTGCGCTGCGCGTCGAGGGCGACGTCGACCATCATGATCGCGTTCTTCTTCACGATGCCGATCAACAGGAACACCGCGATGAGGGCGATGATGGTGAACTCCGTGCCCGTCACCAGCAGCGCCAGCACCGCGCCGACGCCGGCCGAGGGAAGGGTCGAGAGGATGGTGAGCGGGTGCACGAAGCTCTCGTAGAGGATCCCGAGCACCGCGTAGACGGCGAGGATCGCGGCGAGGATCAGGAGCGGCTGGCGCGACGCGGAGGACACGTAGTTCTTGGCCGCGCCGGCATACTCGCCGTGGATGCTCGCGGGCAAGCGTAAGGACGCCATGGCCCGGTCGATCGCCTCGGTCGCGTCCGACAGGCTCTTGCCCGGGGCGAGGTTGAACGAGATCGTCGTGGCGACGAACAGGCCCTGGTGGCTGATCTGCACCGGGGCGTTCCCCGTCTCGAACCGGGCGAAGGCCGAGAGCGGCACCATCGTCTCCTTGGCGGACGAGACCGGCGCGCTCGACGAGGCGCCCCCCTTGCTGGCGGCGAGCGCGTTGGACGAGGCGTTGCGGGCCGAATCGGAGGCGATGGCGGCCGCGTTGGTGCTGGCATCGGTGCTGGCGGTGGAGGTCGCGGCCGTGGCGGCCGCAACCGCGCCGGCCGTGCCGCTGCCGACCGCCCCGGTCCCGGAGGCTGCGCCGGCGGTGGGGCTGCTCGTGCCGGTGGCGGCGTTGGTGTTCACCGTGCCCCCCGCCGCGACGGTGCCGGCGACGGCGTTGGTGGTGGCCGAGCCCTTGGCGTTGCCGCCGGAGGTCGAGACGTAGATCCGCTTGATGGTCTCCGGCGTCTCCAGGTAGCGCGGCGCGATCTCCATCACGACGTGGTACTGGTTCAGCGGATTGTAGATGGTCGAGACCTGCCGCTGGCCGAAGGCGTCGTAGAGGGTCTGGTCGATCTTGTCGGGGGTGATGCCGTAGCGGAAGGCGGTGGCCCGGTCGATCACCACGCGGCTTTCCAGCCCGCCCTCCTGCTGGTCGGAGGTGACGTCGGCGAAGGTCGGATCCTTCTGCAGCGCGGCCAGGAGCTTGGGCGCGGCGGAGTAGAGCTCCTCCGGCGTGTCGCCCTGCAGCGTGTACTGGTACTGCGCGAAGCTCTGGCGCCCGCCCATCTGCAGGTCCTGCCGGGGGAAGACGTAGAGCCGGGCACCTGCCACCTGCGCGAGCTTCGGGCGCAGGCGCGCGGTCACGGCGCTCATCGACGCGCGCTCGGAGAGGGGCTTCAACCCCACGAACACGTTGGCCGAGTTGGTGCCGCGCCCGCCCGTGAAACCGACGACGCTCTCCACCGCCGGGTCCGCCCCGACGATCCGCGTCGCCTCGGTGAGCTTCTTCTCCATGGACTGGAAGGAGATGCGCTGGTCGGCCTGGATGCCGCCCATCATCTGCCCCGTGTCCTGCTCGGGGAAGAAGCCCTTTGGCACGATGATGTAGAGGTAGACGTTGAGCCCCACCGTCGCGAGCAGCGTCAGCAGCACGAGCCGGGGATGGCGCAGGGCGATCTCCAGGGTGCGGGCATAGCCCGCCAGCATCGCGTCGAACCCGCCTTCGAGCGCCCGGACGAGGAGGTTGCGGCGTTCCTTGCCCTGCGCGCCATGCCCCTCGCGCTTGAGCAGCCGCGAGCACATCATCGGCGTCGTGGTCAGCGACAGGACGAGGGAGATCAGGATCGCCAGCGACAGGGTGACGGCGAATTCCTGGAAGATGCGCCCGACGAGGCCGCCCATCAGCAGGATCGGCAGGAACACGGCGATGAGCGACAGGCTCATGGAGATGACGGTGAAGCCGACCTCCTGCGCGCCGATCAGCGCCGCCTGGAACCGGGGTTTACCCTCCTCGATGTGCCGCTGGATGTTCTCCAGGACGACGATGGCATCGTCCACGACGAAGCCCGTGCCGATGATGAGCGCCATCAGCGACAGGATGTTGAGGGAGTAGTTCAAGAGGTACATCGCCGAGAAGGTGCCGACGATGGAGATCGGCACCGCCACGGCGGGGATGAGCGTCGCCCGGCCGGAGCGCAGGAAGGCGTAGACCACGAGGATCACGAGGCCGACCGCGACGAGAAGCGTCTCCTCCGTCGCCTCCAGCGAGGCGCGGATCGTGGCGCTGCGGTCGCCGGTGAGCTTGATGTCGATGCCGCCGGGCAGGGCCGCGATGATCTGCGGCAGGGCCTTCTTCACGCCGTTGATCGTGTCGATGACGTTGGCACCGGGCTGCTTGTAGACGAAGAGCAGCACGCCGGGCTTGCCGTTGACGATGCCGAGGTTGCGCTTGTCCTCGACGCCGTCGAGCACTTGGCCGACATCGGTGAGCTTCACCGCCGCGCCGTTGCGGTAGGCCACGACGATGTCGCGGTAATCCTGGGCCTTGCGGCCCTGGTCGTTGGCGTAGAGCTGGTAGCGCCGGTTGCCGACGTCGATGTCGCCCTTGGGCGAGTTGGCGTTGGCCGAGGCCAGCGCCGCGCGGATGCCTTCCAGGCCGATGCCGTAGTGGAACAGGGCGGTGGGATCGAGCTCCACCCGCACCGCCGGCAGGGACGAGCCGCCGACATCGACGTTGCCGACGCCAGGCAGCTGCGAGAGCTTCTGCTGCACGACCGTGGCGGCGGAATCGTAGACTTGGCCCCGGGTGAGCGTGTCCGAGGTCATGCCGAGAATGATGATCGGGGTCTCGGCGGGGTTGAACTTGCGGTAGGTCGGGTTCTGCCGGAGCGAGGTCGGCAGGTCGGCGCGGGCGGCGTTGATGGCGGCCTGCACGTCGCGGGCGGCGCCGTCGATGTCGCGGTTCAGGCCGAACAGCAGCACGATGCGCACCGTGCCGAGCGAACTCGTGGACGTCATCTCGTTGACGTCGGCGATGACGCCGAGCCGCCGTTCGAGGGGCGCGGCGACGGTGGTCGCCATGGTCTCGGGGCTGGCGCCGGCCATCTGCGCCTGGACGAGGATGACGGGGAAGTCGATCTGCGGCAGCGGCGCGACGGGCAGCTTCAGGAACGCGAACACGCCCGCCAGCAGCACGCCGATGGTGAGCAGCGTCGTGGCGATCGGCCGCCGGATGAACGGGGCGGAGATATTCACGGGGCCGGCCTCACGGCACCGCCTCCCCGCCCTCCAGGCCGCGCCCGCGGCCGGCGATGCGGCGTTCCAGGCGGTCGAAGGCGAGGTAGATCACCGGGGTCGTGAACAGCGTCAGCACCTGACTGACGATCAACCCGCCCGCGATGCAGATGCCGAGCGGCTGGCGCAGTTCCGAGCCGACGCCCGTGCCGAGGATCAGCGGCACCGCCGCGAACAGCGCCGCCAGCGTCGTCATCAGGATCGGCCGGAAGCGGAGCAGGCAGGCCTGGAAGATCGCGTCGCGGGGGGCCATCCCGTCCTCGCGCTCGGCCTGGAGCGCGAAGTCGATCATCATGATCGCGTTCTTCTTCACGATGCCGATCAGGAGCACGATGCCGATGATCGCGATGATGTCGAGGAACAGGCCGAACAGCATCAGCCCGAGCAACGCCCCGATCCCGGCCGAGGGCAGGGTCGAGAGGATCGTGATCGGGTGGATGAAGCTCTCGTAGAGCACGCCGAGCACGATGTAGACGGTGACGATGGCCGCGAGCACGAGGAACAGCTCGTTCCCCAGCGCCGCCTGGAAGGCGAAGACCGAGCCCTGCGGCACCACCCGGAAGGAGGGCGGCAGGTCGATCTTGGCTTTCGCCGCGTCGATCGCCTCCACCGCCTGCCCCAGGGCCGCGCCCGGCGCGAGGTTGAACGACACGGTGGTGGCCGGGAACTGGCCGAGATGCGAAATCAGCAGCGGCGCCCGCTTCTCGGTGACACGCGCCACGGAGGAGAGCGGCACCTGCCCGTTCGTCGCCGTCGAGGACGGCAGGTAGATGCCGTTCAGGCTCTCCAGCGTCTTGTGCAGGTCCGGATCGGCTTCGAGGATCACCCGGTACTGGTTCGATTGGGTGAAGATCGTCGAGATGATGCGCTGGCCGAAGGCGTCGTAGAGGGCGTTGTCGATGGTCGCGGGGGTGATGCCGTAGCGGCCCGCCGTGGGACGGTCGATGGTGACGTAAGCCGCGAGCCCCTTGCCCTGGTGGTCGCTCGTCACGTCCGCGACGACGGGCGAGGCGGCCAGCGCCTCGGTGAAGCGCGGCACCCAGGTCTCGAAATCCTCGAGGTTCGGGCTCTCCAGGATCACCTGGTACTGCGTCGCCGAGACGGCGGTGTCGATGGTCAGGTCCTGGACCGGCTGCATGTAGAGCCGGATGCCGGGCTCGGAATTCGTCGCGGCGCCGATCCGCCGGATGATCTCGCTCGCGGTGGCGGTGCGCTCCTCGCGGGGCTTGAGGTTGATGAGCATCCGCCCGGAGTTCAGCGTGACGTTCTGGCCATCGACGCCAATGAACGAGGACAGGTTCGCGACGTCCGGGTCCTTCAGGATGATCGCGGCGAGCCGCTGCTGCCGCTCGGCCATGGCCGCGTAGGAGACCGATTGGTCGGCCTGGGTGATGCCCTGGATCACCCCCGTGTCCTGCACGGGGAAGAAGCCCTTCGGGATCACCACGAACAGATAGGCGGTGAGCGCCACCGTCCCCAGGGTGACGAGGAGCGTCAGCCCCTGGTGGTCGAGCACCACCCGCAGCGCCCGGCCGTAGGCGGCGATGGTGCCCTCCGTCGCCCGCCGGCCCATCCGCGCCAGGGGGCCCTCCCGCCGGACGGCCACCCCCGCCGGGACGTGCTTCAGCAGCCGCGCGCATAGCATCGGCACCAGCGTCAGCGAGACCACCGCCGAGATCACGATGGTGGCCGCGAGCGTGATCGCGAATTCGTGGAACAGCCGGCCGACCACGTCGCCCATGAACAGCAGCGGGATCAGCACCGCGATGAGCGACACGGTGAGCGAGATGATGGTGAAGCCGATCTCGCGCGAGCCCTTGAGAGCCGCTTCCAGGGGCGAATCGCCGTCCTCGACGTGGCGGGCGATGTTCTCGATCACCACGATGGCGTCGTCCACGACGAAGCCGGTGGCGATGGTGAGTGCCATCAGCGACAGGTTGTCGAGGGAGAAGCCGTAGAGGTCCATCACCGACAGGGCGCCGATCAGCGAGAGCGGCACCGACAGGCTCGGGATCAGCGTCGCCGACAGGCTGCGCAGGAACAAGAAGATCACCAGCACCACGAGGGCGATGGCCAGCCCGAGTTCGAACTGCACATCGTCCACCGAGGCGCGGATCGTGGTGGTGCGGTCGGTGAGCGGGGCGACGCTCACCGCCTGCGGCAGGCTCGCCTGTAACTGCGGCAGCAACTGCTTGATCTTGTCGACGGTGGCGATGACGTTGGCGCCGGGCTGGCGCTGGATGTTGAGGATGACGGCGGGGGTCTCGTCGGCCCAGGCGCCGAGCTTGGTATTCTCGGGTGCGTCCACGACTTCGGCCACGTCCGACAGGCGGACCGGTGCGCCGTTGCGATAGGCGATGATCGCCGAATCGTAGGCCTTCGGGTCGCGGATCTGGTCGTTGGCGTTGATGGCGTAGGATTGCCGGGGGCCGTCGATCGTGCCCTTCGGCGTGTTGACGTTCAGGTTGGTGATCGTCGTGCGCAGGTCGTCGATGTTGAGACCGTAGGCGGCGAGCTGCCGGGCGTTGAAGCGAACCCGCACCGCCGGGCGCTGGCCGCCGGAGATGCTGACGAGGCCGACGCCGGCCACTTGGCTGATCTTCTGCGCGAGGCGCGTCTCGGAGAGGTCGCGCACCTGGGTCAGCGGCAGGGTCTTGGAGGTGAGCGCCAGCGTCAGGATCGGCGCGTCGGCGGGGTTCACCTTGGCGTAGACCGGCGGCGCCGGCAGGTCCGAGGGCAGGAGGTTGCCCGCCGCGTTGATCGCGGCCTGGACCTGCTGTTCGGCGATGTCGAGGGGGAGATCGAGGTTGAACTGGAGCGTGATGACCGACGCCCCCGCCGAGGATTGCGAGGTCATCTGGTTGAGGTTGGCGAGTTGCCCGAACTGCCGCTCCAGGGGCGCGGTGACGGAGGAGGTCATCACCTCGGGCGAAGCGCCGGGATAGAAGGTCTGGACCTGGATCGTCGGGTAATCGACCGACGGCAGCGCCGAGACCGGCAGGTTCAGGTACGACACCCCGCCGACGATCAGGATCGCCAGCATCAGCAGCGTGGTAGCGACCGGGCGGAGGATGAAGAGGCGGGAGGGGTTCATGGGCGCGTGCCCTTATTGCCCCTGCTGTCGGTGCCGCCGGCGGCCGCCCTGCTGCGGGGCGCCTTCGGCGGTCGCCTCCTTGGCCGCGTCGGCGGCGGGCGCCTGCGGGCCGGCGGAGGGGGTGGGGCTGACGGCGGACGCCTGAGCCCCCTCCGTGACCCGCACCTTCGCCCCGTCCTTGAGGCGGTCGGTGCCGTCGGTCACGACCCGGTCGCCGGGCTTGAGGCCGGAGAGCACCACCGTGTGGATGCCGTCCGTCTCGCCGGTCTTGATCGGACGGACCGACACCTTGTCGTCCCCGTCCATCAGGTAGACGTAGGCGCCGGGGCTGCCCTGGAGGATGCCGCCGTTCGGCACCAGGGTGGCGTCGTGCAGCGTCTCGACGGTGAGGCGGGCATTCACGAACTGGTTCGGGAACAGCTCCTCGTCGGCGTTGTCGAACAGAGCGCGCAGCTTCACCGTGCCGGTGGTCGTGTCGATCTGGTTGTCCACCGTGTCGAGCTTGCCGGTGGCGATCTCGTGGGAATCGCCCCGGTCGTAGGCCTTCACCGCGAGGCTCGCCCCCGCCCGCACCCGGCGCATCACGCGGGCGACGTCGTCCTCGGGCAGGGTGAACACCACCGAGATCGGGTGCAGCTGCGTCACCACCACGATCGCCGTCGAGGCGGCGGAGATGTAGTTGCCCTGGTCCACCTGCCGCAGGCCGACCCGTCCGTCCACGGGCGAGGTGATGTGCGTGTAGGCGATGTTGAGCTTCTGCTGGTCCACCAGCGCCTGGTCGGCGGCGACGGTGCCCTCGTTCTGCTTCACCAGCGCGGCCTGGGTGTCGACGTTCTGCTTCGAGATCGAATCCTGGCGGTTCAGGGTCTGGTAGCGCTGGAAATCGAGCTTCGAGTTCTGCAGGAGCGCCTGATCGCGGGCGAGCTGCCCCTGATACTGCGCGAGCAGCGCCTCGTAGGGGCGCGAATCGATCTGGGCGAGGGGATCGCCCGCCTTGACCATCTGGCCCTCGCGGAACTTCACCTCCGTGAGGTAGCCGCTGATCTGCGATTTCACCGTCACCGTGGCGAGCGGCGTCACCGTGCCGAGGCCCTGCAGCACCACCGGCATGTCGCCCGCCGTGATGGGAGCGATGCCCACGGCCTGGGGCAGGTCGGACCCGCCGCGCTTGCCGCCGTGGCGACCGCCCGCCGCGCCGGCCGCCTGCTCCGTGCCCTTCTGGGTGCGGGAATCGTACCAGCGATGCGCGACGGCGCCGATGGCGGCGAGCGCGACGAGCAGCACCAGCCAGCGGATCGGCCGGAACCGGCGGCGCGTGCGGACGGGGGCCTGGATCGGCCCCGGCTCGTAGGCACGAGCAGTCTCGGTACGGATCGGCGAACTCTCGTTCATTCCCGACTCAAGCACATTCCGGTCGCGACACCCATCGGCAGGATCGCCGCGCGACCCCAAGACCGGGCCGCTTCGCATCGGTGTCGCACGAAAACGGTGACGGACCCTGAACTAGGCGTCCAATGAGCCTGCACTAGGGCGACGACGTTTCGGCGGTATTGCTGACCGAGGCGCCATAGGAACGCAGAACATCGCGAAAGGCGCCATCGACGGGCAGCGGCACGAGCGACATCCTGAGGACGAGCCCCAGGCCCGTGACCATCAGGGCGAAGAACAGACACCGCGTCATCGCGACCAAGCCCGCTGCGAGCCCCGACCGATAGCCCCCGAACGCGGAAAGGGCCACCGGCCGACAAGCCGGTGGCCCTCTACACGCGACCCAGGCGACGCACCGCGGGAAAGCGGAGCGAGGGGGCAGAGCCCCGCTGGAAACGGGCATCGCCCTGGCCGTGACGACAACCTATGCCCCGGGTGATGAATGTCAACAATCGTCAGCCGTCCCGATGCGTTCGGATAGGTGCCCCGTGCGCGAGCGCACATTCGAAAGGGGCGAGGCACCATGGTAAGGGCCTCCATGAATCGCGTCTTCGCAGAGCTCCCCACCACCGTCTTCGAGACGATGTCGCGGCTCGCCCGCGAGCATGGGGCGGTGAATCTCGGGCAGGGTTTCCCCGACGATCCCGGCCCGGCGGACATCCGCGAGGCCGGCGCCCGTGCGCTGATCGACGGCCCGAATCAATACCCGCCGATGATGGGCCTGCCCGCCCTCCGCGAGGCCGTCGCCGCGCATTACGCCCGGCATCAGGGCCTGACCCTCGACCCCGAGACGGAGGTGATGGTGACGTCGGGCGCCACCGAGGCCCTGGCCGGGGCGCTGCTGGCGCTGATCGAGCCGGGGGACGAGGTGATCCTCTTCGCGCCGATGTACGACGCCTACCTGCCTCTGGTCCGCCGGGCCGGCGGCGTGGCGCGGATCGTCAACCTGACCCCGCCCGCCTTCCGCCTCGACGCGGCGGCCCTGGCGGAGGCCTTCTCCGACCGGACGAAGCTCGTCCTCCTCAACAATCCCCTGAACCCGTCCGCGACGCTGTTCGGGTCGGACGACCTCGCCCTGCTCGCCACGCTGTGCTGCCGCCACGACGTCGTCGCCCTGTGCGACGAGGTGTGGGAGCATGTCGTGTTCGACGGCGCCCGCCACGTTCCGCTGATGGGCCTTCCGGGGATGCGCGAGCGGACGGTGAAGATCGGCTCGGCGGGCAAGATCTTCTCCCTGACCGGCTGGAAGGTCGGCTTCGTCACCGCCGACGCGCGGCTGATGCGGGTGCTCGCCAAGGCGCACCAGTTCCTCACCTTCACCACGCCGCCGAACCTCCAGGCCGCCGTGGCCCTCGGGCTCGGCAAGGAGGAGCCCTGGTTCGCAGCGATGCGCGCCGGCTATGCCCGCTCCCGCGACCGCCTCGCCTCGGGGCTGACCGAGCGCGGCTTCACCGTGCTGCCGGCGGCGGCGACGTGGTTCCTCAACATCGATATCGCGCCCCTCGGCCACCCCGACGACGTGGCCTTCTGCGAAACCCTCGTGACCCGGCATGGGGTGGCGGCAATTCCCGTCAGCGCCTTCTATCCCGACGGGGCGGTGCGCCACGTGGTCCGCCTGTGCTTCGCCAAGGCCGACGCGACCCTCGATGCCGCCCTCGACCGCATGGGCGATCTGGCGCGCCTCGCCGCCTGAAGCTCCTTGCGCGCAACCGGAGGCGCCGCCACATCGTTGCTCATGACGATGTCGAGCGCACGCATTCCCCCGCAGGATTTCCCGCCCCGGCGCGACATCCCGCATCAGGCCGGGCCGTTCCCCGGCGCCCTCGACCTCGGCCGCGAGGCGAGCCTCGCCCGGCTCGAAACCCTGGCGCACCTGATGGACAGCGCCTTCGTGATCCCCGGCATCAACCGGCGGGTCGGGTTCGATGCCCTGATCGGCCTCGTGCCCCTCGTCGGCGACGTGGCGGGCATGGTGATCTCGTCCTTCATCGTCTACGAGGCGCGCCGCCTCGGCGCCCCCCGCTGGCTGATCGGCCGGATGGCGTTGAACGTCGCCTTCGATGGCGTGGTCGGCGCGGTGCCGCTGGCCGGCGACATCTTCGACGCGGCGTTCAAGGCGAACCGGCGCAACGTCCGCTTGCTCCGCCGCTGGATGGAGCGCCACGGCGGCGTGCGCCCCAACGAGATCGAGGGCACCGCGACCCGGCTCCCCGACTGAGCGGAAGGGGCGCCGCGCCTTGACAACGGCGCCCGTGACGGCAAGTCCCGGGCATGACCGACGCCGTCCCGATGCCCGGCGCCCAGGCGCCCCTCGTCCGTGGGGGACTGTCGCCCCTCAACCGGCGGCGGCTCGCCAATTTCCGCGCGAACCGCCTCGGCTACTGGTCGTTCGTGGTCTTCGCCCTGCTGTTCGTCCTCAGCCTGTTCGCGGAGTTCATCGCCAACGACAAGCCGCTCCTCGCCTCCTACAAGGGCGAGTGGCTGGTGCCGGTGCTGGTCGATTACCCAGAAGAGAAGTTCGGCGGCTTCCTCGCCGTCACGGATTACCGCTCGCCGGAGATCCGCAAGGAGATCGCCGAGAACGGCTGGGCCATCTGGCCGCCGATCCCGTTCTCCTACGACACGATCAACGAGAACCTGCCGACCCCCTCCCCCTCCCCGCCGACCTGGATGCTCTCGGACGCGCAGTGCAAGCCCGTGGCCGAGCGCCTCGGCGGCACGGGCTGCGCCGACATCCCCTGGCACTGGCTCGGCACCGACAACACCACCCGCGACGTGCTGGCGCGCGTGATCTACGGCTTCCGCATCTCGGTGCTGTTCGGGCTGATCCTCGCCGCCGTCTCCTCGGCCATCGGCGTGCTGGCCGGGGCGGTGCAGGGCTATTTCGGCGGCTGGGTCGATCTCGCCTTCCAGCGCTTCATCGAGGTCTGGGGCGGCATCCCGACCCTCTACCTCATCATCATCATCTCGGCCTTCATCGCCCCCGGCTTCTTCGTGCTGCTCGGCATCATGCTGCTGTTCTCGTGGGTGGCGCTGGTGAGCGTGGTCCGCGCCGAATTCCTGCGAGCGCGCAACTTTGAGTATGTTCGCGCCGCGCGGGCGCTCGGCCTGTCGAATGTGCGGATCATGCGCGTCCACCTGCTACCCAACGCCATGGTGGCGACGCTGACCTTCCTGCCGTTCATCCTGAACGGCTCGATCACCACCCTGACCTCCCTCGACTTCCTCGGCTTCGGCCTGCCCCCCGGCTCGCCCTCCCTCGGCGAGCTCCTGGCACAGGGGAAGGACAATCTGACCGCCCCCTGGCTCGGCCTGACCGGGTTCGTCGTGATCGCGGCGATGCTGAGCCTGCTCGTCTTCGCGGGCGAGGCGGTGCGCGATGCGTTCGATCCCCGGAAAACCTTCGCCTGACCGCGTTCCCATCCGGCGAATGAGCCAGATTGTCGCATGGGACGGAATGCCTATGCCGGCAGTCCGATTGCGCGCGATTGGTTGCGCACAGTTAACACAACTTTTAGTGGATTAAATTGGCTTGTCCCGGCCGTTCGCGGCTGGTTTCAGCAACGGGTAACGGTCTCTTTTCTCACGAGAAAATTCTTCTCGCTACGGCCGGATGATAAAGTCATTCCCCTGAGCGGTAAAACGCGCGATGTTTCATTCCGTAGCGTCCCTCGATCGCCGCAGCCAAAGGAACTGTGCGTAAACTATCAAGCCAGCACAGGTCACCTTCGGAAAACACCTTGCTTTTTCCGTCGATCCACATAACTCGACGCCGAGGGGCCATTTCATCAAAAAACCAATGAGGGTATCGAGGATGTCTGAAACCGCGCCGACATCGCAATTGGACTACATCGAACGCACCGTCGACGTCGTCGCGGCCTATGTCTCGAACAACTCGGTGCCCACCACGGAACTGCCCGCCCTGATCGCCAGCGTTCACGAGGCGCTGAACCGGGTCGCCTCCGGCCCCGTCGCCCAGGCGTCGGAATCCGTCGAGAAGCCGACCCCCGCCCAGGTTCGCAAGTCGATCCGCCCCGATGGCCTGATCAGCTTCATCGACGGCAAGTCCTACAAGACGCTGAAGCGCCACCTGACCAAGCACGGGCTCGATCCGCACACCTATCGCGAGCGCTACGGCCTGCCCGCCGACTACCCCACGACTTCCGCGAACTATTCCGCCCAGCGCTCCGCCCTGGCGAAGAGCCTCGGCCTCGGCCAGCCTGGCCGTTCGGGACAGGGCAGCGACGCCGTCGACGAGATCGAGGAAGAGGCCGCCCCGGCCCCGCGCGGGCGCCGCAAGGCCGCCACCGCCACCGCCAAGGGCCGGTCCAGCCGCAAGACGGCGGACGCCGAGTAATACTTGAGAGAAACTTCCGCCGGCCCTACGGCGGCGCAACAATCTCTGGTTGCGCCGCCTTGGGTCGGCTCGGGCCGTCTCAGGCGGCGATGCGCCCGTCCAGGGGGAACACCTTGGCGGGGTTCATCATCCAGTCGGGATCGAACACCCCCTTCACCCGCATCTGCTGCTCCAGATCCTCCTGCGTGTACTGGAAGCGCATCAGGTCGCGCTTCTCGATGCCGACGCCGTGCTCGCCCGTGAGGCAGCCGCCGACCTCGACGCAGAGCTTCAGGATCTCGTCCCCCGCCGCCTCGGCCTTCTGCAATTCGCCGGGCGTGTTGATGTCGAACAGGATCAGCGGGTGCAGGTTGCCGTCGCCGGCGTGGAACACGTTGGCGACCCGCAGGCCGTGGCCCGCGCAGATCGCCTCGATCCGCTCCAGCACCGGCCCGAGCTGCCCGGTGGGGATAGTGCCGTCCATGCAGATGTAGTCGGAGATGCGGCCCGTCGCGCCGAAGGCCGATTTGCGGCCCTTCCAGATGGCGGCCGATTCCGCCTCGGAGCGGGAGACGCGGATGCTGGTCGGCCGGAAGTCAGCGGCGATGGCCTCGATCCGCGCGAGCATCGCGTCGCACTCCGCCTGCGAGCCCTCGACCTCGATGATGAGCATGGCCTCGGCGTCGCGGGGATAACCGGCCTTGGCGAAATCCTCGGTGATGAGGATCGCGTTGCGGTCCATGTACTCGATGGCCACGGGGATGATGCCGGCGGCGATGATCGCGGCGACGCAATCCCCCGCATCCTCCACCTTCGAGAAGCCGACGAGGACCGGCCGCGCCCCCTCGGCGGCGCGCAGGATGCGCACGGTCGCCTCGGTGACGATGCCGAGCTGCCCCTCGGAGCCGCAGACGAGGCCGAGGAGATCGTAGCCCGCCGCGTCGAGATGGTCGCCGCCCAGTTCGACCACGGTGCCGTCGTTCATCACCAGGGTGACGCCCATGAGGTTGTTGGTCGTCACGCCGTATTTCAGGCAATGAGCGCCGCCGGAATTCATGGCGATGTTGCCCGCGATGGTGCAGGCGAGCTGGCTCGACGGGTCGGGGGCGTAGAAGAACCCCTCGTGCGACACCGCCCCCGAGATGGCGAGGTTGGTGATTCCGCTCTGCACCCGGGCGAGCCGGTCGGCGAAGTCGATGTCGAGGATCTTCGTCATCTTGGCGGTGCCGAGGATGATCGCATCCCCTTGCGCGATGGCCCCGCCCGCGAGGGAGGTACCCGCCCCGCGCGGCACGACCCGCACGCCGTTGGCGTGGCAATAGGCCATCACCTTCGACACCTCCTCGGTGGTCGAGGGCAGCACCACGGCGAGCGGCATCTGGCGATAGGCGGTGAGCCCGTCCGTCTCGAAGGCGCGGCGCTCGTCCTCGGAGGTGATCAGCGCCTCGGGGGCGACGAGGGGCGCGAGGCCG
Source organism: Methylobacterium litchii (assembly GCF_038442315.1). Classification (NCBI taxonomy): domain Bacteria; kingdom Pseudomonadati; phylum Pseudomonadota; class Alphaproteobacteria; order Hyphomicrobiales; family Methylobacteriaceae; genus Methylobacterium; species Methylobacterium litchii. The sequence continues at coordinate 333,661 of NZ_JBBXMY010000001.1, read as the reverse complement.
GCGACGATCTCGTCCCGCCGCGCGAGGATGGCGGGGTCGGGCTCGGGGAAGCGAATGGTCATGGTGGTCCCTCGGTGCGCGAGGTGGTCTGGCGTGGGCCGCATCATGCACCCCCGCCGGGGGCTCCGGCAACGGTGGTAGCCGGGTCACAATCCGGCCATGGGGCGACCTTAAGCCTCGCTGCGACCGAACCGAACCGGAACGCCATGACGCCCTCGGCCGCGCCCGCCCTCTTCGACGAAGCCTTCGACCCCGCCGTCGCCCGCGACGCGGAGGGCGCGCGCGAACTCGGGCTGCGCAGCCTCTCCCTCGGCATCAACGCCCTCCAGGAGGTGACCGCCGCCTTCGACGGCGCGCTGGGCGAAGCCTTCGAGCGCGCGGTGGACCTGATCCTCGGCACCGGGGGCCGGGTGATCGTGAGCGGCATCGGCAAGAGCGGCCATGTCGGGCGCAAGCTCGCGGCGACGCTCGCCTCCACCGGCACCCATGCCTTCTTCGTCCACCCGACCGAGGCGAGCCACGGCGACCTCGGCATGATCGCCCGCGACGACGTGATCCTCGCCCTGTCATGGTCGGGCGAGACGGCGGAACTCTCCGATCTCGTCGGCTTCTCCCGGCGCTACTCCATTCCGCTCATCGCGGTGACGCGCAATGCCGCGAGCACGCTCGGCAAGGCAGCCGACGTGGTGCTCGAACTGCCGCGCGTGCGCGAATCCTGCCCGCACGATCTCGCCCCGACCTCGTCGAGCCTAATCCAGCTCGCCCTGGGCGACGCTCTCGCGGTGACGCTGCTGGAGCGGCGCGGCTTCACCTCGGCGCGGTTCCACACGCTCCATCCCGGCGGCACCCTCGCCGCCCGCCTGAAGACGGTGCAGCACCTGATGCACGGGGGCTCCGAGATGCCCCTGGTGCACGAGGACGCGCTGATGTCCGAGGTGCTGATCGAGATGGCCGCCCGCCGCTACGGCTGCGTCGGCGTCACCGGCCCGGACGGGCGGCTCGTGGGCATCGTCACGGACGGCGACCTGCGCCGCCACATGGGCCCGGCGATCCTCGCGACGCCGGTCCACCGGGTGATGACCCGCGACCCGATCACCCTCGAGCCGCACAAGCTCGCCCATGCGGCCCTCGAACTGATGAACCGCCGCCTCATCACGGCGGTCTTCGCCGTGGCGGACGGTCGACCGGTCGGCATCCTGCACATCCACGACCTGCTCCGCGCCGGCATCGCCTGAGGGGCGTCAGAGCGTCCCGATCCGGGTACTCGTCATCGGCAATTCGAACATGGAGCCGGGCTGCGCCCGGTCCGCGAAAGCCTCGATGCCGCTCCAGAGGGCGAGGATGCGTTCGGCCTGCTTCACCAGAGGCGCCTTCGTGAGGCCGGCAGACAGGAAGAAGCCGGGAGGCGCGGAAGGCGCTGAACTCGGCTTTGTTGCGCCGGATGCGGCGATCCCCCGACAACACAACCCACCGCCCCTCGCGGCTCAGCGTAGAGATCCACTGAAGGTCGGTGACGCCCGGCCCGAAACGGGTACGGATGTGGGTGATCTCGTGCTGCTCGGCGAACAGGGCTTGGAGGGCCCGGGCGAGGGCAGGCGACAGGTTCTCGTCGACGATCACCTTCACGCGGCGTGCAGGGACTCTTCGAACCGCATGGCGTCGCGGACGACGGCAACTGGGACCTCGTAGAGGCGCGCGACGCGCTCGATCGACCCTTCCGCCTTCACAGCATCGGCCAGGGCCACGGTCGGCACGCCGGCCTCCGCCGCGATGGGCTGGCCGAAGGCGCGCTTCGGATCGATGACGATCGTGTCCTTGCCCTGATAGGGCCGCCACCGGCTCACCACGTCGCCGTCGAGGTCGAGGTCGCGAAACGTCTGCTCCAGCACGGCCTTGATGACGTACTGACCCCGCTTGAGATCGAGCATCTCGCTGGCCCCGTCGGCTTTCAGGCTTTCGAGGAAGATCGTCCGTCCGTCCGTCTTGAAGCGTCTGGTCGAGAAGGGGCGCGGGTCGTCCACGGCCTCCCGCGCCCCTTCGAGACAGGCGCGAATCACCCGGAGGTCCACGTTCTCGCGTACGAAGGCCTGGATGAAGCGCAACTCGATGAGGTCGCGGAAGCCGAGTTCAAGTCCGTCGTCGTTCGCGGGCAGTTCGGGCGTCCACAGGGGCGGCATCCGCCGGGGCTTCCCACCGGACCTGTAGGCATATCCACCGAGCCAGCGGTTGATGCTCCGCGCCGGCATGCGAATGAGACGCGCCGCCTCGGGGACGGTGTAGTAACCGATCCCAAGCGCGGGGGCCTCCTGGGCCGCAATGACCGAACGCGGTGACATCTCGGGCAGATATCCTAGCAATCAGAGCCGCGCCAGCAACTCCGCCTTCTTGGCCTGGAACTCCTCCGCCGTGAGGACGCCGCGGGCGTGGAGATCCGCCAGCCGCTCGATCGTGGCGAGGATGTCGCCGCCGGAGCCCTGCACGGCTTGCGGCTCCGGTGTCGCGGGCTTCGGCTCCGGGGCCTCCGCTCCGATGCGTGTCAGCGTGTCGAGGGCGATGGGCCCCGCCGACCCGGTGAAGCGCAGCAGGCCGTTCGCCTGCGAGACGCCCGAGATGGCGTGCTCCCCCGTATCGTACACGGCGACGCCAGAGGCCTCCTCCACCGCGAGCCGCCGGCTCGTCGGGAAATAGGCGTAGCGCATCCCGTTCTGCGAGCCCGTCGCGGACGGGTGTCCGAGATCGCCCGGCCACCACGTCTCCGGGGAGGCTCGCGTCGCGAAGCCCTCCGCCGGCAGGGTGGCGGCGAGTTCGGTGCAGAGCGCGGCCACCCGCGCCCGCAGGCCATCGTCGAACATGCGGCCGACCATGGTCATGCCGCCCGCGCTCCACTGGCCCATACCGCCGAGATCCGGATGGTCGAACTGCGCCATCCGGCCATGGCCGCGCTCCAGCGCCTGCACGAGGTGACGCACCGCGTCGAGGCTCACCCCGTGCCGGTCCGCGATCGTCTGCAGGCCGGTGACGTGATCGACCCCGCCCCCGTCGATGAAGCCCGTCTCCGAGGCCGATTCGGTCTCGCCCATCCGCGCCATGGCCGCACCCAGTAGGTTCTTGAGGAAGGACAGAACAGACACGAGACCGGCCCCGCAGGACCGGGAAGCCTCGCTCAGCCGGCGTCGGCGGGAAAGGCCCCGGCGATCACGAAATCGGTGATCGGCCGGCGACCGTTCGGCGCCTCGCGGGGGCGCTGCTCCACGGTGAGGTCGGCGGGCGCCGTCTTGCGGCCCACGGCGAAGGCCGCCTCGATCCGGTGATGCTCCGGCAGGCGCAGCACCTCCGGCGCGCGGGCATGGTCGAACCCGGTCATGCCGTGGGCGTGCCAGCCCTGGCGAACCGCCTGGAGCTGGAAGGCGAGCGAGGCCGTGCCGGTATCGAAGGAATGGCTGTAGGAGGGCTTCAGTTCGTCCCCCACCCGCATCCGGGCGTTCGAGACGAGGAAGAGGATCGCTCCCGTGTCCGCCACCCATTTCTGGTTGCCGGGCACGAGGAGGTCGAAGAAGGTCTGCCAGTGGGCGTCGCCGCGCAGGGCGTAGAGGAAGCGCCAGGGCTGGGAATTGTAGCCCGAGGGCGACCAGCGGGCCGCCTCGATCATCCGCATCAGCTCGGATTCCGGCACCGCCTCTCCGGTGAAGGCCCGGGGCGAGTGCCGCTCGATGAAGAGGGGGTCGATCGCGTGGTCGGGCGTGCGGGGCTCGGTCAAGGTCGGCATCTCCGAAGTGATGGCCGACCATGCCCGAGGGATGCCCCGCGAGGCAATCGCTGCGCTGCGGTCAGCGGATGCGGCCGGGGCGCGCCGGCTCGAACACGATGCGGCGGTGGAACGCGCACCAGCTCTTGCCGTCCTGCACGGGCGCGCCACAGCAGATCGCCTGATCGCTCGGCTCGCCGATGATGTACTTGCACACGAAGGCGCCCGACTGGGCGAACGGCACCCGAAGGTCCGCCGACGGCTCCTTGACGGTCTCGGCGTCCCCGATCTGCGACATGCGGACGAGTTGGTTCATCGGTCGTGTCCTGACGGCGACCGCCCGGGTCGCCTCCTTCAAGTGCGGAGTTGAAACGCCCTGCCGCCGCGCGGGGTGGGACACCCGCTGACGGCAGCGTGGTACCCTAAAACCCGCGTAAAGCCGGTTCGCGACCGGCGCAGAGCTGTCATGGTACTGTCGTAGCTGGGGTCCAGAGCCTTGAAAACAAGTGCGTGATGCACTGCACGCAATTGACCACAGTGACGGATGCGTAGCTGATCGCCGGGGCGTGACGGATTTCGACCGTCGCGATGCCGGCCGCCACGGCCCCCCGTGCATCCGCCGCCGCCCTGTGGTTCATTCGCGCCGTTGATTCAGACGGAGCGACCATGACGCACCCGCCCCTCGTCCCGCCGGCCTGGCTGTTCGAGCGATTGTCGGCGCCGGACATCGTGGTGCTCGACGCCTCCTGGTATCTCCCGGCCGCCGGCCGCGACCCGGAGGCGGAATACCGCGCGGCCCACATCCCCGGCGCCATCCGCTTCGACCTCGACGCGATGAGCGACACCGAATCGCCCCTGCCGCACATGCTGCCCCGGCCGGAGGTCTTCGCCTCGCGGATGCGGGCGCTCGGCATTGGCGACGGGCAGCAGGTGGTGGTCTATGACGGGATGGGCCTGTTCTCGGCCCCACGCGTTTGGTGGATGCTCAAGACCTTCGGGATGCGCGACGCGCTCGTCCTCGACGGCGGCCTGCCCGCCTGGACCGCCGCCGGCTACCCGACCGAGGAGGGCGAGGGCCAGCCGCGCGAGCGACGGCACTTCACCGCCCGCCTCGACCATGGCGCCGTGGCCGACGGATCGGACATCGCCCGCGCCCTGGAGAGTGGCGCGGCCCAGGTGGTCGATGCCCGCTCCGCCACGCGCTTCCGGGGCGAGGAGGAGGAGCCGCGCCCCGGCGTGCGCCCCGGCCACATGCCGGGGGCGAAGAACCTGCACTACGCCGCCCTGCAGCGCGACGGCCGGATGAAGAGCCCGGAAGAGCTGGCGGAGGTCTTCGCCGCCGCCGGCGTGGATCCGCGCCGGCCGGTGATGACCACCTGCGGCTCGGGCGTGACGGCGGCGATCATCAGCCTCGCCCTGGAGACGATGGGCCACCCGGCCCGCAGCCTCTACGACGGCTCGTGGTCCGAATGGGGCGCCGACCCGCAGCGCCCGGTGGAGAAGGGCTGAGGCGTCAGGCCGTCCGCACCGCCCGGCGCTTGTCGGCAGCGACCCACTGCATCAGCACCACCATCACCACGATGGTGGCGATGTAGACGGCGAGTTGCAGGGCGGTCGGGCGGTCGGTGTAGCCGACGAGGGCGTGCAGCACGCGGCCCGTCCACGAGTTCTCGGCGATGATCGCGGAGCTGTTCCACACCGTGTGGCCGAGGATGTCGATCACGCCGGCATTGGCCAGGAACTGCGCCGCCTGCGAGGCGAGGCCCGCCGCCAGGAAGGTGATGAGCACGCTCGTGACCGAGAAGACGTAGCGCGCCGGGATCGAGGCGAGCCCGAGATAGCTCACCGCCGAGAGCAGCACACCCGCGCCGACGCCGGCCAGCGCGCCGAACTGGATGTCCGCCCCCGAGGTGCCCGAGGCCACGAGGCCGTAGAGGAACAGCACCAGCTCCGCGCCCTCGCGCAGGATCGCCGCGCCGACGACGATGGCGAGCGCCGCCGCCTCGCGCTGGCCGCTGCGGACCGCCTCGCCCGCCGCGCGCAATTCGCCCGCCATTTCGCGGCCGTGCTTGCTCATCCAGGTGTTGTGCCAGATCAGCAGCAGCACCGCGACGATCAGCACAGCCGCGTTGAGGATGTCCTGCCCGCTGCCCTCGAAGGCGTCGGAGATCCGCTCCGCGAACAGCGCGACCAGGGCCGCGCCGCCGAGGCCCCCCGCCACGCCGAGCAGCACCCAGCGCATCCGGCCGGGAATGCCCCGCGTCGCCGCGAGCACGATGGAGATGATGAGGCCCGCCTCGATGACCTCGCGGAAGGCGATGACGAAGGCACCGATCATGATGCGTAATCCCTGAAGATGCGCGGGACCCGCGCTACCAGACCCAGAACAGCAGCACCCAGTTGGCGACGGAGACCGCCGCCGCCCCGGCGATGCAGGCGCAGGCGAGCGCCCGCCGGAAGCCCCCGGCCGAGAGGCCCGCGACCCGCCACGCGAGCCACGCGCTCCACAAGGCCGCCCCGGTCAGCAGCGCCGCCCGGATCTCGGCCACGTAGGGCACGACGATCCCGTCCCCGCGCAGGAAGGTGATCGTGAGCGCCGAGAGGCCGAGGAAGACGCCGCAGCCCGCGATGGGAATCAGCGTCTGCGTGAGATGGTGGAAGCGCCGCAGGGAGAACGGCCCGAGCATCCGCGCGGCGAGCGCCACGAGGGCCGACAGGCCGAGGCCGAGCACCAGGGTCGCGGCGCCGATATAGACCAGCAGGATCGCCCCATCGAGGAGCGTCATGACGTCGTTCTTGTCGGGATAGTTCGTCAGCACGAACCACGGCGCGGAGGCTTCGAGCGGCCAGGTCGTACCGTGCTCGATCAGCCAGGTCGCCGCCGCCTGCTTCATGTCGAGGAAATACGGGCTCGACGACCATTGGAACGCGCCGACCGCCAGCCCCAGCATCCCGAACAGGATCAGGCTCGTCTGCTCCCAGGAGGGCTCGTCGCCCGCCACATGGACGATCTCGTCATTGGGCGAGCGCAGGGCGAGGCGCACCGCGCCGCGATGGCCGGAGCAGCGCCCGCACATGTGGCAGGCCCCGGCCCCGCGCATGGCCTTCACCGGCACCAGCGGCGCGCAGTTGAAGCTCGCCGTGCCCTGGGCCGGCTTGGGCGAGGCGGCCCAAACGCCGCGATCGACCTGGAAGCTCAGGGGGGCGAGCTTCGACAGCACCGCAAACACGCCGTTCACCGGACAGAGGTAGCGGCACCAGACCCGCTTGTTACGGCCGTAGAGCAGGCCGACGACGATGGCCGCCAGCGTCGAGCCCCCGAGCACGGCGAGCGCCGGCTTCGGATAGCCGTAGACGCTGGTCATCTGCCCGTAGACCGTGGTGCCGGCGAAGGCGATGAACGGCCAGCCGCTCCATGTGATCCAGCGCGGCACGGCATAGCCCCGGCTCCACCGGCTCGCGGCCTCGGACAGGGCGCCCTCGGGGCAGAACACGCCGCACCAGACCCGGCCGACGAGCACCATGCTCACCAGCACGAAGGGCCACCAGATGCCCCAGAAGGCGAACTGGGCGGCCAGCGTCAGGTTGGACCAGATGTGCTGCGTGTTGTCGGGTAGCGGCAGGAAGGCCGGCACCGCTACGAGGAACACGTAAAAGGCCACCACGGCCCATTGCACCGCGCGGATCGCGCCGGCATGGGCGCGCAGCCAATCGCCGAGGCGGGCGATTCCGGCGTCGAGGTCGCCGGCTCTGAATCCACCCGCGCCCGCCGTCACTTGGCCACCAGCTTGGCCTTCGCGTCCGGGTGGAAATCGTCGAACACGTCGTAGCTGCCCGCCTCGATGGTGCGGAACACGATGGAGGAGGTCGAGCCGGCGGCGAGCGCCTTCTCGCGCTTCAATTCCAGGCTCTCGAACTCGACCGGCGACTGCCCGGTGTTCGAGATCTCCAGCTTGAAGCGGGTGTTGGCCGGCACCTCGATGATGGCGGGCAGGATCACCCCGTCGCGCATCTCCACCTTGATCACCGGCATGTCGTCGGCGCGCGCCGAAGCCCCCGAAGAGAGCAGGAGAAGGGCCGCGAGGGTGAGAGGCCGGATCACGGAAGTCCCCATCCTTGTCAGTAGGCCCCCTTCTTGCCGGTGCCGGCGAAGGTGAAGTCCTGGGTCATGTCGAAGGCTTCGAACCACGGGCCGACGCCGGTCTCCTTGTCGACGTGGCGGCCGAAATGGCTGTGCTTGCCGGGCGGCGCGACGGTGACGGTGATCCGGTAGCGGCCCGGCCCGAACAGCTTGACGTTGTCGCCGTAATGGGGGCCATCGTTGGCCACCATCGGCATCAGTGCGCCCTCGACCTTCTGATCGGTGGGCTTGTCCCCATCGAGTTTCACCAGGGTGAACCGAACCTCGAGCGCGGGCACGAAATCGCCCTCGGCGAAACCGTTGCGGTTGTCCTTGGCGGCGCGGATATCCGTTTCGAGGTGGATGTCCGATTGCGCGGCCGGACGCATCATGTCCGGCGGGTCCATCTCGATGGGCTGGAGATAGACGGCGGCCACTTCGAGCCCGTTCTTGGTGAGATGCGGGCCGATCGGCACCTCCTTGGCGGAGGCCGTCGCGACGGCGAGCAGCAGGGCCGGAACGGCGAGGGCGAGTCGGATCGGGGCGGGGGCACGCATGGCTGCGCCACATAAGCCGAATGAGGCGAAGTTCAAAGAGCTCCCATCCACAATCAAATCATAACAGTTCTAAATAAGAGCGGTGGACATAGACGTTCTGGTGAGCTTGTTGGAAGGCCTCGAATATTCACAAGGTATGGGGACGAGAATAGCCGCTCGGGATGGCCTGTGGCATGCCGTCACCCAATGGTGCAGGACCGTCACGGCAGCGTCGCAGAGATGCGGCACCCCCCTTGCGAACCTCACGCGGCACAGCTACGAACACCGATTATAGCAATTGCTATATTCAAGGGAACAGGTGATGGGCCAGCAGGGGGCGAGCGCATCCCGGACCACGGCGACAACGACCACGCCCGGGCGGCTGCGCCGGACCTTTGCCCTTGCCGGTCTCGCCGTCCTGGGTCCGGCCGCCGCGCTGGCCGCCGACCTCGCGGCGCCCCTCCCCCCGGCAGCGCGCTACACCGATTGGTCCGGCCCGTATCTCGGCCTTGAGGGCAGCGCCAGCGGCTCCTACGGCGCCTATTCCTTCGGACCCTCGACGGTGGGCGGGCGCAGCGTGCCGGCCTTCAAGAGCGGCGATTCCACCGGCCGCAGCGACCGGGGCCGCGACGCCACGACGGCGGTCGGCGGCGCCTATGCCGGCTGGAACTGGCAGAACGGGCCATGGCTCTACGGGATCGAGGCCGCCCTCGACGCGGCGAACCTGAAGCGTCCCGTGCCCTCGACCATCGCCGGCTTCGGCTACCAGGGCGTGGACCCGGCCTTCGACGTGATCCGCGCCAAGACGGACGTGTACGGCACCCTGCGGGCGCGGCTCGGCTACAGCTTCGACCGCTATCTGGTCTACGCCACCTTCGGCCTCGCCGGGGCGAATGCGCGGGTGCTGGCCACCTATCCCGATCTCGCCACCGGCGCGGTCGGCACCGCGAAGGCCAACCTCGGCTATGTCGGCTTCACCCTCGGCGCGGGGGTGCAATACGCCATCTCCGACACCCTCGCGCTCGGACTTGACTACCGCTACGTCGACCTCGGCGAGAGCGGGCGCTTCTCGCTGGGCGCGGTGCCGGGGCTCGGGCCGGTGACGAGCCGGGCGAGCCTCACCTCGAACCAGATGTTCCTGCGGTTGATGTGGTTTCCTGGGGGTCTGACGGTGCCGCCGGACCCGGACGAGACCGCCCCGCACGATCCCGACAACGGCGACACCGGGCGGTTCTCGCTCCACGGGCAGACCACGCTGATCGCGCAAGGGGTGCCGGGCTTCCGCTCGCCCTATCTCGGCGACCAGAGCCTGATCCCGCATCAGGCCCGCCAGACCACGACGGCGACGATCTTCCTCGGGCTGAAGCTCGCGGAGGGGACGGAGCTCTATTACAACCCGGAATTCAGCCAGGGCTTCGGCCTGTCGCGGACGCTCGGCGTCGCGGGCTTCGTCAACGGCGAGGCGCAGAAGGCCGGGGCGCCGTTTCCGAAGCTGCGCTCCAACCGCTACTACATCAAGCAGACGATCGGGCTCGGCGGCGAGACCGTCGAGGTGCCGGACGGCCCGAACCAGGTGGCCACCCGCTACGATGCGGAGCGCATCACCCTGATCGCCGGCAAGTTCGCACTGGGCGACTTCTTCGACGGCAACGTCTACGCCCACGACCCGCGCGTGGACTTCTTCAACTGGTCCCTGTGGGGCGCCTCGGCCTGGGACTTCCCGGCCAACCTCCCCGGCTTCACGCAAGGGCTCTACGCCGAATACAACCGGCCGGAATTCGCGGTGCGGGCCGCCTACACGCAGGTGCCGAAGCAACCCTCCAGCGATGTCCTCGACCCCCGGGTGTTCGAGCGCGCCGGGCTCAACATCGAGTTCGAGGAGCGCCACGTGCTGCCGTTCCTCGACCAGCCGGGCAAGGTGCGCATCGGCCTGTTCTCGAACGAGGGCAACTCGGCCAACTACCGCGACATCGTCACCCTCACCCAGCTCGGCGCCTTCGGCGACATCAACGATGCCGCCGCGGCCACCCGCCGGCCGCGCCGCAAGAGCGGCGGCTACATCAACCTCGAACAGGCGCTGACGCCGGACCTCGGCCTCTTCGCCCGCGCCAGCGTCGGCGACGGGCGCACGGAGAACATCTCCTTCACCGACATTGACCAGAGCTTTTCCGGCGGCCTCTCGCTGAAGGGCAAGGCCTGGGACCGGCCGGACGACACGGTGGGCCTCGGCGCCGCCATGAACGGCCTCTCGCCCTCGCACCGCGCCGCCTTCGCCAACGGCTATTACGGCCTGCTGATCGGCGACGGGCAGCTCCGCTACGGCACCGAGCGGGCGATCGAGACCTATTACGCCCTGAACCTCACGAAGTTCGTGACGCTGACCTTCGACTACCAGTTCATCGACAACCCCGCCTACAACCGCGACCGGGGCCCGGCGCACTTCTTCGCCTCGCGGCTGCACGCGGATTTTTGACGAAGGAACACCGTCGCAGTGACAGGCGGCGGTTCGACTGCCATCATACCCAATCGGATCGGACGATCCGCATTGCGAGGGCGACGATGCCGCAACGCCGGACGATCCAGGTGGCGGAGGACGGGAGGATGAATCTCCCGGCCGACATCCGGCGCGACCTGGGCTTGAGCGGCGCCGGCCGGATCGTCCTGATGCAGGACGAAGACGGGATCCACCTGACGACCGCCGAGGATTCGCTACGGCGCGTGCGCGAACTGGCCGCCCCGTTCCGCAGGGGCTCGGTCGTGGACGAGTTCATCGCCGAGCGCCGTGCCGACAGCGGCGAGGAGTGAGGACGGTACGGTGCCCAGCCCCGTCCTCGACGCCTCCGCCGTGCTCGCCGCGATCTTCGACGAGGCCGGCTCCGACCAAGTCGCGGCGCATCTTCCGGGCGGGGCGATCTCGGCCGTCAACTTCGCCGAAGTGCTGGCGAAGCTCCGCGACCTCGGCATGCCGGACGCCACGGTCGAGGCGATCGTCGAGGACCTTCAGCTGACGGTCCTGCCCTTCGAGGCCGCTCATGCCCGGGACAGCGCCCGCCTGCGCCCGCTGACGCGCGCCGCCGGCCTGTCCCTGGGCGACCGGGCCTGCCTCGCCACGGCGCGCCTGCGGGGGGCGACGGCCCTGACCGCCGACAGGGCCTGGGCCCGCCTGCCGGCCGAGACGGGGGTGGGGATCGAACTGGTGCGCTGAGCACCGTCCCTCACTCCTCCGCCACCGTTTCCCCGAACACCGCCTCGAACGCCGCCCGCAACTGCATGTCGACCTCCGCCATGCTCACCACGTGGCCGAGATCCACGAGGCTCGTCACGCCGTGCTCGCGCACGCCGCAGGGCACGATGCCGGCGAAGTGGGTGAGGTCCGGCTCCACGTTCAGGCTGACGCCATGGAAGCTTACCCAGCGGCGCACCCGGATGCCGATGGCGGCGATCTTGTCCTCGACGGTGGCGCCCTTCTCCGGCCGGCGCACCCAGACGCCGACCCGGTCCTCCCGCCGCTCGGCGCGGACGTTGAAGGCGTCGAGGGTCGCGATCAGCCACGCCTCCAGGCTCGCTACGTAGGCCCGCAGGTCGGCCCGGCGGCGGGTGAGGTCCAGCATCACGTAGGCCACCCGCTGGCCGGGACCGTGATAGGTGTATTGCCCGCCCCGCCCGCTCGGGAAGACCGGGAAACGCTCCGGCGCGACGAGATCCTCCGCCCGGGCCGACGTGCCCGCCGTGTAGAGCGGCGGGTGCTCCAGCAGCCAGACGCATTCCGCCGCCCGCCCCGCCGCGATGGCGGCGGCCCGCGCCTCCATCCAGGCGACCGCCTCCTCGTAGCCGACGAGCCCTTCGCTCACCCGCCACGCGACGGGGGGCGAGCCGGGAGCGGGCAGGAAGGCGGCCGGAGAGACCGCGAGGCGGGCAGCGTTTACCAAGACTTCACCATCATGAAGGGATGGTCTCACAATCATTCCGGATGAACGGTGGCAAGGTCGGTTTGGGCGTGGGCGTGTTCGAGACCCTCAAGGTCGATCTCACCGTCGTGCTCGGCCGGGCGCAGATGCCGCTGCACATGCTGCTGCGCATGGGGCGCGGCGCCGTCATCGCCCTCGATGCCTCGGATTCCGACATGGTGGAGATCCTCGCCAACGACCACCCCGTCGCGCGCGGCCAGATCGTCGTCACCGGCGACCGCATCTCCGTGGAGGTGACGGAGCTGATCCGCAAGGAAGCCGCGATCATCGACCCGACCGTCACCATCGGCGACGGGGCGGCCCCGTTCCTCGACGACCCGATGGGCGGCTGACGGGAAGCGGGCAACATTCGCTTGTCGGCGCGGAAGCGATCTGTTATCGCCTGCCGCGCCGGACGAAACGGCGCCCCACGGGGCGCAGGACGACGGTGTTTCCGGACAGACTTTACCACCTGTCCGATGCGGCCATGGCGGAATTGGTAGACGCGCTAGCTTGAGGTGCTAGTCCCGCGAGGGGTGGAGGTTCGAGTCCTCTTGGCCGCACCAACTGTTCTTCCGAAACAGTGGTGCTCGTATCTGGCGAAGACCGGCGCGCGACAGCGCCGAGAGCCACCGAACCTTTCCTGACCGATCCCTCCTTTCTCGAAGCCCCCCTCGACGCGCACATGCACGCACAGCATTCCCGTGCGCTCATGCGTGACCCGGTGCGTGTAGCAAGCCTGATCATCATGCCGGTCCAGGCAGGAAGACGCTGGCACACGGTGAATAGCTGGTATGGCTGCGGCGAAAGCGGAAGATCGATTTATTGTGTGACCGAGAGAGTTGGACGGCTTGATTTTATCAAAGCACTTCTTCACTCTTCGTCTCGGCACCACGACGTTTGAGCGGTGCTCCGCGCCGCGAAAGCGCGGCTTGACCCTCTTTCATCGAGATTATCCTGTCCATGCGCCACCCTCGCGTGCGGCGTCCGTTCATCGTCGAATCCCGTGGCTCTTCCCGTGATGGCGGTTCCGTCGCGATCCCGAGGCGGGTTCAGCCGGCCCCGCCATCGCAGCAGGCCCTCCAGGCCGCGTCGCGCCCCCTCTTCGATCCCTGGGCGGCGGTCACGACGCCGGCGCCGGCCCATCCCACGGCCGAGCGGCGCATCCTCCCGAACATCATGGAAGCCCCCGAGCCGGCGCCCGCCGAGCCGGAGGTGGAGCTCGCCGTCGAGGCGCCGCTGCCGCGCGTGCGCCGGGTGAAGCCTCGCGCCGCCGCCGCGCCGAGGCCGGCGGCCCCGGTGGTGGTAGCCGAGGCGCCCGCCGCGCCCGCCCCCATGCCGGTGGCCGCGCCGAAGCCCCTGTCCGCCGCGCCGCGCCTGTCGCCGCGCGACGAGCGTTCGGCGCGCGCCGCCCTGCCGGCCGGGCAGCGCTGGAAGGCCCGCCTGCCCCGCGCCTGCTGGTAGCACTCGGAATTCGCCACAGATGGATCGTCCGGCCCTTCGTCCGGAGGCGGTGGACGTCTCCGGTCTCCTGTCCCCCCGCGTGCGTGGCATCCGCACGAGCCAGATCGGCCTCGTGGCCGACCGGGGGCGCGACGATCCCGACGTGGTGAAGCTCTGGATCGGCGAAGGCGATTTGCCGACGCCGCCCTTCATCGTGGAGGCCGCCCACCGGGCGATGCAGGCGGGGCATACGCGCTACGCCACCTCGCTCGGCCTGCCGCGCCTGCGCGAGGCGCTGGGCGCCTATCACGCGCGCCACTGGGGCGTGGCGATCCCGCCCGACCGCTTCGCCGTGACGGCGGGCGGCATGAACGCGGTGATGCAGGCCGCCCAGGCCCTGCTGGAGCCCGGTGACGAGATCATCATCCCCTCCCCCGCGTGGCCGAATCTGGGCGAGGCGGTGCGGGTCACGGGCGGCGTGCCCGTGTCGGTGCCGTACCGGGTGGATGCGGAGGGCCGGTTCTCCCTGCCGCTCGCGGACATCGAGGCGGCGCTGACCCCGCGCACGCGGGTCATCATGGTGAACTCGCCCTCGAACCCCACCGGCTGGATCATGCCGGCCGACGAGATGGTGGCCTTGCGCGACCTCGCCCGCGAGCGCGGGTTGTGGATCCTCGCGGACGAGGTCTACGCGCATTTCACCTATGACGGGCCGATCGCGCCGTCCTTCCTACAGATCTGCACGGAGCACGACCGGCTGATCGTCGCCAACACCTTCTCGAAGAACTGGGCGATGACCGGCTGGCGCGCCGGATGGCTGATCTTCCCGAAAGGGCTCGCCGAGACCTTCGCCAAGCTCGGCCAATACAACACGACCTCGATCCCGACCTTCGTGCAGCACGCGGCGGTCACGGCGCTGGACGAGGGCGACGGCTTCATCCGCACCATGGTGGAGCGCTGCGCCGAGGCCCGCGCCATCCTGATCGACGGGCTCTCGCGCCTGCCGGGGGCGTCCATCGCGCCGCCGGAGGGGGCCTTCTACCTCATGGCCCGCCTCGTGGAGGACGAGCCGAGCCTGCCCTTCGCCCTTCGCTTGCTGGAGCAGGCGAAGGTCGGCGTGGCGCCCGGCACCGCCTTCGGCCCCGAGGGCGAGGGCTTCGTGCGGCTTTGCTACGCGATTAGCCCGGAGCTGGCGCGGGAGGCCGTGCGCCGGATCACCGGCCTGCTCGGGCGCTGAGGCCCGTCAGGTCACGGGAAGCCGCAGCACCTTCGGGCGCCAGATGCCGAGCGCCACGTTGGCGGTCGCGACGGCCAGCAGCACCCAGAGGCTGTTGCGCTCCGGCCCGATGGTGGCGCCGAGGAGCAGGGGATCGAGCTTTCCGGCGAGCGCCGCCGCGCTCATGCCCGCCTCGCGCTGCATCGGCCCCTGGATGTAGACGAAGCCGCCCTCGAACATCAGCACGCCCGTGGCGAGCTTCAGCCACGCCCAGCCCGCGCCCCGGTAGACGGGGTGGATCGCCATGGCGAGCAGGCCGGCGATCAGCACGAGGGCGAGGGAGGGCAGGAAGATCCAGGTCGCGACGGCGCCCATGGCCCCCCGGATCAGCGCATAGCCGGCCAATTGCGACGGCGGCGGCGCGACGGAGAACATCACGAGCAGCGCCGCCATGGCGCCCATGAGGCCGATGGATCCCATCGTGTGCAGGAACTTGAGCAGCCGCCGCATCGGACCCGTCACGGTTTCAAAAGGTCATGCGACCTTTTGCGGGTGCAGGGCGGCGCCCTGCAAGAGGCCGAGGCGACGCGCCCCGGCCCTTCAGACCGCCGCGCCCTCCACGAGGATCTCGCGCTTGCCGGCATGGTTGGCCGGACCGACGAGCCCTTCCATCTCCATGCGCTCCATCAGCGAGGCGGCGCGGTTGTAGCCGATCTGCAGCCGGCGCTGGATGTAGCTGGTCGAGGCCTTCTGGTCGCGCAGCACGACCTGCACCGCTTGGTCGTACAGATCGCCCCCACTCTCGCCGAAGGCGCCGGCATCGAACACCGCGCCGTCGATCTCGAGGTCGGCGGACGCTCCGCCCTTGCCCTTGCCGCCCTTCTCGGAAGCCGGCTCCTCATCGTCCGCCGTGACGGCGTCGAGGTAGCTCGGGCGGCCCTGGCGCTTCAGGTGCGCCACGACGCTCTCGACCTCGTTGTCCGAGCAGAACGGCCCGTGGACGCGGGTCGTGCGCCCGCCGCCGGCCATGAACAGCATGTCGCCCTGGCCGAGCAGTTGCTCCGCGCCCATCTCGCCGAGGATCGTGCGCGAGTCGATCTTGCTCGTCACCTGGAAGGAGATCCGGGTCGGGAAGTTCGCCTTGATCGTGCCGGTGATGACATCGACCGACGGACGCTGCGTCGCCATGATCAGGTGGATGCCGGCGGCACGGGCCATCTGCGCGAGGCGCTGGATGGCGCCCTCGATGTCCTTGCCCGCCACCATCATCAGGTCGGCCATCTCATCGACGACGATCACGATGTAGGGCAGCGGGGCGAGATCCATCTCCTCGTCCTCGTAGACCGCCTCGCCCGTCTGCCGGTCGAAGCCCGTCTGGACGGTGCGCGTCAGGACCTCGCCACGGGCGGCGGCCTCGGCCACGCGGGCATTGTAGCCGTCGATGTTGCGCACGGCGATCTTGGCCATCTTCTTGTAGCGCTCCTCCATCTCGCGCACGGCCCATTTAAGGGCGATCACCGCCTTCTTCGGGTCCGTCACGACGGGGGAGAGGAGATGCGGGATGCCGTCGTAGACCGACAGTTCCAGCATCTTCGGATCGACCATGATGAGGCGGCACTCCTCCGGCTTCAGCCGGTAGAGCAAGCTCAGGATCATCGTGTTGATGGCGACCGACTTGCCCGAGCCGGTGGTGCCGGCCACCAGCAGGTGGGGCATGCGGGCGAGGTCGGCGATGATCGGCTCGCCGCCGATGTTCTTGCCGAGGCACAAAGCGAGCTTGTGCTTGGTGTCCACGAAGTCTTCCGACGCAAGGAGTTCGCGCAGGAAGACCATTTCCCGCCGGGCATTCGGCAGTTCGATGCCGATGGCGTTCCGGCCGGGCACCACGGCGACGCGGGCCGAGACCGCCGACATGGAGCGGGCGATGTCGTCGGCCAGCGCGATGACGCGGCTCGATTTGGTGCCGGGCGCCGGCTCCAACTCGTACAGGGTGACGACCGGGCCGGGGCGCACGGCGAGGATGTCGCCGCGCACGCCGAAATCGCCCAGCGTCGCCTCCAGCAGGGTCGCGTTCTGCTCCAGCGAATCGGCCGAGACGAGGCTCGCCTGCGAAGGACCGCGCGCCTCGGCCAGGAGGTCGAGAGCCGGCAATTCATAATCGTGCGGCTCGCGCTGCGGCGCCGGGCGCCGGGCGGGGGCCGGGCTCGCCACGGGCGCGGCGACCCGCGAGGGCGCCGCCGTGGGCACGGGCATGGGGGCGGCCGGCACCGGCTCGGGCTCGTCCTCGTCCAATTCGTCGTGGAGGATGGGCTCGGCGCGTGGGGCCGGATCGAAGACCGGCTCGCGCCGCTTGGCCGCGCCGCGCTCGGCCTCGGGGATGTGGTCGGCCCAGGGGGCATCGCCATCGGAGAAGGCGCGCTTGGCCGCCAGCACCGGGGAGGCGCTGTCGATCTCGTCGCCCCGGCCGGCGCGCAGGCCCTCGACGCGGTTCGCGACGGAGGCGCGGGCACGCATCAGCCCCTGCGCCAGGGCGCCGATGCCCACGAGGCCGAGGCCGGGCTCGTCGGTGTCGCCGTCGCGGCCGTCGCGGTTCCGGTCGGGCAGGCGGCGGACAGGATAGGGCTCGTCCGGGCTCTCCTCCTCCGCCGGCACGAAGCGGCAGGCGCCCGTGAGGCAGACGATCGCCACCGCCGCGAAGCCGAAGCCGGAGAGCGGCGCGAGGCCGGAGAACATGCTGCCGAGGATGCGGCGGACCATGTGGAGCAACCCGTCGCCGGCCACGCCGCCGAGGCCGGTGGGCAGGGGCCAGCGGGCGGTGGGCGGCAGGGCGCTCGCCACCGCGCTGGCGGCGCAGAAGCCGATGATCCAGAGGGCGATGCGCGCTCCGCCGCCGGGCAGGTCGCGCTCGCGCATCAGCCGCACGCCCCACAGGGCCGGCGGCAGGACGAAGGCCAGCGAGCCGAGCCCGAGCAATTGCATGGCGAGGTCCGAGACCACCGCCCCCACCTGCCCGAGGACGTTGTGGGCCGCGTGCTCGGTGGCATGGTTGAGGCTCGGGTCGTCCACCGACCATGTGGCCAGCGCCACCGTCATGGCGACGGCGGCCGTGAAGAGCACAAGGCCGCCGAGCTCCGTCAGGCGCTTGCCCATGAACGGGCGAAAGCCATCGACGAAGGTCTCGTAGGGCGACGCAGGGCGGCGAAGCGAGCGCATGCGGGACCGGACGCAGAACGAAGGACTCGTTCCAGACGCTGGCAGAGAGGGCTTAACGACCGGCTAAGGTTGAGGAAGGCTTGAGCGGACACGCAGCGCGTGGTCCCGTCTTCGGGCGCGTGCAAAGCCGGTCCCGTTGTGGCACATGCCTCGCATGAAGATCGACGGCCGCTCCTATCGCACCATCTTCGCCGACCCGGACGGCCTCAGCGTCCAGGTGATCGACCAGACGCGCCTGCCCTTCGCCTTCGAACTGAAGCGCCTCGCCACCCTGGACGACGCGGCGGTGGCGATCCGCACCATGATCGTGCGCGGGGCGCCGCTCATCGGCGTCACCGCCGCCTACGGGCTGGCGCTCGCCCTGCGCGAGGATCCCTCGTTGGAGGGGATCGAGCGGGCCTGCGCCACCCTCGCTGCCACGCGCCCCACCGCCATCAACCTGCGCTGGGCGCTGGACCGGGTCTCCGCCAACCTGCGCCAAATCGAGCCGCACGAGCGCTTCGCCCGCTCCTTCGCCGAGGCCGGGCGGATCGCCGAGGAGGACGTGGCGAGCTGCCGCGCCATCGGCGCCCATGGCGGCCGGCTGATCGACGATCTCCACAAAGCCAAGGGCCGGCCGATCACCGTGCTGACCCATTGCAACGCCGGCTGGCTCGCCACCGTCGATTGGGGCACCGCCCTCGCGCCGATCTACGACGCCCATGAACGGGGCATCCCGGTGCATGTGCTGGTGGACGAGACGCGCCCCCGCAACCAGGGCGCGGCGCTCACCGCCTTCGAGCTTCACGGCCACGGGGTGCCGCACACGGTGATCGCCGACAATGCCGGCGGCCACCTGATGCAGCACGGGAAGGTCGATCTCTGCATCGTCGGGTCCGACCGCACCACGGCCGAGGGCGACGTGTGCAACAAGATCGGCACCTACCTGAAGGCCCTGGCGGCGCGGGACACCAACGTGCCGTTCTACGCCGCCCTGCCCTTCTCCACGATCGACTGGACCTTGCGCGACGGCGTCGCCGAGATCCCGATCGAGGAGCGCGACGCCCGCGAGGTCACGCATCTCACCGGGCGCACCGAGGATGGCCGCTTCGCCACGGTGCAGGTGGTCTCGCCCGGCAGCCCCGTCGCCAACCCGGCCTTCGACGTGACGCCGAACCGGCTCGTGACCGGCATCATCACCGAGCGCGGCGTCTGCGCGGCGAGCGCGGAGGGGCTGCTCGGCCTCTACCCGGAGCGCCGCAAGGCCGCCTGAGCCTGCGGCGGCGCATCGCAGGGACCGCTCCGGGCGTCGGGCGTTGCCCGCTGGATTTCACTCTCCAGCGGACAGGGCAGGCCAATGTCGGACGATCACGCGGCGATCTGGGACGAGTTCAAGGACGCGGTCAACATGACCCCGGCGGCCCTGCGCAAGCATCTCGACAGCGAAGACAGTAAGGAGGTCGGCCAGAAGAAGGGCGGCGGCGAATCCACCGGCCATGCGATGGGCCGGCGCATCCTGGAGATCAAGGACAAGAAGAAGGCCGACCTGACCGACGACGATTACGCCGCGATGAAGAAGGTGGTCGGCTACGTCCACCGCCATCTCAAGCAGGGCGGCGAGGCGCGCAAGGACCCGGATTCCGCGTGGCGCCTGTCCCTGATGAACTGGGGCCACGATCCGCAGAAGGATTGAGGCGGCCCCGCGCCCTCGCTCAGTAGCGCGGCGGCACGATCCAGGACGGGGCGATCACGTATTCCTTCGGCCGCTTGCGCTGGCCGAGGAGCCCCTCGGAATACTGGTCGTGGAAATAGTCGAAGCCGGTGAGGCCGAAGCCGCCGCCGTTCATCACCTGCGCCACCGGCACGGCGGGGCGGGCAAGGTCGGGACGGGTCGCCGGGGCGACCGGGCCGAGGATCGTGCCGTCGAGGACGCTCGGCGCATCCGGCGCGGTGAACACGAAGCCCTCCGGGCGCACGGGCACGGGGACTTCCTGAGCCCAGGCGCCCCCGGCGCAGAGGGCCGGGGCGAGGAAGGCGGCGGCTGTCACCGCACGGCGCAGGGTCGAGGAACTCACGCGATGCTCCGTCACTGGCTTGGGCGGGAACCGTAGCAGATCCGCCGGCCCCGACAAACGCCGGCTCAGCCGCGGGACTGGAGAACCACCGGCGGCGTCGTCGGCACCGGGCGGCAATTCGAGCGGAAGGCGTTCAGCGGCAGCGGACGCGAATCGCAGGCATAGACGTCCGTCGGGCCGGGGGCCGGCACGGGATCCCGCGCGATGATCGGGTTGGGCGCGCAGGCCGAGGCGGCGGCGGCGAGCAGCAGGGCGGCGATGGTGGACAGACGGCGCATGCGGCTCTCGGGACGCGGGACGGGACACCCCCGCGCCGACCCTGCGCAGCTGGACGGCGCCTGACAAGCGCCGCCGCCGGGCGAGACAGCCCTTTGGCGAGCCGTGTCGCCCGGCGGCAACATGCGGTGGCGGGGCCGGAGCCCCGTCAGACGGCCTGCGCCATCGGCACGACGTTGTGCAGGGACTTGTCGGCCGCATCGAAGAACTTGCGCAGGTTGCGCGCGGCCTGCCGGATGCGCTGCTCGTTCTCGACCATGGCGATGCGGACGTAATCGTCGCCGTGCTCGCCGAAGCCGATGCCGGGGGCGACCGCCACGTCGGATTTCTCCAGAAGCAGCTTCGAGAATTCGAGGCTGCCCATGGAGCGGTAGCGCTCGGGGATCGGCACCCAGGCGAACATCGAGGCGGCCGGGGCCGGGATCTTCCAGCCGGCCTTGCCGAAGGAATCGACCAGGGCCTCGCGGCGCTTCTTGTAGATGGCGCGCATCTCGTGGATGCAATCGTCCGGCCCGTTCAGGGCGGCGGTGGCCGCCACCTGGATCGGCGTGAAGGCGCCGTAATCGAGGTAGGATTTCACCCGCGTGAGCGCCGCGAGCAGCCGCTCGTTGCCCACCGCGAAGCCCATGCGCCAGCCGGCCATGGAATAGGTCTTCGACAGGGAGGTGAACTCCACCGTGCAATCCATCGCGCCCGGCACCTGCAGCACCGAGGGCGGCGGCTCGCCGTCGAAATAGACCTCGGCATAGGCGAGGTCGGAGAGCAGGATCAGCTCGTGCTTCTTCGCGAAGGCCACGAGGTCCCGGTAGAAATCGAGCCCGGCGACATAGGCGGTCGGGTTCGAGGGATAGCAGACGACCAAAGCCACCGGCTTCGGGATCGAGTGCTGCATCGCCCGTTCCAGGGCCGGGAACATGGCCGGGGTCGGCTCGGCCGGCACGGAGCGGATCACGCCGCCGGCCATCAGGAAGCCGAAGGCGTGGATCGGGTAGCTCGGGTTCGGCACCAGCACCACGTCGCCCGGGGCGGTGATCGCCTGGGCCATGTTGGCGAAGCCTTCCTTCGAGCCGAGCGTCGCCACCACCTGGGTGTCGGGGTTCAGCTTCACGCCGAAGCGGCGCGCGTAATAGCCGGCCTGGGCGCGGCGCAGGCCGGCGATGCCCTTGGAGGCGGAATAGCGGTCGGTGCGCGGACGGCCCGCCGTCTCGCACAGCTTGGCGATGACGTGCCGGGGCGCATCGAGGTCCGGGTTGCCCATGCCGAGATCGATGATGTCGGCGCCGTTAGCTCGGGCGGCCGCCTTGATCCGGTTCACCTGCTCGAACACGTAAGGCGGGAGTCGCTTGATGCGGTGAAAGTCGGTCATCGGCGTTTCCATGGGCGCGCCCGTGTCGTCAGGTCCCTGTGGGGCGCGAACCGCTGCATATAGCAGAGCCGGCCTCGCCCGCCGACCCTTAAAAATCCGTCACTGCGGCGGGGGCGTGGCGGGCTTCGGCGCGGCCGGGTCGGGTGGGGGCGCGATGCCCTTGGCGACGCCCTTGGCCGCGCTCTCGGCCGCCCGGCCCCGCGCCACGTTGCGCCCGCGGGCGTTCTCCAGCTCGGATTCGAGGGCCTTCTGGCTCTCGGCGTTCTTGGCGCGGACCGTCCGCTTGGGCGCATCGACCCCCACCGCCATGAAATCGGGCGTGTCCTTCGGCCGGGTGTTCGTCACGAAGTCCGGGGCATCGACCTTGCGAGGGCCGTAGCCGGCGTCGGCCGCGAGGGTGCGCACCGTGTCGCCCGAGCAGGCGCCCAAGGGCGTGACGAGGAGGGCAAGGGCAACGCAGCGTCGCAGGGCGGGCGTCATCAAGGATCCTCCCGCGCCGGTTAGCGGTTGCGCGATGAGAACATGGGTCGGTTGTCGCGGGGAAACCCGCGCCGGGGTGGCGAAACGTCCGGCTCGCTCCTTAATGTGTCGGAAACGAGGCTCGCCGGCACAGGCGGGTCGCGATGATCCAGGGAGGCAAGCCGTGACGAGCCCGCAGCACAGGCAGGCGGCGGAGAAAGCCGCGCCCACTCCGGCGGCCCCGGAGGCCTCTCCCGCCCTGCCCGATTTCGAGGCGATGTCGCGCAATGCCGGCCAACTGGTCGAGGCGCTGGGCCGCAGCGCCGCCCGCTACCTGACGCCCGAGACGCCGGCCGGCGCCTCCCCCGAGGTCGGCGAGATGGTGCGCACCCTCGGCAAGGTCGCGGAATCGTGGCTGACCGACCCGAGCCGCACCGTCGAGGCGCAGACGCGCCTGTCGCAGGATTTCCTCACCCTCTGGGGCTCGACCTACCAGAAGCTGCAGGGCCAGCAGACGCCGCCCGTGGCCGCGCCGGAGCCGCGCGACAACCGCTTCGCGCATCCCGACTGGTCGGAGAACCCATATTTCGACTTCATCAAGCAGGGCTACCTGATCGCCACCCGCTGGGCGGAGGATCTGGTGGAGGATGCCGAGGGCATCGACGAGCACACCCGGCACAAGGCGCAGTTCTACCTGCGGCAGGTGACGAGCATGCTCTCGCCCTCGAACTTCCTGGCGACCAACCCGGAACTGATCCGCCACACGCTGGCGGAGAACGGCGCCAACCTCGTGCGCGGCCTCAAGATGTACGAGGAGGACATGCAGGCCGGGAACGGGGCGCTGCGCGTGCGCCAGACCGACCCGTCCGGCTTCGAGGTCGGCCGCAACATGGCGGTGACGCCGGGCGAGGTCGTGTTCCGCAACGACCTGATCGAGCTGATCCAGTACGCGCCCACGACGGAGACGGTGTTCAAGCGCCCGCTCCTGATCGTGCCGCCGTGGATCAACAAGTTCTACATCCTCGACCTGAACCCCCAGAAGAGCTTCATCAAGTGGATGGTGGACCAGGGGCTGACGGTGTTCTGCATCTCGTGGGTGAACCCCGACGAGCGGCACGCCGAGAAGGACTTCGAGTCCTACATGAACGAGGGGATCGAGGCCGCCATCGACGCGGTCGGCGCCGCGACGGGCGAGAACGAGGTGGCGGCGGCGGGCTATTGCGTCGGCGGCACGCTGCTCGCGGTGACCCTCGCCATGCAGGCCGCGACCGGCCGCAAGCGCATCACCAGCGCGACGCTGCTGACCACGCAGGTGGACTTCACCCATGCCGGCGACCTGAAGGTCTTCGCGGACGAGGAGCAGATCAAGCAGGTCGAGAAGACCATGGGGGAGCGCGGCTACCTCGAGGGCGCGCGCATGGCCAACGCCTTCAACATGCTGCGGCCAAACGACCTGATCTGGCCCTACGTCGTCAACAACTACATCAAGGGCAAGGCGCCCTCGGCCTTCGACCTGCTCTACTGGAATTCGGACGCCACCCGGATGCCGGCGGCGAACCATTCCTTCTACCTGCGCAACTGCTACCTGGAGAACAACCTCGCCAAGGGCCGGATGGTGCTCAGCAACGTGCGCCTCGACCTGAAGCGGGTGAAGGTCCCGGTCTTCAACCTCGCCACCCGCGAGGACCACATCGCCCCCGCCCTGTCGGTGTTCAAGGGCTCGAAGCGCTTCGGCGGCACCGTGGATTACGTCCTGGCGGGGTCGGGCCATATCGCGGGGGTGGTCAACCCGCCGGCCAAGCCGAAATACGGGTTCTGGACCGGCGGTCCGGTGAAGGGCCAATTCGAGGAATGGCTGGAGAAGGCCGCCGAGACGTCCGGCTCGTGGTGGCCTTACTGGTTGCGCTGGATGGAGGCGCAGGCCCCCGAGCGGGTACCCGCCCGCAGCCCCGGCGGAGGCGCCCTGCCCTCCCTCGGCCCGGCGCCGGGCACCTATGTCCGCGTCCGGTCCTGACGGGCCCGGACGCCGCACACGGAAAGGTCGCAGGATGAAGCTGATCCGCCACGGCGCGCCCGGAGACGAGAAGCCCGGTCTCGTGGATGCGAAGGGGGGCCTTCGCGACCTCTCGGGCATGGTGAGGGACATCGCCGGCCCGGCGCTCTCGCCCGAATCCCTCGCGCGGCTGAAGCTGATCGACCCCGAGCGCCTGCCGCTCCTGCCGCCTGACACACGGCTCGGGCCCTGCGTCGGCGGCACCCGCAACGTGGTGGCGATCGGCCTGAACTACGCCGACCACGCCGCCGAGACCGGCGCGGCGATCCCCTCCGAACCCATCGTGTTCAACAAGGCGCCGTCGAGCCTGTGCGGCCCCAACGACACGGTGATCCTGCCCAAGGGCTCCTCCTGCACCGACTGGGAGGTGGAGCTGGCGGTGGTGATCGGCCGCCCGGCGAGCTACGTGCACGCCAACGAGGCGCTGGACTACGTGGCCGGCGCCTGCATCTGCAACGATGTCTCCGAGCGGGACTGGCAGATGAACCGGGGCCCAACCTGGACCAAGGGTAAGAGCGCGCCGACCTTCGGGCCGCTGGGTCCCTGGCTCGTGACCCTCGACGAGGTCGGCGACCTCAAGAGCCTCGCCATGAGCCTCGACGTGAACGGCGAGCGCCGCCAGACCGGCTCGACGGCGACGATGATCTTCGATGTCCCGCAGATCGTCGCCTATTGCTCGCATTTCATGCTGCTGGAACCCGGCGACGTCATCACCACCGGTACGCCCCCCGGTGTCGGGCTCGGCATGAACCCGCCGACCTACCTGAAGGAGGGCGACGAGATGGTGCTGCGCATCGCCAGGCTCGGCGAGCAACGCCAGAAGGTCGTCGCCTTCGACGCCTGGACCGCGAAGGCCGCCGCGGGGGCTTGATTTTTCCCGGCCGAGCCCGGCAAGAAACGGCATGAGCGAGCCTGCCGTGACCCTCCGGGACGACATCCGCCACGATTGGACCGTGGAGGAGATCCGCGCGATCCACGATGCCCCGTTGATGGACCTCGTGTTCCGGGCGGCGACGATCCATCGCCGCTACAACGACCCGGCGGACATCCAGCGGGCCTCGCTGCTCTCGATCAAGACCGGGGGCTGCCCCGAGGATTGCGCCTATTGCCCGCAATCGGCCCACCACAAGGAGGCTGGGGTGGAGCGCGAGCGGCTGATGAAGCCGGAGGCCGTGCTGGCCGAGGCCGCCGCCGCCAAGGCCGCCGGCGCCCACCGCTTCTGCATGGGCGCGGCGTGGCGCCAGCCGAAGGACGGACCGGAATTCGACGCGGTGCTCACCATGGTGCGCGGCGTGCGCGCCATGGGCATGGAAGCCTGCGTGACGCTGGGGATGCTCTCGCCCTCGCAGGCCGGGCGCCTCGCCGAGGCGGGGCTCACCGCCTACAACCACAACCTCGATACCGGGCCGGATTTCTACGGCGACATCATCTCCACCCGCACCTACGACGACCGGCTCCGCACCCTGGAGAACGTCCGCGCGGCGGGGATCGGTGTGTGCTGCGGCGGCATCGTCGGCATGGGCGAGGAGACGACCGACCGGGCCGCGATGCTGCAGGTCCTGGCGAACCACGCCCCCCACCCGGAGAGCGTGCCGATCAACGCCCTCGTGGCCGTGCCGGGCACGCCGCTCGCCGACCAGCCGGCCATCGACCCGTTCGACCTCGTGCGGATGTGCGCCACCGCCCGCATCGTGATGCCCCGCGCCCGGGTGCGCCTGAGCGCCGGCCGCAAGAGCCTGACCCGCGAGGCGCAGACCCTGTGCTTCCTGGCCGGCGCGAACTCGATCTTCTATGGCGAGCGCCTGCTCACCACCGCCAACGCCGACGAGGACGCGGACGTCGCCCTGTTGGCCGATCTCGGCATCCGCGTGCCGGTGGAGACCCGCGCGGCGGCGGAATAGCGAATAGCGAATAGCGAATAGCGAATAGCGAATAGCGAATAGCGAATAGCGAATAGCGAATAGCGAATAGCGAATAGCGAATAGCGAATAGCGAATAGCGAATAGCGTGCTCTCAGAGCCTGCGAATGTAAAGCAGATCGTTCAGTTCGGGCGCACGTTCCCAATCAACTATTCGCTACTCGCTACTCCCTATTCGCCCCAATCCTCACGCCGCCGGCAGCACGATCCGGAAGCGGGTGCCGTCGGACGTCTCGTCGAGGCAGAGGCGGCCGCCGTTCATCTCGATGAGTTCGGCCGCGATGGGCAGGCCGAGGCCGGTACCGCCGGCCTTCACCGAGCCCTGGAACGGCGCGAACAGGTTCTCCCGCGCCCGCTGCGGCAGACCCGGCCCGTTGTCCAAGACGAGGATCGTCACCTTCTCCTCCGGCCCGGCCGCCGCCGTCACCCGCACCGTCGGACCCGCCACGGCCGCCCCGTCGAGGGCCTGCACGGCGTTGCGCACGAGGTTGGCGAGCGCCCGCGACACCTGCTCGGAATCGGCCAGGACCGAGAGCCCGCCCCCATCGACCGTCACCGCGACCGGATGCGCGGCGAGGGCGGCGATGTCCGGCAGATCCGCCAGCAGCGGGGCCAGCGGCGTCGGCGCGAGGCGCGGCTCCGGCTCGATGGCCCTGCCATAGGCCAGGGTGCCCTCGCAGAAGCGGATGGCCCGCGCCAGGGTGCCGACGAGGCGCGGCGCGATGCGCTGCACCGAGGGGTCGGCGGCGGATTCGAGGCGGTCCCCGAGGAGCTGCGCCGCCGTGAGGAGGTTGCGCAACTCGTGGCTGATCTTGCTGACGGCGAGCCCGAGTTCCGCGAGGCGCCGCTTCTGGCGCAACTGATCCGCGAGGCCGCGCTGCATCTTCGCCAGGGCCGCCTCGGCCTGCCCGATCTCGTCGGCACGGTCGGAGGGCGTGATGATCCGCGCCGCATCCTCCGGCGCATCCGCGAAGGCGGTGATGTTGGTGGCGAGCCGGCGCACCGGGCGCACGATCAGCACCTGCAGCGTCACGAAGACGAGCCCCGCCGCCACCGCCGCGATGATGAGCGAGGAGACCGCGAGCCGGAGGGCGTAGTCGATCATCGCCGTGCGCAGGGGCGCCTCGTCGAGGAGGATTTCCACCCGCCCGAAGCCGGGCTTGCCCTCGCCGAGGACGCGGATCGGCTCCGTGACCGGCGAGACCAGCGTCCGCCACGCCCCACGCAGGGCGCTCCAGGTCGTGACCTGCCCGAGATCGACCGTGTCCGCGACCCGCTCGGGGATCGGCTCGATGGCGAGGAGGCGCTGCGCCCCGCTGCCGCGCACGACGATGGCCCGCGCGTTGACGCCCTGGAGCAGCCGGCTCTCCAGATCCTCCGAGACGGGCTCCGCCGTGCGGCCGTCGAGGACCAGGGCCGCCACCTGCGCGGCGGCCAGCCGGTCGTCCATCCACTCGATGCGGTAATTGGCGACGGCAGGGACGAAGGTCAGGATCTCGGCCACCACCACGAAGGCGACGGTGACGAGGAACAGCCGCCCGGACAGGCCGAGCCGGCGCGGGCGCAGGTCGACACCGGCCACCGGGGCGGCCGACACCTCCCGAGCCGGTCCGACAAGGCTGTCGGTTTCCGCTTTCACGCGAACTCACACCCCCCCGCTTCCACTGCCGTCGGAAGGCCGGACGGTGGAGCAGCCCCCCGTCGATAGCTCCCGCCCGCCCCAGCGTCGAGGGCAGGATCACCCGCTGCGTATGAATACCTCTGCAACGATGCCGCGCCTCACACCCGGCGCCGCATCCGCCGGCTGAGGATGAGGGTCACGAGGCCGAAGACGCCCAGGGAGCCGAGGCCCGCGACCATCTTGGGCGTGACGAGGGCGGACAGGGCGATGGCGTCGTCGCAGCCCGTCCCGCCCTCCGCGAGGCAGGCGGCCCGCGCCGTCTCGTGGGCGGCGACCACGTCCTCGATCCCCGCGCCGGTGGTCGCGTAGACGAGGGCGCCGGGCAGGAGGCCGAGGAAGGTCGCGGCGACGAAAGTCCGCAGCCGCACGCCGCAGGCGGCCGGCGCGAGGTTCGTGACCCAGAACGGAAAGAGCGGCAGCACCCGGAAGGTCGCGATGTAGCCGAAGGCGTCCCGCCGGAAGGAAGCCGCGAACCGGTCGAGGCGCGGTCCGCCGAAGCGCTGCAGCAGGTCCCGGCCGGGGCCGCGCCCGATGGAGAAGACGAGGGAGCCCCCGGTCGTGGCCGCGCAGACGGCGAGCAAGGCTCCCGGCACGATGCCGAACAGGAAGCCGCAGACCATGGTGAGGAACAGCGTCGCCGGTACGGAGACGATGACCGCGCCGAGATAGACGAGGAAGGCCACGACCATGGCCCGCCCGTAGCCCTCCCCCACGAAGGCCTTCAGCCAGGCGCGGGAGGCGAGCAGCCGGTCCAGGCTGAGGAGATGCGCCGCGCCGGAGACGAGCACCGCCACGGAGAGGCCGACGAGGAGGATCAGGGGCAGCCAGCGGCGCACTTGCCGCCAGCGGCTCTCTGGGGGCGCCTGCGCGCTCACCCGGCCTTGCGCATCCGCAGGATCTTGAAGAAGCCGCCGGGGAAGGTCGGCTTCAGGCCCAGCACCTCGACGCCGTTGCGCCGAGCCCAGGCCTCGATCCGCGCGGCCTTGAAGTCCGACGACCAGCCGATCTTCGTGCAGAGGGGCGCCACCACCTCCTCGACCTTGGCGAGCGGCCCGGAATCCTGGCCGAAATGGTTGGCGAGCACGATGCCGCCGCCCGGCTTCACCACCCGCAGGAATTCGGAGAGCGCGGCCTCCGGGTCCGGCACGAGGGTGATGAGGAACTGCGCCACCACCGCGTCGAAGCTCGCATCGGCATAGCCGAGATGGCACACATCCATCACCTGAAGGCCGCGCACATGCGACAGGCCCTTGCGATGCACCTTGCCGCGGGCGCGCTTCAGCATGTCCTCGGACAGGTCGACGCCGCAGACGAAGCTGCCCTTCGGGTAGTAGCCCAGCGCCAGCCCGGTGCCGACGCCGGCTTCCAGGATGCGCGGCCCGTGGAGGGAGGCCGCCTCCACCGCCGCCCGCGCGGCGGGCTCGGTGAGCTTGTCGTAGACCACGTCGTAGACGGGCGCCCAGCGGGCATAGGCCTTGCGCATCAGGGCCGTGCTCGGCCCGGCCACCTGCGGCTCGCTCAACATGGCTGTCGGATGGTCCTGGGTTGGGAGAAGCTAGGCCGCTTCCAGCGGCTTGGCCGAGAACGCATCGACGCGGCGAATGGTGCCGCCGCCGAGCACCCGCGCGCGGGAATCATCGTCGTCGTAGATGACGCAGGCCTGGCCGGGGGAGACGCCGTCCTCGGCTTCCGCGAGGACGATCTCCGCACCCCCGTCGTCGAGGGTGAGCAAAGCCGGCCGGGGCGGACGGGTGGAGCGCACCCGCACCGCCACGGGGAGATCGCGCACCGCCTCACGGTCGCCGTCGCCGAGCCAGTTCACCTCGGTGAGCCGGATGCGGCTGGTGGCCAGCGCCGCGCGGGGGCCGACGACCACGCGGGCGGTCTCGGCTTCCAGCCGCACGACGTAGAGCGGTTCGCGTCCCGAGAGGCCGAGCCCCCGGCGCTGGCCCACCGTGTAATGCAGGATGCCCTCGTGGCGCCCGAGCGCCCGGCCGGACAGGTCCACGATTTCGCCGGGGCGGGCGGCGTCCGGGCGCAGGCGCGCGATCACGTCGCTGTAGCGGCCCTGCGGGACGAAGCAGATGTCCTGGCTGTCCGGCTTCTCGGAGATGGCGAGCCCGAGGTCGCGGGCCAGCGCCCGCGTCTCGTCCTTGCCCATCTCTCCCAGCGGGAAGCGTAGGAAGGCGAGCTGCTCGGGCGTCGTCGCGTAGAGGAAGTAGCTCTGGTCGCGAGCCGGATCCATCGCCCGGTGCAGCGCCCGCCCGCCGCCGGGCAGGGGGCGGCTCGCCACGTAATGGCCGGTGGCCAGCGCGTCGGCGCCGAGTTCCTTGGCCAGCCCGAGCAGGTCGCGGAACTTCACGGTGCGGTTGCACTCGACGCAGGGAATCGGCGTCTCGCCCGCGAGGTAGCTCTCGGCGAACTTGTCGATCACCGCGTCGCGGAAGCGGTCCTCGTAATCGAGGACGTAATGGGGAATGCCGAGATGGTCGGCCGCCGCGCGGGCGTCGTTGATGTCCTGCCCCGCGCAGCAGGCGCCCCGGCGATGGGTCGCCGCGCCGTGGTCGTAGAGCTGCAGGGTGACGCCCACCACATCGAACCCCTGCCGCTTGAGCAGGCCGGCGACGACGCTGGAATCCACGCCGCCGGACATGGCGACGACGACGCGCGTCTCGTGGGGTGGGTTCGGAAGGTCGAGGGTGTTCATCTCGGGCCGCGTGAGGCGGCCTTGCGCCCGAGGCTGCCGGTCCGCCGGCCCCGTCTATAGCCGTTGCGGGCGCGTGTGAAAACCGCCACCCGGCAGATCCTGCCGGCCGGACGGCAGCTTCCGCCGTCGCGGGCGCTCCAAGGCTGGGGCGCTTCTCCGGCATTCTGTCTGTGTTTCAGTAAGTTAACCGATTTCCGGCCGTGGCTCGGCCCTTGCTCGCTCGGCAGGGAGGAGTCAGGTGCATGGCATTGGGCGGGACGGATCGAGTGGAGACCAAGGCGTGGCGCGCGCAAGGCCAGAGGGCCGAGCCGGCGTGGCGCGCGGCCGACTCACAGTCGTCGCGGTTCGACGCCATGCTCGCCAAGCCGGAGGCCGCGACCCCGCGCAAGGCCGAGGACACCCGGAGCCAGGACCGCGCCGCCGCCCGCCGGGACGACAAAACCGCCGACTCCCGCGAGACGACCAAGGCCCGTTCGTCCGCCGACGACTCGCCCCGCGCGGCCCGTTCCGACGACAACAAGCCCCTCCGCGACAAGGCCCCGGCCAAGCCGGATGCGGCCGACGGCAAGACGGCCGATGCCGACGCAACCCCGGAGACCGGGGCCAAGCCGGCGAAGGCCGCTGCCGCCGCGACCGACAGCGTGGCCAAGGAGGAGGCTGCGGCGGCGACGCCCACGCCGACTCCGGTGCTGATTCCGATCCAGCCGAACCCGGCGGCGGCGTCTCCGGCCGCCCAGGCCCAGGCCGCCGCGACGGCCACGGGGGAGGCCGCCACCGTGGCGAGTGCCGCCGCGTCGGTGCCCGGCGCCGTCGAGGCCTCCGGGACCGGCGACGCCGCCGCGCTTACGGACGGCAAGGGCGCCGACGCCAAGGATTTCCTCGCCCTCCTCGGCGAGACCGGCACGACCGCCACGACCGCGCCGCAGGCCGCCGCCGCGACCCAGGGCGTCACGCAGACCACGTCCAACACTCCGGCGGCAGCGACTCAGTCCGCCCAGGCGCCCGCGCCGACGCAGGCCCCCGTACCCCTCGGGCAGGTGCCGATGACCATCGGCCTGCGCTCGCTCGCCGGCTCCAGCGAGTTCCAGATCCGCCTCGATCCCGTCGAGCTCGGGCGGATCGACGTGAAGCTCGAGATTGACAAGGCCAAGGGCACCGTGGCGACCCACCTCGTCGTGGACCGGCCCGACACCCTCGCCCTGCTCCAGCGCGACGCCGGCCAGTTGCAGCAGGCCCTGACCCAGGCGGGGCTCGACCCCAGCGCGGGCGGGGTGAACGTGTCCCTACGCGGCGACGGCGGCAACGCGGGCGGGCAGTCCAACGGCCAGCCCGGCGGCGACGGCCGTCAGGCCAGCCCCTGGTCGACCGACCGAACCGACATGCCCCCCGAGGCCGTGCCCCTGCGCATGCTGCGCGGCTACGGCGGCCTCGACATCCGAATTTGAGGAGACGACCCCCATGACCTCCGGCATCTCCAGTCTCGTCAACAGCAGCACCACGTCCACGTCGAGTTCGTCGAGCAGCACGAGCGACGCCACCGGCATCGCCAACAACTTCACCCAGTTCCTGACCCTGCTCACCACGCAGCTCAAGAACCAGAACCCCCTCGACCCGATGGACACCAACCAGTTCACGCAGCAGCTGGTGCAGTTCGCGGGCGTCGAGCAGCAATTGAAGACGAACGACCGGCTCGACAGCATCCTCACCGCCTCGAAGACGGCGAGCACGGCCACGGCCACGAGCTATATCGGCAAGACCGTCACCACGGACGGCACCTCGGCCCAGTTGCAGGACGGCACGGCCACCTGGACCCTCGATCCCGCCCGCGCGGCGCCGAAGGCCGCCATCACCATCAGCGATGCCAAGGGGAACGTGGTCGCCACGCAGACCACCGCCCTCACCGCCGGCAGCCAGGCCTTCACGTGGAACGGCAAGACCTCGGCGGGCCTCACGGCGCCGGACGGCACCTATTCCATCAAGATCGCGGCGCAGGACACCACCGGCGCCAACGTCGCCGTGGATACGAGCGTGACCGGCACGGTGACGGAAGTCGATCTCAGCGGCACCACGCCGATGCTGCTGGTGGGATCGCAGAAGGTTCCCCTGTCCAGCGTCCAGTTGATCGGGTTGTCCACAAGCGGCTCGTAACGAATCACATCCAAGCGATCCGCTTCACCATCTCTTAGGTGGGCGCAAGTAGCTTCATCCCTCGACGGGTTAGTCGAGTGTAGAGCGTATCATGACCGAACCCCACCGCCCGAGAGTGAAATACGTGATCGGGCCCGACGGCAGTCCCCTGACCATCGCGGACCTGCCTCCGCCGACCACCCGGCGTTGGGTGATCCGCCGGAAGGCGGAGGTCGTGGCCGCCGTGCGCGGCGGTCTCCTCAGCCTGGAGGAGGCCTGCAAGCGTTATACGCTGACCACCGAGGAATTCCTCAGCTGGCAGTTCTCCATCGACCAGCACGGCCTCGCTGGCCTGCGCACCACGCGCATCCAGCACTACCGGCACTGATGGCGGCCGGACGTGCCCGCCGGTCCCGGCAGCCGTCCACCCCCACCTTCGCCTCGGCCTGGAGCCGCGCCCGGATCACCCCCGGCGCGGCTTTCGCACGTCCGGACATCCCGCACGGATCTTAACGGGTCGCTAACCACAAGCCGGGCAATTTCTGCCGAGTGGTCCCGATCCGGGGCCGCCCGCGTCCCGAGCGTCCCATCCGTGAAGCCGATCATCGATCTCGTTACGAAGCTCGGCCCGGCCCGGCTCGCCGCGATGGCGGCCGTGACGCTGACGCTCATCGGCTTCTTCGCGTTCATCATCCTGCGCGTCTCGCGCCCCGACATGGGCGTGCTGTTCTCCGACCTGTCGATGCAGGATTCGGCCGCCGTGATCCGCGACCTCGACGCCCGCGGCATCCGCTACGAGACCAAGGGCGACACCGGCCAGACCATCCTGGCTCCGCGCGCCGACCTGCCGCGCCTGCGCATGGACCTCGCCGGCAAGGGCCTGCCGACCCAGGCGGGCGTCGGCTACGAGATCTTCGACAAGGGCGACGCGTTCTCATCCACGAACTTCGTGCAGAACGTGAACCACCTGCGGGCGCTCGAAGGGGAGCTCGCCCGCTCGATCCGCGCCATCGGCCGGGTCCAGGCGGCCCGCGTCCACCTCGTCCTGCCGGAGCGCCGCCTGTTCGAGCGCGACCGCGAGACGCCCTCGGCGGCGATCGTGCTCAAGCTGATGGGCGACCTCGATCCGGGGCAGGTGCGGGCGGTGCGCCACCTCGTGGCCTCGGCGGTCGAGGGGCTGCGGCCCGACCGGGTCTCCATCGTGGACGAGCGCGGCCGGCTGCTCGCCGACGGCGCGCGCGGCGCCGACCAGGAGGGCGCGGCGGCCATGGAGGACCGGCAGCTCGTCCTGGAGAAGCGCCTGCGCTCGCAGATCGAGGACGTGGTGGCCGGCATCGTCGGCCCCGGCCGGGCGCGGGTGCAGGTGAACGCCGAACTCGACCTCAACCGGATCGAGAGCCGCTCCGAGACCTTCGACCCGGAAAGCCGGGTGGTGCGCTCCTCCCAGACGCGGACGGAATCCTCCCTGACCGGCGGCCCCGACGGCGGGGCGACCTCCGTCGGCAACGAGCTGCCGGGCGCCAACGGCGGCGACAAGCCCGCCGCCCAGAAGGACGCCACCAACAAGAACGAGGAGACGACGAACTACGAGATCTCCCGCGTCACCAAGACGGAGGTGGCCGAGGGCGGCCGGCTCAAGCGGCTCTCGGTGGCGGTGGTGGTGGACGGCGTCTACGCCGTCGGGCCGGACGGCAAGGCCACCTACAGCCCGCGCCAGCCCGCCGAGATCGAGCGCATCGCCGCCCTGGTGCGCAGCGCGGTCGGCTTCGACAAGGGGCGCGGCGACCAGATCGAGGTGGTGAACCTGCGCTTCGCGGAAGGCCCGGCCGGGACCCCGCAATTCGACGACCCGGGCCTGATCCAGTCGCTGCTCTCGCCCTCTCGCGAGGACGTGATGCGCCTGGGCGAACTCGGCGTGCTCGCGATCCTGACGCTGATCGTGCTGATGACGGTGGTGCGCCCGCTGGTGCGGCAGGTGCTGGCGCCCCCCGCCGAGGTGGCGGCCGGCGCGGCCGGCGGGCTGATCGAGGGCCTGCCCCCCGGCGCGACGATCACCGTGACCACCGGGAACGGCGGTGGCGGCGGCGCGGTGACGATGGTGGAGCGCGACAACCCCACCGCCCGGCTGATGGAATTCGCCAAGATCAACGGCCAGGTGCAGGCCGAAACGGTGCAACGCGTGGTGGACATGGTGCGCGCGAGCCCGGCCGAGACGGTCGAGGTGCTGCGCTCGTGGATCCACGAGGATTGAGGAGCTGAGGTCGAGCGATGGCGGCGGGTATCGGCAATCCCGAGAGGGCTGGCGGCGGGGAATTGGTGCGGCTCGACGGCCCCCAGCGGGCGGCCGCGCTGCTGCTGATGCTCGGCGACGAGGAGGGCGCGCCGATCTGGCAGGCCCTCGAGGAGGAGGAGGTCAAGAAGGTCAGCGCCGCGATGGTGCAGCTCGGCGCCCTCGAGGTGCAGACCGTCGAGAAGCTGATCATCGAGTTCGTCACCAAGCTCGGCAACAGCGGCGGCATCTCCTCGAACTTCGAGCGCACCGAGGCGCTGCTGCTCAAGATCTTCCCCAGCGAGCAGGTCTCCCTGATCATGGCGGAGATCAAGGGCGCCTCGGGCAAGCGCGTCTGGGCGTCCATCGCCCAGGTCGATCCCGAGATCCTGGCCTCGTTCCTGCGCAACGAATACCCGCAGACCGTCGCGGTGGTGCTCTCGCGGGTGCGGGCGGACTACGCCGCCAAGGTCCTCACCATCCTGCCCGAGGATTTCGCCATCGACGTGCTCAACCGGATGTTGCGCATGGAGACCGTGCAGAAGGAGGCCCTGCGCCACATCGAGGAGACGTTGCGCGTCGAGTTCGTCTCGACCATCGCCCAGACCCAGCGGCGCGATGCCCACGAGATGATGGCGGACGTGTTCAACGCCTTCGACCGGCAGACCGAGGGCCGCTTCCTCGCCGCCCTCGACCAGGCGAACCGCGGCTCGGCCAAGCGCATCCGCGAGTTGATGTTCACCTTCGAGGACCTGCTGAAGCTCGATCCGGGCAGCGTGCAGACCCTGCTGCGCAAGATCGACAACGACACCCTGTGCCGCGCCCTAAAGGGCGCCAACGAGCGCACGCGGGCCTTCTTCCTGGCGCAGATGTCGACCCGCGCCGCCAAGAACCTGACGGACGAGATGCAGGCGCTGGGCCCCGTGCGCCTCAAGGAGGTCGATGAGGCCCAGGCCAAGATGACCGAGACGGCCAAGGACCTTGCCGAGAAGGGCGAGATCATGATTGCCAAGAACAGCGCCGAGGAGGAGTTGGTCTATTGAGCCCCGCGCGCCGGACGACGCCCTTCCTGTTCGACACCGACTTCCGCCGGCCCCAGCCGAGCGCCGAGGCCATGCGCGCCGCCGAGGAGGCCGTGCAGGCCGAGCAATCGGGCTTCGCGCGCGGGGTGCAGGAAGGCCGCCTCCAGGCCGAGGGGCAGGCGCAGGCCCGCCTCTCCGACGCGATGACCCGGCTCGCCCTCTCGGCCGCCGGGCTCCTGGCCTCCGCCGACGCGCGGGAGGCCGAGCGCGAGGCGCAGGCCGTGGAACTCGCCATGCTCATCGCCCGCAAGGTGGCGGGGGACGCCCTCGACGCGCAGCCGCTGATCGGCATCGGCGAGGCGGCCCGCACCGCCCTGCAGCACCTGCGCGGGGTGCCCCACCTCGTGGTGCGGGTCCATGACAGTCTCGTGGACGAGGCCGAGACCCTGGTGAAGCGCCTCGCCCGCGAGCGCGGCTTCGAGGGGCGCCTCGTGGTGCTGGGCGACCCCGAGACCCTGCCGGGCGATGCCCGGATCGAATGGGCCGATGGCGGCGTCGTGCGCGAGCGCGCCCGCATCGAGGCCGCCGTCGCGGAGGCCCTCGGCCTCCCCTCCTTCTCCTGACGCGGAGGACGCATGTCCGACGATTTCAGCCTGCCCCAGCTCGGCGACACCGACGGCGATTTCGCCCCGGAATCGATCCGCGACGCGCCGACCTCGCCGAAGTCCGCCGCCGACCTCGAACAATTGTTCGACGTGCCGGTGATGGTCTCGGCGGTGCTCGGCGCCGCGCGGATGCCCATCGGCGACCTGCTGCGCCTCGGCCCCGGCACGGTGCTCGAACTCGACCGCAAGGTCGGCGAGGCCATCGACGTCTACGTGAACAACCGCTTGGTCGCCCGCGGCGAGGTCGTCCTCGTCGAGGACCGGCTCGGCGTGACGATGACCGAGATCGTCAAGGGCGAATGAACCGGGGTGGCCGGAGGGCGGGCCCTCCGGCGGGTGCAGGGCGGCGCCCTGCCAGACCCCTCTGACTGGTTTGTGGAAGGAACAGGCCCATGCGGCTCCTGATGATCGGCCGGCTCAACGGCGAGCTCATCACCGCCTCGAAGATCGCCATGTCGCGCGGCGCGTCCGTGACGCAGGCCGACGGCGTGCCGCAGGGCCTCAACGTCCTGCGGGCCAAGGGCGCGGACCTCGTGATGGTCGATGTCGGCCAGCCCATCGCCGGGCTGATCGGCGCCCTGGAGGCCGAGCGCATTCGCACGCCGGTCGTCGCCTGCGGCGTCTCGGCGGATGCCAACGCGGCGGTGGCGGCGATCCGGGCGGGGGCGCGGGAATACATCCCCCTGCCGCCGGACCCCGAAATGATCGCGGCGGTGCTGGAGGCGGTAGCCGCCGACCGCAGCCCGTTCGTGTGGCGCGACGGGGCGATGGAGCGGGTGGTGCGGCTGGCCGAGCAGGTCGCCCGCGCGGAGGCCTCCGTGCTGATCACCGGCGAGAGCGGCACCGGCAAGGAGGTGCTCGCCCGCTACCTGCACGCCAAGTCGAACCGGGCGGCCAAGCCCTTCGTCTCGGTGAACTGCGCCGCGATTCCCGAAGCCCTGCTCGAATCGGAATTGTTCGGCCACGAGAAGGGGGCCTTCACCGGGGCCATCGCCCGGCGCATCGGCCGGTTCGAGGAGGCCCATGGCGGCACCCTGCTCCTCGACGAGATCTCCGAGATGGACGTGCGGCTGCAGGCCAAGCTGCTGCGGGCGCTGCAGGAGCGGGTCATCGACCGGGTCGGCGGCACCGCGTCGGTGAAGGTCGACATCCGCGTGCTCGCCACCTCGAACCGCAACCTCGCGGAGGAGGTCCGCAAGGGTACGTTCCGCGAAGACCTGCTCTATCGGCTGAACGTCGTCTCCCTGCGCCTGCCGCCGCTGCGCGAGCGGCCCGGCGACATCCTCGAACTCGCCGCGCATTTCGCCCGGCGCTACGCCGAGTCGAACGGCCTGCCGATGCGCCCGCTCTCGATGCAGGCGCAATCGCTGATGCTGAAGAACCCGTGGCGCGGCAACGTGCGCGAACTGGAGAACACCCTGCACCGGGCGGTGCTCCTGGCCAACGGCCCGGAGATCGGGCCCGAGGCGCTGCTCACCCCGGAGGGCGACACCCTGGCGCCGGAGGGGCCGGCGGCCCGGGCCGCCCAGGCGGCCGAGGCGGTGACGCGGGGCCTCGTGGGGCGCACGGTGGCGCAGGTCGAGTGCGACCTGATCCTCGACACCCTGGACCATTGCCTCGGCAACCGCACCCATGCGGCCAAGATCCTCGGGATCTCGATCCGCACCCTGCGCAACAAGCTCAACGAGTACGTGGCCTCGGGCCTCGACGTGGCCGAGCCCGGTCAGGCGCGGGCGAGCGCGGCGATCGGCTGAGGGCCGGGGGGCCTACCGCCGCCCGGAGGATTGCGCCTTGTGCTCCTTCGCCTGGGCGGCGAAGGCCTCGTCCAGCTTGCGCAGGGATTCGTAGCGCGCGACGTCGATCTCGATGTCGCGGATCGTCTCTTCCACGAGGTGGCGGCGATAGGCGGCGCGGGGATCGGACGGGTCGAGCCCGTCGCGCTCCTGGAGCTTCAGGACGGCCTCGCGCACCCGGGCATAGACCTCCTCGCGCTGCTCGCGCGACATGGAGGGATTGATCGCCTTCGCAACGAGGGCCGAGAAATCCGACATGGGTGGGGAGGTGGGGGACGGGGCGGCCATGGCCGCCTGCTCTAAATCAGCCGGCGCGAAAACGGTATCCGCTTCCGGCCAGATCAGCTTCGCTGATCCCTGATGCCTGCCTTGACCAGGGTGAACGAACTCCACAGCACCGTGAAGCAGAACAGCATCACGAAGACGGTGCGCCCCCGCTCGGGATAAAGCGATTCCGTCGGCAGGACGGGGCGCTCGAAGGTCGCCAGGAAGATCTGCTGCTTCGAGGCCGAGATCCGCGCCTTGTCGTAGAGCGTGTGCGCGGATTCCTCGAGCTTCTCGGCGATGCTGCGCTCCACCAGCAGCCCCTCGTAGGCGAGGAGCGCCTCGGTGAGGTTCTGCCGGCCGTCCGCCGAGCCGCTGCTCGTCATCTCGTTCTGCAGGCTCGTCATCTGCTGATCGAGGGCGTTGGACTGGGCCGCGAGCGTCTGGATCGAGCGCGACCGCTCGTCGAGGTTCGAGGAGCGCAGGACCTGGAGGTCGCTGTCGAGCTTGATCTTCTCCTTGCGCAGGAGGGTCAGCGTCGTCAGCGTACCCTCGGCGGTCTTCACCGGGTCGATCAGGCCCCATTGGTTGCGGAAGCTCTGGATGGCGAGATGCGCCTTGCGCAGGCGTTCCTCGGCGGCGGTGGCGTCCGACTTCGCCTGGGCGACCATGTCGGCCTGGGCGCGTTTCGAGATGTCGTTGATCAGCACCTCGGCGCGGGTCACCACCTCGCGGGCGATGGTGACGGCGTCCTCCGGGGTGAAGGCGCGCACGTTCAGGCGGATCACGCCGGAGATGGCGTCGATCTCCGCGCTGGTCTGCTTGTGCCAGTATTTCGTCAGCTGCTCGATCGGATCGCGCGGGTCGTACCGTACCCAGAAATCCGCTTCCGGCCGTGAGTACATCTTCGAGATGTGGATGCTCTTCTCCAGCGCCTCGACCATGGCCTGGCTCTGGATGTAGTCGCGGACGATGTAGCCGTCCTGGCTGTTGTGCTTCTGGATCAGCGCCGTGAACTGGCCGAGGCTGGCGTGCTCCATCGGCTCGACGTTGCCGCGCACCGCGAACTGGGCCGTGGCGGTGTACTGGTCCGAGGCGATGGCGAACATGTAGAGGGCGACCACCGCCGTCGGCAGCAGCACGAACAGGCCGACCCGGCGCATGAGCATGCCGGCATAGCTGGCCTCCTCGGCGTCCGGCTGCGACGGGCGCAGGCCCGGCAGGCGCCGCCAGTCGAGCCGGGTGGAGGCCGAGCGCAGCAGCGCCAGCTTCCCGCGCTTCTCGGGGATGGGCCGGATCGTCTCCGCCTCGCGGCGAAGGTCGGTCATCGTCGGCTGGATCAGCGTGACGAGTTCGCCCTCGCGCTGGTCCTCCTTGACGTCGTCCAAGCTCATCCGCTCGCTGTTCCTGATCTGCGCCGGTTCCCTTGCGGGAAATCCGGCCGAGGACGGCCGTGCGCCGCTCCGGAATCCCGTTCTTTTCGGCCCTTTTTAAGGCACCCCCCGGCCGCGTTGCTGCGCCGCATCGCGCCGCCTACCGCTGCCCGCCCCTTCCTGCGATGGTCGCGCCCGATGACGATTGAATTACGATCCAGCCCCGCCAAGCCTCGCAGGGCGAAGTCCAAGTTCGGCGGCCTCGTCGTGGTGTGCGCCAAATGCGCCAAGCGGCAGGGCCTGCCGGCCAAGGCGATCCGCACGCTCCTCAAGGAGGCCCATGCGGACCTCGCCCCCACGTCGGGGGGCAAGGGTAAGCGGCGCAAGCTCTGCGTGATCGAATCCGGCTGCCTCGGCCCCTGCCCCAAGCGGGCGGTGGCGGTCGCGACGGGGGCGAGCCTCGCGGAGGGCCGGGTGCTGCTGCTCGATCCGGCGGACGGCGTCGCGGGGGCCCGCGCCGCCCTGCTCCCCGAATTCGGCCCCATTGCCCGTCTAGCCGCTGGCGCGGATACTGGCGGCGCGGGGAACGACTCGCCCCGCTCTCCCTGAGACGCCACGGCGAGGACGCCCCGGCCTTGGATTTCGCTTCGAACCGGTCGCACCGGGCTCGCATCGGGCGCGCGGTGCTGCGGCGGCTGCCGCTCGCCGGCACGCTCGTCGGGCTGGGTCTCGCCGCGTGGCTCGTGGCGACGAACGACCTCACCGCCGTGGCCACGGCCTTCGGAAAGATCGGCTTCCTCGGCCTCGCGGGCGTCGTGCTGGTGCGGGCGGCGGCGATCCTCGTCTGCGGCCTCGCCTGGGCGCGGCTGCTCGACGGGCTCGTCCCTGCCCCGGCCGGCGCCTGCCTGACCCTGCGCTTCGTGCGCGAGGGCATCAACGTGCTCCTGCCGGTGGCCTCGGTGGGCGGCGACGTGCTCGGCGCGCGGCTCCTCACCTTCTGGCGGGTGCCCGGCGCCCTGGCGGCGGCCTCGGTGCTGGCGGACATGATGTTCCAGGTCGGCACCCTCGCCCTGTTCGCCGGGCTCGGCGCCGCGTTCCTCAGCCGGGTCCCGAGCCCGGAGGCGGCGGAGCTGGCGGGCTGGACCCTGCGGTCGCTGGGGGTCGCGGCCCTGCTGCTCGGCGGGTTCTTCGCCCTCCAGCGCACCGGCCTCGTGCGGGTGCTTGAGGAACGGATCGCCGCCCTCGGCCGCCGCTTCGTGCGCGAGGCCGAGGTGCAGCCGGAGCCCCGCCCGCAGGTGCAGGGCGCCCTCGACGCGGTGTGGGGCAAGGGCCGGCGCGGCCATCTCGCCCAATCCTTCGGCCTGCACGCCCTGGCGTGGCTGTTCGGCGTCGCCGAGGTCGCCATCGTGCTCGCCTGTATCGGCGACCATCCGTTCGGCCTGACGGAGGTGGTGGTGATCGAGGCCCTGGGGCAGGCGATCAAGGCGGTCGCGTTCCTCGTGCCGAGCGGGCTCGGGGTGCAGGAGGGCGGCTTCGTGCTGGTCTGCGGCCTGTTCGGGATCGACGGCGGGACGGCGCTCGCCCTGTCGCTGGCCAAGCGCGTGCCGGATGTGGTGCTGGGCCTTCCGGCCCTGCTGGTGTGGCAGAACCTTGAGGCGCGGAGAACCGGCATCGGCCCGGCCGCGACGCCGTGATGACCCGTCTCCTGACCGCCCTTGCCGGGCTGCTGCTCCTCGCCGGACCGGCCGCGGCCCAGAGCCTCACCGTCGATCTCGGCGCGGGGGGCACGACCGAGCGAGCCCTGCAACTCGTGGCGCTCATCACCGTGCTGGCGGTGGCGCCCTCGGTGCTGGTGATGGCCACCGCCTTCACCCGCATCGTCGTGGTGCTCTCGATCCTGCGCTCGGCGCTCGGCACGCAGACCGCCCCGCCCACGGCGGTGATCATCAGCCTCGCCCTGTTCCTCACCGCCTTCGTCATGGCCCCCACCGGCCGGGAGGCCTACACGGCCGGCATCGAGCCCCTGGTCGCGGGGCGGATCACCCAGGCGCAGGCCTTCGAGCGCGCCTCGGGCCCGTTCAAGGCCTTCATGCTGAAGAACGTCCGCGAGAAGGATCTCAAGTTGTTCCTCGACCTCGCCAAGGCCCCCGTGCCCAAGGGCCCGGAGGAGGTCGGACTGGAGATCGTGACCCCCGCCTTCATGATCTCCGAATTGCGGCGCGCCTTCGAGATCGGCTTCCTGCTGTTCATCCCCTTCCTGATCATCGACCTCGTCGTCGCCTCGGTGCTGATGGCGGTGGGCATGATGATGGTGCCCCCCGCCACCGTCGCCCTGCCCTTCAAGCTGATCTTCTTCGTCCTCGTGGACGGGTGGGGGCTGGTGGCCGGCTCGCTCGTTCAGAGTTACGGAAACTAAAGGTTACCGGCGCCCGAAATCCGGGCTGGAGCGTTTCTCCCGCTAACGTGTGTGGGGATCAGCAATCCAATTATCTCTGATTTAAGCTGTCGCGGCTTAAATCCGCTTATGACCAGGCTCCGGAATTTTCTCGGCGACCGGCGGGGCGCGGCGGCTGTTGAATTCGCCCTCGTCGGGACGCTGTTCATCATGACGACGCTGTTCGTCATGCTGGTCGGCGCGATCCTGTATATCACCCAGGCCATCGACTACGCGACGAACGCGGCCGCCCGCGACATCCTCACCGGCGCGGCGCAGGTCAGTTCCGTCACCGCCAGCAGCTTCACGCAGAGCCTGTGCGGCCGGCTGCCGCCGGGCATCAAGTGCGCGAACCTCGTCGTGAACCTCTACAAGATCCCGCAGGCGGTGCAGCCGGCGGGCTATTACAGCTACGTGAAGGCCGACATGAGCGGCCTGAAGATCCCGGCCCTGACGCCGGGAACCGGCACGTTCGACCTCGGCACCCAGGGCGACTTCCAGTACCTGCAGGTGATCTACCCGATCACCTTCCTGCCCTCCGGCTTCGCCTCCATCCTGAGCGGCGGCGCCACCTTCAACGGGCAGGCCGCCTACCTCGCGATCGCGACGGCGGCGTTCCGCAACGAGCAGTATTGATGCGGCCCGCCCGCGCCTTCCTGGCGGCCCTGGGCCGCCCGATCCGTCGCTTCCTCGGCGCGGAGCGCGGGGTCGCGGCGATCGAGTTCGCGGTGATCCTGCCGATCCTGCTGGTGCTGCTGCTCACGGGCACGCAGGTGGTGATCTACATCAACGCCAGCCGCAAGGTCGGGCAGGTGGCGCGCTCGATCAGCCAGATGGTCTCCCAGGCCAAGCCGCCGTCGGACAATTCCACGACGACCGCGACCGTCAACGCCCTCGACCTGCATTTCAGCTTCGACGCGGCGATGGTGATCTTCCCCTACCTGCTGAACGACGCCAAGCGGCAGAACCTGTCGTGGTGGGGCGACATCTCGATCAACTACGCGAGCATCGCCTTCCTCAAGGGCAACGCCACCTGCAACGACCCGGCCGACCAGAGCGCCTGCTACACGGCCAACGTGGTCTGGACGAGCACCGGCACGGCCCAGCCCTACGGGGCGAATTACCGGCCCTGCTCCACGCCGCAGCTGCCCGCCGACAACACGGCGGCGCCGAGCCGCACCGCCCTGCCCCGCTCGGTCTTCGGCCCGGCCACGCTCATCGTGATCGACGTGGTGTTCAACTTCACGCCGACGCTGGGCTCGAAGTTCTTTCCCGCGATCAAGATCGCCCGGAGCGCCTACGTGCAGCCCCGCTACGCGTCCCTGATCAACTACGACACCACCAACAACGACGGCATCGCCACCAAATGTCCAGGCTATTGACCAGCGTGAGCCGGCTCGCCGGCCGGGGTGCCGCGCTCCCACGTGCCCGCGAGGGCAACATCAGCATCATGTTCGGGCTGAGCCTGATCCCGATCCTGGGCCTGATGGGCCTCGGGGTGGA
This sequence comes from Methylobacterium litchii, assembly GCF_038442315.1. Classification (NCBI taxonomy): domain Bacteria; kingdom Pseudomonadati; phylum Pseudomonadota; class Alphaproteobacteria; order Hyphomicrobiales; family Methylobacteriaceae; genus Methylobacterium; species Methylobacterium litchii. The sequence goes on along the minus strand of NZ_JBBXMY010000001.1, from coordinate 289,476 downwards.
TTACGGCATGGCCATCACCACCAAGACGAAGCTCAACGCCGCCGCCGACGCCGCCGCGCTGGCCGGCGTGGTGACGGCCAAGGCCTATATCGCGGCCAACCCCACCGACGCCAACCTCAACCAGAACGCCATCGCGGCGGGGCAGCAGCAGGCGATCAACTCGTTCAACGTCAACGCCGGCAAGGTGCCCTACACCACCGTGAACCTGACGACGAACACGGTGACGCGCGACCGCCAGACGCTCAAATCGACGATCCAGTACGCGGCCACGATCCAGAACAACTTCGGCAAGCTGTTCCGCACGCCGACGACGACGCTGGGCAACACGGTCGAGGCCTCGGTGGACCTGCCGAGCTACCTCGACTTCTACCTGATGGTCGATGTCTCGGGCTCGATGGGCCTGCCCTCGACCACGACGGGCATGACCGACCTCGCCGCCCAGAACAAGGACATGTACTCGGACTACAAGCAGGGCTGCCAGTTCGCCTGCCACTTCCCGGGCAACAACGGCTGGACGCTGGCGGCCGGCAAGATCCAGTTGCGCTCGGATGCGGTGAACAACGCGGTGTGCAACCTGCTCAAGCGGGCGGCGTCGCCCGTCGTGCCGAACCAGTACCGGGTGGGCCTCTATCCGTTCATCAACCAGCTCGGCACGCTGGCGGGGCTGACGAGCAGCATCGCGACCCTCAACACGGCCGCGCAATGCGGCCAGACCTGGCCGCTCGCCTTCACCAACCTCCTCGATACCGGCTCGACGCAGCTCTACACCAACAACGACCCGAGCACCGGGACGGGGTCGGGCGGCACGCATTTCGAGGTGGCGATGCCGCAGATGCAATCGACCGTCGCGGTCTACGGCGACGGCTCGACCGCCGCCAAGCCGAAGCCGTTCGTGTTCCTGATCACGGACGGGATGCAGAACGGCCAGCACTTCTTCACGTGGAACGGCAAGTACACCTATCCCGGCAACCCATCGAAGTTCTCGGGCTACAACGCGGCGTGGTGGGACGGCTCGCAGCCGTCGCAGATCGATCCGAACACGTGCGCGGCGCTCAAGAACGCCGGGGCGACGATCTCGGTCCTCTACATCCCGTACAACCAGATCTCGTATGTCGATTACGGCGGCACGGTCGCGTGGGAGAACGGCCGGGTCAACGGCTTCAGCCCGACCCTGGCGACGCCGCTGCAGGCCTGCGCCACGGCAGGCTATTTCTACACGGCCAACACGCCGGACGACATCAACAAGGCCCTCGACCAGATGTTTTCCCAGGCGCTGAAGGTGGCCCGCATCATCAAGTGAGGCCGGCGCCTCACCCCGGCGGCGGTGCGGCCGGGGTGTCGGCGCGGCTCTGGCTGCCCTCGGGCTTCGGGGTGCCGCGATCCGGCACGGCGGCCTCGGGGTAGCGCTTGCGGTATTCCGCGAGGAAGGCCGACAGGGTCTCGGCCTTGGTCGCCCGCGCGGCGATGCTGCGGAAGCCCTGGGTGCGGGTCGCCCCGTCGCTGGTGAGGAGCGCGAAGGTGCGCGCATCCGGCCCCAGCGCCATCGGCCCGGAGAACTTCGCCTTCAGCCGTTCGAGGCCGAGCCGTTCGCCCGCGAGGTCGTAGGCGATGGCCGCGCGGATGCAATCGCCCCGCGCGCCCTCGTCGAGGGGGCCGCCCGCGCGCCAGGCCTCGCCGAGCAGCGCCTCGTGCGCCTCGCCCGCCTCGCGCCAGCGCCGCGCGCTCCACAGGATGTCCGCGCGCAGCCGCGCCACGTCCGGCCCGGTCTCGTCCTCGATGGCTTCGAGGGCGAGGTCGGTGCGGGTGAGGTCCGAGAGCGCCCGCGCCCGCACCAGGGACCGCGCCCGCCGCAGGTCGAGCGGCAGTTCCGGCATGTCGGTCTTCTCGATCGCCGTGAGGGCCCGCATCGGCTTGCCGTCCATGAGCAGGACGGTGGCGAGCTTCGCCGCCACGGCCGAGCGCGCCGGGCCGGTGAGGCGGTTGTCGACCTGATATTGCAGCAGGTCGGCGGCCGAATCGAGCAGGTCGAGCCCCACCAGCCTGTCCGCGAGGCGGCGCACCACCGCGTCGCCGCGCCGGCCGATGGGGGCGAGTTCCTTGAAGTCGAAATACAGGGCCACCGCCGCGACGCCGGGCAGCGAATCGCCCTTGCCCGCGAGATAGAGGTCCTCGAACGCGCCCTGCGCCTCGGAGGTGAGGGAGCGCGACAGCGACGAGGCCGGGGCCAGCATGTTGGCCCGGCGCACGGCGGCGAAGGCGGGGCGCCAGCGCCCATCCGCAAGGTAGAGCCGGGCGAGGCCGGCATTGATCGCCTCTTCGAGGGGACCGCCGTGCCAGAGGAGCGCGAGGCGTTCCAGCTTGTCGATGGCGGCGGGCACGTCGATCTTGCCCATGGCGCGGGCGAGGAGCGCGCCGCGCAGGGCCGCGGCGGAGGCGACGGGCCGCTCGGCCTTGTCGGCGAGCTTGACATAGGCCTCCAGGGCGGCCGCATCCTGCCCCGTCGTCTCGGCGGCCCGCGCCCGTACCAGGGCGAGCCTGTCGCGCACCAGCGGGTGCAGGTCCCGCCCCTCGACGGCGCGGGCGGCGGCGGTCTCGGCATCGCCGGTCTCGATCGCCGCCTCGGCCGCCGTGGCCCGGATCTCCGAGGCCAAGTCGGCGGGGTAGCGCTCGGCGAGCGACAGCACCTTCTGGAAGCCCGATTCGGCGCTCGTCCAGTCGCCCAGCCCCGCCGCCGCCATGGCCCGCCACAGGGCGGCCTCGGGGTCGGCGGTCAGCAGCGGCACGGAGAGCGCCTTCATCGCCTCCGCGTGGCGGCCGATATGCTCCAGGATGATGCCGCGCAGCATCGCGGTGTCGCGCATGTCGGCCACGAGCGGATCGTCGGCGGCGGCCGCCTCCAGAGCGGTCAGGGCCTCCACGTCCAGGCCGTTGGCGAAGGAGGCGCGGGCCAGCGCCATGCGGGCCGGGCCGCGCTCGATGACGGGGCCCATCGCCGCGTCCCTGAGGAGGCCGCGCAGGGTCTCGCGCACGTTGCCGAGGCGGACCTTCTCCCAGGCCGCCCGGTCGATGGTGGAGGTGCCGGCCTGATCGAGCACCGTCTCCGGCCTCTTCGGGGCGTTGGAGGTGGCGAGCCCCCCCTCGCGGGCGATGAGCACCCCGTCGAGGTCGGGCCGCACGGCGAGGTCGTCCGCCGCCGCCAGCACCGCGAGGCCGTGGCGGCTCGGCAGGATCTCGAAATCCACGAAGCGGCGGTTCTTGGGGTTGCCGACCGCGTCCAGCGCCGAGGACGGCACCACCGCGATCCGCTCGCCGTCGAGGTCGAGCCATCCGGCGGCGCCCGCGCGGGGCAGCGGCACGGCGACCGCCACCTGCCCGGACGGGCTCGGGCGGCGGACGGGATCGAGGCTGGCGCTCGGGTTGAGGCCGTCGCCCGCCGAGAGTTCCCAGGCGGGTCCGCCCGCGCTCACGACGGCGCCGAGGTCGAGGAGCTTCCCCGCCGGGATCTCGAAGCGCAGGACGGTGAGCGGGCCGGAGCGCAGGGGCTCGCCGAGGGCCCGCAGGCCCGTGGCGCCGAGGGGCGGCACGGAGACGGGGTCGGTCGTCTCGAAGGCGAGGAAGGCGATGCCGCCGCGCTCGAACAGGGCCGCCGCCGGCAGTTGGGCGAAGGGGAAGACGAGGCCGGAGCCGGCGGGCTTCGTCGGCACCGCCTCGGCGACGGGCGCGGGCTTCGGCGGAGCCGGCTTCGCGGGCGCCGGGCCGGCGGCGGCTTCCTTCGGGGCGGGCGCATCCTTGGGCACGGGCGCGGGCCCCTCCGGCACCGCGACCTCCGTGGTCTTGGGCGGCGCGACCACCTTGCGGGCCACGTCGATCGTGTAGAGCCCGTCCTCGCGCTCGCCCCGGACGGCATAGCCCTCGGCGGGGGTGACGATCACGCTCGCCGAGCCTTCGTCGGCGTCGGTGGCCAGCGCGGCGACGCCCGGCCTCGGGCGGCCGCGCACGGCCCCCGCATCGATGGTGTAGCGGCCCGCGACGCGCAGGCGCGTGGCCGCGCCCTCCGTCGTCAGGGTCGCCGAGACGCCCTCGGGCAGGCGCAGGGAGAATCGCGTGAGCGTCGGCAGGTGGGCGAGGTCGAGGCCCAGCGCCTTCGGCGGCGGAACGGGGGCGCGTGCCTGCAACGCCTCCTCGGCGATCCGCGCCCGGCGGGCGAGATCGGCCACGACGTCCTGCGGCAGGGCGGGCGGCAGGCCCTTCCAGCTCTCGGGGAGGAGATCCACGAAGACGCGCTCGCCCGCGAGCTGGACGTTGGCCCGCACCGGCTTCTGCAGGGCGAGGCGCAGGCCGGTCCCGTCGGGATCGCGGCGGACGGCGGCGACGTAGCTCGCGAGTTCCTCGGAGAGCCGTTCCGGCCCCGCCGTGGCGCGCTCGCCGTAGCCGAGGATCAGGATGCCGCCGGAGACCGTCGCCTTGACGGTGACGGGCTTGTCGAAGGTGAGGACGAGCCGGCCGTAGCCGTCCGTATCGGACCCCTTGGCCGACACGAGGCGGGCGGCGAGCGCCGGATCGAGCCCGGCGGCCCAGAACAGCGTGGGCGCGAGGAGCGCGGCCACGAGCGGAACGGATCGGGCGCGAAGGCCGCGTCCTGTCCGGTTTCGCCCGCGCAACGTCGCCATCGCTTGCTAATGATCCGATCCCGGCGCGGGGGCGAAAGCCGCCACGCCTCGACGCCATGGGATGGACCCTGCACGAGCACGGCTAATAGCGGCTTAACCGCCGAGGGCGACCGCCCGGTCGAACGCCTGCGGGAAGCCCGCCAGCGGCACCACGATGGTGGCGGGCTCGTTGTTGCCGGATTTCTGGGCGGAGACGGTGAGGCTCTTGGCGTTGCGCATCCCGTCCGTCGCCAGCGTCGGGAAGCTGATCGGCACGAGGCAGCCATCGCTCGTGCAGGTGGAATAGGGCGCGCCCTTGCCCAGCGCCTGCTCGTCGAGCTTGAACGACACGCCGGGCTCGATCGCCATGCCGAACGGCATCAGGATCACGCCCTCGGAGCGGCCGTCCTTCGGCACGCTGAGTTCGAAGCCGAACTGGCGCCGGCCGGTCTTCGAATCACCCTGGGACTGGACCACGATGCACGTCACCTTGGCCTCCGGGCGCACGCAGGAAACCGTCCAGTCGCCGTAGCTCTCGCTGACGGTCGTCGCCCCCGTGGGCCACGCCGCGACGGGCGCGGCGGGGGTCGCCGCCGCCGGCGTCGGAGCCGGCTTGGCGGCGGGCTTCGGGGCCGGCTTGGGCTTCGGCCGCGCCTTGGGCGCCGCAGCCGATCCGGCGGCGGGCGGGCTCTCGGCGGCCGGGTCGGCGTCCTGCGCCCTGGCGGCCGTGGCGCTGAGCAGCGCCGCGACGAGCAGGGCCGCGCGGCGGACAGGCAAACGGATCGGCGGCATGAAGACGGTTCCCCCGGAACGCGAATCGGACGCGAAGCCGCCTAACGCCTCACCGGGGCTTAAGCAATCGGCCTGCTCAGAGAGGAAGCGGACCGCCGGCGCGGGCGATGAAATCGCAATGGCGATTCAGGGCGGCGGCGCTTTCGCGACGGATCGCGCGCACCAGGACGATGGCCAGGGTGAGAAAACCGGGATCCCCGACGGCGGATTCCTGGACCGGGGACGGGACGCGAGAGGCGATGAGAGCGAGCATTGACGACTCCATGTCGAAAGGCTCGGACGTTTCCGCGACGGCTTTTCTCGTCTGCTGCAGCGCAATATGAGCCTCCCCATTTTAGCAATCCATGGGCGGGAATGCCGCCGAGGCATGCGCGCAACACATACCGAGATGCGAGGCACCTTAACCAAGCGTCAAGGTTTGTCCGCGCGCGGGGCGGTTGACCCTGCCGGGGCGAGACGCCATGGAGCGGGATGATCGCGATGGCGGCCCGGTGGCCCGACCGTCGCTGAACTGTCACCTGCGCGGCCTACCGCCGCCCGTGCGAAGTCGCGGCGTCCGCGCCGCCCACCAGACGAGGATTCCAGCATGACCGACGCGCCCACGCGCTGGCCGATCCACGGCCGCATCAGCGGCCCCATCGTGATGATCGGCTTCGGGTCGATCGGGCGCGGGACGCTCCCGCTGATCGAGCGCCATTTCGACTACGACAAGGCCCGCTTCACGGTGATCGACCCGGTCGACACCCACAAGGCGCTCGCCGAAAAGCACGGGCTGCGCTTCGAGACCGTCGCGCTCACGCCCGAGAACTACCGCGACGTGCTCACCCCGCTCCTCACCGAGGGCGGCGGCCAGGGCTTCTGCGTGAACCTGTCGGTGGATACCTCCTCGCGGGCGATCATGGAGCTGTGCCGGGAACTCGGCGCGCTCTACGTCGACACCGTCGCCGAACCGTGGCCGGGCTTCTACTTCGACAAGACCCGCAGTCAGGGCGACCGTACCAACTACGCGCTCCGCCAGGACATCCTCGACGCCCGCGCGCAGAAGCCGGGCGGGCCGACCGCGGTGTCTTGCTGCGGCGCCAACCCGGGCATGGTCTCGTGGTTCGTGAAGCAGGCGCTGCTCAACATCGCCAAGGACACCGGCGTCACCGATCCCGAGCCGAAGAGCCGGGAGGAGTGGGCCGCGCTCATGCACACGCTCGGCGTGAAGGGCGTGCACATCGCCGAGCGCGACACGCAGCGGGCCAAGAACCCGAAGCCGCGCGGCGTCTTCGTCAACACGTGGTCGGTCGAGGGCTTCGTCTCCGAAGGCAACCAGCCGGCCGAACTCGGCTGGGGCACCAACGAGACCTGGATGCCGGAGAACGCCCGCGAGCAGGAGAAGGGGTCGCGCTGCGCGATCTACCTGCTCCAGCCCGGCGCCGACACCCGCGTGCGCACCTGGGTGCCCACCGCCGGCGCGCAGTTCGGCTTCCTCGTGACCCACAACGAGGCGATCTCCATCGCCGACTACTACACGGTGCGCGAGGGCGAAAAGGCGGTGTTCCGCCCGACCTGCCACTACGCCTACCACCCGGCCGACGACGCGGTGCTGTCGCTTCACGAGATGTGGGGCAATGCCGGCACGGTGCAGGAGAAGCACCACATCCTCGACGAGACCGAGATCGTCGACGGCATCGATGAGCTCGGCGTGCTGGTCTACGGCCACGCCAAGAACGCCTATTGGTACGGCTCGCAGCTCTCCATCGAGGAGACCCGCCGGATCGCCCCCTACCAGAACGCCACCGGCCTTCAGGTGACGAGCGCCGTGCTCGCCGGCATGGTCTGGGCGATCGAGAACCCCGAGGCCGGCATCGTGGAGGCCGACGAGATCGACTTCCGCCGCTGCCTCGAGGTGCAGACGCCGTATTTCGGCCCGGTCGTCGGCGTGTACACCGACTGGACCCCGCTCACCGACCGTCCGGGCCTGTTCCCGGAGGACATCGACACCAGCGATCCCTGGCAGTTCCGCAACGTGCTGGTGCATCGCTGAAGGATTGCGGGCCGGTGCGCTGCACGCCGGCCCGCGTCCCTCAGATTTCGACCACGAAATCCGCCCGGTAGGTCGCCCCCTCGACGGGGTTCGCGACCCAGCGGCAGCGGCCGATCCGCATGTCGTGCCCGGCGTGGAAATGGCCCGAGATCCACAGATCGGGTCTTGCTTCGTCGGCTAAATCATCAAGCAGCGTCGTCGCGTAGAAGGCCGGCACCCACCAGGGCACGCCGGGGGCATCCCGGAACCGGTCGGCGGCGAGCGGGCTCGCCGGGTGGTGGGTGATGACCACTGTCTTGCCCCCGTGCGGCGCGGCGAGCGCCGCGAGCAGCCCCTCGCGCTCGGTCAGGTGCGCCGCCATCGCGTCGGCGGGCTGCCACGCGTGGCCGTCCGCCCGCTTGATCGAACCGCGATATTCCCGCGAGCCCGTCACCGGGTCGGTCATCCGCGCGGCGGCGTAGGCGGCCGGGTCCGCCGGCCGGTCGGGGGCGTCGGGCGGGAGCCAGCGGCCGGCGAGGCGCCAGTCGCTCCACAGGGTCGTGCCGAGGAAGCGCACGCCGTCGATCACCGCCGATTGCCCCTCCCGGAGCAGATGGATCCCGGCGCCGAGGGTGTTCAGGTGCTCCACCTCCGCGACCAGGGCAGCGAGCAGTTCCGGCGCCGTGCGGGTGTCGCCGGTCGGCGCGTAATGCTCGTGGTTGCCCGGCACCAGCACCACCGGCCGCCCCTGCGCGAGGTGCAGCAGCGCCGCGAGCCCCCGCTCGGGATGGCCCTCGTACAGGTCTCCTGCGCAGGCGAGCACGTCGAAGTTGCCCGTGGGCGGCGCGATCAGGTCGAGGCGCCGCCGTTCGAGATGCAGGTCGGAGAGCGGAAAGATGCGCATGAAAGGTCTCACCCGGCGGCGCGCCGCTCGGCGGCGGCGGCGCGGAGGATATCGAGGGCCGAATCGGCGTTGATCACCGCGATGAGCGCCGCCGCGATCAGGTCCGGCCAGGGGGAGGGCACGAACACCGTCGTCAGCCCCGCCGCGACCACGGCGAGGTTGGCCACCGTGTCGTTGCGGGCCGAGAGATAGGCGGCGCGGGTGAGGCTGCCGGACCCCGCGCGGTGCTGGGCGAGCATCGTCGCGCAGGCGAGGTTCACCGCGAAGGCCCCGAGCCCGGTGAGCATCAGCGGCAGCGGCGCGGGCGGCGTGAAATCCGAGAACTTGTCCCAGGCGGCATAGGCTCCGGCCAGCGCCGGCAGGATCAGCAGGAACGCGAGTCCGGTGCCGAGCCGCGCCCGGTTGCGGGCGCTCCAGCCGAGACCGGCGAGGATCAGCAGGTTGATCGCCGCGTCTTCGAGAAAGTCGAGGCTGTCCATCACCAGGGCGACGGAGGCGATGGCGAGCGCCACCGCGATCTCCACAAAGAAGCAGGCCCCGTTCAGCGCGGCCACGCGCGCCACGACCGGGCGCAGGGCGGCGGGCGGGGCGGCGGCGGGATCGAGACTCATCCGGGTTCCGGGCGGGAGGGATGCGGCCCGCCTCTTGTCCCGGCGCGGCCCTCCTGTCGAGGCGCCGGCCGTCAGAAAAGTCTGCGGACGGGTCAAGAAAGTTGCGCCTTGGTCCGGGTGGATTCGCCGCCGCGCCTGTGCGACCCCCTAGGGGAGACGGCCGACATCCACGAGCGGCCGCAACCGGAGGTCCCGTCGAGCCATGCTGCCGGAACTGCGCGTCCTGTATTTCGAGGATCTGGAAGTCGGTCTGTCCGAGACCCTGACGAAGACCATCGCCTCGTCCGACGTGGTGGGCTTCGCCGAGATCACCGGCGACCGCAACCCGATCCATCTCTCCGAGCATTTTGCCGCGCGCACGCCCTTCGGCACGCGCATCGCCCACGGCCTCTACACCGCCGGGCTGATCTCCGCCGTGCTCGGCACCCGCCTGCCGGGCCCGGGGGCGGTCTACATCTCCCAGACCCTGAACTTCCGCGCACCCGTGCGCATCGGCGACACCGTGGACGTGACGGTGACGGTGGCCGAGCTGATCCCCGAGCGCCGCCGCGCCCGGCTCGCCTGCCTCTGCGCCGTCTCCGGCGAGCCGGTGCTCGACGGCGAGGCCTGGGTGAAGGTGCCCAACCGCGCCGAGGCCGACCCGCTGGCCGCGCGGATGGAGAAGAGCCGCATCGCGCCGAGCGATGTCTGACATCCGTGACGCCTGAGCCGATCCACGATCCGGCCGACCCGCGCCTCGACCCCTACACGAGGATGCGCGAGCGCGACCTCGTCGGCCGCGCCGGCCGGTTCGTGGTGGAGGGCGAGGTGACGCTCCGGCTGCTCCTCGGCCCGCGTTCACGCTTCCGGGCCGAATCGCTCCTCCTCGCCCCCGAGCGGCTTTCCGGCCTCGCGGGGGTGCTGGGGGCCTGTGGGGCGCCGGTCTACGTGGCCGACAAGCCGGTGATGAGCGCGGTGACGGGCTTCCCAATCCACCGGGGCGTGCTGGCGATCGGCCTGCGCGGGGACGAGGCCGCGCCGGAGGCGATCGTGCCGCCCGCGCCAACCCCCGCCCTGGTGCTGGCGCTGGCGGGGCTGACGAACCACGACAATGTCGGCGCGGCCTTCCGCAACGCCGCCGCCTTCGGGGCGGATGCGGTGCTCCTCGATGCCACGACCTGCGATCCGCTCTACCGCAAGGCGATCCGCGTCTCGGCGGGGGCGGCGCTGGTCACGCCGTTCGCGCGGCTGTCCGAGGGTGCCGACTGGCTGGCGATGGCCGACCGGCTCGGCCTCGAAGCCCTCGCGCTCAGCCCCGGCGCGGGGGAGGATCTGGGCGAGCGCCCCCTGCCGACCCGCGCGCTCCTGATCCTCGGCACGGAGGGGCCGGGACTGGAGGCGGGTTTGATCCGGCGGGCGCGGGGTTTGCGCATCCCGATGGCGGGAGATTTCGATTCGCTCAACGTCGCCACGGCGGCCGGCATCGTCCTACATGCGCTGGCGCGTGTACAGGGACGGTTGAACGCGGGCCCCGCACAATGATTCCAGGTTCGCATCAACGGGGGATACCTCCGTTCCATCCGCAATCCGGCGCGCGACAATGGGCTGCAATTGCCGTTCGACGCGCTATCTCTAGCTTGGCCCTACAAGACCAGGGGTTGAACGGGAGTTCGTGGCGTTGCTTCAGGCGCGGGATGGGTTGAGGGCGCTCTCGGGGCGTCGGGTCGCCGTTGTCGGCGCCGGCCCAGGCGGATTGGCCACCGCGCTCCTGCTGGCGCGGGCGGGGATCCACGTCACGCTGTTCGAGAAGGACAGCCAGGTCGGCGGCCGCACCAAGACGGTGGAGGCGCCGGGCGGCTACAAGTTCGACATCGGCCCGACATTCTTCCTCTACCCGCAGATCCTGGCGGACATCTTCAACAGCTGCGGCGAACGCCTCGAAGACCACGTGAAGCTGGAGCGGCTCGATCCGCAGTACCACCTCGTCTTCGAGGGCGACGGCGGCATTTCCGGCGAGATTCGCGCCACCGGAGACCTCGACCGACTGGAGGCGGAGATCGGCCGCCTCGCCCCGGACGATGCGAAGAACGTGAAGAAGTTCTTCACGGAGAACCGCAAGAAGCTCGACTATTTCAAACCGGTCCTGGAACAGCCGTTCCACCGCTTCCTCAGTATGGCGAGCCCGGCCATGCTCGCCGCCCTGCCCCATCTCCACCCCGGCCGCAGCGTCGACAGGGACCTGAAGCGCTACTTCGCCGACCCGCGGGTGCGGCTCGCCTTCTCGTTCCAGACCAAATACCTCGGGATGAGCCCGTTCCGCTGCCCGAGCCTGTTCACGATCCTCTCGTTCCTCGAATACGAGCACGGGGTGTACCACCCGGTGGGTGGCTGCGGCGCCATCTCGGAGGCGATGGCGGGGCTGGCGCGGCGGATGGGCGTGGACGTGCGCCTCAACGCCGACGTCGAGCGCGTGACCTTCGACGGAAACCGCGCCAACGGCGTCGTGGTGGACGGCGAGACCTTCCGCTCGGACGCGGTGGTCATCAACGGCGACTTCGCCAAGGTGGTGAAGGCCCTGGTGCCGGAGCAGCGCCGCCCCCGCTGGCGCGACGCCAAGATCGCCGACGCCCGGCTCTCCTGCTCGACCTTCATGCTCTACCTCGGGATCGAGGGCAAAATGCCCGAGAGCCTGTCGCACCACACGATCCTGCTCGCCGAGAACTACGAGCAGAACATCCGCGAGATCACCGAGGGGACGCTGCCGATGCAGCCCTCCCTCTACGTCCAGCACGCGGGCTACACCGATGGTGGCATGGCGCCCCCCGGCCACACCGCCCTCTACGTGCTGGTGCCGGTGCCGAACCTGAAGGCCGGGATCGACTGGCCGGCGATCCGCGAATCCTACCGCGCCCTGGCGCTGGAGCGGCTGAAGCTCCTCGGCCTCCCCGACATCGAGGACCGCATCCGCTACGAGCGGGTCATCGACCCGACCCAGTGGGAGAGCGATTTCGCCGTCTACGAGGGCGCGACCTTCAACCTCGCCCACGACCTGATGCAGATGCTGTGGTTCCGGCCGCACAACCGCTTCGGGCCGGGCCTCTACCTCGTCGGCGGCGGCACCCATCCGGGCTCCGGCCTGCCGGTGATCTACGAGGGCGCGCGCATCTCGGCCAAGCTCCTCATCGAGGAGCTGGCCGGCGCCCGCGCCGCCGAGAATGCTGGAATCCCGGAGACCGCGCCCCTGGCGGCGCCCGGCGAAGTCTCTTGACGCGCCCCGCCCTCGCCCGGCTCTGCGGCGTCGCCCTGCTCCTCGCCCCCACGGGCGCGGCGCGGGCGGCGGCGATCCAGGTGGAGGTCGATGGCGCGGAGCCCGGCGCTGGGCCCGTGCTCGTGGCGCTCTGCCAGGGCGGGCTGTCCGGCGATGCCTGCGGCCGGGGCGACCGGGGAAGCAGCGCCTCGGGCAGCGCCCGCTTCCTGTTCCGGGACGTCCCACCCGGCACCTACGCGGTGGCGGCCTTCCAGGACAGCAACGGCAACGGCCAGCTCGACCGCACCGGCCTCGGCCTGCCGCTGGAGCCCTACGGCTTCTCCAACGAATCGGGACGGCGGGGGCGGCCGGATTTCCGCGAGGCGGCGTTCACCCTGCGCGAACCGGGCGTTTCCCTGCGCGTGCGGCTCGTCCGCGCCCTGCCGAGGCGCTGATAGCCATGGGGCGCCCCTTGGGGCCTATGCCCTCGGGGCCTGTGGCGGTCCTCGGCGGCGTCTCCCTCGCCCTGCGCGGCCGGACGGTGCTCGACGGGATCGACCTCGCCCTCGGGGCCGGCGAGACCCTGGCGCTGCTCGGCCCGAACGGCGCCGGCAAGACCTCCCTGATGCGCCTCGTGGCCGGGCGTCTGACGCCCAATGCCGGCAGCGTGCGCGTCGGGGGAGCCGATCCGCACCGCTCCGGCGAGGCCCGCCGGGCGGTGGGCTGGGTGCCGCAGGAGATCGCCCTCTACCCGCGCCTGACCGTCGCCGAGAACCTTTCGGTCTTCGCCCAACTCTCCGGCCTGCCCCGCCGGGACCGGCGGGAGGCCGTCGCGCGGGTGCTGGCGCTGGCCGACATCGCCGACGTGGCGGGGCGCGTGGTGGCGACCCTGTCGGGGGGCTACCAGCGCCGGGTCAACATCGCCGCCGGGCTGATCGGTCAACCCTCCCTCGTGCTGCTGGACGAGCCGACCAACGGCGTCGATCTCGCCGCCCGTGCCGCGATCCACGGCGTGCTGCAGCGCCTGCGCGAGCAGGGCACGGCGATCCTCATCGCGACCCACGATTTCCCGGAGGCCGAACGCCTCGCCGACCGGGTGGCCTTCCTCGCGCAGGGGCGGATCGTCCGCGAGGGCCATCTGGCCGACCTCCTCGCGCGCCTGCGCACCGGCCCGCCGGAGCGGGAGCTGATCCTCGACACCGCGCCCGACGCCGCCGCCGAGGCGGTGCTACGCCGGGCGGGCTTCGCCCCGGCCGGGGCCTCGGGTCTGCGCTGGCGCACGGGCGAGCGGGCGGGCCTCGACGGGGCGGCGCTCCTCGGGACCCTGCGCGCCCAGGGCGTGCCGGTGAGCGAGGTGCGGGTGCGCTCGCCGCGCCTCGAAACCCTCTATCTCGAAGCGCTGCGCCCCCGCGACGTGGGCGAGACCGGGGCCGCCGCGCGGCCCCTCACCGCCGGGCTGACCCGATGATCGGCGCCGCCTTCCGGGTGATGCTGCTCTCGCTGGTGCGGGACCGGGCGGCCCTCGTCATGGCCTTCGTGCTGCCGACGGTGATCTTCTCGATCTTCGCGGCGATCTTCTCCGGCGCCATCGGTGATCGGATCCGCATCCATCTCGGCCTCGCCGACCTCGCGGGCACGCCGGCCACCCACCGGCTGATGGACGCGCTCGCCGCCGACCCGTCGCTGCGCGTCACCCGCCTCGATGCGAAGAGCCTCGCGGAGGTGGCGCGGGAGGTGCGGGCGGGCGAGGTCGACGTGGCGCTCGCCCTGCGCGGCGACCTGATCGCGGGAAGCACGGGCGATGCCCCCGCCCCGGCGGACCAGCCCATCGTGCTGGTGGAGAACCCGGCCAAGGCGCTGGCGACGCCCATCGCGCTCGGCCAGTTGCAGCGGGTGCTGAACGAGGCGCTGCCCGACGTGGTGCTCTCGCGGGTGATCGCGGACGTGGAGCGCACCGGCAAGATCGGCGCGGACGAGCGGCGCTTCCTCGACGACGCCTTCGCCGAGCAGCGGGCGAAGAAGGAGCCCTTCTCCTTCGCGAGCCTCGTGGAGCGGGTGAGCACCGCCTCCGGCACGGCCAACGCGCGGGTGAGCTACTATGCCGGGGCGATCACCGCCGTGTTCCTGCTCTTCGCGGCGATGCAGGGCGCCCTTTCCCTGGTGGAGGAGCGCGAATCCGGCCTCAGCGACCGCCTGATGGCCGGGCCGGGCGGATTGCCGGTGGTGGTGCTCGGCAAGTTCGGCTTCCTCACCGCCCAGGGCGTGATCCAGGCCGGGCTGATCTTCCTCGCGGCGGGGCTGCTCTACGGGGTCGAGATCGGCCCGCACTGGCCCGCCTTCCTCGCCGCCTGCCTGCTCGTCTCGGCCATGGCGGCGGGGCTGGCGCTCGCCGCCTGCGCGCTCGCCGCCTCGCGCCAGCAGGCGCATCTCGCGGCGACCTTCGGCGTGCTGCTCCTCTCGGCCATCGGCGGCTCGATGGTGCCGCGCTTCCTCATGCCGCCCTGGCTGCAGCAGGCCGGATGGCTGACCCCGAACGCCTGGGCGATCGAGGCCTATCAATCCGCCCTCGGCGAGGGCTTCGCCGCCGCCCTGCCGGCCCTGGCGGTGCTCGCCGCCGTGGCGCTCGCCGGCCTCGGCGTCGCCCTGACGGCGGTGTCGCGCCGGACGATCTGAGCCGACTACGCCGCCCGCACGGTGGCGAGGAAGCGCCCGACCTCCTGGGCCAGATGCTCCGACTGGCGCGAGAGCTCGGAGGCCGCGCCGAGCACTTGGCTCGCCGCCGCGCCGGTCTCCTCGGCGGCGCTCGCCACCCCCGCGATGTTGGTCGTGACCTCCCCCGTGCCCATGGCCGCCTGGGACACGTTGCGCACGATCTCCTGGGTCGCCGCGCCCTGCTCCTCCACCGCCGCCGCGATGGAGGTGGCCACGTCGTTGATCTCGCGGATCCGCGCCGTGATGCCGGTGATCGAGCCGACCGCATCGGTCGTGGAGGACTGGATCTGCGCGATCTGGCCGGAAATCTCGCTGGTGGCCTTGGCGGTCTGCTCGGCGAGGGTCTTCACCTCGGCGGCCACCACCGCGAAGCCCTTGCCGGCGGCCCCCGCGCGGGCCGCCTCGATCGTGGCGTTGAGGGCCAGCAGGTTCGTCTGGCCGGCGATGGTCGAGATCAGCCCGACCACGTCGCCGATGCGCGAGACGGCCGTGTTCAGTTCCAGCACCAGGGCGCCGGTCCGGTCGGCCTCGCCCACGGCGAGGCGGGCGAGTTCCGCCGAGCCGCTGACCTGCCGGCCGATCTCCTGCACCGACGAGCCCAGCTCCTCGGCCGCCGCCGCCACGGTGTTGACGTTCGAGCCCGCCTGCTCCGCCGCCGCCGCGACCGTGGTCGACTGGCTCGCCGTCTCGGTCGCCGTGGCGGTCATGGTCTGGGCGGTGGCCTGCAGCTCCGTCGCGGAGGAGGACACCATGCCGATGATGCCGCCCACCGCCGCCTCGAACCCGTCCGCCATCTGGCGCATCCCGGCCTTGCGCTGCTCCTCGGCGGCGAGGCGGGCCAGGGCGGTCTCCTCCTCTAGCGCCCGCGTGCGGATCAGGTTGTCCTTGAACACCTGCACCGCCGAGGCCATCGCGCCGATCTCGCTGCGCTCGCCCGCATGGGGGATCTCGACCGTCGCGTCGCCCTCCGCAAGGCGCTCCATCCGCACCGCCATGCGCCGGATCGGCAGGGAGATCGTCACCACCGACATCCAGGCCACCGCCAGCGTGATCGCCGCCGCGACGGCGACGACGATGGCGATGGCGAGTTGCGCCCGGGCGCCGAGTTCGGCGGCGTCCTGCGCGCTCCGCTTGCCGAGGGCTTCGTTGAAGTCGAGGTCGGCCTTCAGCGCCGCCCGCGCCGCGTTGAGCGTCGGGAGCATCGCGTCGAGCAGGTAATCCCTGGCGCCGCTCGTGTCGCCGCCGTGGAGGAGCTGCAGGAACTCCTTCGTCATGCCGGAATAGGCCGGCACCGTCGTCTTCACCGCCGCCCAGAGCGCATCCTCTCCGGGGCTCACGAGGGGGGCGTAATCCTGCAGATCCTTGTCGATCTCGGCGAGGGTCGCCTTCAGCCGCGTCAGGGATTGGGGACGGCGCTCCTCGCTGGAGACCAGATAGGCCAGCTGCCGGCTGCGGAGGGATTCGAAATCCGCCGCCGTCTTGCCGAGCACGCGGCTCGAGGGCAGCGCGTTGGCGCCGAGATCGTTCGTCGCGGCGCTCAGCGCCTGAAGCCGCAGGTAGCTGAACCCGCCGAGGCCGGAGATGAGAAGCAGCAGCACCAGGAGCGCACCGATCAGGCGGGCGCGGATGGTTACGTGGGCGAACATGGGAACGATCCTGCGACGACGGGTAGAAATTAGATCGTCCGTGCTAAGCAACGATTAAGGCATCTGACATCCGTCAGTCTCATTGCGCAGCCTATAACAACCAGCCAGTGAAATATAATTCTTGAGCTCTCGAGTTTAGTTTTTATGACAGTCGATCGGATCCTCGATCCGATTTTCTCGCTGAGATTTCGCCCCCAATGCTGGCCCGAAGCCGGGACGGCGGCCTCAGGGTTATCCGGGCCGGAACGAATGCTGACGGCGGCGAAACCCGGTGGATGTGCCCTCCCGCGACGGCAGGGCACGTTGACCCACGCCGTGTCAGGTCTAGCTTCCCAGAGAGGGCCGGGCCGTTCGTCCCGCCCGTTCGGAGCGTGCCCAGTTCATGAGCCAGGATTCGAGGGTCGCGGTGATCGGCTCAGGCCTCGGGGGGCTTGCCGCCGCCTGCGTCGCCGCCGCCAGGGGCCATCGCGTCACCGTCTACGACAAGAACGGCTGGCTCGGAGGCAAGGCCGCCGTCCTGCACGAGGGCGGCTTCCGCTTCGACATGGGGCCGACCATCCTCACCGTGCCGCGGGTGCTGGAACGCATCTTCGCCGAGGCCGGGCGCTCGGTGCACGATTACATGGACCTGCGCCGGCTCGACCCGCAATGGCGCTGCTTCTTCGAGGACGGCACCCGCATCGACCTGATGCAGGACGTGGCCACCATGGCCACCGCCATGGACCGCTTCGCCCCCGGCACTGGGGAGGGCTACAAGAAGTTCATCGACATCTCCGAGCACCTGCACGGCGTCTCGGAAAAATTCTTCTTCTGGAAGCCGGTCGAAGACCTGTTCGACACGATCAACATCCGCGAGAACATGAACCCCGGTACCCTGCGGGACGTGCTCTCCCTGCGGATGCACGCCTCGGTGGCCTCCACCATCCGGGGCAAGGTCAAGGACGCGCGGCTGGCGCAGATGCTCGACCATTTCGTCCAGTATGTCGGCTCCTCGCCCTACGGCGCGCCGGCCGTGCTCTGCGCCATCGCCCACATGCAGACCTCCGAGGGGGTCTGGTACCCGATGGGCGGCACCCGCGCCGTGGCCGAAGGTCTCGCCAAGCTCGCCGAGGAACTCGGCGCGACGCTGAAGCCCGGCATCGAGGTGACGGGGATCGACACCACGGGCGGCGCCGTGCGCGGCGTGCGCACCGCCGAGGGCTCCACGCCCTTCGACGCCGTGATCTCCAACATGGATTCGGTGCGCACCTACAAGGAGCTGATCGGCGGCGAGCCGGGCAAGTCCTTCGAGAAGAAGAACCCCGAGCCGGCCTGCTCCGGCGTGGTACTCTATCTCGGGCTGAAGGAGCGCTACGAGCACCTTGCGCACCACGATTTCGTCTTCTCCCGCGATCCCGAGGAGGAGTTCGAGTACATCTACCGCAAGGGCGAGCCCGCCCCGGACCCGACCGCCTACCTCGCGGCGCCCTCCTCCACCGATCCGTCCGTGGCGCCGGAGGGCGGCGAAGCGCTCTACGTCCTCGTCCACACGCCGTACCTGCGCCCGCACCACGATTGGCGCCCGGACGGGCCACTGTTCCAGAACTACCGCCGCACCATCCTCGACAAGCTGAAGCGCACCGCCGGCCTCACCGACCTGGAGGACCGGATCGTCGTGGAGCGTCACCTGACGCCCCAGGACATCCACGAGCGCTACAAGGTGCTGAACGGCGCGATCTACGGGCTGGCCTCGCACGGTAAGGTGATGGGCGCATTCAAGCCGGGCAACCGCTCGCGGCAGGTGCGCGGCCTCTACCTCGCGGGCGGCGCCGCCCATCCCGGCCCCGGCATGCCGATGGTGATGATGTCCGGCTGGATCGCCGCCGACGCCCTCGACGCGGATGCGCGCGGGCAAGGGGCGGCGCCGGAGCGCAAGTCGGCGTGAGCCGGGCCGTCGCGAGGCAGGGAGGGACGAGGGACCGGCGCCCCCTGCCCCGCACGTCCCCCGCCCTGTGGCGGTTCATGGTGGCGTGGTTCGATCGCTACCTGCGCCGCCATCTCGACGGGCTGAACCTGCCGCTGTGGAGCGCCCCGCCGGTGACGGGGCATCCCGGCCCGGTGGTGATCTATTGCAACCACCCGGCGTGGTGGGATGCGGCGGTGATCATCCTGCTCGCCGGACGGCTGTTTCCCGGCCGCGACCACCGCGCGCCGTTCGATGCGGCGATGCTCGCCAAGTACCGGATCTTCGAGCGGATGGGCGCCTTCGGCGTCGATCTCGAGACCGCGCGGGGCGGGGCGCAGTTCCTGGCCGCCGCACGGGACATCCTCGCCCGGCCCGGTGCCCTGATGTGGATCACCGCGCAGGGCCGCTTTCAGGACGTGCGGGTGCGCCCCCTCGGCCTGCGCCCCGGCGTCGCCCGGCTGGCGGAACTGGCGCCCGACGCCCTGTTCGTGCCCCTCGCCCTGGAATACGCCTTCTGGGAGGAGCGCGGCGCCGAGGCCTTCGCCGCCTTCGGGCCGGCGATGAGCGCGGCCGACCTCGCCGCCCTGCCCCGCGCCGACCGCCTCGCCCGCCTCGAAGGGGCGCTCACCGACACCCTCGACCGCCTCGGCGCCGACGTGATGACCCGCGATCCCGCCCGCTTCCGGCCGCTGCTGGCCGGGCGGAAGGGCGTCGGCGGCCTCTACGACCTGTGGCGGCGCGGAGCCGCCCGGCTGCGCGGCCGGCATTTCGACCCCGCCCATCGCAGCCCCAGCCCCTGAGCGAGGCCATGCTGACTGTCCTCGCCCTGCTCTGCCTGCTCGCCGCCCTCCTCCCGGCGGGTCTGGCGATGGCGAACCTCCTCGTCCTCAGGAGCCCCGAACCGGAACCCGGCGACGACCTCGTCTCGATCCTGATCCCCGCCCGCAACGAGGCCGGCAACATCGCGGGCACCGTGCGCGCGGCGCTGGCAAGCACGGGCGTGCCGGTGGAGGTGATCGTCGGCGACGACCATTCGACCGACGACACCGCCGCGATCGTCACGGGCCTCGGCGACCCGCGCCTGCGCCTCGCCCCCGTGCCCGACCTGCCCGAGGGCTGGACCGGCAAGAACCACGCCTGCGCCCATCTCGCGAGCCAGGCCCGGGGCCGGCGGCTCCTCTTCATCGACGCCGACGTCACCCTGGAACCGCAGGCCGCCGCCGCCCTCTCGGCCCATGCCCGCGCGACGGGCGCGGCCCTGGTGAGCGCCGTGCCGCGCCAGCGCATGGACACGCTGGGTGAGCGGCTGACCGTGCCGATGATCAACTTCCTCCTCGTCGGCTACCTGCCGATGCCGCTGATGCGACGGCTGCCGAACCCGTCGCTCGCCACCGCCTGCGGGCAGCTCGTGCTGTTCGACAGGGACGCCTATGCCGCCACCGGGGGCCACGGCGCCGTGCGGGCCTTCCTCCACGACGGCGTGCGCCTCGCGCCGATCTTCCGGCGGGCGGGCTACCACACCGATCTCGTGGCAGGCGCCCGCATCGCCACCTGCCGGATGTATGACGGCTTCCCCGCCGCCTGGGCCGGGTTCTCGAAGAACGCCCACGAGGGCCTTGCCACGGCCCGCGCCCTGCCCCTCTGGACGGCGCTGCTCGGCCTCGGCCACCTGCTGCCGGTGCTCCTCGTCCTCGCCGGCCTATTCGGCCTGCTGCCGCCGGAGGCCGCGTGGCTCGCCGCGCTGGCGCTCGCCCTCTCTCTCGCGACCCGCGCCGCCATCACCGTCGCGACCCGCGAGCCGGCGGCGACGATCCTCCTGCACCCGGCCTCCATCGCCGTGGCGCTGGCGATCCAGTGGAACGTGCTGCTCCGCCGGGAGCGCGCCGGGGCGGCGACGTGGAAGGGGCGCAGCTACCCGGTCGGCGGGGCCTGAGTCTCCTCCAGGATCCACGCCAGGGTATCGGGGTCGGCTCCCTCCACCGGCAGGGTCAGGAGGATCGGCGTCTCGTAGGGGTGGCGGGCCTTCACGGCGGCGAAGAGCGCGTCCTTCAGCCCCTCGTGGCTCTTGAGGATTGCGGCCACCTCGTTCGCCCGCTCGACCTTGCCCTTCCAGGCAAAGACCGAACTCATCGCCGACAGGACGTTGACGCAGGCGACCAGCCTGTCGCGCACCAGGGCCTCGCCGATGTTGAGGGCGGAAGCCTCATCGGGAAAGGTCGTATAGACGAGGAGCGGGCGCTCCATGCTATGCCTCCATCGTGCGGTTCCCCTGAGTGGGTGCCGCGACGGCCGACGTCAACCGGGCGGGTCCGCTCGACAGTTTGGGAGCCCCGCCCGTGACCCCGATCCGCCGGCCCGTGTCCGTCTAGCGTCATGCGCAGCAAGACCATCGCCTTCGTGGCGAGCCCGACCCGCGACGCCCGCGAGGCCGCCGCCCTGCTGATGCGGCGCTACGATCACGTCTCGCCCGAGGAGGCGGACGTCGTCGTGGCGCTCGGCGGCGACGGCCTGATGCTGCAGGTGCTGCACCGCTTCATGGATGCGCCGAAGCCAATCTACGGCATGAACCGGGGCACGGTCGGCTTCCTGATGAACGAGTTCGGGGAGGACGACCTGCGCGAGCGCCTGGACAACGCCCATCGCAGCGTCATCCACCCGCTCCTCATGCAGGCCACGGACACGGAGGGCCGCGCCCATACCGCGCGGGCGATCAACGAGGTCTACCTCCTGCGCCAGACGCACCAGACGGCGAAGCTGAAGATTTCCGTCGATGGGCAGGTGCGGCTTGAACAGCTCATCGCGGACGGCGTGCTCTGCGCCACCGCCGCCGGCTCGACGGCCTACAACCTCTCCGTGGGGGGGCCGATCCTGCCGCTCGACGCCAAGCTGCTGGCGCTCACCCCGATCTCGGCCTTCCGGCCCCGGCGCTGGCGCGGGGCGCTGCTGCCGGATTACGCGCGCATCCGGATCGAAGTGCTGGATGCCGGCCACCGACCCGTGGCGGCGGTGGCCGACCACACCGAGTTCCGCCGGGTCTGCACCGTGGAGACCTCGCTCGACCGCACCACGAACCTCGTGCTGCTGCACGATCCGGGGCACAGCCTCGACGAGCGGATTCTCCGGGAGCAATTCGGCTAGGGCCGGCGATACACCCAGACCCGCGCGGGCGGCAGGTTCAGCCACACCCGATTTGAGGGCGCGGCGGTGTAGCTGCCGGCCTCGCACTTGGCGGGGATCGGCGGCACCACCGCGTAGGTGAACTGGATGAAGGGCGCGCCCGGCCGCATGAGGTCGTGCGCGGCGTTGAGCAGGTCGAGGCGCTGCTCCAAAGGCTTGGTGAACAGCGGCAGGCTGGAGATCGTCGCCGCGCCGGGCTCCGCGAGCACCGAATCGAGCGTCGCGCGGATGTTGTAGGCATCGCCCCGAATCACCGTGACGCCGGGGAAACGGCGGGCGAGAAGGCGGCAGAAATCCGGGTTGAACTCCACGAGGATCAGCCGCTCCGGGGCGATGCCCCGGCGGATCAGCGCCTCCGTCACCGGGCCGGTGCCCGGTCCCAGCTCGATCACCGGGCCGTCCTGCTGCGGATCGACATAGGAGGCCATGGTCCGGGCCAGCATCCGGCCCGAGGGCGTCACCGCCCCGGTGACGAGGGGCCGTTCCAGCCACGAGCGCAGGAACCTCGCTTCGTCCTCCAGTGGATCACGGCGGGGCCCGAGGAGGCGGCCCTCACGGAGACGGCCTTCGAGGCCGGGGACCTTTGCACTGGAGTGGCGCAGCGGCGGCAAGTCCTGGATTCCCGATGCCGTGGAGAGTCGAAAGTGTGTGGCAGGCTAACGTATCTATCGTCCGGTCAAGGCGCCGCCTAGGGTGTCTGCGCCACGGCAGGGCGCCGTCCGCGCATGACCGTTCGGGGGCTCATGCCTTCGCGGCGCCCCCGAAGAACTCGCGAACCTTGGAAAAGAACCCTGCCGATTCCGGATGATTTTCCGGTGAGGCGGATTGGTCGAACTCGAGCAGCAGCTCGCGCTGGCGCTTGGTCAGGCTCTGCGGGGTCTCGACGAAGACCTGGATGTAGAGGTCGCCGACCTCGCGGGAGCGCAGCACCGGCATGCCCTTGCCCTTGATGCGGAACTGCTTGGCCGTCTGCGTGCCGGCCGGGATGCGCACCTGGGTCTGCGACCCGTCGATCACCGGCACGGTGATCTCGCCCGCCAGCGCCGCCGTCACCATGGAGATCGGCACCCGGCAGAACAGGTCCGCCCCGTCCCGCTGGAAGAACTCGTGCGGCTTGATCGAGAGGAAGACGTAGAGGTCCCCCGAGGGGCCGCCGCGCAGACCGCTCTCGCCCTCGCCCGCGAGGCGGATGCGCAGGCCGTCATCGACGCCCGCCGGCACGTTGATGGAGAGCGTCCGCTCCCGGTTGACCCGGCCCGCGCCCTGGCAGTTCGGGCAGGGGTCGTCCACGATCTCGCCGCGCCCGTGGCAGTTCGGGCAGGTCCGCTCGATGGCGAAGAACCCCTGCGCCGCCCGCACCCGGCCGAAGCCGCCGCAGGTCGCGCAAGGACGCGGCTTGGAACCGGGCTTGGCGCCCGAGCCCGAGCAGGTCTCGCAGGTGATCGAGGTCGGGATCTTGATGGTCTCGGCCTTCCCGGTGAAGGCCTCCTCCAGGGTGATTTCGAGGTTGTAGCGCAGGTCCGCGCCGCGCTCGCGCCCGGGGGTGCTGCTGCGCCGCGCGCCGCCGGCCCCGCCGGCGCCGCGGCCATCGCCGAAGAAATTGTCGAAGATGTCCGACATGAAGTCGCCGAACTCGTTGCCGAAGCCCGGGCCGCCGCCACCGCCCTGGCTGAAGGCGGCATGGCCGAACCGGTCGTAGGCGGCGCGCTTCTGACCGTCGGAGAGGCACTGATAGGCCTCGTTGATCTCCTTGAACTTGATCTCGGCTTCCTTGTCGCCGGGATTGCGGTCCGGATGATAGGACATCGCGAGCTTGCGGAAGGCGGTTTTCATCTCGCCGTCCGTGGCGGTCCTCGCGACCCCCAGCACCTCATAATAGTCCCGCTTCGACATCCCTGCCCTCAGGTGCCTTCCCGTCCGCGCCTTGCTTTCCGATGACGGAGAGCGTGCGCACGCACAAGCGAAGACGGGGCCGGATCGCTCCGGCCCCGTAAAGTTTCAGACGAGCGTGGCGATTAAGCCCGCTTCTTCTGGTCCTTCTCGTCGACTTCCTGGAAGTCGGCGTCGATGACGTCGTCCTTCTTCTCGGCCGACGCCTCGCCACCGGCCGCCGCGCCGTCCGGCCCAGCCGACTGGCTCGCGGCGTACATCGCCTCGCCGAGCTTCATCGACGCCTGCATCAGGTCCGTGGTGCGGGCCTTGATGGTCTCGACGTCCTCGCCTTCCAGGGCGGTCTTGAGGGCCGTGATGGCCGTCTCGATGGTGCCCTTGTCGGCGGCCGAGACCTTGTCGCCGTACTCCTTCACCGACTTCTCGGTGGAGTGCACGAGGCTCTCGCCCTGGTTCTTCACCTCGACCAGCTCGCGGCGGCGCTTGTCCGCCTCGGCATTGGCCTCGGCGTCCTTTACCATCCGCTCGATGTCCGAGTCGGACAGGCCGCCCGAGGCCTGGATGCGGATCTGGTGCTCCTTGTTCGTCGCCTTGTCCTTGGCCGTCACGTTGACGATGCCGTTGGCGTCGATGTCGAACGTCACCTCGATCTGCGGCATGCCGCGCGGGGCCGGCGGGATGCCGACGAGGTCGAACTGGCCGAGCAGCTTGTTGTCCGCCGCCATCTCGCGCTCGCCCTGGAAGACCCGGATCGTGACCGCGTTCTGGTTGTCTTCCGCCGTCGAGAAGGTCTGGGACTTCTTGGTCGGGATCGTGGTGTTGCGGTCGATCAGGCGGGTGAACACGCCGCCGAGCGTCTCGATGCCCAGCGACAGCGGAGTGACGTCGAGGAGCAGCACGTCCTTCACGTCGCCCTGGAGCACGCCGGCCTGCACCGCCGCGCCGATGGCCACGACCTCATCCGGGTTGACGCCCTTGTGGGGCTCCTTCCCGAAGAAGGACTTCACCACCTCCTGGATCTTCGGCATGCGGATCATGCCGCCCACGAGCACCACCTCGTCGATCTCGGCGGGGGTGACGCCGGCATCCTTGAGGGCCTTGCGGCAGGGCTCGATGGTCCGCTGGACGAGGTCGTCCACCAGGGACTCGAACTTGGCGCGCGAGAGCTTGAGCGCGAGGTGCTTCGGGCCGGTCTGGTCGGCGGTGATGTAGGGCAGGTTGATCTCGGTCTGCGTGGAGGACGACAGCTCGATCTTGGCCTTCTCGGCGGCCTCCTTGAGGCGCTGGAGGGCGAGCTTGTCCTTGGTCAGGTCGATGCCCTGCTCCTTCTTGAACTCGGCGGTCAGGTACTCGACCACGCGGTTGTCGAAGTCCTCGCCGCCGAGGAAGGTGTCGCCGTTCGTGGACTTCACCTCGAACACGCCGTCGCCGATCTCGAGGATCGACACATCGAAGGTGCCGCCGCCGAGGTCGTAGACCGCGATGGTGCCGGCCTTCTTCTTGTCGAGGCCGTAAGCGAGCGCCGCCGCCGTCGGCTCGTTGATGATGCGCAGGACCTCGAGGCCGGCGATCTTGCCGGCGTCCTTGGTCGCCTGACGCTGGGCGTCGTTGAAGTACGCCGGGACGGTGATGACCGCCTGCGTGACCGGCTGGCCGAGATGGGCCTCCGCCGTCTCCTTCATCTTCTGAAGGGTGAAGGCCGAGATCTGGGACGGCGAGTACTTCTTGCCGTCGGCCTCGACCCAGGCGTCGCCGTTGTCGCCGCGTACGATCTTGTAGGGGACGAGACCCTTGTCCTTCTGGGTCATCGGGTCGTCGTAGGTGCGCCCGATCAGGCGCTTGATGGCGAAGAACGTCCGCTCGGGGTTCGTCACCGCCTGCCGCTTGGCCGGCTGGCCGACGAGCCGCTCGCCGTCGTCGGTGAAGGCCACGATCGACGGGGTGGTGCGGGCGCCTTCCGAATTTTCGATGACCTTCGGCTGCGTGCCTTCCATGACGGCCACGCAGGAATTGGTGGTGCCGAGGTCGATACCGATTACTTTACCCATGGTGGGATCCCTCTTCTGTCGCGTTCAAGCAGACCGCCGAGCCCCGAAGCAGCTCGGCCCATGGCATTTCAGAACTCGCGATGGAGACTGACGCATCTGATGTGAGTACGGGACCCGGGCCGGATCAAGGGCCGCGAACGGCCGAAATCCAGCGGATAATCCCGCGTCGTCGGCGATATAAGAACCGCCGCCCGACGCCGCAAGAAGCCTTGGCATGAACGCGGTCTCCACGGCCAGTGCCTTCGGCCGCCAGGGGTTTTCAACCCCCACCAGGGGCAAGGCCCTTCCGCACAGCCGCAATTTGTTGCTCCGCTGCCACGTCAGCGCCACCGATGGCGTGTTAACCCTGTCCCGTGGGATCGAGACCGGCCCCCGCAGGAAAATCACTCGACAGAGCCGTCCTTGCCCGCGCGCCAGCCCCGACCGACCCGCCTTCTCCTGCTCACCGCCCTGACGGCGGGCCTCGCCCTGGGGGCGCCTGTCCGCCCGGCGGAGGCGCAGAATTTTCTCGAACGGCTGTTCGGCATCAAGCCGGAGCGTCCGCCCGTGCCGCCCCAGCGCATCCCGGAGGGCGGCCCCGCCCCCGGCGCGCCGGAGGAGCCGGGCCAGCCGGGATCGGCGGCCCCCGAGGCGGCCCGCCCCGCCCCGGTGCCGCGCGCGCCGGTGGTGCTGAAGGCCCCGAGCGAGGAGGGAATCCTCAACCAGGACCTGCAGCTCAACGGCACGACCGGCGCCCTGAAGCTCGAACGGGCCGGCACGGGCCTCACGGCCACCGTGACCCTGCCGGGCACGAAGGTCTCGCAGCCGACCGAGACGTGCAGCGTCAAGCTCGGCGGCGGCAAGCCGATCACCCTGACTGCCGCCGGCAAGCCCGAGGGCGTGCCGCGCTACGAGGCGCCGGCCGCCGAATGCCCGCTGCGGCTGGACGTGGCCGAGGGCGGCGTGATGGTGACGACCGTCGAATCCGGCCAGACCTGCACCTTCTCGGCCGCCGACTGCGCGACGACGCCGGTCGGGCTGTGGGGGCCGCCGGCCGCCACGCTCATCCCCCGTGCGGGGGAGTTCGACACGGCCCGGGGCGTCGCCGACAAGTCGGTGCGCGACAATTACAAGCTGATGACCCAGCGGGCCCGGCGGGAGGATGTCCGCCCGATCGTGGCCGAGCAGGCTGCCTTCTCGGCGGACCGGGAGCAGTTCTGCCGGAGCTACGCCCGCGAGGGCACGCACGGCTTCTGCCACCTGCGCTTCACGGAGAACCGCTCGCTGGCGCTGGCGACGCGGCTCGGCGCCAACACCGCCGCGCCCACGACGACGGTCGCCGCCCCGCGCAAGCCGAAGCCGAAGCCCTCCGTCGAGGGCATGAACCCGGACGCGTTCGGCGGCCCCGAACCCGAGTAACGGATTGCGGAGGGCGGCCCGTCAGGCCCGCCCGACGCTCGCGGAGAGCATGGCGGGATCGATCCCGTTGTCCCGCAGGGTCCGCTCGTACTTGGATTCGAGGTCCGGCGCGAAGATCAGGCTCGGATCCGCCTGGCAGTTGAGCCAGCCGTTGGCCATGATCTCGCTTTCGAGTTGCCCGGCCTGCCAGCCGGCATAGCCGAGGGCCAGCACGGCGTTGGCCGGGCCCTCGCCGCTGGCGATGGCGCGCAGGATCTCCACCGTGGCGGTGAGGCAGATCCCATCGTCGATGATGAGCGTCGATTGCGCGATGTGGAAATCGTCCGAGTGCAGGACGAACCCGCGCCGCCCCTCCACCGGTCCGCCCATCAGCACCGGCATGTGGCCGACGCGCTCGCGCAGGCGGATCGCGTCCGCCTCGGGCGCCACGTCGAGCTGCACCAGCAGGTCCGGCATGCTGATGTCGGTGGCGGGCTTGTTGACGATGATTCCCATCGCCCCGTCGGAGGAATGGGCGCAGATGTAGATCACCGAGCGCGCGAACCGCTCGTCCGCCATCCCGGGCATCGCGACCAGGAACTGACCGTCGAGGAAATTCGTGCCGGAGAGCGCCGTCTGCCGGGGAGGAAGGGTGGTCGGCATGATCGTATGCTGGCCTTCAGGTGGCGTGTTGTCCAGCGGACAACGTGATTGTGCGGCTTCGATTTCCGCCCGCCGAGACCGGCCGCCTCGACAGGCCTAGTCCGCCACGCTACGTCAGCCCCGAGCCAGCGGGGAACCCCGCCCCAGCGGAGAGACCAGATGATCCAGGTCGGCGAACACCTGCCTCAGGCGACCTTCCGGGTGATCGGCCCCGAAGGCCCGATCGCGCGCACCACGGACGACGTGTTCAAGGGCCGTCGGATCGTGCTGATCGGCGTGCCCGGCGCCTTCACCCCGAGCTGCCACCGCAACCACCTGCCGGGCTTCGTGCAGCACCGGGAGGCCATCCTGAGCAAGGGCGTCGACGCCATCGCCGTGACCAGCGTCAACGACGTGTTCGTGCTGGACGCCTGGGCCAAGGCGAGCGCGGCCGAGGGCATCGAGTTCCTGGCGGACGGGAACGCCGACTTCGCCAAGGCGATCGGCCTGGAAATGGATGGCACGGGCTTCGGCCTCGGCACCCGCTCCAAGCGCTATTCCATGCTCGTCGAGGACGGCGTGGTGCGGGTCCTCAACGTCGAGGAATCGCCCTCGAAGGCCGAGGCGTCCGGCGCCGAGGCCCTCTTGAAGGTCCTCTGACGAAGGGGCCCTGACGGGCGCGCCCTCGTGAGGCCATGTTCTGCGGGCTAAGGCAGCGGGCGATTACCCGCAGCCGGCCCCCGAGGACCCATGGCCTTCCTGCACGATCTGCCCATCGCCGACCTGATCGCGAATTACGGCTACATCGCCATCTTCGTGATCATCACGCTGGAAAGCGCGGGCGTGCCCTGCCCCGGCGAGACGGTGCTGATCTCGTCCGCCGTCTATGCCGGCAGCACCGGCAATCTCGACATTGCCGGCGTGATCGCCGCCGCAGCGACGGCCGCGATCCTCGGCGACAACCTCGGCTACTGGGCCGGGCGGCGCTGGGGCATGCCCCTGCTGCTCCGCTACGGCCACCTGATCGCCCTCGACCACGGCCGGTTGAAGCTTGGGCAGTACCTGTTCCGGCGGCATGGCGGGAAGATCGTATTCTTCGGCCGCTTCACCGCGATGCTGCGCGCCTACGCGGCCCTGCTCGCCGGGGTGAACCGCCTGGATGCCCGCCGCTTCTTCATCTTCAACGCGCTGGGCGGCGTGACCTGGGCCGCGAGCATGGGCCTCGGCTCGTATTATTGCGGCCGCTCCATCGAGAAGGTCGCCGGGCCGGTGGGCCTCACCCTCCTCGCCCTGGTGATCTTCGGCGGCATCGCCCTCTGGGCCTTCGTGCGCCGCCACGAGGCGCGCCTGCTCGTGAAGGCCGAGAGCGCGATCCCCGGGCCGCTGGCCTGAGCCTCAAACCTCGACCTCCAGCTCCGCCAGATCCCCATGGTGGAGCAGCAACACGCCCGTGGCCCCCGCGAGGCGGCGGGCGGCGGGGGTGAAGCCCGCGTTCGAGACCACCGCCGCGCGATCCCCCTCCCAGTAGCGCAGGGCGGCGGCGGCCTCCTGCACGGCGGCGTTGCCGACCGGGCGCCCGAGCCGCTTGCATTGCACGATGAGCCGGATCCCCTCCCGCTCGGCCACGACATCCGCCCCCTGGTCGCCGCTCGGCGGAGTCCGGTGAGTGCGCCAGCCCGCCCGCGTCAGAAGGCCGGCGCAGAAGCGCTCGTAAGCGATGCCGTCCTCCGGCGCCTCGTCCTCGTCGGGCAGGTCGATGTCAGCCGCCGCCGCCTCGATCACCGCGAGCATCCGGGGGCGCTCCCGGTCGAACAGGTCCGCGTCGCGGGCGCCGAGTTGCGGCAGGACCGTGCGGTCGAGGAAATAGTCGCACTCGCGCAGCCAGCCGTCGTCGATCAGGTTGCCGTAGGCATCCTCGAACCGTTCCTGGCGGCGGCGGAGCGCCAGGGTTTCGCCGTGGCGCCGGGCGATGCGGCGGACGCGGGCGCGCAGGCGGCGCGGCCTGTCGAGATGGCGGGCCAGCACGGCGGCGAGCGCCAGCCCCGTGCCGGCGAAGGCCGCCGGCCCGTACCAGAAGGCGATGGACGCGCCCGTCACCCCCGTCCAGAACAGGCGGGCGACGAGGTTCGGCGGGCGGGCGGGCGCCTCGCCCGCGCCGGGGGACACGGGGCGCGCGGACGGCATCGACATCGGCAACTCGATCGGTGGTGGCGGCGATGAGCCTCGCAAGCCCCCCTTGCCCGATCCTGAAGCAGCGGGGAAAACCTGTGGATCGCCCGCCACGCCCGGGGACGGCATGAGCACCTATCGCTTCGACAGGCTACTCGCCCCCCGCGCGGTGGCTTTCGTCGGCGCCGGCGCCCGCGAGGGCAGCGTGGGCCGCAGCGTACTCGCGAACCTGCGCCGCTCGGGCTATCCCGGGCGCATCCTCCCCGTTCATCCGACGGAAGCCGCCATCGAAGGGCTCGCCACCGCCCCGACCCTCTCGGCGCTGCCCGCCGTGCCCGACCTCGTGATCGTGGCGGTGCCGCCGGAGGGCGTGCCGGAGGTGGTGGACGAGGCCGGGCGGATCGGCGCGGCGGCGGCCATCATCCTCAGCGCCGGGCTCGGACGCGGGCCGGAGGATCCCGGCCCCCGGGCGCGGATCGCCGCCCGCGCCCATGGCCTGCGCCTCCTCGGCCCCAGCAGCGCGGGCCTGTGCGTGCCATCGCGAAAACTCGATGCGAGCCTGTTCGCCCACGCGCCTTCGGCGGGGGACCTCGCGCTGATCTCGCAATCGGGCACGGTGGCAGCGGCCATCGTGGAATGGGCGAGCCGGCGGGGGAACGGCTTCTCGGCGGTGATGGCGCTGGGCAACGCCCTCGACATCGACGCCTCCGATTGCCTCGACCATTTCGCCGCCGACATCCGCACCCGCGCAATCCTGCTCTGCCTCGACCGGGTGGAGGATGCCCGCAGGTTCATGTCCGCCGCCCGCGCGGCGGCACGGGCGAAGCCGGTGGTGGTGCTGCGCGCGGGACGCCGCCGGCCCGACGCGCCGGGCTGGGCCGGCTCCGCCGTGACCCATACCGGCGCGCTGGCCCGGCCGGACGCGGTCTATGCCGCCGCCTTCCGCCGGGCGGGCCTGCTCGCCGTTCAGGATCTCGACGAGATGTTCGCCGCCGTCGAGACGCTCGGCCGGCAGCGGCCCTTCCCCGGCAAGCGGCTCTCGATCCTCACCAACGGGC
The DNA here is from genome assembly GCF_038442315.1 of Methylobacterium litchii. NCBI lineage: Bacteria > Pseudomonadati > Pseudomonadota > Alphaproteobacteria > Hyphomicrobiales > Methylobacteriaceae > Methylobacterium > Methylobacterium litchii. Next base: position 258,619 of record NZ_JBBXMY010000001.1, on the reverse strand, counting down.
TCGGCATCGGCTGGCTCGCCGCCGACAAGCTCGCCGACCGATCCGGCCTCCTCGCCGCGATCCCCGCCGGCAACCCGGTGAATCTCGGCATGGATGCGGGTGGCCCCGCCTTCGCGGAGGCACTGGCGCCGCTGCTCACCGATGCCGCCGGCGATGCGGTGCTGGCGATCCACGTCCCGACGATCCGCTCCGATGCGAAGGCCGTGGCCGGCGCCATCGCCGAGACGGTGACGCAGGCGCGCAAGGGCCAATCGCGCAAGAAGCCGGTCTTCGCCGTCTCCCTCGGGGAGGCCGAGGCCGTGCGCGAGACCTTCGCGGGCGCCGGCATCCCACATTTCTCCTCCGATTCTGAGGCGATCGAAGGGTTCCTGCACCTCGTCCGCTACCGGGAGGCGCAGGACGACCTGATGCGCACGCCCGATTCGCTCCCGCGCGATTTCTCCCCCGACACGGAGGCGGCGCGGCGGATCGTGGCCGACGCCCTGCGCCAGGGGGCGTCCTGGCTCGACCCGATCGCGGTGAGCGCCCTGCTCTCGGCCTATCGTATCCCGGCGGTGCCGCTGACGCTCGCCCCCGACATCGACGCCGCCGCCGCCGCCGCGTGGCCGCTGATCGCGGCGGGGCAGACGGTGGCGCTCAAGGTCGTCTCACCGGACATCGTGCACAAATCCGACATCGGCGGCGTCCATCTCGACCTGACGAGCGAGGCCGACGTGCGCGAGGCGGCGCGCAGCATCCTCACCCGGGCGCGTCGGGAGCGGCCGGATGCCCGCGTCACCGGCTTCGCCGTGCAGCCGATGGTGCGCCGGGGCCGCCGCCGGGAACTGATCGCCGGTCTTGCCGAGGATCCGGTCTTCGGACCCGTGGTGGTGTTCGGCCGGGGCGGCACCGCCGTCGAGGTGATCGACGACCGGGCGCTTGGCCTGCCGCCCCTCGACATGATCCTCGCCCGCGACCTCATCGGCCGCACGCGCGTGGCGCGGCGCCTCGACGCCTACCGCGACGTGCCCGCCGCCGACCTGTCGGCCATCGCCCTCACCCTGGTGAAGATCGCCCAGCTCGCCGCCGACCTCCCGCAGGTGCGCGAACTCGACATCAACCCCCTGCTCGCCGACGAGACGGGGGTGCTCGCCCTCGACGCGCGGGTGCGGATCGGCCGGGTGCCGCAGAGCCGCTTCGGCACCCGCGACCGGCGCGGCGGCGGGCATCCGGGCTTCGCGATCCGCCCCTATCCGGTGGAATGGGTGCGGGTGCTCAACCTGAAGGACCGGACCGTGCGGGTGCGGCCCGTGCGGCCGGAGGACGAGGACCTGTTCCGGGTGTTCTTCGAGAACCTCGACCCGGAGAGCCTGCGCCTGCGCTTCTTCGGCCCGGTGCGGGCCTTCAGCCACGCTTTCCTCACCCGGCTGACGCAGCTCGACTACGCCCGCGCCATCGCCTTTGTGGCGGTGGAGATCGGCCCGGACGGCCGCGAGCGGATGCTGGGCGCGGTGCGCCTCCACGCCGACGCCAACAACGACAGCGGCGAATACGCGATCGGCGTCGGCCAGGACGTGCGCGGCACGGGGCTCGCCTTCGCGCTGATGCGGCTGATGATCGACTGGGCGCGCTCGGAGGGGATCGGCCGGGTGGAGGGCACCGTGCTTTCCGAGAACCGCCCGATGCTCGCCGTCTGCCGCCGCCTCGGCTTCACCCAGAAGCGCGACCCGGAGGATCCGGGGGTGATGAAGGTGCAGCTGGATCTCGGGCAAGCCGCCGACACCGAGCGCGCTGCCTCGGGCTGACCGGCATTCGCGTCAGCGGACGACGCGGATCGGGACGCCGATCTGGTCCGGAAGTTTGCTCCATGCCCGATCGGTCGTGACCGCAACGGCAGTGCGCTGGCGGGCGAGGGCGAGGCAGGCTCTGTCGCCGAGGGATAATCCGAAGGGGCGCGTCGCCGTCCGCATCAGCCCCGCGACGCGCGCCTGTTCGTCATCGAAGGGCTCGACCTTGAGGCGCAGTACACCGAGTGCCCGCGATATCTGCGCCTCCGTTCCCCCCGTATCCGCGAGCTTGGCGACGACCTCGGACAGGTTGACCGCACCGATCACCGACCGATCCAGGATATCCGTCACCCGTTCCGCGCCGGCCTCCGCATGCAGCAGACACAACAGGGCAGACGCATCCAGAACGTAAGTCTCACTCACGTTCGGCATTCGCTCGCCGTTCTGCGATCAGTTCGTCGGACAGGCTTCGTTCGGCCGGTGCGAAGCCGCGCACGATGGCCTGCGCGGTGCGGATGGCGGCGGACAGGGAGCGCACACGCAACCCATCCTCCGTCAGTTCGACCGTCACAGTGTCGCCGGCGTCCAGACCGAGTTCTCGGCGGAAATCGTTCGGGATCAGCAACTTGCCGTCGTCGCCGATCTTCACCGCCTGCGAAGGCATCGCGAACTCCCACTTGGACGCATCGGATCCAAGAAGGATGCCTCACAAGGCGGCGCAAAGAAAAGCCCCGCGCATCGCTGCGCAGGGCTTCCTCATCTCACGTAAGTCGGCTCAGTGGCCGCTGTCGGTCGCGTTGCGGGTGGCCTCGTAGAGGAACCACGTGCGCTCCTCAGACTGGTCGATCCACTCTTCCAGCAGCGAGGTGGTCGAGACGTCGTTCGCCTCGTCCGTGACCTCATGAAGCTCGCGCATGTGCGCGGTGAGCGCCTTGTTGTCGTCGCGCAGCTCCTTGAGCATGTCGAGCGGGCTGACATACTCGGCGTCGTTGTCGGCGACGCGGGTCAGGCTCTTGGCCTGGCCGAGCGAGCGCAGCACCGTGCCACCGATCTTGCGGGCGCGCTCGCCCACGGCGTCGATGATCGCGAAGATCTGCTGGGACTGCTCGTCCATCAGCAGGTGGTAATCGCGAAAGTTCGGGCCGCTCACGTGCCAGTGGAAGTTCTTCGTCTTGATGTAGAGGGCGAAGAGGTCCGACAGAAGGACGGTGAGCCCCTCGGCGATCTTCTTGGTGTCGTTCGGATCGAGGTCGGTCGGGGTGTTGAGGCGATCGCTCTCGATGCGGCTGACCGGATTGGCCTTAGCCATCGTTCAGGCTCCCATATGCAGGTGGTAAAACGGATAGGGTCGGCCTCTGACGGGGGGTCCGACCGCGTTCTCACCTGCAATCGCACCGCGCCCTGTTGGTTCCGATCTTTCCCCTCACCGCATGGCTGGGTCCCCTTCAGCGGACGGTCGAGGGCGCCTCGCCGTTGCGGCGCTCGGCCGCGGCGGCCTGGGGCACCGGCCGGGGGCTCGCCGGGCGGGCGCCGACGGAGCCGGTGGCGGCGGGCTCGGTGGGTTTCGGCGCGGCGGCGGCCGGCGCGGGCAGGGGCGCCGGCTTGGGGCTGTCGAGGCCGTAGATGTCGTCCCGGAACTGGGCGCGCCCGTCCGGCCCGGCATAGCCGGTGAGATAGACGAAGGCGACGGGGACCGGCTTCGGCAGCTTGATGTCCCGGCGCTCGCCGTCGGCGATGCCGGTCTCGATCTCCATCGGGCCCCAGGTCGAGCCCGGCCCGTTCGGCCCTTCGACGCCCTGCAGCAGCCAGCCGACGAGTTCCTTCACCTGCCCCACGCGGACGCAGCCGTGGCTGTGGAAGCGCACGGAACGCGCGAACAGCGACTTGGCCGGCGTGTCATGCATGTAGACGGCAAAGCGGTTGGGCATGTCGATGCGGACCTGCCCCAGCGAATTGTCGAGGCCGGAATCCTGGCGCAGCGTGTAGTTCGCCGCCTTCTCCGTCGCCCAATCGACCTTGGTCGGGTCGACCTCGGTTCCGCCCGGCCCGAGGATGCGGATCCGGTTCTTGGCGAGGTAGCCGGGGTTCTTCCGCATCTGCGGGATGATCTCGTTCTTCACCACCGAGACCGGCACCGTCCAGGTCGGGTTGAAGTTGATGTCGGTGATGCGCGTCTCGATGGTCGGCGTCGCCTTGTCAGGGGAGCCGACCACGGCGACGTAGCGGCGGACCACCTGCCCGTTCTCCACCGCCTCGACCGTGGCCGAGGGGATGTTCACCGCGACGTAGCGCTCGCCGAAAGCGAATTTCGCGCCCATCAGCCGCGCGGCCGAGGCGGCGAGTTGCTTCTGGCGCGTTTCAGCCGGAATGTTCAACGCATTGATGGTAAGCCGGCCAAGTATCCCGCTGTCGGGCAGGCCGTGGCGGGCCTGGAACGCCGAGATCGCCGCCACTAGGGGCGGGTCGAGCCGGTCGCTCGGCGGGGCGTCGGCGGGAAGGTCGCCTTCCAGGGTCAGATGGTGGCGCAGGGCCGGGATCGCCGGATGGCGCTCGCCGGGCTTCAGGGTGATGAGGCTGTCCGGCACCTTCTCCCAGCCGCCGGCCTCCACGAAGGCGGCATAGCGCTCGGCGGCGCGCAGGGTGTTCAGGAAGGTCTGCGGCGAGAGCGCCGGGACGGGATCGGTCGAGACCTTGGCATAGACGAGGGGCGCCGGCTCTCGGCTCTTGCGCGCCGCCTCGGCGGTGGGCGGAGCCGATGCGGGGGCAACGTCGACCGGCTTAATCGCGATATCCTTTGCCGGCTCTACTTTCGGCGCCTCGGGGGCGGGCTGCTCCTTCGGTGGGGCGGCGGCCAGGTCCTGGGCGCCGAGGGGACCGGCTCCGGTCAGCAGGGCGGACAGGCAGAGGCCGGCCGCAAGGGCGGCACGGGGGCGGCTCTGGGTCGGGACCATACGCAAAACTCCCGACGGCGCCGGGGACGGCGCGGTCGCTCGGGAGAATGAGGGGCCGATGGTTACCAATCCCCTCCGGCATACCCGCTCACGCTGTACCGCGCAGGCGCGCTCGCAACGCGGAGTGGTCCGGCGCGTGACGGAAGGCCGCGATCAGCGCCTCGCGGAACGGCTTCGGCCGCATCGCCTCGTCGAAGGGCAGCGGGCGCTGCCTGAGCCCGTCCCGGCGGCGATGGTCGGGATGATCGTTGAGCCACGTGTCGCCGTCGAACAGGCCCCAGGTGACGACATCGAGGAGCGCGGGCTCATCCAAGGCGACGTCGAGGAAGCGCCGCGCGAAATTGGCCACCGCGCGGTCGCGCGCCTTCGGGTCGCCGGGATAGGCCTTGTCGTCGATGTCGAGCTCGGTGATCTCGATGCCGAGTCCCATCTGGCCGATCTCGCGCAGGAAGCGCCGGAACTTGCCGGCATCGAACGGCTGATCGCTGACGAGATGCGCCTGGATGCCGAACCGGCGGATCGGCACGCCCTTCGCACGCATCGCCTCCAGCCGCTTGAGGACGCGCGTCCGCTTGGCCTCCGCCCAGGGGAAGTCGTGTTCGAGGGAATCCTCGTTCCAGGCGAGCGCCGCCCGCGGATCGGCCTCGTGGGCGATGCGGAAGGCGAGGTCGATGTAGTCCGGCCCCAGGGCCGTCAGCCAGGGTGAGGGGCGCAGCCCGTCCGCCCGCGTCACGGGGCCGTAGCCGGCCATGACCTCGTTGACCACGTCCCACGAGGCGATGAGCCCCCGGTAGCGCCCCATCACCGTCTCGGCCCAGCGGCGCAGGAAATCCTCCGCCTTCGCCGGCCCCGCTCCGGCGAGGAGCGGCGCGACCCAGCCCGGCAGGGCCTCGTGCCAGACCAGGGCGTGTCCCCGCAGGCGCTGCCCGTGGGCGCGGGCGAAGCGCACCACGGAATCGGCCGGGGCGAAATCGGTGCGGCCGGGCTCCGGCAGCACCACGGCCATCTTCATCTCGTTGTTGCCGAGAAGCAGCCCGCAATCCCGCGCGAGGAGGGTCCGGAACTCCGCGCTGCGGTTCAGGAGGTTCGAGGGCACCGCCGCGCCGAACCCAAGGCCCTTGCGCGCCGCCGCACCCTGCGGCCCCTCCGGCGACCATGACGGCTTGACCAGCGGCCCGAAATCCGGCGCGGCCGCGACCGCAGGCTGGACCAAGCCCGATGCCGCAACCCCCAGGAGCAGGTTCCGGCGGTTCAGGGGGATCGACATGCGCTTCCTTGCCGCCGCCGGCCTTGCGGGGCGATGGCCTTCCCGCCACCCTGCCCCATCTCACGCCTTCGCATGAAGATGGAGCAGGAAGCGATGTCCCGACACCCCGCGATCAGCCCGGGCCACAGCGCGGTGGTGACGGGCGCCGCGAGCGGCATCGGCCTCGCCGCCGCGAAGGCCTTCGCCAGCGCCGGCATGAACGTCTGGCTCGCGGACCTGCCGGGGGAGGCGCTGGACGCCGCCCGCGCCGAGGTGGGCGCCCTGGCGGCGGTGGATGTGCGCGCCGTGCCGACCGACGTTGCCGACCGAAGCGCCATGGACGCGCTGGCGGCGGCCGTGCTGCGCGGCGGTCCGCCCACCCTCGTGATGCTGAATGCGGGAGTCGAGGCGGGGGGCAAGCTGTTCTCCGACGCCGCCACCTGGGAGCGGATCATCGGCACGAACCTCTGGGGCGTGGTCAACGGCATCCGCGCCTTCGCGCTGGCCATGGCGGACTCAGGGCGGCCCGGCGCGGTGATCGTCACGGGCTCGAAGCAGGGCATCACCACGCCGCCGGGCAACGCGCCCTACAACGTCTCGAAGGCGGGGGTGAAGGCCGTCACCGAGGCGCTGGCCCACGAGCTGCGCAGCCGCGAGGGCTGCCGGACCAGCGCGCATCTGCTGATCCCCGGCTTCGTCTATACCGGCCTCGCCAAGGCCCGGGGCGTCGCCGAGAAGCCGGCCGGCGCCTGGACGCCGGAGGAGACGATCACCTTCATGCTGGAGCGCATGGAACAGGGCGACTTCTACATCCTCTGCCCCGACAACGAGACCACGCGCGAGCAGGACGAGAAGCGCATGGAATGGGCGATGGGCGACATCATCGAGAACCGCCCCGCCCTGTCCCGCTGGCATCCCGACCATGCCGAGGCGTTCAAGCGGTCCATGGAGGGGTAGACCCTCGCCCTCGGGGAGCCGCCCTTGGCGCGGCTCCTGCAGCGGGGTAAGCCCAGCCCCTCCCAGGCTCGTTCGGGAGCCGCCACGCGGGGTATGCCGCCACAGACCGGGAGCCGCCCTTGGCCACGACGATCATTCCCGTCGCCTCGTTCGATTGCGTCGTCTTCGGCGCGACCGGAGACCTGACTGCGCGCAAGCTCCTGCCGGCCCTGTATTATCGGTTCCGCGACGGCCAGATCCCCGGCACCAGCCGGATCATCGGCGCCTCCCGCTCGGACCTTTCGGTCGAGGCCTTCCGCGAGCATGCCCGCGACGCCCTCAAGCGATTCGTGCCGGGCCACGACCTGCCGGACGATGCGCTGACCGATTTCCTCGCCCATCTCGACTACGTCGCCGTGGACGGCACGGGCGACGACGGCTGGGACGATCTGGTGGCCAAGCTCGCCGAGCGCCCCGATCAGGTGCGGCCCTACTACCTCGCCACCTCGCCCGACCTCTACGGCGCGATCTGCCGAAACCTCGCCGACCATGGGCTGATCGGCGAGAAGTCCCGCGTCGTGCTGGAAAAGCCGATCGGCAAGGATCTCAAGTCCGCCCAGGCGATCAACGACGCGGTGGGCGAGGTTTTCCCCGAATCGCAGATCTTCCGGATCGACCACTATCTCGGCAAGGAGACGGTGCAGAACCTGCTCTCGCTCCGCTTCGCCAACACCATCTTCGAGCGGCTCTGGACGGCGGACGTGATCGACCATGTCCAGATCACCGTCGCCGAGACCGTCGGCGTCGAGGGCCGCGCCGGCTATTACGACACGTCGGGCGCCCTGCGAGACATGCTGCAGAACCACATCCTGCAGCTCCTCTGCCTGACGGCGATGGAGAGCCCTCTCAACCTCGAAGCCAATTCCGTCCGCGACGAGAAGCTGAAGGTGCTGCGCGCCCTGAAGCCGATCACCGGCCACGACATCCAGGCGGTGACGGTGCGTGGCCAGTACGTCGCCGGGGCGGTAGGCGGGCAACCTGTTGCCGGCTATCTGGATGAACTCGGCCACGAGAGCCGCACCGAGACCTTCGTGGCGTTGAAGGTGGAGGTGCAGTCCGGCCGCTGGGCGGGGGTGCCGTTCTACCTGCGCACCGGCAAGCGCCTGCCCCAGAAGCTGTCCGAGATCGTGGTGCAGTTCCGCGCCTCGCCCTTCTCGATCTTCCCCGTGGAGGCCTTCGGCCGCGAGCCGAACCGGCTGGTGATCCGTTTGCAGCCGCAGGAGGGCATGAAATTGGAGGTGATGACCAAGGATCCCGGTCCCGGCGGGCTTCGCCTGCGGCCGACCGACCTCGACATCTCCTTCGAGGAGACGTTCAAGCAGCGCTACCCCGACGCCTACGAGCGGCTGCTGATGGATGTGGTGCGCGGCAACGCCACCCTGTTCATGCGCCGGGACGAAGTGGAGGCGGCCTGGGCCTGGGCCGGCACCATCCTCAACGCCTGGGCCGAACGGCCGGAGGCCCCGCGCCCCTACGCGGCGGGCTCCTGGGGGCCGACCGCCGCCATCGCCCTGATCGAGCGCGACGGCCGCACCTGGCACGAGGAGCTGCGGCTTTAAGACAGGGGACGGGACAGGGCGGCGGGTTGCCTTACGGCCAAGCTGCCCTTTTCCGGCCAAGCCTGGTCCCGACACTGGGCCACCCGGGAGACCGGCACGGCACAGGGACGAGACCATGCAGGAGCGCAGCGGACACGACCATTTCGACGCCGAGCGGCGGCTGCAGCGCTCGGTGGCCTCCGTCCTGCGGATCATCCACGCGGCGCAGGCCGAGCGGCAGGCGCCGCCGGTGCGCGCGGCCCGCCAGCATCTGGGGCAGATCTACCGGGCGACGCGCCTCGCACGGGCGAAGGAGCGGCTCTCCGCCTCCTGAGGCGGGCTGCGGCTGGCGACCCCGGTAGGGCTCGAACCTACGACCTGCCGCTTAGAAGGCGGCTGCTCTATCCAGCTGAGCTACGGAGTCTGGTGCCGGCCGCCCCCGAAAAGCCACGGGGGAGCCCTTCGGTCAAGGCGTGGCACCCGCCCTGCGGCGGAACGGCTTGCGCGCGGAGCCGGTTTTCGACACCTCACGGGCCAAGCGCCCCCTAGGAACGTCCCCTTGTCCGCCCCCTCCCCGCAGGCCCCCTCGCCCCACCGCGTCCGGCGCCGGAGGAACGACGGGCGCGGCAGCCTCGGACAGCCGGGCGCCGACCTCGCCCGCCTGCCGATCGCCCTCGACCTGCGCAGCGTCCAGGTGTCGGAGGGCATCCGCGCGGGCTTCGCCTTCGGCGTCGTATTCCTGCTCCACGCCATCGTGGAGTGGCCGCCGCTGCTCTCCATGGCCTTCGCGGCCAACCTCGCCTGCTTCTGCGACACGGGCGGGCCGATGCGGGTGCGCCTGCGGGCGCTGACCGCCTTCTCGCTGGTCGGCGGCCTCGTCTGGGGCGGGCTCGGCCTGCTGCGGCCGGTGGGCCTGCCCGTCGTGGTGCCCGTCGCCTGCGCGGTGATCTTCGCCTGCACCTACATCCGCGTCTGGAGCATCCAGGCCCAGGCGGCGGGCAACGTGCTCGTCGTGGTGGTGTGCATCGCCCTCGACCGCGCGTTGACGCCCGAACAGGCCGGGCTCACCGCCGTGATGTTCGCGGCTGGCGGCCTGTGGGCGACCTTCCTCGCCCTGGTGATCTGGCGCCTGCACCCCTACCGGCCGGCGCACCGGGCGGTGGCGGACGTCTGGCGCGGCCTCGCCCGGCTGGTGGGCGACCTCGAACGGCTCGCCGCTTTGCCCGAGCCGGAGACCGAGGCGTTCGACGGCCATTCCCGCGCCCACCGCCGAGGCGTGCGCACGGGGATCGAGACCGCCCGCACGATGATCCTCGATCTCGCCCGCAGCCGGGAGCGCGTCTCCGAGCGCACCGCGCAGGCGCTGCTGCGGCTGGAGAGCGCCGAGCAGATCTTCTCCAACCTCATCGCCATCACCGAACTGCTCGACAGCCGGCCCTCGCCGGAGCAGCGCGCGGCGGCCCAGCGCTTCCTGCGGCGCCTGCGCCCGCTCCTCGTGGTGATCGCCCGCGCGATCCGCGACGATGCGAGCCTCGACCTCGCCCGCCTGGAACCGGCCCTGGCGCGGGCCACGGACGGGCTCTCCGCCGAGCCGACGCTGGCGCGCCTCGCGGAGCGGATCGTCGGCCGGGTACGGATCGGCGCCAAGCTCTCGACGCCGGAGGGCTACCGCCCCGGCGGCCTCGACGAGGGCGGACGGCTCGGCTGGCGGGCGCGCACCCTCGACCCGCTCGTGCAGAACTTCACGACCTCCTCGCCGAACCTGCGCCACGCGGTGCGGGCCACCGCCGTGGCGGCGCCGGCGCTCGCGGGCACGCTGAGCTACGGCGGCACCTTCGCCCACTGGCTCGTCATCACCCTGGTGCTGACCATGCAGCCCTATTACGCCGCCACATGGCAGCGGGCGCTGGAGCGGATCGGCGGGACGGTGCTCGGCGGGCTGGTGGGGGCCGTGCTCGCCTATTTCGCGGCGACGCCCCTGTGGCAGGCGGGGCTGATCCTGGCGCTCAGCATCGTCGGCTTCGCCGCGCGGCAGATCTCCTACGGCTTCTTCGTGACCTGCCTTACGCCCCTCGTGGTGCTTCTGGTGGAGGTGCTGGAGCCCGGCCATTCCTCCTGGGAGATCGTGGCCGAGCGGGCGGGCTTCACGGTGCTCGGCGGGCTGATCGCCGTGGCGAGCTGCCTCGTGCTCTGGCCGATCTGGGAGCCCGATCAGGTGCGGCGGGAATTGCGGCGCGCCCTCACCACCCATGCCGCCTTCGCCCGGGCCGTGCTCGCGGCGGGCGACGACCGGGAGGCGGCGATCGAGGCGGCCGCCCGCGCGGCGGGCCTCGCCCTCAACGATCTGGAAGCCGCCCTTTCCCGCGCCCTGCAACAGCCCCGCGCGGGGCACCATCCGGAGGTCGAATCGGCGATGGTCGCCGACGCGACCCTGCGCCGAATCAGTGCCCGGCTCTCCGTCCTGCGCCACGCGCCGGATGCGGCGGGGCCGGTCGCCCCGGCCTGGAAGGACTGGATCGTGGAGACGCTGAAGGCGCTCGGCACCGACGCCCCGACCCTGCCCGGGCGACCGGACGCCGCGCAGGGTCCCTCCCTGGCGCGGCTCTCGGCCCAGGTCGATCTCCTGACCGGCACCCTGCGCCCCGGCAGCAACCGCGCCGCCGCCCTCGCGCCGGGTTGAGCCGCCGCCCTGCGGCTGCTAGCAAGCGAGGGCTCACGAGCAGCCGGGCCGGCGTAGCACAGCGGTAGTGCAGCGGTTTTGTAAACCGAAGGTCGGGGGTTCGATCCCCTCCGCCGGCACCACCCTCGCCGCGCGCGCGGCGAGGGGCCGGACGCGACGGCCTCAGCGGCCGTAGACGTCCTCGATGCGGATGATGTCGTCCTCGCCGGTATAGGAGCCGACCTGCACCTCGATCAGTTCGAGGGGGATCTTGCCCGGGTTGGACAGGCGGTGGACGCAGCCGATCGGCAGGTAGATCGCCTCGTTCTCGTGGACCAGGGTGACGTGGTCGTCCACCGTCACCTCGGCGGTGCCGTGAACCACCACCCAATGCTCGGCCCGGTGGAAATGCTTCTGCAGCGAGAGCCGGGCGCCGGGCTTCACGGTGATCCGCTTCACCTGGAAGCGCGCGCCGATGTCGATGCGCTGGTAGCTGCCCCAGGGGCGGTACATCAGGCGGTGGGCGTCGGCCTCGGGCTCGCGCCGGGCGCGCAGCTGCTCCACGAGGCTCTTCACCTCGCCGCCCCGCTCGCGGCTCGTGACCAGCACCGCATCGGAGGTGGCGACCACCACCACGTCGTCGAGGCCGACCACCGTGGTCAGCAACTCGCCCTCGCTGTGCACGAGGCTGTTGCGGGTGCCGTGCAGCGCGACGCGGCCGCGCGTGGCATTGCCGCTGGCATCCTGCGGCGAGACCTCCCACAGGGCGCCCCAGGTGCCGATGTCGGACCAGGGGAACGAGACCGGCAGCACGGCCGCGCGGGAGGTCCGCTCCATCACCGCGTAGTCGATCGAGATCTGCGGCGAGGTCAGGAACGCCGTCGTGTCGAGGCGCAGGAAGTCGAGGTCGTGGGTGGCCTTCGCGAGGGAGGCCTCCGCCGCCGCGAGCACCTCGGGGGCATGGGTGCGCAGTTCCTCCAGCATCACGTCGGCCCGGAACAGGAAGTAGCCGCTGTTCCACAGGGCGCCCTCCGCGATCAGGCGCTCGGCGCGGGCAGCGTTCGGCTTTTCGAGGAAGCGCTCCACCACCCGCGCGCCCGCCTCGCCGGCGGCGCCGTGCAGGGGCTCACCGGGCTGGATGTAGCCATAGGCGGTCGAGGGCGAGGTCGGCACGATGCCGAGCGTCATGATGCGCCCGGCCTTCGCGCCGAGGCTCGCGGCGCGCACGGCGTCGAGGAAGGCGGCGTCGTCACCCACGACGTGGTCCGCCGCCAGGATCAGCACCAGCGCGTCGGGCTGGCGGGCGGCGGCGTGGAGCGCGGCCACCGTCACCGCCGCCGCCGAGTCGCGCCGGGCCGGTTCGAGGAGGATGTCGGCCGACAGACCGGCCTGCGCCAGCTGCTCGGCCACGATGAACCGGGCGTCGTTGGCGGTGATGATCGCGGGCCGCGCGAACACGGTCGCGTCGGTCACGCGCGCGGCGGTCGCCTGGAAGGACGAGCGATGCGCCTCGGCCAGGGGGATGAACTGCTTCGGGAAGCTCTCGCGCGAGGCCGGCCACAGGCGCGTGCCGGAGCCGCCGCACAGGATGACCGGATGGATGAAGTCTGCATTGTCACCCGACATCGGCTCGCTCCTGCCGTCACATTGGATCTGCACCAGACCGCATGAGGACTGTCATGGCGGCGCAACGAATTCTGGGCTCTGTATCAGAAAGCAGAATTGGCCCGGTAAAAAAGCCAACTTGGACTTAACGATGGCACCCCAGCCCACGTCACGCCGGCAATAACCGGGCCAGGGGAACGGCCCGGCGGGATACCGCGCACCTCATGCCGCATCGCACGCGGCGGGTCGAGTCCTTCTGCAACTTGCGCTGGATCAAGGCGCTCCGCGCCGCAGGGGCCAGCCTACGGCCTGCACTGCGGGAGGCGGTCATGGGCTATGCGAGCATCATGGTGGCGGTCGATGCGGAGGAGGGATCGCGCGACCGGGTGAGGATGGCGGGCCACCTCGCCGACCTGTTCGGCGCACGGCTAATCGGCGTCGCGGCCGAGCGGCCGGATTACGGCCTCTTCACCACGGATCCCGGTGCGGGCGGCCCCGACGTCCTCCCGGTGCTGCACGAGAACTGCCTGGAGCGGATGCGGCGGACGGAGGCCCTGTTCGCGGAGGCCGCCGCCGGGCGCAGCCGGTTGGCCTGGCGCTCCGATCTCGCCGACCCGCTGCTGTTCCTCCTGGTGCAGTCCATGGCCGCCGACCTCGTGGTGATCGGCCGGCAGGCGCGGGACAACCCGGCCGAACGCTTCGCCATCGCCCCCGCCGACGCGGTGATGCAGAGCGGGCGCCCGGTCCTCATCGCGCCGCCGGGCCTTTCCTATTGCGACACGACCCGCATCGCCATCGGCTGGAAGAACACCCGCGAGGCGCGGCGCGCGGTGGCCGATGCGATGCCGCTCCTGTGCCGGGCCTCACGGGTGGTGGTCTGCCACGTGGCGGACGGAAGCGGCCCCGACGAGGCGGACAACCTCGTCCGCGTGCTGGAGGCCAGGGGCATCGCGGCCAGCGCGGCCCGGACCAAGGGCGACGGCGCGGCCACCGCCGAGGCGCTGGTGGACCTCGCCTGCGAACACGCCGCCGGCCTGCTCGTGACCGGCGCCTACGGCCATTCCCGCCTCAGCGAATGGGCCTTCGGCGGCGTCACCCGCGATCTGCTGCGGGCGTGCCCGCTCTGCTGCCTGATGAGCCACTAGCGAAAACTTATTCGAATACGAACAATATCCCAGACTATGGAAGCTTTTCGGGCACATCTGGAGACTTGACTGCATCTGTGATCGAAGACGCTCTGCAGACCACCCGATTGGCCTGACCGATTGTTTGCGATAATCTCCTGTCGATGCGCAGTTTCATGGCGCGGGACGGGGTGCGGGCGCATGATCTCCACCGAAATGATGTCTGCGCCGTCACACACCTGCCACCATGGGCGGCAGGGTGAAGGGTGCCGGGAGTGCAAGGCGCGGCTGTTCAGCGTCTGCGCGGCGCTCACCTCCGACGAGCTCGACGTACTCGAAGCCTTGAGCCGGCCGATCAGCCTCGCCCCCCGGCAGGCATTGTTCGCGCAGGACGACGAGGCGACGGCCGTCTACAACGTCACGGACGGGGCGATCCGCCTGTCCCGCCTGCTGCCGGACGGGCGACGGCACGTGATGGGCTTCGCCCTGACCGGCGATTTCCTCGGTCTCGCCCTGCCGGAGCGGTTCGGCGTGACTGCCGAGGCTCTGGGACAGACCACCCTGTGCCGGTTCGAGCGCGGCGCCTTCCGGGCGCTGGTGGCGGACAAGCCTCACCTGCTGCAGCGCCTGCACGAGCGCGCCGGCTACGAACTCACCCTGGCCCAGGACCAGATGATGCTGCTCGGCCGCCGCACCGCCGAGGAGAAGGTCGCCCTCTTCCTCGTGGGCCTGCGGCAGCGCTACCTGCGCATCGGCCACGATTCGATCACCCTCGAACTGCCGATGGGGCGGCAGGACATCGCCGATCATCTCGGCCTCACCATCGAGACGGTGAGCCGGATGCTCACCCGCTTCGACCGCGAGCGGATCGTCCTCATCGTCCCCGGCGGCGTGCGCCTGCTCGATCCGGCCCGCCTGGACCGCCTCGCCGCCGGCTGAACCGGCCTCAATGGCTCATCAGGCAGCAGACGGGGCTGCGCCGGATGAGGTCGCGGGTGACGCCGCCGAAGGCCCATTCGCGCAGGCGGGAATGGCCGTAGGCCCCCATCACCACGAGGTCGGCCTCCTGGCGGCGGGCGAAATCGAGGATTTCCTCGCTCGCGCCCCGGCGGTCGTGCAGCCGATGGGTCGTCACCGCCGCCCCGTGCCGGGCGAGGTAGGCTGCCACCTCCTCCGCATGCTCCACGCCCGCCCCGTCGCCCACCGTGGCGACGAAGACCTGATCGGCATGCCGCATGAAGCCGAGGGCGCCCGATACGGCCCGGCGCGCTTCGACCGTATCCTTCCAGGCGACGACGATGCGCGAGGTCTTCAGGGTGTCGGTCTCCGGCGGCACCACGAGGACGGGGCGCCCGGCCTCCATCAGCACCGGCCCGGTCGGCACGCAGAGCGGCGCCGGCCCGCCCTCCCCATCCTGCCCGACCACCACGAGGTCGGCCGCCCGGGCGAGGCCGACGAGATGGGTGATGGCCCCCTCATAGGCGGGCCGCCATTCGGTGTCGTAGGCGCCCTCGGCGTTGCGCGCGAACACCTCGCGGGCGTGGCTGAGTTCGGCGAGCACCGCCTCACGGTTGCGCTCCTCCTGCCGCTGCGCGTCGTAGATGTCGCTGACGAGCACCGGCGCCGGCACCGTCCGGGCGGCCGCGCCGCACAGGATCGCCTCGAACCGCTGCGTGAGGCCGGCGGCCAGCCTGATGCGGCCGGGCGCGCCCGCCGACAGGTCCACCGAGACCAGGATCTTCGCGTAGGACATGGTGACCTCCACGGATCGCGCCGCCGGCCCCTCGGGCAGGCGGCGCCGTTCAGAGGGCGATGCGCATCAGCGCGGTGACGAGGAGCGAGGCCAGCACAGCGAAGATAAGGCAGGTGGCGCTGGCGAGGCGACCGTTCAGGTGGCCGGTGCCGTTCCGCGCCGTCTCCGGCAGGGTCCGCCCCGAGGCGGCGGTGCCGCGCGGCATCCGCACGACCGGCGTGGACAGGGGAATGGGCTGCGTCGTCATGGGGAAACCTCCTCGGTGAGGCCCCCATCGTGGCGTGCCGGGCGCGGCACGCCTTGATCCAGCGCAAGGGCCGGATCGTCACCGCGCTACTGCACGGGCGGGTTGGTGCTCGCCACGATGGGAAGCCCCGCCGGAGCCTCGCCGCACGCGATGCAGCGCAGGCGTTGGGCCACGGCGACGATGTCCTCGTCGTCCTTGGCGTCGAGTTGGCCCCAGCTCGCCCAGGTGGTGGCGCGGCAGGTCGGGCACCGGGGGATGCGCAGGCCGCGATGGCCGGTCTTCAGCCACTCGCCGACCGTCTGGGGACGGAACACGCTCATGCCGTCCGCGCAGCGGCCGAGGCGGGTACCGGATCGTGTGCCTGGCCCATCGCTGCTTCCCATCTTCCGTTCGCGCCGGTCTATGCCCCGCGAACCGGACGGCGTCGATCACATAACAGTGTTCATAGATGACATATTGAGATTTTGTTTCACCCAAACGTCGCCGATATCGAACGGTTCCAAATACATACCTGTTTTAAAATTACTTAGAACCGAAACAGCGGGAGGCAGCTTGCATTATAAACTGCGCGGATCTGCCGCGAATGCATGCTGGCGTAGCAGTACGACTTCAAGATCTATCAGGGATTGCAAGCATCGGCGCCACCCCCTCCGGGGCGTTCGCCGCGATCCCGGTTTGCGCTGGATCAAGGCCCGGGCCTCGGCGCGGGATCAGTCTCGGCGGCGTCGGGAAAGCCCCGACAGCCCGCGAGGAGGGCCGCCATGGACACCATCTCACCGCCCCGGACCTGCACCTGCGGCCACGAGGCGACCTGCCGGACGGCACGGGAGCGCGCGGCGGCCTATTCCGGTGCCCCGGAGCCGACGCCGCCGGAGCCGCAGCCGGACCGCGACGAAGACCGCACCGTCGACCTCGACTGGCTCGACCCGCTGGACGAGTCGGAGTTCGACGCCCTGCGCCTCGCCTGGGCCTTCATGCAGTAGCGGGGCCGGGCAGCGCGGCCTCGTCCCGCCGGAGCGCGACGCCGCTGAGTTGCTGCGCGAACATGGCCCGCAGCAACGCCTCCATCTGCGCGGACGCCGCCTCGATGGAGAGGCCGTCCTGCCGGATGTTGGAGATGCAGTTGCGCCGGGAATCGGGCAGGCCGGGCTCCGGCGCGAAGGTGACGTAGCAGCCGAGGCTGTCCGAGGCCGAGAGGCCCGGTCGCTCGCCGATCAGCACCACCACCGCCCGCGCCCTCAGCCGCGCGCCCACGGGATCGCCGAGCGCCACCCGCGCCTGGGTCGCGACGACGAGGGGTGCGAGGCTCCAGCCGGCCCGCTTCGCCCGCGCCGCCAGCGCCGCCGCCGCCGGCACCGCGTTGAGGGCGACCGCCGTCGCGGAGAGCCCGTCCGCAATGACGATGGCGAGGTCGAAGCCCGTCCCGGCCTCGTTCAGGACGGCGTCGCACTCGGGATGGAGTGTGCGGCCCTTGTCCGGGCGGCGCAGGTATTCCGCCCTGTCGGCGACGTTCGAGCGGACCTCGACCGACGCGAGCCCCTGCGCCGTCAGGGCCTCGCGGATCGCCGCCGGATCGAGGGGCGTCCACACCGCCTCGCGGGCGCGGGCATGGTCGAGGCCGAAGGCCAGGGAGGCGGCGGTGGGCCAGCCGGCGCCGTGCGCGCCGAGCGCGATCCGCGCCTGGGTGAGGGAGCGCAGGTCCCGCAGGGAGGGCGGCCGGCTCATGCGGCCTTTCCCGGCAGGAGGCGGGAGGCGTCCGCGAAGGCGCCGGGCAGGTCCCCCGCGCCGCCGCGCAAGAGCCCCCGCGCATCGGTGACGCCGACCTCCCTGAGCCACGCCTCGAATTCCGGGGCCGGCGCCCGGCCGAGGGTCTGTCGCGCGAAGACGGCATCGTGGTGCGACAGGGACTGGTAGTTCAGCATCACGTCGTCCGCCCCCGGCACGGTGATGACGAAGTTCACCCCCGCCGCGCAGAGCAGGGTGAGGAGCGCGTCCATGTCTTCGCCGTCCGCGTCGGCATGGTTGGTGTAACAGACGTCCACCCCCATCGGCAGGCCGAGGAGTTTGCCGCAGAAATGGTCCTCCAGACCGGCGCGGATGATCTGCTTGCCGTCGTAGAGATATTCCGGCCCGATGAACCCGACCACGGTGTTGACGAGGAGCGGATCGAACTCCCGCGCCACGGCGTAGGCGCGGGCCTCCATCATCTGCTGGTCGACCCCCCAATGGGCTTCCGCCGAGAGGGCCGAGCCCTGGCCGGTTTCGAAATACATGAACTGCCCGTCCGCCGGGCAGCGGCCCAGCGCCCGGCCCGCCTGCGCGGCTTCGCGCAGCACCGCGAGATCGACCCCGAACCCGGCATTGGCCTTCTGCGAGCCGGCCACCGACTGGAACACCAGATCGACCGGCGCCCCCCGCCCCATCGCCTCGATCGCCACGGTGACGTGGCCGAGGCAGCAATGCTGCGTCGGCACGTTGAGGCGCAGGCGCAGGGTTTCCAGCAGCTCCACGATGCGGATGTAGTCGGGCAGCGAGTCGGTGGCGGGGTTCACGCCGATCACCGCGTCACCGGAGCCCATCAGCAGCCCGTCGAGGGCCGAAACGAGGATGCCTTCCGAGGAATCGGTCGGATGGTTCGGCTGGTTGCGGGTCGACAGGCGCCCCGGCAGCCCGATGGTCGAGCGGAAGCGCGTCACCACCGGCCGTTTGGCAGCGATGGCCACGAGGTCTTGAAGCCGGCAAATCTTCGAGACGGCCGCCACCATCTCCGGGGTCAGGCCGGGCGAGAGGGCGGCCAGCACCGGCCCGTCCGCCTCGGTGCGGAGCAGCCATTCCCGGAACGCGCCGACGGTGAGCGAGGAGACCGGCGCGAACGCTTCGGCGTCATGACGCCGGGCGATGAGGTCCGAGACCTCGTCCTCCTCGGAGGGGATCAGCTCCTGTTCGAGAAAGGTCTTGAGGGGCAGGTCGGCCAGCGCGATCTGCGCAGCCAGCCGCTCCACCGGCCCCTCCGCCGCGATGCCGGCGAGTTGGTCGCCCGAGCGCTCGGGCGTCGCCTTGGCCAGCAGGCTCTTCAGGTCGGGGAAGGTGAAGCGCGTCCCCTCGATCGTCGTCGCATACGCCATGGCGGGATCTCCGCAGGAGCCTGCTCCGATCCTCGCCGCTCCGGCGCCGGAACGCCAGGGGCCGCCGCATTCCGGCCACGCTTGTCGCTCAGGTGCTGTTCATCCTGAGCAGGCCATAGTCATTGCCAAGCTTCGGTATGTTTCTCGTTTGTTACTTGTTACATTGCTGAAACAATTGATAACACTAACTCGTATCGGCACTTAATATTTGCTGAATACAGAGTTCAGAGCCGATTAAATCCCCACCTCATATCAGCGCCGTCATCAGGGCGATGCGCCGAGTCGCCGCCGTACCCGAGTGTATGGCGGCAAGCCGGATTCGCCCGTCCGCAGGACGAGACGATGGCTCACGACTACGATGAGGAGGCAGGACCGGCCGCGATCAGGGCCGGTCCGCGACAGGCCGAGCCCCGCCGGGCTTCGGTCGATGCCGGAGCCCGCGTCCGGATCGGCCTCGAGTTGCAGCGGCACTACGCGCAGGTCCTGGCCCTGCCGATCCCCGACCACTTGCGCGCCCTCGTGGACACCCTCGCCGAATCCGGCGGGATGTCCGAGCGCGCCGAACGGGAGCCTTCGCGATGATGCAGTCCCTTGCTCCGTGCCCCCCGCCGGTGGGGACGCCTCCCGGTGCCGACGCGGAGATGCGCGAGCTTCTGCTCGGCGCGATCCCGGCGCTGCGCGCCTTCGCCTTCTCGCTGACCTACGACCTCGACCGGTCGGACGACCTCGTGCAGGACACGCTGGTGCGGGCCTGGACGCGGGCCGAGAGCTTTCGCCGGGGCACCAACCTCACGGCGTGGCTGTTCACCATCCTGCGCAACCTGTTCTACTCGGAGCAGCGCAAGCGCAAGCGCGAGGTGGAGGACGCCGACGGCGTCCACGCCGCGCGCCTCGCCGCCCTGCCGGAGCAGGAGGTGCGGATGGAGATGGCGCAGTTTCAGGACGCCCTGAACCTGCTGCCCCATGCCCAGCGCGAGGCGCTGATCCTCGTGGGAGCGCAGAGCTTCACCTACGAGGAAGCCGCCGAGATCTGCGGCGTGGCGGTGGGCACCATCAAGAGCCGGGTCAGCCGCGCCCGCGTGCGGCTGATCGAGAATCTCGGCATGCAGGGCACGGACGACATCGGCGCCGACAGTGCCACGCGGGCCGCGCTCGAAGACCGCTGACCGGCGCTACTTGATGAGCCGCACCACCTCGCGGAAGCGGGGATGGGCGGCCGTGCCGATCCATTCGAACACCACCATCTCGGTGGTGACGATGTCCGCGCCATGGGCCGCGAGGCGGGCCAAAGCCGCCTCGCGGTTCTCGGTACGCCGGGAGCCCACGGCGTCGCGCACGATCCGCACCGGATGCCCCGCCGCCATCAGGCCGAACGCCGTCTGCAGCACGCAGATATGCGCCTCGCAGCCCGCGAGGATCACCTCCGCCCCGTCCGGGACATGGGCGAGGAAGCCCTCCCGGCGGGTCACGTCGAACTCCATCTTGGCGATGGTCTCGCCGCCGGCCAACTCTCGCACCGTGGCGCCGAGCGCGTCGGGGTTCTGCTCGGTGAGCAGCACCGGCACGCCGAGGATCCCCGCCGCGTCCTTCAGGCGCCGCGCGTTGGCGATCATCGCCTCGGCGTCCGCGATGGCCGGCACGAGCCGGGCCTGGATGTCGACGAGGACGAGGAGCGAGCGTGCGGCATCGATGGGCGGCAGCGGCATGGAGGGCCTTCAGTAGGTGGCGAAGAGATCGGCGACGGTCGCGCGATCCTGCGTCACGGTGAGCGCCAGGGACAACAGGATGCGTGCCTTCTGCGGCGTCAGGTTGTCGGCGGTGAGGATGCCGCGCTCCCGCAGCCGCGTGCTCAAGGGGACGATGCCGCTGCCCGCCCGCGTCGACATCACCACGATCAGCCCCGCCCCTGCCGCCTCTTCGAGGGCGTCGGCCTCGGCGGGGGGCACCATGCCGGGGGCGAGACCCGCCGCCACGAGACCCCGCGCCCCCGCCGCGCGGAAGGCGCGCACCGCCGTCCCGTCCGCGTCGGCATAGGCGTAGGCGATGTCCACGCGCGGCAGGGCCGGCAGCGCACGGATGTCGAACGGCGTGCCGGGGGCGTGCGCTCGCTCGGTGCGGCGGTAGTAGCGCACGCTGTCGCCATCGACATGGCCGAGCACGCCGAAATCGGGCGTGCGGAAGGTCTGCAGCCGGGTGACGGACGTCTTGGTGACCTCCCGCGCCGCCTGGATCTCGTCGTTCAGGACGACCAGAACCCCGCGCCCGCGTGAGGCCGGCGCGGCGGCGGTGCGCACGGCCGCCACGAGGTTGAGCCCGGCATCGGTGGACAGGGCGCTCATGGGCCGCTGCGAGCCGACGAGCACCACCGGGAGATCGACCGTGAGCGTGAGGCTCAGGGCATAGGCCGTCTCTTCCAGCGTCGCCGTGCCGTGGCCGATGACGATGCCGGCGAGGTCGGGATGCTCCCCCGCGACGCGCTCGCAGAGCAGGACGAGATCGCGCCATTCCGCGAAGCCGATGGCCGGGCTCGTTACCGCCCGGAACGGGACCGGCACGATCTCCGCGACCCGCGCCAGGTCCGGCACCGCCGCGACGATGCCGCCGGCATCGAGTCGCCGGTCGGTGGCCGTATAATCGAGGATATCGAGCGGGTCGCGCCCGAGCGACGAGATCGTCCCACCCGTGCCGATGAACGCGACTTTCGGCTGACCCTTCATCCTGAACCTCACTCCCTCTCCGACGGGCCTGCGATGCGCCCGCCGAAGGGGGAGTGCAAGAGAGGCGCCGCGCCTCAGCTCTGGAAGTCGAACAGCAGGGCCGAAGAGGATTGCGCGCTGCTGCTCTGCCCGCTCGCCGCGTAGCCCGTGCCGCTCGATTGCGCCGCCTGGAGCTGCTGCATGAACGCGCTCAGGAGATCGCTCGTGCTCGACGTGCTGCTGGACGACGACGAAGACGACGCGCTGGGGTCGGCCCCGGGGGGCGGGCCGGGCGGGGGCGGACCCTGCGGGCCGTCGGTGTCGCTGCCCGAGTCGCTGCTGCTGGTGACGCTCTTGCCGTGGCTGGCGAAGAGGTTCTTCAGCTCGCTTGCCTGATCGCTGGTCAGGGTGCCGCTGCTGACCTGATCGGAAATCAGGCTGTCGATCCGGTCCTTCATGGACGACGGGTCGAGGCGGGTGGTGGACGTGCTCGACGAGGACGAGCTCGACAGGCTCGAATCGATCGAGGACAGCGCGCTGGTCAGCGCGTCGGCGTCGGTGCTGCTGAGAGCACCGCTCGCCTCCTGCTTCTGGATGGCGTCGGCCATCCGGTTCTTGCCCGAATGGGTCTGACTCGTCGCCAGGGCCGAATAGGCTTGGCTGGTACTGGAGATGCTGGTCACGGGGTTCACAATCGGCACGGAAACGCCGGCACGCCCGGCAGCGGGTCCGTGTGCAAATTACCCACGCTCGTCTTAAGAGGGCGTTGACGCGCCCCCCGAACCTCACACGACCAAGTTCACGATCCGCCCCGGCACCACGATCACCTTGCGCGGGGCCTTGCCCTCCAGGACCTTCTGGACGGCGTCGAGGGCGAGCGTCGCCGCTTCGACCGCCTTGGCATCGGCATCGCGCGGGACCGTGACATCCGCCCGCTTCTTGCCGTTGATCTGCACCGGCAGGGTGATCTCGTCATCGACCAGCAGACCGGCTTCAGCCTCCGGCCAGGGCGCCGCCGCGACGATGCCGTCCCGGCCCAGCGCCGTCCAGCACTCTTCGGCGAGGTGGGGCATCATCGGCGCGATGAGCTGCACGAGGATGCCGGCCGCCTCCTTGGCGGCGGCCTGAGTGGCGGCCCCGCGCAAGCCTTCATCCAGGGCGTTGGCCAGGGTGTAGATATGTGCGACGCAGCGGTTGAAGCGCAGGCGCTCCACATCCTCGCCCACGGAGGCCAACGCCCGGTGGGCCGCCTTGCGGAGCGCCAGATCGGACGCGCCGTCGCCCGTGGCCGCGCAGGCGGCGTTCACGAGGCGCCACACGCGCTGCACGAAGCGGGCGGCTCCCTGCACGCCCTCCTCCGTCCAGATCACGTCGCGCTCCGGCGGCGAATCGGACAGCATGAACCAGCGGGCGGTGTCGGCCCCGTAGCTCGCGATGATATCGTCCGGGTCCACGACGTTCTTCTTGGACTTCGACATCTTCTCGATCGGCCCGATGGTTACCGAGCCGTTAGTTTTCACGTGAAACGCCTGTCGCTCCCCGCCCTCGCTGGTGAGACGGATGTCGGCCGGGGGCACCCAGGCGCCGGCCGCGTCCTTGTAGGTCTCGTGGACCACCATGCCCTGCGTGAACAGGCCGGCGAAGGGCTCGGACACGCCGGACCAGCCGGTCTCGCGCATCGCCCGCGTGAAGAACCGGGCGTAGAGCAGGTGCAGGATCGCGTGCTCGATGCCACCGATATACTGGTCCACCGGCAGCCAGCGGTTCACCGTCTCGGCATCCGTGGGCTGGTCCGTCAGCCACGGGGCGGTGAAGCGGGCGAAGTACCACGACGAATCCACGAAGGTGTCCATCGTGTCCGTCTCGCGCCGGGCGGCGCCGCCGCATTGCGGACAGGGCACCTGCCGCCACGCCGCATCCCGCTCCAGCGGATTGCCGGGCTGATCGAAGGAAACCTCCTCCGGCAGCTTCACCGGCAGGTCCGCCACCGGCACCGGCACGGGGCCGCACGAGTCGCAATGGATGATCGGGATCGGGCAGCCCCAGTAGCGCTGACGCGAGACGCCCCAGTCGCGCAGGCGGAACTGCACCTTGCGGGTCGCGACCCCCTCCCCTTCCAGGCGGCTCGCCACCGCCGCGAAGGCCTCGTCCGTGGTCATACCGTCGAGGAAGCGCGAATGAATCATCCGCCCGTCGCCGTCATAGGCGGTGTCGGTGATGACGAAGCTCGCCGGGTCCTGGCCCTCGGGACAGACGACCGGCGTGTTGCCGAGCCCGTACTTGTTGGCGAAGTCGAGGTCGCGCTGGTCATGCGCCGGGCATCCGAACACGGCGCCGGTGCCGTATTCCATCAGCACGAAGTTCGCGACGTAGACCGGCAATTCCCAGGACGGGTCGAGGGGGTGGCGCACCCGCAGGCCGGTGTCGAAGCCGAGCTTCTCCGCTGTGTCGATGGCTGCCTGCGCCGTGCCGATGCGCTGGCATTCGGCGATGAAGTCCTGCAGCGCCGCGTTGCCCTCTGCGAGGCTCGCGGCGATCGGATGGTCGGCGGCGATAGCCAGGAACTTCGCGCCGAACAGCGTATCGGGCCGCGTCGTGTAGACGGTGATGCTATCTCCGTAGCCGGCAACGCTCTGCGTCAGGCCGAAGCGGACCTCCAGCCCCTCGGAGCGGCCGATCCAGTTCTTCTGCATCAGCCGGACCTTTTCCGGCCAGCGGTCGAGGCCGTCGAGGGCCGTGAGCAGATCCTCCGCGAAATGGGTGATGCGGAAGAACCACTGGGTCAGCTCGCGCTGCTCCACCAGCGCGCCCGAGCGCCAGCCGCGCCCGTCGATCACCTGCTCGTTGGCGAGCACGGTGTGGTCCACCGGGTCCCAGTTCACCTTCGCCGTGCGCCGCGCGACGAGCCCCTTCTCCAGGAAGTCGAGGAACATGCGCTGCTGGTGCTTGTAATAATCGGGGTCGCATGTCGCGATCTCCCGGCTCCAGTCGAGCGACAGCCCCATCGACTGCAACTGCCCGCGCATGGTGGCGATGTTCTCGTAGGTCCAGGTGCGCGGATTGACCTTGCGCTCCATGGCGGCGTTCTCGGCCGGCAGGCCGAAGGCGTCCCAGCCCATCGGGTGCAGCACGTTGAAGCCCTTGGCGCGCTTGTAGCGGGCCACCACGTCGCCCATCGCGTAGTTGCGCACGTGGCCCATGTGGATGCGCCCGGACGGGTACGGGAACATCTCCAGCACGTAGTATTTCTGGCGCGGGTCCGCGTTGTCCGTCTCGAAGATCTTGGCCTGCGACCACGCCGCCTGCCAGCGCGGCTCGGCATCCTTGGCGTTGTAGCGTTCGATCGGGGGGGGAGCGTCGGTCATCGGGCCGGGTCTGTCGCGGGAACGGGCGTCTTGCGGCGCAGTAGCATATCCGGGAGGCGACGGGTCAACGGCCCTTGCATGGCGGCTGCGTCCGTGCTTGCCCCCATCGGCGAGACCGAGGAGCCTTCCATGCCTGCCCCCCTGCCCGGACCGCCCGCCCGCGCCGAGACCGGCCACATGCCCCCGGTGGGCGAGGCCGACGTCGCCGCCGGGCTCGCGGAGGTGCGCGAGGGCGTCGCCCGCGCGGCCCGCGACAGCGACCGCGACCCGGCCGACGTCCATCTCATCGCCATCTCGAAGACGGTGCCGGCGGACGGCATCCTGCCGGCGCTGGAGGCCGGGCAACGCCTGTTCGGCGAGAACTACGTGCAGGAATCGTCCGCGAAATGGCCCGCGCTGAAGGAGCGATATCCGGACGTGGAACTGCACCTCGTCGGGCCGCTGCAATCGAACAAGGCGCGCGAGGCGGTGGCCCTGTTCGACGTGATCCATTCCCTCGACCGGCTCTCGCTGGCCGCCGCCCTCGCCAAGGAGATCGCCCGCCAGGGGCGCACCCCGAAGCTGCTCGTCCAGGTGAACACCGGCGACGAGGCGCAAAAATCCGGCGTTCCCGTCGATGAGCTCGACACGCTGCTCGCCGCCTGCCGCGACACCCACGGGCTCGCGATCCAGGGCCTGATGTGCATCCCGCCGGTGGAGGATCCGCCCTCGGCGCATTTCGCCCTGCTGGCGAAGCTCGCTCGCGAGCGCAACCTGCCGATCCTGTCCATGGGCATGAGCGCCGATTACCCGGCGGCGATCCAGGTGGGCGCGACCCATGTCCGGGTCGGCACCGCGATCTTCGGGCGGCGGCTCAATCGATGACGAGGCGGTAGCCGACGCCGCGCACCGTCTGCAGGAAGGAGGGGTTGGCCGGGTCAACCTCGATCTTCCGGCGCAGGCGATTGATCTGCACGTCGATCGCCCGCTCGGCCGCCGCGCCGCCGGCACCCGCCAGATGCTCGCGCTCGACGCCCGCCCCGGCGGCCTGGGCGAGGACCGCCAGGATCTCGCGTTCCCGCTCGGTGATGCGCAGGGTCTCGCCGTCGCGGCGCAACTCGCCCTTGTCGGGTCGGAACACGAAGGGCCCGAAGGAGACCGGCGCCGCATCCGCGTCGCGCGGGCGGACGGGCCCCCGGTTGATGATGTTGTTGAGCCGCAGCGTGAGTTCGCGCGGGTCGAAGGGCTTGGGCAGGTAATCGTCGGCGCCGATCTCCAGCCCCATCACCCGGTCGTTCGGGTTCGAGCGGGCGGTGAGCATCAGGATCGGCACCTTCGAGGTCTCGCGGACGCTGCGGGCGTAATCGAACCCGTTCTCGCCGGGCATCATCACGTCGAGCACCATGGCGTCGAAGACCAGGGCCTGGGCGCGCGCCCGCGCCTCCTCGGCGCTCGCCGCCGCCGTCACCCGGAAGCCCTGGTCCGCGAGGTAGCGGGCGAGCAATTCGCGCAGGCGGCGGTCGTCGTCCACCACGAGGATGTGGGGGGCCTCGTCGGGCAGGTCGGCCGGGTCGAGACGGGCGGGGGATGACATCAGGCCCCCCCTCCGCCGCGCACGGTCCTGCGGGCCATCAGGCGGCGCACCGCCGGCCTGTCCTCCGGCTCGATCATCGCCATCAGGAAATCCTCCGGTGAGGCGGTTGCGTCCGGCGAGGCGAGGGCCCGCGCCAGCCGCCGGGCCTGCACGCGGGTGAGGTCGGCGGCGAGCGCCGCCCCCGATTCGGTGCAGGTGAGGAGCCGCTGGCGCCGGTCGGTCTCGCCGGGGCGCTGGACGACGTAGCCCTGCCCGATCAGGTCCTTCAGCACCCGGTTGAGGCTTTGCTTGGTGATGCGCAGGATGTCGAGGAGTTCGGCGATGGTCAGGCCGGGATAGCGGTCCACGAAGTGGAGCACCCGGTGATGCGCGCGCCCGAAGCCGTAGGCCGTGAGGATCCGGTCGGGATCGCCGACGAAGTCGCGATAGGCGAAGAACAGGAGCTCGATCAGGTCGTCGCCGGCAGGCTCGTGCCGCACGGTGCCGACGACGGATTTCGAGACGGAGTGCGCCTCGCGCGGGGCTATCGGTGTCACGGCGCGGCCGCTCCCCGAACGGGCGATAGGTCAGTGCCTATGACGTTTCACAGCGCACGCGCGGCCCGTCAACCCTGGCCGGGGGTCGGGGCCGGGTCACGATACGGCGCTTGTCTCGCCCTTGGCAGGGGTAGTAACGTTCCTACACCTGCTCATCTTAGGGGAGCACGGCCATGCCGAGCACCATCCTGTCCAGCCGCGAATTCAATCAGGATACCGGGCGCGCGAAGAAGGCGGCCGCCGAGGGCCCGGTCTTCATCACCGACCGGGGGCGGCCCGCGCACGTCCTGTTGAGCATCGAGGAGTACCGGCGCCTGACGGGACAAGGCCAGGACATCGCGGACGCCCTCGGTTGGCCCGCCGGGGTCGAGGATGTCGAGATCGTCTTCCCCCGCTCGCGGGATCTGGCCGGCGGGGCCGACTTCTCCTGATGGTCCTCCTCGACACCAACGTCGTCTCGGAACTGCGGAAGGTTCGGACGGGCAAGGCGCATCCGAACGTCGCCGCATGGTCGCGCACGGTCTCGCCGGCGAGCTTGTTCCTCTCCGTGATCACCGTCCACGAGTTGGAGGTCGGTGTCGGCCTGCTGGAACGGCAGGACCCGGCGCAGGGCGCGCTCCTGCAGACATGGCTCGACGGCCATGTGCTACCGACCTTCGCGGGGCGATGCCTTCCGGTCGATGGGCCGGTCGCCCGCGCCAGCGCGCGCCTGCACATCCCCGACCCGATCCCCTTTCGGGACGGGCTGATCGCCGCCACCGCCCTCGTCCACGGACTGACGGTGGTCACCCGGAACGTCGCCGATTTCGCGGCGACGGGGGTGCCCCTCGTCAATCCTTGGGAGCCTTGAGGCCCTAGAACAGCCCGTCGATCTGGCCGTTCGCGTCCAGCCGGATCGTGTCGGCCGCCGGGACCTTGGGCAGGCCCGGCATGGTCATGATCTCACCGCAGATCGCCACGATGAAGCCCGCGCCGGCCGAGAGCCGCACGTCGCGCACCGCCACCACGTGGCCCTCGGGGGCGCCCATGAGCGTCGGGTCGGTCGAGAACGAGTACTGCGTCTTGGCCATGCAGATCGGCAGGTGCCCGTAGCCCTCCTTCTCAAAGCCGGCGAGCTTCTGCGCGGCCTTCGATTCGATCTGCACGTCCCCCGCGCCGTAGAGCTTCGTCGCGATGGCGCGGATCTTGTCGGTGAGCTTCGTCTCGGTCTCGTAGGTGTAGCGGATGGCTTGCGCACCGCCCTCCGAGAGCTTCACCACCGCGCGGGCCAGTTCCTCGGCGCCCGCGCCGCCATCCGCCCAGTGCTTGCAGGTGATGGCCTCGACGCCGAGCTTCTCGCTGCACAGCGCCTTGAGCTTGGCATGCTCGGCATCGGTGTCCGCGTAGAAGTGGTTCACCGCCACCACCACCGGCAGGCCGAAATTGCGCACGTTGGTGACGTGGCGGGCGAGGTTGGCGAAGCCCTTCTCCAGGGCGTCCACGTTCTCGGAGCCGAGGTCCTTCTTGTTCACGCCACCATGCATCTTGAGGGCGCGGACGGTCGCCACGATCACCACCGCCGAGGGGCTGATGCCCGCCTGCCGGCACTTGATGTCGAGGAACTTTTCCGCCCCGAGATCGGCGCCGAAGCCGGCCTCCGTCACCGTGTAGTCGGCGAGCCGCAGGCCGGCGCGGGTGGCGATCACCGAGTTGCAGCCGTGGGCGATGTTGGCGAAGGGGCCGCCGTGGATGAGCGCCGGGTTGCCTTCCAGCGTCTGCACGAGGTTCGGCTGCAGCGCGTCCTTCAAGAGCACTGTCATGGCGCCCGTGGCCTTCACGTCCTTGAGGGTCACGAGCTTGCGGTCGCGGGTCTCGGCGATCACGATCCGGCCAAGACGCTCTTCCAGATCCTCGAGGTTCTTGGCGAGACAGAACACCGCCATCACCTCGGAGGCGACGGTGATGTCGAACCCGTCCTCGCGGGGGAAGCCGTTGGCGACGCCGCCCAGCGACTGGGTGATGGCGCGCAACGCCCGGTCGTTCATGTCCACCACGCGGCGCCAGAAGATGCGGCGCACGTCGATGTTGAGCTCGTTCGCCCAGTAGACGTGGTTGTCGATCAGCGCCGCCGCGAGGCTGTGCGCCGAGGTGATGGCGTGGAAGTCGCCGGTGAAGTGCAGGTTGATCTGCTCCATCGGCACGACCTGCGCCTTGCCGCCGCCGGCCGCGCCGCCCTTCATGCCGAAGCACGGCCCCAGCGAGGGCTCGCGCAGGCAGATCATCGTCTTCTCGCCGATGCGGTTCAGGGCGTCGCCGAGACCCACCGTCGTGGTGGTCTTGCCCTCGCCGGCCGGCGTCGGGGAAATGGCGGTGACGAGGACCAGCTTGCCCTCCGGCCGCCCTTCGAGGGACTGGATGAAGCCGTGGTCGAGCTTGGCGATGTGCTTGCCGTAATTGTGCAGGGCTTCGTCCGGGATGCCGAGCTTCTCGGCGACCTGGGCGATGGGCCTCAGGGTCGCCGCGCGGGCGATCTCGATATCGGACGGCATGGCGTTCCCTCCCTGTCAGCCGCACGGTGGCCCCCGGCGGACAGGCCCGCGCGGGGTTTGCCGCGCATGAGGCGGCAGGGTGCGATCGTGGCCGGTAATGTGGACCGAAGCGCCGGGAAATGCGCGCCGATTTTTCTCAAGCGGTGGACAAAAAGGACTTGTCCCCGAGCGTCCCGCCGCCTCCCCGTGCGGGGAGGCGGCGGCGCGGGGATCAGCCGCCCGTCTTCTTCGGCTTGTCGGCCGAGCCCGGCGCGTCGTGGGGCTGGGGGGCGCCCTTCGGCAATTCCGGGTTGTCGGGCGAGTGCGGCGCCGCCACGGGGGCCGGCGGGTTCTCGGCGGTGGCGGTGGGCTTGCTCGTCTCCGGCAGGCCGTCCTTCAGCTTGTCGTTGATCTTAGCGAGATCGTCCGGCTCGGGGTTCAGGTCCTTGGCGTGCTGCCACTGGAACTTGCCCTCGAGGCGGCGGCCGGCACGCCAATAGGCGTCGCCGAGGTGGTCGTTGATGGTCGGGTCGCCGGGCTTCAGCTCGACGGCCTTCTCCAATTCGCGCACCGCGTCGTCCCAGCGGCCGAGGCGGAAATAGGCCCAGCCCAGGCTGTCGACGATCATGCCGTCCCGGGGAGCGGAATCGGCGGCCTGCTGCAGCAGCTTGAACGCCTCGTCGATGTTCATGTTCTGGTCGACCCAGGAATAGCCCAGGTAGTTCAGCACCTGCGCCTTGGCGGCGGGCTGGCTGTCCGGCACCAGGGAGAGCGCCTTCTTCAGATCCGCCTCGGCCTTGGGCCATTGCTTGGCGCGCTCATAGGCGACGCCGCGGAAGTAGAAGGTCGTCCAGTAGTTCGAGAGCGGCCGGTCGCCAATCAGGTCGATGGCGCGGGTGTAGCTGGCGGCGGCCTCGTCGTATTGCTTGCGCGCCCGCTGCACGTTGCCGAGCGCGGTGATGACGTCGATGTCGTCGGGATGGGCCTTCATCGCGGCGGCGAGCTGCGCCACCGCCTCGTCGCTCTTGCCCATCTGCTCCAAGTTGAGGCCGATCTGGATGTCGGAATTGAGCTTCAGGGGCGAAGCCGCCGGGATCTGTGCGTAGGCCTCGTTCGCGCGCTCGGGCTGCTTCATCCGGTCGAGGGTGTCGGCGAGCGTCAGGCGGGCCAGCGCATGGTCCGGCGACAGGTAGAGGGCGAGCCGCAGGTAGATCACGGCGGGCAGTTCGTCGCCCTGGGTCGAGCCGGCCGAGCCGAGGCCGTAGAGCACCTCGGCGGCGCCATCCTGGGCGGTGGTGACGAGTTTGCCCAGCGGCTTGCCGGCCTTCAGCTTGTCGAGGGCGTCGCGCACCAGCGGGTGGCGGGGGGAGAGCCGGTCGAAATCGGTATAGGCCTGGATCGCCACGTCGGTGTGGCCCATGCTGGCCTCCTGGCGGGCATAGGCGTCCACGATGCGCAGGGTGTTGCGGTCGCCGTCATAGGCGGCCTTGAGGCGCGCCTCGGCCTCCTTGTCGTCGCCGGTCACGGCGGCGATCAGGCCGGCGTGATAGTCGCGGAACGTGTTGTAGTAGCGCTCGCCCCGGAGCTTGGCGACGGTGTCGAGGGCCCGCTTGCTGTCGCCCGCGCCGGCATAGGACCACGCGGTCAGGAGCGTGGCGGTGAGGTCGGTCGCCGCCCCACGGCCGCTACGGGAAAAATTCTGGCGGGCGGCGGCCCATTGGCTCGCCTTGATCTGGCGGACGCCAAGGGAGAGGTTCGCGAGCCCGTTGGTCGGGTCGCGGGCGACGAGCTTCTCCGCCGTGCGGAAGGCATCCGGCAGGGCGCCGTCGGCGAGCAGGGAGATGAAGGCCCGCTCCACGAGTTCGGCGTTGCGCGGGTCGGCGCGGACGGCCTCGCGGTAGAAGGTGGCCGCCGCCGTCGTGTCGCGGGCCGCGCCCGCGATGTAGGCCGAGAGGAAGTTGCCTTCGAGGGACTCGGCCGGCTCGTAATCGCCCGACGGGACCGAGGCGGTCTCCTTCGGCTGGGCGGCGTTCGCGCCGTACGGCAAGCCGGTAGCCAGCAGGAGGGCGAGCGCCGAGACGGTGCGGCGGGCGCGAAGATGGGTCATGAACCGTTCCGGCTCCTGAGACGCCGGGCCTCGAAAGGGCCGGCGCCTGAAAACATGCGGGGCGCGTCGCCCGGGCGAAAAGCGCCCGGAGACTGGACTCATCCCGCCACCGCCGCAAGGCGAAAGGATGGCGCGGGGCTCACGGGTCCGTCAGGCCAGGATGTCGAGGGTCCGTTTGGTCATGGTGTCGGCGGTACGCGCGACGGCGGCGTTCAGGGCGAAGCTCGTCCTGGCCTCGATCAGGTCGAGGGCCGTCGCCGAGAGGTCGATTGTCGCGGCCGGCGGCAGCGCGCCGCCGCCCTGGTCCGGCACTGTTTCGGTTCCCAGCGCGGCGACGCGACCGGCCACGGCGTCCAGCCGCTGGCTCGCCGTATTCATCCCGCCGGTCGCGATCGTCAGGGCATCGGACATCGTCACCTCGTGCCCGCGAGGATCGGTGCGAGACGTGAAGATCGCGCGCACCGAATCCGTCGCATTCGAGGGATCGCCTCACATGTTCGGGTAGTTCGGCCCGCCCGGTCCTTCCGGCGTCACCCAGTCGATGTTCTGGTTCGGGTCCTTGATATCGCAGGTCTTGCAGTGGACGCAGTTCTGCGCGTTGATCTGGTAGCGGACCCCATCCGAGGCGGAGGCGTCCTCCACCCATTCGTAGACGCCAGCCGGGCAGTAGCGGTTGGACGGGCCGCCGAACACGTCGTGCTCGGAGCGCTTCTGCAACTCCATGTCCCGGACCTTGAGGTGGGGCGGCTGGTCCTCCTCGTGGTTGGTGTTCGACAGGTACACCGAGGAGAGCCGGTCGAAGGTCAGCTTGCCGTCGGGCTTCGGGTAGGTGATCGGCGTCACCTCTGAGAGCGGCTTGAGGCAGGCATGGTCCGGCTTGCCGTGGGAGAGCGTGCCGAACGGCGAGGTGCCGAGGACGCTCGTCGCCCACATGTCGATGCCGCCGAGCCCGATGCCGACCAGCGTGCCGTATTTCGACCAGAGCGGCTTCACGTTGCGCACCGGCTTCAGGTCCTGCCCGATGGGGCTGTTGCGCCAGCCCCGGTCGTAGGCCGTCAGTTCGTCACCCTGCCGCCCGGCCTTGAGGGCGTCGGCGATGGCGTCCGCCGCCTGCATCCCCGACAGCACCGCGTTGTGCGAGCCCTTGATGCGCGGCACGTTCACGAAGCCCGCCGAGCAGCCCACCAGACAGCCGCCGGGGAAGACGAGCTTCGGCACCGATTGCCAGCCGCCCTCCATGATCGCCCGCGCGCCGTAGCCGATGCGCTTGGCGCCCTCGAAGGTCTCGGCGATCATCGGGTGGGTCTTGAAGCGCTGGAACTCCTCGAACGGCGACAGGGTCGGGTTCTCGTAGTTCAGGTGCGTGACGAACCCCACCGAGAGCAGGTGGTCGTCGAAATGGTAGAGCCAGCTTCCGCCGCCGGCCTTGTTCGGCAGCGGCCAGCCCATCGTGTGCTGGACGAGGCCGGGCTCGAACTTGCCGGGCGCGAGCTGCCACAGCTCCTTCACCCCGAGCCCGTACTTGAAGTGGTCGCTGTGGGCGTTCAGCCCGTAGCGGGCAATGAGCCCCTTGGTGAGGTTGCCCCGCGCGCCCTCGCCGAACACCGTGTACTTGCCGCGCAGCTCCATGCCGCGGGTGTAATCGTCGCGCGGCTCGCCCGCCTTGCCGATGCCGAGGTCGCCCGTGGCGATGCCGACCACCGCGCCGGCCTCGTCGAACAGCACCTCGGAGGCCGGGAAGCCGGGATAGATTTCGACGCCGAGCGCCTCGGCCTGGGCGCCCAGGTACTTGCACACGTTCGACAGCGAGCCGACGAAATTGCCGTGGTTCGACATCAGCTTGGGGAAGAACAGGTTCGGCAGGGTGATGCCGCTGTTCTTGGTAAGCATCATGAACTCGTCCCGCTCGACGGCGGTCTTGAGCGGGCGCTCGGGGTCCGTGCGCCACTCGGGGAGCAGGGCATCGAGACCGATCGGGTCCACCACCGCGCCGGACAGGATGTGGGCGCCGACCTCGGAGCCCTTCTCCACCACGACGACGCTGATCTCCTCACCGATCTCGGCGGCGCGCTGCTTCAGGCGGATGGCGGCCGAAAGACCCGCAGGCCCGGCACCGACCACCACCACGTCGAAATCCATGCTCTCCCGTTCGGGCAGCGCCATCCTCACCACTCCTGATCTTCTTGTGTCAGCTTTGTCTGCCGTCTGAACCGATTCCAAGCTAGAAACGCAAGCGCACTTAAGGCAGCACCGCGCCGAGGCCATGGCCGGAACGTTGTCCACAGGCCCGGCCGCCCCCACTTAGAGACGATGCCGAACCCCGCCGACGCGCAGGCCGACCTCATCGCCATCCTCGACTTCCAGACGGAGGCCGGGGTCGATGTCGCGCTCGACGAAACGCCGCACGACCGCTTCACCGAAGCCGACGCGCCGGAGCCCGTCCGCGCCCGGCCCGCGCCGCGTCGGGCGGCGGCACCCGCTCCGGCCCCCTCCCCTCCCCCGCAGGAGGCGCCGCGCCCCGCGCCCCGCGCCACCTTCGGCCGGGCCGCCTCCGCCGAGCCCGAGGCGGCGGCGGGCGATGCCCGCGCCCGGGCCCGCAACGCCGCGAGCCTGGAGGAACTGGAGGCGATCCTCGCCGCGTTCGACGCCTGCCCCCTGCGCTTCACCGCCAAGAACCTCGTGTTCGGGGACGGCAATCCGCAGGCGCGGGTGATGTTTCTGGGCGAGGCGCCGGGCGCCGACGAGGACCGGATCGGCAAGCCGTTCATGGGCCGCTCGGGCCAACTCCTCGACAAGATGATGGCCGCCATCGGCCTCGACCGGAGTTCGGCCTACATCGCCAACGTCGTGCCGTGGCGTCCGCCGGGCAACCGCAACCCGACCCCGCAGGAGGTCGCGACCTGCAAGCCCTTCGTGGAGCGGCAGATCGAACTGGTGGACCCTGAGCTGATCGTGTGCCTCGGCGCCCCGGCGACGCAGACGCTCACCGGCACCAAGGACGGCATCCTGAAGACCCGCGGGCGCGTCTTCCCCTACGCCCTGCCCTCCCGCGAGACGAAGCTCCTCGCGACGCTGCACCCGGCCTTCCTCCTGCGCCAGCCTCTGCAGAAGCGGCTCGCATGGCGGGATTTCCGCGCCGTGAAGGCGGCGCTCGACGGGAAAGCTTGACGGTGCGGGCGGAACCGGGTCTCCCCTCCCGCCATTAGACCAGGCCGGATGCGGCCGGTGCGGCACGGATGGCGGGATCATGCGCTGGGAAGATCTACGGAGCTCCGACAACGTCGAGGACCGGCGTGGTGAAGGCGGCGGCGGTGGCGGCGGCATGGGCTTCCCCGGCGGCGGCGCCGGCGGGCTCGGCATCGGCGCCATCGTGGTGGTGCTCATCATCAGCTACTTCACGGGCATCAACCCGGCGATCCTGATGGGCGGCGCCGAGTCGATCACGCGCGGCGGCGGCGGCCAGCGCCAGGAGCAGGCGGACCCGCAGACCCAGGCCAAGCGGCGCCAGGCGCCGACCGACGAGAGCGGGCGCTTCGCCTCCAAGATCCTCGGCAACACCGAGGACGTGTGGAACACGATCCTGCCGCAGCAGACCGGCAAGCAATACACCCCGACGACGCTGGTGCTCTACACGGGCGGCACCCGCTCGGGCTGCGGCTCGGCGCAGGCGGCGATGGGGCCGTTCTACTGCCCCCTCGACAAGAAGGTTTACCTCGACACCGGCTTCTTCAAGGAGATGTCGACGAAGTTCGGCGTGAAGGGCGATTTCGCCTACGCCTACGTCATCGCCCACGAGGTCGGCCATCACGTGCAGGACGTGCTCGGCATCCTCGGCAAGGTGCAGGCCCGCCAGCAGCAGGCATCGAGCAAGAGCGAGTCGAACGCCCTCTCGGTCCGCATCGAGCTGATGGCCGATTGCCTCGCGGGCGTCTGGGCGAAGAACTCGAACGACAAATACGCCGAACTGGAACAGGGCGACATCGACGAGGCGCTGAACGCCGCCGCGCAGATCGGCGACGACGCCTTACAGCAGCGCTCGCGCGGCTACGTGGTGCCGGATTCCTTCACCCACGGCTCCTCGGCCCAACGCCAGCGCTGGTTCACGGCCGGCTACAAGAGCGGCCAGACCAAGGCCTGCGACACGTTCCGCACCGCCAACAACTGATCGTTTGCGCTCCCTCCCCCCTGCGGGGAGGGGGCGTAAGCCCTACGGGCGCCGGCTGAGCCGCTTCGCGTTCGCCTGCACCTTCCGGCGGTAGCTGTGAATCACCTTCTGGTTCGACGCGCCGGAGGCCATCATCATCATCGCCTCGCCGGCCGCGTAGACCTTCTCCGTCACCATGCGCTGCGCCTCGACCTGCGCGGCGGGGCCGCCCATCGACAGCATCGTCATCCGCTGCAGGATCACCCCCTGCGCTTCCATCGCGAGCATGGACATGTCCATGCCCATCTTCCACCAGCCGAACAGCATCGTCGTCCTCTCGTTGCGCTTGGCAACTCGCGACACCGTCGCCGTTTCCCGGGTGCGACGCTGCGCTGCCATGCTTTGCGTGGGCGCGGCCCATGCCGTAATCGCCTCGGGCCCCTCTTCCGAGACTCGACCCCGACCCATGATACGCCTTGACCGCATAACAAAGCAGAACGGCAAACAACTGGTCTTCATCGAGGCCAGCGCTGCCTTGCAGCGGGGCGAGAAGGTCGGGCTCGTCGGCCCGAACGGCGCCGGCAAGACCACCCTGTTCCGCATGATCACCGGCGAGGAGCAGCCCGACGAGGGGCAGGTCCAATCCGAGCGCGGGGTGACGATCGGCTATTTCAGCCAGGATGTCGGCGAGATGACGGGCCGCAGCGTCGTCGCGGAGACAATGGACGGGGCCGGCCCGGTGAGCGCCATCGCCACCGAACTCGCCGAACTCGGCGCGGCGCTCGCCGACCCTGATCGCGCCGACGAGATGGAGGCGCTGATCGAGCGCTACGGCGAGGTGCAGGCCCGGTTCGAGGAGCTCGACGGCTACGCCCTGGAAGGCCGGGCGCGGGAAACCCTCGACGGCCTCGGCTTCAGCCAGGAGATGATGGAGGGCGATGTCGGCGCCCTCTCCGGCGGCTGGAAGATGCGCGTGGCGCTGGCCCGCATCCTGCTCATGCGCCCCGACGCGATGCTCCTCGACGAGCCCTCGAACCACCTCGACATCGAAAGCCTGATCTGGCTCGAAAACTTCCTGCGCGGCTACGACGGCGCCCTGCTGATGACCTCCCACGACCGGGAGTTCATGAACCGCATCGTGAACAAGATCATCGAGATCGACGGCGGCACCCTCACCACCTATTCGGGCGATTACGCCTTCTACGCGCAGCAGCGCTTGCAGAACGAGGCACAGCGGCAGGCGCAGTACGAGCGCCAGCAGGCGATGCTCGCCAAGGAGATCCAGTTCATCGAGCGGTTCAAGGCCCGCGCCTCGCACGCCGCGCAGGTGCAGAGCCGCGTGAAGAAGCTCGACAAGATCGAGCGCGTCGAGCCGCCCCGCCGCCGCCAATCGGTGGCCTTCGAGTTCCAGGCGCCACCCCGCTCCGGCGACGACGTAGTGATGCTGAAGAACGTGGGGAAGCGCTACGGCAGCCGTTCCATCTATGACGGGCTCGACTTCTCCATCCGCCGCAAGGAGCGCTGGTGCGTGATGGGCGTGAACGGCGCCGGCAAGTCGACGCTGCTCAAGCTCGTCACCGGCACCACGATGCCCGATGCCGGCACGGTGACGGTCGGCGGCAGCGTGAAGCTCGGCTACTTCGCCCAGCACGCCATGGACGTGCTCGATGGCGAGCGCACCGTGTTCGAGACCCTGGAAGAGGCCTTCCCGCAGGCGGGCCAGGGGTCGCTGCGCACGCTCGCTGGCTGCTTCGGCTTCTCGGGCGACGACATCGAGAAGCGCTGCCGGGTGCTCTCCGGCGGCGAGAAGGCGCGGCTGGTGCTCGCGCTGATGCTCTACGACCCGCCGAACTTCCTCGTGCTCGATGAGCCGACGAACCATCTCGATATCGGGACGAAGGAAATGCTGGTGGACGCGCTCGCCGCCTTCGAGGGAACGATGCTGTTCGTCTCCCACGACCGGCACTTCCTGGCCGCCCTGTCGAACCGGGTGCTGGAAATCACCCCCGACGGCGCCCACCAATATGGCGGCGGCTACACCGAGTACGTCGCCAGCACCGGCCGGGAGGCGCCGGGCCTGCGCAGCTGAGGGAGCGGGGATGGGCCATCGCCTGACGCGGGAGATCGCGGAGCGCTTCGCCGGCATCGCCCTGGGGCACGTCACCCGCGAGTACCCGCATAAGACCGGCCTCATCTTCGCGGGGCCGGAGGACGTGCGCCCGCCCGCCGCGATGCACCCGGTCTTCCACGGCAGCTTCGACTGGCATTCCTGCGTCCACGGCTACTGGCTGCTCGCCCGCCTGCTGCGGGCGTTTCCCGATCTCGACAGGGCCGGAGACATCCGCGCCCTGTTCGACCGGCAGCTTGTATTGGATAAGATAGCCGGCGAATGTTCGACCTTCGATGCTCCTGCCTCACGGGGTTTCGAGCGCCCCTATGGCTGGGCGTGGCTCCTGAAACTCTCCGCCGAGTTGCGCGTCGCCGAGGCATCCCGGTGGGGTGAGGCCCTGAGCCCCCTCGCGGAGCGCATCGCCGGGCGCTTTGCCACCTTCCTCCCCATCGCCCCCTACCCCGTGCGGGTGGGCACGCATTTCAACACCGCCTTCGCCCTGCGCCTCGCCGCCGACTATGCCGACGCCGACCTCTTCGCGCTGCTGCGGACGACGGCGCTGGCGTGGTACGGCGACGACGTCGATTGCCCCGCCTGGGGCGAGCCGGGCGGCGACGACTTCCTGTCCTCCGCCCTGATCGAGGCGGAAGCCATGCGCCGGCTGCTCCCGGCGGACGCTTTCGCGGCGTGGTTCGACCGGTTCCTGCCACGCCTGTCCGAGGGCCACCCCGCGACCCTGTTCACGCCGGCCCTCGCCACCGACCGCAGCGACGGCAAGATCGCCCATCTCGACGGGCTGAATCTCAGCCGGGCGTGGTGCCTGCGCGCCCTCGCCAAGGCCCTGCCGCCGGGCGATCCCCGCCTGACCCCGATGCTTGTGGCCGCCGACAGGCATTATGAAGCCGCGATGCCCCATCTCGCGGGCGATTACATGGGCGAGCATTGGCTGGCGAGCTTCGCGCTTCTCGCCCTCGACGCCTGATCCGCATCACTTCCC
The DNA here is from genome assembly GCF_038442315.1 of Methylobacterium litchii. Taxonomy (NCBI): domain Bacteria; kingdom Pseudomonadati; phylum Pseudomonadota; class Alphaproteobacteria; order Hyphomicrobiales; family Methylobacteriaceae; genus Methylobacterium; species Methylobacterium litchii. The sequence continues at coordinate 219,574 of NZ_JBBXMY010000001.1, read as the reverse complement.
GATACAAAAGCCGGCAAACAATCGGTCGAGCACATCCTCGACGCCGACGTGACCCCCGACCTCTCCGAGGGCCCGCACGGCGAGGCGCAGATCTTCCGCCGCCAGTTCCGGCAGGCCACTCCCCGATCCGGCGCAGAGCCGGTCGAGATGGCCGAGGCAGCGTTCCAGCGCCTCCCGGTGGCGGGCGCGGGTGATGAGGGCATCGCCCTCGCCCATCCCCGCCTCGGCTCGCTCCCGCAGGGCGTCAAGAAGCGTAGGCATCCCCTCCCCCGTGCGAGCCGAGACCGCGAGACCCGCCGGCTTCGCCTCCGGCAGATCGGCCTTGGTGTGGACCGTCAGGGCCGGAGCCCCGCCGAGATCGGGCACGATGCCCCCCGGCGGCACGAGCGCGAGGACGAGATCGGCCTGCGCGATCCGCGCACGGCTGCGGCGGATGCCTTCCGCTTCTACCACCTCGTCCGTCTCGCGTAGGCCCGCCGTATCGACCAGCACCACCGGCAACCCGTCGAGATCGAGCCGCACCTCGATGGCATCCCGCGTCGTGCCGGGCACCTCCGACACGATGGCCGCGTCCCGCCGGGCGAGGGCGTTGAGCAGGGTCGACTTGCCGGCATTGGGCTCGCCCGCCAGCACCACCCAGAACCCATCGCGCAGACGCTCCCCGCGCCGCCCATCCGCCAGGGCCGCCGCGATGGCATCCCGCAAAGCCATGCCGCGGCCGATCAGGGCGGCATCCAGCCCCGCCTCATCCACATCGCCCTCGTCGGAGAAGTCGAGGGCGGCTTCCGCGCCCGCCAGAAGATCGATGGCCTCGTCCCGCCACGCCGCCACCTGCCGGCTGAGCGCGCCGTCGAGCTGCCGCAGCGCCTGCCGCCGCTGCCCCTCGGTCTCGGCATCGATCAGGTCCGCGACGCCCTCGGCCTCGGCGAGGTCCATGCGCCCGTTGAGTACCGCCCGCCGGGTGAACTCCCCCGGTCCCGCCGCCCGGCAGCCGGGTGCGTGCGACAGGGCCGCCAACACCCGCGCCCGCACGGCGAGCCCGCCATGCAGGTGAAGCTCGGCCATGTCCTCGCCGCTATAGGTCTCGGGGCCTGGGAAGAAGGCGACGAGGGCGCGATCCAGCACCGCGCCGTCCGCAGGATCACGCACGGTGCGCAGGGACAGCCGGCGCGGCGCGGGACGCGGCCCGCAGAGGGCGTCGAGGGTCGAGCCCGCCTCCGGCCCGCTGATGCGCAAAACCGCCACCGCCGCGCGGCCAAACCCGCTCGCCGGGGCGAAAAGCGTCTCTGTCATCCGGGTCGATTCTCCGCCGCGTCCTCGCCGGCTCCCTATCACGGGCGCTGCCACGCAACAGCCGCAAACCGGGACCACCGCTGCGCCCGATCCTCCCCGGAGAGATGATTCCCATGGGCCTCATCACCCGCCGCGCCGCCTGCACAGGCCTTCTGGCCGCTGTCCTGCCCGCCTTCGCGGAGGATCGCCTGCGCACCATCGAAGCCGGCACCGGAGGCCGCCTCGGCGTCAGCGTCGCGGGGGAGGGCATCGCTCCCCTGGCATGGCGCGCCGACGAGCGCTTTCCCCTGTGCAGCACCTTCAAGGTCCTGGCGACGGCGGCGGTGTTGGCCGGCGGCGAACCGCTCGACCGGGAACTGACCGTTCGCGAATCCGATCTGCTCAGCTACGCCCCCGTCTCCCGCAAGGTCTTCACCGAGCGGGGCGGGCGGATGACTCTCGCAGAGGCTTGCGCGGCCTCCATCGTGTGGAGCGACAACACCGCCGCGAACCTGCAACTCGCCCGGCTCGGCGGCCCGGCCGCGCTTACCCGGTGGGTGCGGAGCACGGGCGACACGATCACCCGCCTCGACCAAGACGAACCCACCCTCAACACTGCGCTGCCCGGCGACCCACGGGACACCACCTCCCCTGCCGCGATGCGCGAAACCCTCGCGAAGATCCTCCTCGGCGGGGTTCTATCGCCGGAAGCGCGGACGCAGCTGGAAGGCTGGATGGTGGGCGCGCAGACCGGCTTCAAGCGCTTGCGGGCGGGCCTGCCGGCGAACTGGATCGCGGGCGACAAGACCGGCAGCGGCGACAACGGAACGTACAACGTGGTGGCGATCCTCCGCCCGCCGGGCCATCCGCCGTTGATCGCCACGAGCTACCTGACCGGAGCGACCGCGCCGGCCGCGACCTGCGACGCCGCCCATGCCGAACTCGGCCGGCTGATCGCCCGGCATGTGGGAGCCTGAGCCCGTATGGCCCCGAAGACGACCCGCGCGACGCAGGCCCTCGACAAGGCCGGCATCCGCTTCACCCTCCACGCCTACGATTACGATCCGGACGCCCCGCGCATCGGCCTGCAGGCGGCCGAAGCCCTCGGCGTGCCGCCCTCCCGCGTGCTGAAGACGCTGATGGCCAGTGTCGATGGGCGCACCGTGTGCCTGCTCATCGCCTCCGACCGGGAGGCCGCGATGAAGCGCGTCGCTGCCGCCTTCGGGGGCAAATCCGCCGCGATGATGAAGCCCGCCGATGCCGAGCGCCTGACGGGCTACCATGTCGGCGGCATCAGCCCGCTGGGGCAGAAGCGCCCCGTCCCCACCGCCCTCGACGCTCACGCCCTGACCGATCCCGATGCGGAGATCCACATCAACGGCGGCGGCCGGGGCCTGCAGATCCGCCTGCGGGAGGGCGATCTCGTGGCGGCCCTGAAGCCGACGGTCGTGCCCCTGACCGAGCCGCGCTAACGGATCGTTTACCTCGCGCCCACCAGTGTCGACCGCTCTGCGGATGGATGGGAGGACGACGTGCGGCTCGGCGGATCGATGGCGCTGGCGCTGGTTCTGCTCGCCGGCCCGGCTTTCGCCGCCGACCTCGGAGAGCCTTACGTCGGCGATCCCGGCGGGCCCCCGCTGCCGCGCTACTTCCCCCGTGGCGACGGGCTCGACGCGCAGGGCCCCCTCCCCCTGCCCCGCCGCCGGACGAAGATCGTCTGCACGCCGCGGCGCGTGCCGACCCCGACCAACGCCCCCGACGATCCGAGCTATGTCGGCTCGCCCTACGGCCTCGGCAAACCGAGCTATTACGGCTTCACGCCGCCGCTCGGCATTGACGATCCCTACGGCCGGTCCGTGCTGCCCTACTGCCCATAGCCCCCGAGAATCGGCTAGACCCGGCCCGAACGAAACCAGGGTCCGGCCGTGACTGCCTCTTCACCGCTCCATCTCTCCGACCTCCCCGCCCTGCGCGCCGCCGTCTCCGGCTGGCGGGCCGCCGGCGAGACCGTCGCCCTGGTGCCGACCATGGGCGCCCTGCACGAGGGCCACCTGACCCTCATGGCGGAAGCCAAGCGCGTGGCCTCACGGGCGGTGGTGAGCCTCTTCGTGAACCCGACCCAGTTCGGCCCCACGGAGGATTTCGCCCGCTACCCGCGCGACGTCGCCGCCGACCTCGCGGCGATGGCGGGCGTGGGGGCCGACGCCGCCTGGACGCCCGATGTGGCGACCATGTACCCGCCGGGTTTCGCCACCCGGATCGAGGTGGCGGGGCTGACGGATGGCCTCTGCGGCCCCCTGCGGCCGGGCCATTTCTCCGGCGTCGCCACCGTCGTCACCAAGCTCCTGAACCAAGTGCGGCCGGACATCGCCCTGTTCGGCGAGAAGGATTTCCAGCAGTTGCAGGTGATCAAGCGGGTCGTGGCCGACCTCGACATGGCCCCCGAGATCCGGGGCGTACCCACCATCCGCGAGGCGGACGGCCTCGCCCTCTCCTCGCGCAACCGCTACCTCTCGGCCGAGGAGCGCAGCCGCGCGCCGACGCTGCACGCTGTGCTCGCCGGCATCGCCGCCGAGGCCCGCGACGGCGGATCGGTCGTCGGGCCGGTGAGCGAAGGCGTGGCCACTCTCACGGCGGCGGGCTTCACCGTGCAGTACCTGTCCGTCTGCGACGCCGCGAGCCTCGCACCGGTCGAGCGCGTCACCGGCCCCGCCCGCGTGCTCGCGGCGGCCTATCTCGGGCGGACGCGGCTCATCGACAACGTGCCGGTCTGAGACCGCCCTCACCCGGCCCGGCGCAGGAGCGACCGGAAAGAGCGGCGCTCGGAACCGGGATCGTCCTGTGGCGGGGGCGGCGGTTCCGGGGGAAGCGCGGCGAGGATATCGCCGCGCACCGGCCGGGCCGGCGCGAAGGCCCCGCCCTGCGCGTAGGGCACGTTGAGGTCGATGAGGTCCGGCACGTCTGCCTCGGTGCCGACCTCGTTGACCACGAGGCGGATGCGGGCGCGGGCCAGGGCCGGCGCAAGATCCTCCACCGCGATGTCGCTCAGCGCGCCCCGTGCCATGCTCGGCCGCAGCAGCAACTCCGCCGGCACCTTCACCTGCCCGATGCCGTAGTCCAGGAACTCGCGGGCATCGAAGCGCAGATCCGTCGGCCGGTCGAGGCAGAAGCCGACCCGCCCACGCAGGGCCGACAGGGCGCTGAGTTGCCCACTGTCGAGGCCGCGCCAACTGGCCTGGGGCAGGGCGATGTCGAGCCCGGCCAAGGCTTGCTCGTCGCTGGCCATGCGCCCGATCTCCTTCAGGAAGCCCAGCTCGAACAGCGACAGGGGCGACAGGCCGTAGGTCACGCGCGCGTCGCTGCCGCGCTTGGCGAGGTGGCGGACGATGGTGCCGGTGCGGGCCAGCATCCGGCGGTCGAGTTCCGTGGTGCGCCCGTTCCGTTCGAGGGTCGGCAGGTACTGCGTGGCGTCGAGCGGCTGATCCTCGACCCGCAGCCGCGCCAGCGCCTCGTAGGCCACGACCTTGCGCTGGGGCAGGGTGACGATGGGCTGGAGAAAGACTTCCAACAGGTCGCGATCGAAGGCAGCGAGGATTGAGGACTCGTCGGGGCTACGTGGCGGTTCTGGCGGACGCGGCGGAATCGGCCTGGGAACCGGCGGTGCGATGACGGCCGGCAGTTCCGGCAGCCGGGCGATGACCGGTGGCGTCCAGGATGTCTCGACCGGCGGCGGGGGAGGCGGCGCGGGCTCCGGTTTCGGCTCCGGCGGGGGCGGCGGCTCCTTCGCGACCGGCGCCTCGCGGGTCTTGAGGGCGGCGATCTCGTCGTCCTGGCTGCGGATCACTGCGCTGAGGTCGCGTACGATCCCGCTCAGCAGGCCGATCTCCACGGTGAGTTCATGCACCTCGGAGCGCAAAGTCTCGGGCGGTGTTGTGTCGGCGGCGGGACGCGGCGGCGCGGCTTCCGCCTTCAGGAGCCGCTGCGAGAGCACATCCACTTCCTGGGACAGCTTCTCGCATCGGGCGTTGAGTCGTGAGATCCGCGCCCATGCGGCACCAGCGCCGAGGCTTCCGGCGGCGGCCAGACACAGCGCGGCGGCGCTCGGCGAGAAGACGGCCAATGGTCCAATCGTGACGAGGCCGAGCGATCCGGCGGTCCACAGCCCAACGTTCCGGCCGAAGACCCGGGCCATGCTCACCATCATCCGTCACGAGACAAGGCGTCCAGCAAGCCTAGGATTACCGGAAACCGACGCTCCGAAAGTGTTGCCGAGCGTTCGAACGGGGGCAAGCCCGGCAAGCCGGCACGCGACCGATTTTTGCCCTCTGTGTCCCGGAGCGGTGTTTCACGTGAAACACTCAGGCGCGGGTGAGGTACATTCCCACCAGCAGGAAGCCGAAGCCGGCCAATCCGAAGGCCCCCTCCTTCCGGTGGGTCTCATCGAGGAAATGGGCGGCCGCCCCGGCCGCACAGCACGCCGCACCCAAACCGATCGACAAGGATGACATCGGAGCCTCCCGCAGGCGTCTTAGGACCACTCACATCGCCAATACCGTCTAACCATGATTACAGAGCATTGAGCCGGCTTCAAGTTCTGACCACAATCTGAATTGGCGCAGGGCGATGACGGCCAAATACGCTGCATTCTTCATCAATTCAGCGCTGCGATGATGCCCCGCTGATCACGACCCACGCGGACGCTGCTGCGAAAGGCGGCAACACCGCTACGAGGTTGAGCGAATCACCCCTGTCGCGTTGACCCACCCCCGCCCGCCCGCGTAAGCACGGGCATGCCCATTTCCCGCCCCACCCGCTTCGACGTGATCGTCGTCGGCGGTGGCCATGCCGGCGTCGAAGCCGCCGCGGCCGCCGCCCGCAGTGGCGCCCTGACGGCCCTCGTCACGCACGATCCGGCGACCATCGGGGCGATGTCCTGCAATCCGGCCATCGGCGGCCTCGGCAAGGGACACCTCGTTCGCGAGGTCGATGCCCTCGACGGGCTGATGGGCCGGGTGGCCGATGCGGCCGGTATCCAGTTCCGCCTGCTCAACCGGCGCAAGGGTCCGGCCGTGCGCGGCCCCCGTACCCAGGCCGACCGCAAGCTCTACGCGGCCGCGATGCAGCAGGCTGTGGCCGAGACGGCGAACCTGCACGTCGTCCCGGGCGCCTGCGAAGACCTTCTCAGGGATACGGCCGGGCACGTCGCCGGGATTGCGCTGGCGGACGGCACGACGCTCGGGGCAGGGGCGGTGGTGCTCACCACGGGCACCTTCCTGCGCGGCCTGATCCATATCGGCGAGCTGCAGATCCCCGCCGGGCGGGTGGGGGAGGCACCTTCGGTGGGCCTCGCGCGGAGCCTCGACGGGCTCGGCCTGCGCCTCGGCCGGCTGAAGACCGGCACGCCCCCTCGCCTCGCCCGCGACAGCATTGCCTGGGACCAACTCGAGCGGCAGGAGGCGGACGAGGACCCCGTCCCGTTCTCCACCCTCACCGAGCGGATCACCACGCCGCAGATCGCCTGCGGGATCACGCGGACGACGCAGGCCGTCCACGACATCATCCGCGCCAACCTGCACCGCTCGCCGATGTATTCCGGCGGCATTGCCAGCCGGGGGCCGCGCTATTGCCCGTCCATCGAGGACAAGGTCGTGCGCTTTGGCGACCGTGAGGGGCACCAGATCTTCCTCGAACCGGAGGGGCTGGACGATCCGGTCGTGTACCCGAACGGCATCTCGACCGCCCTGCCGGAGGAGGTGCAGCGCGCCATCGTCCAGGCGATCCCCGGTCTTGAGCGAGCCCAGATCCTGCGGCCGGGCTACGCCATCGAGTACGATTACGTCGATCCGCGCGAGCTCGATGCCGGGCTTCAGGTGAAGCGCCAGCCCGGCCTGTTCCTGGCCGGGCAGATCAACGGCACCACCGGCTACGAGGAGGCGGCGGGGCAGGGGCTCGTGGCGGGCCTCAACGCCGCGCGGCTGGCCGGCAATCAGCCACTCGCCGCCTTCGACCGCGCCGAATCCTATCTCGGTGTGATGATCGATGACCTCATCACCCACGGGGTGAGCGAGCCCTACCGCATGTTCACCTCGCGCTCGGAGTATCGCCTGAGCCTGCGCGTGGACAATGCCGACGAGCGGCTGACCCCGCGCGGCCTCGCCCTCGGCCTCGTCGGTCGCCAGCGCGCGACACATTTCGAGCAGTCGCGCGCCGCCCTCGCCGCCGCCCGCGCCCGGCTCGATAGCCTGAGCCTCACGCCGAGCCAGGCCGCCGCGCAGGGCATCGCCCTGAACCAGGACGGCATCCGCCGCTCCGCCTTCCAGCTTCTCTCCTACCCGGAGATCGACTGGGCCCGCCTCGCCGCCGTCTGGCCGGACCTCGCCGAGGTGCCGCCGCGCATCGCTGACCGCCTACGGACGGACGCAACCTATGCCGTCTATCTCGACCGCCAGAGCGCGGACATCGCCGCTTTCCGCCGGGACGAGGCCGTGCGCCTGCCGGATGGGCTCGACTATGCCGGGATCAGCGGCCTGTCGAACGAGATGCGCCTGAAGCTGGAGAGTGTGCGCCCCGGCACCCTCGGGCAGGCGGCGCGGATCGAGGGCGTCACCCCGGCGGCCCTGACCCTGCTCGCCGCCCATGCCAAGCGGGGCCAGCGCGCGGCGCGGCAACCGGCATGAGCGACCGAGCCCGCGAACAAGTTCTGAAGACCTACGATGTTTCACGTGAAACAACGCAGGCGCTCGACGCCTACGTCGCCCAGCTCCATCGCTGGCAAACGGTAAAGAACCTCGTCGGCCCATCGACCCTCTCCGAGGTCTGGAGCCGCCACGTCGCCGACGCGCTGCAACTCCTCACCCTCGCGCCCGACGCCCGTACCTGGATCGATCTCGGCTCCGGCGCCGGCATCCCCGGTCTGATCCTGGCCATCGCCGGGAAGGAGAGGGGCATCCGGGTGACACTGGTGGAGAGCAACGCACGCAAATGCGCCTTCCTCACCGAAGCCGCCCGCCTGACCGGCGCCCCGGCGACGATCCGCAACGGGCGGATCGAAGCGGTGATCGGCGATGCGGTGGGGACGGAGATCGTCTGCGCGCGGGCGCTCGCCGCGCTCGATCAGCTGCTCGATTGGTCGGCGCCACTGTTGAATTCGGGCACCATCGGCCTGTTTCCGAAGGGGCGGGATGTGCAGGCGGAATTGACCCAGGCCTCCGCGCGGTGGACATTCACCTACGATCTCGTGCCGAGTCGGACCGATGCCGACGCCCGGATCGTGCGGGTCACTGCCCTCACCGAAACGAGCCCCCGATGAGCGACGCGACGATGGTCGACGCCTCCGAGCGCCCCGACATGAGCCATCCGGCCAAGCCCCTGCGGGTTCTGGCCCTGGCGAACCAGAAGGGCGGCGTCGGCAAGACGACGACCGCCATCAACCTGGGCACGGCGCTCGCCGCCATCGGCGAGGAGGTACTGGTGATCGACCTCGATCCCCAGGGCAACGCCTCGACCGGGCTCGGCATCGAGAAGGCCCGCCGCCGGGTTTCGACCTACGATCTCATGGCCGGCGAGGCGAGCCTCGCGCAGACCATCATTCCAACCGCCGTGCCGCGCCTGTCCATCGCCCCCTCCACCATGGACCTGCTGGGTCTCGAAATGGAGATGGCGACCTCGCAGGACCGGGCGCACCGCCTGCGCAACGCGCTGAAGAGCATGGCGCAGTCCGAGAGCCTGAAGCGCATCAGCTACGTGCTGATCGATTGCCCGCCCTCCCTGAACCTGCTGACGATCAACGCCCTGGCGGCGGCGGATGCGGTGCTGGTGCCGCTGCAATGCGAGTTCTTCGCCCTGGAGGGCCTGAGCCAGCTGCTGCGCACCGTCGAGCAGGTGCGCGGCGCGCTGAACCCGCGCCTGACAATCCAGGGCGTCGTGCTGACGATGTTCGATCCGCGCAACAACCTCTCGGCCCAGGTCGTGGCGGATGTGCGCAGCTTCATGGGCGACAAGGTCTACGAGACCATGATCCCCCGCAACGTGCGTGTGTCCGAAGCGCCCTCGCACGGCAAGCCGGCTTTGCTGTACGATCTGAAATGCGCCGGCAGCCAAGCCTATCTGCGCCTCGCCTCCGAGGTGATCCAGCGCGAAGGCCGCGTGCCGGCGGCGGCGTAAGTTTCGAGGACAGGTGAGAGACGATGGCTGAAGAGGTCGCAAGGCCCCGGCTGGGGCGCGGGCTCGCGGCCCTGATCGGCGATTTCGGGGATCCGGCGCAGCCGCCGCCCAAGCACGAGGGCCAGCGCAAGGTCGCCGTGGAGTTCCTGCGCCCGAACCCGCGCAACCCCCGTCGCCATTTCGGCGAGGAGGAATTGTCCGAACTCGCGGGCTCCATCAAGGCGCGGGGCCTCATCCAGCCCATCGTCGCGCGGCCCCTGGCCGACGTGCCGGGCGCCTTCGAGATCGTGGCCGGCGAGCGCCGCTGGCGCGCGGCGCAGCGGGCCGGGCTCGATGAGGTGCCGGTGGTCGTGGTCGAGATCGACGACCGCGCCTCACTGGAATTCGCGATCCTGGAGAACGTCCAGCGGGCGGACCTCAACCCGATCGAGGAAGCCTCGGGCTACGAGCGCTTGATGCGCGACTTCTCCTACACGCAGCGCGAACTGGCCGAGATCCTGGGCAAGAGCCGCAGCCATCTCGCCAATACGCTGCGCCTCCTCAACCTGCCCCAGCCGGTGCAGGACCGGTTGAGCGCGGGCGAGATCACCGCCGGCCATGCCCGCGCGCTCCTCGCGCTGCGCGATCCCGAAGGCGTCGCCCGGCGGATCGTGGCCGAGGGCCTGTCCGTGCGCGAAGTCGAGGCCCTGGCCGCCGCCGAGGCCGAACCGTCCGAGACCCCGCGTCCCGGCCGCCCGCGCCTCGCGGCCGATCGCCCGGCGCCGGTCCGTTCGCTGGAACTGCGCTTGCACAAGGCGCTCGGCGTCGCCGTCACCTACAAGCCGAAGGACGAGGAGACGGGCGAGATCCGCCTCCGCTACGCCAGCCGCGACGAGTTGCAGAGCCTGCTCGACCGGCTGAAGGTCCCGGCGGACGACTGACGCGCCTCAGCGGCGGCGGCCGGCTTCTGCGATGCGGAGCAGGGCCGCCGACGCGATGGCCTCGGCCAGAGCCGGCTCGGCGCGGCGGCTGGCGAGCACCGCCTGGGCGAGGATGTCGATGGCCTGCCGCAGGCGGGCAGGGCCCCAGAGGCCGAGCTGCCGCTCGACGCTCGCCTTGCGCTTGAAGTGCAAGCCGCGCCACGCGGCCGCCATGGCGCTCGATGACTTCTCGGGATTGTCCAGGCGGAGCGCGAGCATCGCCGTGGCGTGGCGCAGGGCCGAGCCGAGCACCTGCGCCGGGTCCAGCCCCTCCAGCCGGAAGCGGCGGGAATCGCGCTCCACCACCTCGATCCGCCCGTCGAAGGCCGCATCCACCAGGGTGTTGAGGACGCTGGCGGCGACATCACTCACCACCGCCTCCACGTCGTCCAAGGTCACGCTGCCCTGGCCCGCAGCGTAGAGGGCGAGTTTTTCGATCTCCATCAGGCTCGCCCGGCGGTCGCCGCCGAGGCTGCGCACCAGCACCTCCCGCGCCTCGCGGTCGATACGCAGGTCACGCGCCCGCAGGGTCCGGTCGATGAGGTCGCCGAGCGCCCGCTCGTCGTCCGGGTAGCAGGGGATGGCCAGCGCCCGCTGAGACTTCTCGCAGAGGGCACGGACGGGGTTGCCCTTGGCGAAGTCGCCCCCCTCCAGCACGATCCGCGTGTCGGTGACGGGGATCGAGAGCACGGCCTCGATGGCGGGCGCGAAGTTGCGGCTGCTGGGCCGCACCCAGATCGAGCGCTTTCCACCGAACAGGCCGACCGTCCCCGCCTCGTCGCAGAGCCGGCCGGGATCGGAGGCGAGGAGGTCGCCGTCGATCCGCACCAGGGCGAAGGGGTCCGTGGCGTCGGGCAGGAAGGATTCGGCGAGCGCCTTGGCCCGCTCTGTGACGAGGCCGGTATCGGGTCCGTAGACGAGGATCACGGGGATGCGCGGGTCGGGCCCCCGCCGGATCAGGTCCTCGATATCCCCCGGCCGGACAGCCGTCACCGGCCGCTCACGGCTTGGCCGCCAGCACCGAGGCGATCCGGGTCTTGATCTGGTCGGCCAGGGTGTCCGCGAGGCGGATCTCCGCGTCGCGGGCGGCGCGCTGGCTGGCGAAGCGCTGGATCGAGCGGTCGTAGGTCGCGGTGGAGGTGGCGACGCCCTCCGCGATCACCTTGGTGCCGCTGAGGTCTTCCAGGCTGTAGCGGATGTTGCCGATCACCGTGCCGGCCTCGGCGCGGCCGGTGGTGGAGGAGACGATGGGCGTCTGCACCGTCTCGGAGCCCGCGAGCTTCAGGCGGTATTGCTTCTTGGCCGGCTGGCCCGACCCGTCGAGGTCGAACACCAGTTCGCTGCGCAGGTAATGGCCGAGCCGCTCCTGGCCCTGGGCCATCACGATCTCATCGACCTGCACGGAGGCCAGCAGCGCCTGGATCGATTCGCCCGAGGCCGTCGGCCCGTAGAGTGGGCGGAAACAGGCCGAGAGGCTGAGGCTCATGGCCGCCACCAGGCCGAGCCGTCCGGCCCGCACCGCCACCGATCCCACGTCAAGCCGCATCACGCTGTCCGCCCCGTTCCGCTCCGGTTCTAGCGCGGACCGGGGGGTCCGCGCCACGACTCTCAGGGCAGGGCCTTACGATTCCTCTACGGCGAGAGGATGGTCGGCGTGTTTCGGGGATAACTCACCACCGGTAGATCAGGCTGCCGATCACGGTAGCGGGGGCGCCGCGGTAGCAATAGCCGGCCTGACAGACCGCGTAGTCCCGGTCGAAGATATTGTACGCGTTGATCTGCGCGCGGAAGCCCTTGTACTTCGGATCGAGCGCCGCGAAGTCGTAGGCGATCAGGGCGTCGAACAGCGTCACGGTCGGGTTGCGGAAGGTGTTCTCGTCGTCGCCGAAGCTCGTGCCGGCGTAGCGGATGCCGCCGCCGATCTGCAGCCCCGCCAGCAGCGAGCCCGGCGGGAAGGCATAGGTCCCGAAGGCGGTGAAGGTGTTGCCGGGGATGCCGGAGAGGGCGTTGCCGTCGATCGGGCCGCCCGTGATCAGCGAGGTCTGCCGCAGGAAGCGGAAATCGAGATGGGTGAAGGCGAGCGTCAGGTTCGTGCCCGGCGCGAAATTCGCCGTGAGTTCGGCCTCGAACCCCTTCGATTCGACGGAGCCGGTGGCGACGGAATTCGCCACGTTGGTCGGGTCCTGCCGCAGGATGCTCGATTGCACGATGTCGAAGCCCGCCACCGAGCCGGTGATGTTGGTGTTGGGCACGGCGAACTTCACGCCGGCCTCGATCTGGTCGCCGGTGGCGGGCTTGAAGGCGCGTCCGCTCGCGTCGGCACCGAGTTGCGGCGTGAAGGTCGTCGCGTAGCTGGCATAGGGCACGAAGCTCGGCGTCAGCAGGTAGTTCAGGCCGAGCCGGTAAGTGAAGGCGGTGTCGTCCTGCTTCTGCGGGGCGCCCGGCACGAAGGCACTGTAACTCGTCGTGTTCTGCGAGACCCAATCGTGCCGCCCGGTCAGGGTCAGGACGAAGCGGTCCCACTTGGCCTGCTCCTGCAGGTAGACGCCGATCTGGTCCTGCGACTGCGTGTTGCCGGAGGTGAGTGCCGGGCGGGGGATGAACGTGCGGTAGCGGAAGCGGGTGAAGTCGGTCACGCCCGTCAGGTCGAGATCCGGGACATCGAAGTTGAAGCCGAACCGGCGCGTCCAGTCGTAGTGGTTGTAATCGACGCCGCCGACCAGGGTGTGGCTGACCGGGCCGGTGAGGAAGTGCCCCTCGATCTGGTTGTCGAGGGCGACCGAGCTGAGGTTTTCCTTGTACAGCCCCGCATAGCGCTGCGCCGAGAGGCCGGTGATGCCGAGGACGTCCGTGTAGGGGAAATCGCCGTTCACGCCGTAATAGCGGAAGTTCTGGCGGAAGATCAGGTCCGGCGAGAAGCGGTGCTCGAAGGCGTAGCCGATCCGGTGCTGCTCCTGCGTGAAGGCGTTGAAGCCCGGATCGCCGATGTAGAGACGCGTCGCCCCGATGCCGCGCTGGTTGTAGAAGGCCGCCGTGCCGGGCAGGCGGCCGGACTGGAACTCCGTGAGCAGGGTGAAGGTCGTGTCGGCCGAGGGTTTCCAGGTGAAGGCCGGGGCGATGTTGACCCGGTCGTCCGTGGCGCCGGGCAGGAACGTGTCGGATTGGCGGACAATGCCGGTGAGCCGGTAGGCCATGGTTCCGTCCGAGCCCTCCACCGGGCCGCCGAAATCGAAGTTGCCCTGGAAGCGGTTGAAGTTGCCGGCCTGGAACCAGATCTCGCCAAAGGGCACGAAGACCGGCCGCTTGGTGGTGATGTCCACGATGCCGCCGGGCGAGCCGAGGCCGTAGAGGCCGGAGGCCGGGCCGCGCAGGATCGTCAGCGCTTCCGTGCCGTAGGGCTCGACGCGGGGGACGGTGAGGCCCACCGCCGATTGCCGGAGGCCGTCGCGGAAGATGCCGTCATAGGTGGTGGAGAAGCCGCGGATGTAGATCGCGTCGAAGCGCGGATCGAAGCCGAACACGTTGGTCGAGGTGCCGGGTACGTAGGCCAGGGCCTCGTTCACGTTCTGCACGTTGCGGTCGTTCAATTGCTCCCGCGTCACCACGGAGACCGATTGCGGCGTCTCGATCAGGGGCGTGTTGGTCTTGGTCGCCGTGGGCGACACGCGGGCCGTGTAGCCGGTGACGCCCGACGGACCACCGCCGCCGCCGCTCGTGGCGGCGCTGTCCTGCGGGGTCGCGACGTTGCCGAGCGCCGCGCGCACCGCTTCGACCGAGATCTCGTCCAGATGGACCTGCGGTTCCTGGGCCAGGGCCGGCGCGGACAGAGCGGTCGCGGCGAGGAGCAGGGCGGGGAGACGCGTGCGTACGAACATGGGAACTTCCGGCCGGACGCGAAGGGGGGCGTCCGAGCCGGGCTTTCCTGATCACGCGCCCGCGATCAAGACGAAAACGTGTTGTAAATCACACAGTTAAAACGCTTCAAATCTGAAGTCATTCCAGTTCAAAATTCAAAGGGCGGCTCGCGCAGGGCCTCCGCCTCGCGGGTGCACAGGCCAGCGTCCGGCGCGGTGCCACCTTGCGTGAGCGCCGCACGCATCTCGGCCCGCGCCTTGTCGAGGTCGGCGCGGAAGCCGGCATCGCCCATCAGCGCGGCGAAGGTCGAGGAGCCATTGGTGCGCCCGGCGGCGACGTCGCTCAGCCAGTGCACGCCGCACACGACGCGGCTCTCGCCATAGGCCCGGCCCCGGGCGAGAATGGCTGTGGATTTCTCCGGCACCAGGGCGGCCATGATGAGGGCATAGGCCCAGCCCTGCGTCGCGTGGCCGGAAGGGTAGCTGAAGCTGTCGGCCAAGGCCTGGGTCCGCTGCACGCAGATCGGCGATTCGTTGCCGACGAAGGGTCGGAGCCGGCGGTAATGCACCTTCGGGATGCGCGTCATGTGGGCGAGGTCGAGTCGCGCCCGCTCCAGCAGGTTGAGGGTGACGGGCACCTTCCCCTGGTCGATGCGCACGCCGAGCACGCAGGCGAAGTTCTCCAGCACCGCCGCCGCGCCCTCGGCCACGTCGTTGGCGGCGAGGTTCCACCGGGCGGAGCCCTTCAGGGCGCGGGTGTTGGTGAAGGCCGCATGGTCGGCATTGTCGAGGGGGGAAAGGTGGGCCGGCGGCGGCGGCAGGATCCGTAAGGGATCCGGCAGGGCGCCTTCGGCGAGATACGGCTTCACGGCCGGCTTGCCGGGCTTCAGCGGGTCCGCCTGCAGGGAGGGCGCGGCGGCGGGTGGCGCCCCCTGATCGGGGGCGGCGAACGATGGAGAGACGGTGAAGAACGCGGCGAGCGACAGGGCCGTCGTGAGCGAAAGGCGGCGCATCTCGTATCCTCGCTTGGCGACCGGCATCGGGTGGACGTCACACGAGGCAGACGGATCGCGGCGGCGTGACCATCCCTGCCTTCGGTGCGGCCCCAAGTCCAGGCCGCCCGGTGTCAGGCGGCGCGAATCGCGGCGGCGATCTCGGCGGGATGTTCCTCGTGCGCGCTGAGCGCCCCCGGGACGCGCCGGGCGGTGACGAGACCGCTCTCCGCGAGGGCATCCATTTCCCCGCCGGAGCGGCGGGGGGCGCCGTCCGGGCGCAGCAGCAGCACGGGCGGCAGGTCCGGCCCGAACAGGGCGAGGAACGCCTCCCGGCTCGCCACGGGATCGAGCCCGCCGGTCACGAAGGCCGCCGTGCCGAAGCGACCGTTGCGCTGGCGGGTGATGGCGTGCTTCGCCCGCACGAGCTCCGGCGTCACCGCCTCGCGGTCGCCATAGACATGGGCGCGCATCATCCGGCCGATGATCGGCGGGCTGATGTTGATGCGGTAGAGCGCCTCGCCGATCAGCGGCGCCTCGACGGCGGCGCGGATGCGGGGGAACCACGCGGCCTTGTCGGGCATCGCGGTCGGCAGCGGGCCACGCCAGGTCGGCGCCACGAGGACGAGCCGGGCGAACGCATTCGGGTGCCGCCGCGCCGCCGCCACGAGGTAGCCCGCCGCATGGCCGGCGGCGATGCCGACCGCGTAGGCGCCGGGCGCCGCCGCCAGCAGGGCGTCGAGGAAGGCGTGGTAGGTGGCGGGCTCCAGAGGCACGCGCGGGCGCGGCTGCGCGCCGAAGCCCGGCCAGTCCGGCACGAGACAGTGATGGTCCCAGGCCAGCTCTCGCGCCAGCCCGGTCGCCTCGCGACGGGACGAAATGGTCGAGAGAGCCGGCAAAATAAGCGCGCCGGGCCCATGCCCGTAGCGGTCGTAGGGCACGGAGACGCGCTGGCCGCCGAGCTTCAGGTCGAAGGTGCCGCCCGTCTCCATGCCCGCCGGCTCCTCAGGTGCGAAGCAGGTCGTTGATCGCGGTCTTGGCGCGGGTGCCCGCATCGACGCGCTTGACGATGACGGCGCAGTAGAGGCTCGGGCCGGGGGAGCCGTCCGGCAGGGCCTTGCCGGGCAGGGAGCCCGAGACCACCACCGAGTAGGGCGGCACGTAGCCGTAGGTGACTTCGCCGGTGGCGCGGTCCACGATCTTGGTCGAGGCGCCGAGATAGACGCCCATCGACAGCACCGAGCCCTGGCCGACGATCACGCCCTCCACCACCTCGGAGCGGGCGCCGATGAAACAATCGTCCTCGATGATGACCGGGTTCGCCTGCAGCGGCTCCAGCACGCCGCCGATGCCGACGCCACCCGAGAGGTGGACGTTCCTGCCGATCTGGGCGCAGGAGCCGACCGTCACCCAGGTGTCGACCATGGTGCCTTCGCCGACATGGGCGCCGAGGTTCACGAAGCTCGGCATCAGGATGGCGTTGGGGCCCACGTAGGAGCCTCGGCGCACGAAGCAGCCGGGCACCGCGCGGAAGCCGGCCTCCTGGAAGCGGGCGGCGTCCCAGCCCTCGAACTTGGAGGGCACCTTGTCCCACCACGGGGCGCCGCCGGGGCCGCCGGGAATAGCAGTCATGTCGTTGAGGCGGAAGGAGAGCAGCACCGCCTTCTTCAGCCACTGGTTGACCGTCCAGTCGTTGCCCGACTTCTCGGCGACGCGGGCCCGGCCCGAATCGAGGAGGTTCAGGGCCTCGTCCACGGCCTCCCGCACGGCGCCCGTCGTGGCGGACGAGATGCCGGCGCGCTCCTCCCAGGCGGTCTCGATGGTCCGGGCAAGGTCGGCGTGGGACATGGGTGCAGCGGTCTTCTCGAGAATGGGAGACCGTGCTTACAGGCGCCCGCCAGGGCTGTCGACGGGGAGAAGGGGCCGGTCACGCCCCGCCGCTCAGGCGTCCCCGAACTTGGCGCGGACGCGGTCGAGGTCGTCCGTGAAGGTCACGAGGTCGAGGGCCATGGCGTCGTGGATCGCCTGGGCGGCGGAGGGGAACTCCTCCAGTACGCGGCGCATCAGGGTCGGGGTGATGCGGACGAGTTCGCAGGGGCCTTCCGCGACGGCATCGCAGGGGCGCTCGCCGCGCACGAACAGGGCGAGATGGCCGATCAGCGCCGAGCGCGACGCCCTGACGGGCTCGGACCCCCTGGGCTCCAGGCGGATGGTGCCGGACATCACCACGAAGCCGCCATCGGCGGGCTCGCCCCGGCCGAACAGGCGGTCGCCCGCGCGCAATTCCCGGCGCTCGGCGGCGAAGCTGAGCAGGCGCAGGGCGTCCCGGTCCAGAAAACCGAAGACGGGCGCCGCCGCGAGGATCGCGATGTCGTCGTCGAGCCCCACGCTGCCCCTGCCGCTCCGCTCCCGGCGTCCCCGGCAGAATGGCCTATACGAAAAAGCCTAATAAATCAGGGAAGGAGCTTGTAACCACCGCCCTCGGTCACGAGGATCGCCGCCACCGCCGGGTTCGGCTCGATCTTCTGGCGCAGGCGGTAGATGTGCGTCTCGAGGGTGTGGGTGGTGACGTGGGCGTTGTAGCCCCATACCTCGGCGAGCAGCGTGTCGCGGTTCACCACGGCGCGCCCGGCCCGGTAGAGGAAGCGCAGGATCGCGGTCTCCTTCTCGGTGAGCTTGAGCTTGGAGCCCCGCTCGCCGATCAGCAGCTTGGCGCTCGGCCGGAACGTGTACGGGCCGATCTGGAACACCGCGTCCTCGGACGCCTCGTGGCTGCGCAGGTGGGCGCGGATCCGCGCCAGGAGGATGCCGAACTTGAACGGCTTGGTGACGTAGTCGTTCGCCCCCGCCTCCAGCCCCTCGACGTGGTCGGCCTCGGAATCCTGCGCGGTCAGCATGATGACCGGGCTGCGGAAGCCCGCCTGCCGCATCCGGCGCACGGCCTCTCGCCCGTCCATGTCGGGCAGGCCGACATCCATCACGGCGAGGTCGATGCGCTCGTCCGCGACCCGGCGCATGGCGTCGGCGCCGCAGGCTTCGCCCACGACGTGAAATTCCTCGGACAGGGCGAGCTGCTCGATCAAGGTATCGCGCAGGATCTCGTCGTCGTCGCAGATCAGCAGACGGTAGGCATTCGACATCGTCACGAAGCCCTAGCGTAAAAGCACTAGCCCGCGAAATCCCCCCGATGAAGGATGGTGCGCCGGCCGACTGTCGAGGCCATCCTTGTACACCGAGATATCGCCGATCCGGGTGGAGCGGACTTGCAAAGGACGAGCTTTGTGACCGGAAAGAGGCTTGCGCGCAATTCGCATTCGGATTTCTTCGTGAAGTTGCATAACCGGAGGCAAGTTTTCGTGGTGAGAACCACCCTCGCGGAGATCCGGGTGCGTCCCACCGTGGGGGACCGGCGCAAGGGGCACCTCCTCGTGGGCTCCTCGGTGATTCCCTGCGCGCTGGGTGCCTGCGGCATCGTCGGGCGCAAGCAGGAGGGCGACGGCGGCTCGCCGCGAGGCCGGTTCCGCCTGCGCGGCGGCGCCTACCGGCCCGACCACCTCGCGACGCGCCCGCGCACGGCGCTGCCCCTGCGCCGGATCAAGCGGGACGACGGCTGGTGCGACGACCGCAGGGACCGCCGCTACAACCGGCCGATCCGCCTGCCGGCGCCGGGCGTCAGCGCCGAGGCGATGTGGCGGGAGGACGGTCTCTACGACGTGGTGCTCGACATCGACTACAACCGCGGCCCGATCCGCCGGGGGAAGGGCTCGGCGATCTTCATGCACGTCGCCCGCGAGGGCTACCGGCCGACCGAGGGCTGCGTCGCCCTGGCCAAGCCCGATCTGATCCGCCTGCTGCGACGGCTCGGGCCACGCACGCGCCTGCGCATCGGCTGAGGGCGGTCAGACGCGCCGGGTCTCGCCGGGCTTGAGGGCAAGGGCCTTGGCGGTGCGGGTCGAGAGGCTGCCGACGATCACCGGACCCTCGCCGTTCGTCGCCTTGTCCGCCACGGCGGCCAGCGCCTCGGCGGCGCTGCCCATCCGCACCGCGTAGACGGGCGCGCCGGATCCACGCGCCGGGCCGAGGGCGACGAGGAAGGTCGTGTAGCGTTCGCGCGGGCGGGAGGCCATCCGCGATCCTTGGCATGTCGGCTAAATAACGCCAGGGCTTTTCGCGCCGGGCGCCGAACAGAAGACGACGCCTTGTGCGCAGAGACAACCGGTATTTGCGCGGTTCGGCGGAGCCCCGCCATGCTTAGCCAACGCAACACCGCCGCACGGAGCCTTGCCCGCCGCCCCCAGGAACTTGGCCGTGGCCGCCCTTGCTTGGTCGGAAGAGGGCCTGTGTCAGGCCGGCCCCGCGCGAGGACACCACGACCATGAAGGCACTCTGCTGGCACGGTAAGGGCGATATCCGCTGCGACACCGTTCCCGACCCGCGGATCGAGGATCCGCGCGACGTCATCATCAAGGTCTCGTCCTGCGCCATCTGCGGCTCGGACCTCCACCTGATGGACGGGCTGATGCCCACGATGGAATCGGGCGACATCCTCGGCCACGAGTTCATGGGCGAGGTGGTCGAGACCGGCAGCGGCCATTCCAAGTTCCGCAAGGGCGACCGCATCGTCGTGCCCTTCAACATCAATTGCGGCGAGTGCCGCCAGTGCAAGCTCGGCAACTGGTCGGTCTGCGAGCGGTCGAACCGCAATGCGCAGATGGCTGCCGCGCAGTTCGGCTACACCACCGCCGGCCTGTTCGGGTACTCGCACCTCACCGGCGGCTATGCCGGCGGCCAGGCCGAGTACGTCCGCGTGCCGATGGCCGACGTGGGGCCGATGCAGGTGCCGGACGGCATGGACGACGAGGCGGCCCTGTTCCTCACGGACATCCTGCCCACCGGCTGGCAGGGCGCGGAGCATTGCGAGATCCAGGGCGGCGAGACCATCGCCATCTGGGGCGCGGGCCCGGTCGGCTTCTTCGCCATCCAGTCGGCCAAGATCATGGGCGCCGAGCGGATCATCGTCATCGAGACGGTGCCGGAGCGCATCGCGCTCGCCAGGAAGGCCGGCGCCACCGATATCATCGACTTCGCGAACGAGGACGTGTTCGAGCGCATCAAGGAGATCACCAAGGGCCAGGGCCCGGATGCGGTGATCGACTGCGTCGGCATGGAAGCCAGCGGCGGCCACGGCCTCTCCGGGTTCATCACCGCCGTTCAGGAGAAGCTCACCACCACCGAGCGGCCCCTCGCGCTGGCGGATGCGATCAAGGCGGTGCGGCCCTGCGGGATCGTCTCGGTGCCCGGCGTCTACGGCGGGCCGGTGCCGATCAACATGGGCTCCATCGTCCAGAAGGGCCTGACCATGAAGAGCGGCCAGACCCACGTGAAGCGCTATCTCGAACCGCTCCTGAAGCTGATCCAGGAGGGCAAGATCGACACCGCGTCGCTCATCACCCACCGCTCCACGGACCTCGCGGACGGGCCGGACCTCTACAAGACGTTCCGCGACAAGAAGGATGGCTGCGTGAAGGTGGTGTTCCACCCGTAAAAACCGGGGGAGGGTCCCGGACGGCACTTACCCACGGCTGAAGCGGCGTTCCGCCGCGAATTCGCTCGAAAGTTCCTTATACCCCGACACAGTGTCGCGGTGAGAGAACTGCCCGCGCGCGTTCCAACCGCCGCCGTCCGAGACCGTGATGCCCACCCCCGGCTTCAATCCTGCCCTCGTGGCCCTGTCGGTGGCGATCGCGATCTTCGCCGCCTACACGGCCCTCGATCTCGGGGCGCGGGCGCGCGGCGTCGCGGACAGCACCGTCCGCTCGGGCTCACGGGGGCTCTGGATCGCCGGGGCCGCCGTCACGATGGGCGGCGGCATCTGGTCGATGCACTTCATCGGCATGCTCGCCTTCGAGATGGGCATGCCGACGGCCTACGACCTCGGGCTGACGGTCCTGTCCTTCCTCATCGCGGTGGGCGTGACCGGCGCGGCCTTCGCCTTCGCCGGTCGCAAGGGCGCCGGTCCCCGCGCCGTGCTCGTTGCCGGGCCGCTGATGGGGCTCGGCATCGCCCTGATGCACTACACCGGCATGGCCGCGATGCGGATGCCCGGCCACGTCGCCTACGATCCGCCGCTCGTCGCCGCCTCGGTCGCCATCGCGATCCTCGCCTCTACCGTCGCCCTCTGGCTCGCCTTCCGCCACAACAGCGTGAGCGAGAAGGTGATCGCCGCCATCGTCATGGGGCTCGCCGTCGCGGGCATGCACTACACCGGCATGGCGGCCGCCACCTTCTCCGGGGATCACGGCGCCCATCCGGCCGCGCACGGCCTCGCCGCCGCGCCCCAGGCGCTGGCCTTCGCCGTGGCCGGGGCGACCTTCCTGATCCTGTTCGTCGGCATGCTCGCCATCGCCGTGGACCAGCACCGCATCCAGGGCGAACTCGCCGCCAGCGAGGCCCGGTTCCGCGCGGCCATCGCGGCGGTGCGCGGCGTGCTCTGGACCAACGACGCGCAGGGCCGGATGGTCGGGCCGCAGCCGGGCTGGGCCGCCATCACCGGCCAGACGCAGGAGGAGTACAGCGGCTTCGGCTGGGCGGAGGCCGTCCACCCGGACGACGCCGCCCCGAGCATCGCCGCCTGGAACGAGACCGTCGCCGCCCGCAAGACCTTCGTGTTCGAGCACCGGGTGCGGGCGAAGGACGGCGGCTACCGCCATTACGCGATCCGCGCCGTGCCGGTGCTGAACCGCGACGGCACGATCCGCGAATGGGTCGGTGTCCATACCGACATCACCGCCCAGCGCGAGGCCGAGGCGGAGCTGCGCGAATCGAACGAGGAGATCCAGCGCTACGCCTACATCGTGAGCCACGACCTGCGGGCGCCGCTCGTCAACATCATGGGCTTCACGAGCGAGCTGGCCGAGACCCGCGCCGAGCTGCAGACCGTCCTCGCCGGCCACCCGCAGGCGGAGCGGATCGACGCCGATTTCGGGGAGGCGCTGGGCTTCATCGGCGCCGCCGTCACGCGGATGGAGCGCCTGATCGCGGCGATCCTGAAACTCTCGCGGGAGGGGCGGCGGCGGTTCGAGCCCGAAACGCTCGACATGTCGGCGGTGATCCGGCGTCTCGCGGACGCGACCCAGCATCAGGCCGGCTCGCAGAACGCGGTGGTCAGCGTCGCCCCCGGCCTGCCGGCGATCGTCGCGGACCGGCTCGCCGTGGAGCAGATCTTCGGCAACCTCCTCGACAACGCCCTCAAGTATCTCGATCCCGCCCGCCCCGGCCGCGTCACCATCACGACGGAGGCCGTAGGCACGGAGCGGGTGCGCTTCGCCGTGGCGGATAACGGCCGGGGCATCGCCCGCAACGACCATGACCGGGTCTTCGAACTGTTCCGCCGCTCCGGCACGCAGGACCGGCCGGGGGAGGGGATCGGCCTCGCCCACGTCAAGGCGCTGGTGCGGGCGCTCGGCGGGCGCATCGATCTCGACTCCGAGCCGGGCCGGGGCTCCACCTTCACGGTGACGCTGCCGCGCGGTGCGGCTATGGAGCGCGGGGCGGCGGCGCCCCTGTCGATGGCCGCCGAATGAATCGAGAGCCGGACATGCATCCCGTCTGCATCGTGATGATCGAGGACGACGAGGGTCACGCCCGCCTCATCGAGCGGAACATCCGCCGGGCGGGGGTGAACAACGAGATCGTGCCGTTCCGCGACGGCACCTCGGCGCTCACCTACCTGTTCGGGCCGGACGGCTCGGGCGAGGTGAGCCAGCGGCGCCACCTGCTGATCCTCCTCGATCTCAACCTGCCGGACATGACCGGCATCGACATCCTGGAGAAGGTGAAGGCCAACCCGCACACGCGGCGCTCGCCCGTGATCGTGCTGACCACCACCGACGACGCCCGCGAGATCCAGCGCTGCTACGATCTCGGCGCCAACGTCTACGTGACGAAGCCGGTCAATTACGAAGGCTTCGCCAACGCCATCCGCCAGCTCGGCCTGTTCTTCTCCGTCATGCAGATCCCAGAGACCCCATGACGACAGGTCCAGGCGGCCCGGCCCAGCCCGCCACCCGCATCCTCTACATCGACGACGATGCGGGCCTCGCGCGCCTCGTGCAGCGCAGCCTCGCCGCGCGCGGCTACGCGGTGGAGCACGCCGCCGACGGGGAGGCGGGCCTCGCCCGCCTGCGGCAGGGGGGCATCGACCTCGTCGCCCTCGACCATCACATGCCCGGCCAGACCGGGCTCGATCTCCTGCCCGAGATCCGCGCCCTGCCGGACGCGCCCCCCGTGGTCTACGTCACCGGCTCGGAGGACAGCCGCGTCGCCGTCGCCGCCCTGAAGGCGGGGGCGGCCGACTACGTGTGGAAGGACCTGCAGGGCCAGTTCCGCGAATTGCTCGGGGAGGCGGTCGCCACGGCGCTCGGCGCCGAAGCCATGCGCCGGGACAAGGAGCGGGCGGAGGCCGAGGTGCGCGCCGCCCGCGACCGGGCCGAACTGCTCCTGCGCGAGGTGAACCACCGGGTGGCGAATTCGCTGGCCCTAGTCGCGGCGCTGGCGCGGATGCAGACCACCGCCGTCGCCGACCCCGCCGCCAAGGCCGCCCTGGAGGAGATGCAGGCGCGCATCTCGGCCATCGCGGGCATCCATCGCCGGCTCTACACCTCCGAGGACGTGGAGGCGGTGGAACTCGACGCCTATCTCGGCAGCCTCGTGGAGGAGTTGCAGGCGGCGATGAAGGCCGCCGGCCGCGACCACGCCATCCGCCTCAGCGCCGATTCCGTGCGGCTCGCCACCGACAAGGCGGTCTCGGTGGGGGTCGTCGTCACCGAACTCGTCACCAACGCCTACAAGTACGCCTACCCGCCGGAGGAGCCGGGCGAGATCCGCGTCGCCCTGCGGCGCATCGCCGACCGGCTCGAACTGGCGGTGGAGGATGACGGCGTGGGCTGGACCGGCGAGGGCAAGCCGCGCGGCACCGGCCTCGGCTCGCGCATCGTCAAGGCGATGGCGACGAACCTGCGCAGCGCCCTGGTCTACGCTCCCGCCGCGAGGGGCACGCGGGCCTGCCTGTCCTTCGAGGGGTAGGCCGGGGCCTCAGTGCCCCGAGCCGCGCAAAAACATCTTCACGCGCTGGTCGGCGTTGGTCAGCCGCTCGCCGATGCCCCGGCGGATGCATTTCTCGACCGTGTCGCCGGTCATGAAGCCCACCGTCCGGCCCTGCGCGCGGCAGGCATCGACCGGGGGCCACGCCACCACGGCGGCGACGGTGCCGATCACCACGAGGCTGTCGACCAGGAGCCAGCCGAACCAGCCCAGCCGGAAACGGCCGGTGGCCGCCTCCTCCTCGTCCTCCCGCGGGCGAGGGCGGCCGGGATAGCCGCCGCTCTCGCTCACCCGCGCCATGCGGGCGCGGAAGCGGGCCTCGTCGAGCTTGTCCGATTCGGAGGAGAGGGGTGACGCCATGATCCGATCCGATCAGTCGATGATCCGCCGCAGCGCCGCGAAGCCGTCCTGGGCGGTCGTGGCGTTGCCGATCATGGTGTGGCGCGCGCAGGCGCTGGCGCCGATCATCGAAGCCCAATCCGTGAAGGACGGGCGCGCCCGGCAATCGGCGACATAGCTGCCGAACAGGAACAGGCCGAGGGGCATGAGGAACAGGGCGAGCTTCACCAGGGTGAAGACCCGCCGGAGGCCGCTCCTGCGACGGCGCGGACGACGGCGCGGGCGCTCGTCCCACTCCCACTCCGCATCCTCGTCGCGCTCGTGCCCCCGCATGCCCTGACCCTCGGCGATTCACACGCACAAGTTGTCATCCCCGCGTGAAGGCGGAACTAAGCAGCGTGGTTAAGGCGGGGTTCTCAGGCCGCCAGCGCACGGCGCACGGTGGAGCGCAGGTCGGCGAGGGAGAAGGGCTTCGTCAGCACGTCGGTGACGATGGCGTCGAGCCCACGGGCGCGCTCGCGCTGGTCGGCGAAGCCGGTCATCAGCAGGATGGTGAGATCCGGGAAGTCGCGCTTGGCGGCCAGCGCCAGGGCGATCCCGTCCATCAGCGGCATGCGGATGTCGGTGAGCATCAGGTCGAAGGCGCCGCCGGCCTCGTTCAGGCGGTCGAGCCCGTCGCTGCCGTCGGTGGCGGTCACGACGGCATGGCCGTCGATCTCCAGCCCCCGCTTCAGGAAGCCGCGGACCGTCTCTTCGTCATCCACCAGAAGGATGCGCGCCATGATGAACCGGATTCGTCCCGCTGCGACAAGGAGGTAGGCTATTCCCGCCTTTAGAACGCGGGAGGAACCCTTTCCCTGTCAAGACAGAGGGCCCGCAAAAGCTGCTTCGCAGCGCAGCAAAACGCCAAAATGTCGCGATCTCAGGTGCCGCCGAACAAATCGGGGTCGGTGTTTCCGTAGTCTACCACACCGACGAAGGGCAGCTGCCGGTAGGCGTGGGCGGCGTCCATCCCGTAGCCGACGACGAACACGTCGGGGCAGGTAAAGCCGACGAACTCGGCGTCGATGGAGACCGCGCGCTTGCCGGGCTTCTCCAGTAGCACCGCCGTCAGCACCCGCTTGGCGCCGCGCGCCATCAGCAGATCCTTGGCGAAGACCACCGTGCGGCCGGATTCGAGGATGTCGTCCACGAGGAGCACGTCGCGGCCGCGCACCTCACTCTGCACGTCGCGCAGGATCTCGACCTGCCCGGTGGAGACGGTGCCGGTGCGGTAGCTCGACAGGTGCACGAACTCGACCTGCGGCGCGAGCCCGACCCGGTGCATCGCCCGCAGCAGGTCGGCGGCGAACATGAAGCTGCCCTTCAGGACCGCCACCACGAGGAGGTCCTGCGGTTGCGTCGCGAGGATGTCCTTCGCCAATTCGGCATTGCGCCGGGCGATGGCATCCTCGTCGTACAGGATGCGAACGGGCTTGACGGGCAAGTTCATGGTCGGTCTCGTCCCGCCTCTCGCCGGGCGGCGCCCGCGAGGGCCGCGTGCGGAACGGATCGGGTCGCCGACTTGAAGGATGGTACCACCGCCCCGGCTCGAACGGGGGACCCCCAGATCCACAATCTGGTGCTCTAACCAACTGAGCTACGGCGGCACTGGCGGGGGGTGTATCGCGGGTCCGAACGTATTTCAAGGCGAGTGTCGCCGTTTCGGACCCCGCGCGTCACAGCATCGGTACGCCGCCCGTGACCGGCACCAGCGCGCCGGACATGTAGCTGCCCTCGCGGGAGGCGAGGAGCACATAGGCTGGGGCCAGTTCGGCCGGCTGCCCGGCGCGGCCGAGCGGCGTGTCGGTGCCGAGCTTTTCCAGTTGCTCCGGGCTCTTCACGATCGGCTGGATCGGCGTCCAGACCGGCCCGGGCGCGACGCAATTCACGCGGATGCCCTTAGGCGCGAGGAGATTCGACAGGCCGATGGTCAGGCTGGCGATGGCGCCCTTGGTGGCGGCGTAGATCAGCATGGTGGGGTCGGCGATCTTGGCCTGCTCGCTCGTGGAGTTCACGATCGCCCCGCCGGGCTTCATGTGCGGCACCGCCGCCTGGGCGAGGTAGTACATGGCGAAGACGTTCGCGCGGAACGAGCCCTCGATGTCGTGGGCCGTCAGGTCGTCGAGCCCCTCGTTCACCACCTGCGCGGCGGCGTTGTTGACGAGCACGTCGAGGCGCCCGAACGCCTCCACGGTGCGGTCCACGAGGGACCGGCAATGGGCCTCGTCGCGGATGTCGCCCGGCAGGAGCAGGCAGCGCCGGCCGGCCTTCTCGATCCAGGTCTTCGTGTCCTCGGCGTCCGATTGCTCGGATTCGAGATAGGAGATCGCCACGTCGGCGCCCTCGCGGGCATAGGCGATGGCCACCGCCCGGCCGATGCCGGAATCGCCGCCGGTGATGAGGGCGGCCTGGCCCGTCAGCAGGCCCTTGCCGACATAGCTCTCCTCGCCGTGGTCGGGCCGGGGCGTCATCTTGGACGTGAGCCCCGGCCGGGGCTGCTGCTGGTCGCCCGGATAGGGCGGCCGGGGACCGGCTTCGCGCGGATCGTTGGTCATGGTGTCGCCGGTCCCCGTCGCGCTCAGAACGACCGGGTGCGGGCGGAATGCGACCGGCTGTAGCGGCGGCGGATGACCTCGATGATCTTCGGCAGCAGGAACGCCATCAGGATCTTGCGCATGGTAAACCTCGCGTCACGGATATGTGAGCGGGTAGCGCGCGAGACTCGCCGGAGTTCCGTTCAGAGTTCGAGGGTCAACGTCACGGGGGCGTGGTCGGACGGGCGCTCCCAGCCGCGGGCCTCGCGCAGCACGTCGACGGCCCGCACCGTGCCCGCGAGGTCGGGGGAGACCCAGGCATGGTCGAGGCGCCGCCCCTTGTCGGCGGCGTTCCAGTCGGGGGAGCGATAGCTCCACCACGTGTAGATTTTCTCGGGCTCGGGCGTGAGGTGGCGCGCCGCGTCGATCCAGCCGGCCTCGCCCCGCAGGGTTTCCAGCGCTTCGGTCTCGCCGGGGGTGTGGCTCACCACGTCGAGCAATTGCTTGTGCGACCACACATCGTGTTCGAGGGGCGCCACGTTGAGGTCGCCCACGAGGATCGCCGGGCCGGAGGGACGCCTGCCGCCCCAGGCGCGCAACTCCTGCAAGAAGTCGAGCTTGTGCGCGAATTTCGGGTTGAGGTCGCGGTCGGGCACGTCGCCGCCGGCCGGGACGTAGAAATTGTGCAGGACGAGGCCCGCCGCCTGTCCCGCCTCCGGCCCCAGCACCGCCGAGATGTGGCGGGCATCGGGCTTGCCGCAGAAGCCCATCACGTCGCGGGTGTGGAGCGGCAGGCGCGAGAGGAAGGCGACGCCGTTGTAGCCCTTCTGCCCGGCGAACACGACGTGCTCGTAGCCGGAGCCCCGCAGCGCCTTCAGGGGGAAGGCGTCGTCCGGGCACTTGGTCTCCTGCAGGCACAGGACGTTGGGCTTGTGCTCGGCCAGGAAGCGCAGAACGAGGTCGATGCGCAGACGCACCGAGTTGATGTTCCAGGTGGTGACGGAGAGGCGCACGGAGGTCCGGTCTACTGGCGCTGCGAGGACTGGATCGCCTGCTGCGCCGCCTTGTCCTCGGCCCGGCCGTAATTGATGAAGAACAGCCCGGCCTCGACCGGCTTGCCCTTCTGCAGGTTCGAGAGCTGCACGGTGGTGATGTAGCCCTGCGGATCGGTGATCCGCCATTGCGCCAGGGTCTTCACCTCGGGGTCGAACAGCAGCTGGATCCGCGAGGTGCCGCCGAAGGTCGCCCGGTCCTCCAGGCTGATGCGCACGCCGGCCGGATCGTTCGACACGTCCGTGACCGACAGGTCGCGGGCGAGGTCGATCTTCTCGCGCAGCAGGAATTTCAGCGGCGTCTGGGCGATGAAATAGAGGTCCTGGGTGGCGAGCTTCTTGTCGCGCACCGCCACGGAGGTGCCGTCCGCCACCACTTCGAGGGGGGAGGGGGCATCGTAGTCGAAGCGCAGGCGGCCGGGCTTGGCGAGCGTCAGCTTGCCGCCGATGCGCCGCCCGTCCGGGCCGATCTGCATGAACGAGCCGGTCAGCGTCGAGATGCCGTTGAAATAGGCGTTGGCCTGGGCGAGCACGGTCGCCGGGTCGGCGGGCTCGGCCGAGACGGGGGCGGGCGTCGCCACGGTCGCGACCTTGGATTCGGGCGCGTGGGCGGGCTTCTCGGCCGCCTTGGGTGCGCCCGGCTTGATGCTGCCGGTCTTGTCGGTGGGCTTGTCCTTGGTGGACGCGGCCTTGGCGGAGTCCTTCGGCGCCGCCTTCTTGGGCGCGGCCTCGGGGGCGGCCTGGGGCGCCGCCTCGGGCTCGGGCGCCGGCTGCTCCTTGCGGCCACCGAACAAGCCGTCGAGGAACGACTGAACCTGCGCCTGCGCCGGAAGCGGCGCGAGCCACAGGCTCGCGGCGAACAGGGTGCCGGCTTGGCGGGTGCGGCGGCCGATCATCCAGGGACTCCTTGCACCGCGTGCGGTGCCGGCTCGGGCGGGATTGCGGGGGCGGAGCCCGCTTAGAGCCCCGCCCTGTGGCGAAGATACGACCGGTTTCAGTCGTCGTCGTAGGCGACGCCGGCCCCGTGGGTGCCGCCGTTCACGAGGATCTCGCGCTTGCCGGCATGGTTGGCCGGCCCGACGATCCCCTCGATCTCCATCCGCTCCATGATCGAGGCGGCGCGGTTGTAGCCGATCTGAAGCCGGCGCTGGATGTAGCTGGTCGAGGCCTTCTGGTCGCGCAGCACCACCTCGATCGCCTGCTTGTACAGGTCGTCCGAATCGCCGCCCGTCGCCGCCGCGAAGGCGCTGATGTCGAAGACGGGGGCGTCCTCTTCCGGCTCCTCGGCGCGCTCGGCCTTCTCGGCCGCCTTGCCGCGACGGCCGGTCTCCTTCGGCGCGTCCTCCGGCGTGTCGTCGGCGGTCACGGCGTCGAGGTAGCTCGGGCGGCCCTGGCGCTTCAGGTGCGCCACGACGCTCTCGACCTCGTTGTCCGAGCAGAACGGCCCGTGGACGCGGGTCGTGCGCCCGCCGCCGGCCATGAACAGCATGTCGCCCTGGCCGAGCAGCTGCTCTGCGCCCATCTCGCCGAGGATCGTCCGCGAGTCGATCTTGCTCGTCACCTGGAAGGAGATCCGGGTGGGGAAGTTCGCCTTGATCGTGCCGGTGATGACATCGACCGACGGACGCTGCGTCGCCATGATCAGGTGGATGCCGGCGGCACGGGCCATCTGTGCGAGGCGCTGGATGGCGCCCTCGATGTCCTTGCCCGCCACCATCATCAGGTCGGCCATCTCATCGACCACGATGACGATGTAGGGCAGGGCCGAGAGGTCCATCTCCTCCTGCTCGTAGATCACCTCGCCGGTCTCGCGGTTCACGCCGGTCTGCACCGTGCGGGTGATGGTCTCGCCCCTGTCGCGGGCCTCCTTCATCCGCGCGTTGTAGCCGTCGATGTTGCGCACGGCGATCTTCGACATCTTCTTGTAGCGCTCCTCCATCTCGCGCACGGCCCACTTGAGGGCGATGACCGCCTTCTTCGGGTCGATGACGACGGGGGAGAGCAGGTGCGGGATGCCGTCGTAGACCGACAGTTCCAGCATCTTCGGATCGACCATGATCAGCCGGCACTCCTCCGGCTTCAGCCGGTAGAGCAGGCTCAGGATCATGGTGTTGATGGCCACCGACTTGCCGGAGCCGGTGGTGCCGGCCACCAGCAGGTGGGGCATGCGGGCGAGGTCGGCAATGATCGGCTCGCCGCCGATGTTCTTACCCAGGCACAAAGCGAGCTTGTGCTTCGAGTCCACGAAATCCTCGGAGGCGAGGAGTTCGCGCAGGTACACGGTCTCGCGCACCTCGTTCGGCAGTTCGATGCCGATGACGTTGCGGCCGGGGACCACGGCGACGCGGGCCGAGACCGCCGACATGGAGCGGGCGATGTCGTCCGAGAGGGCGATGACCCGGCTCGACTTGGTGCCGGGGGCCGGCTCCAGCTCGTACAGGGTCACGACCGGGCCGGGGCGCACAGCGAGGATGTCACCGCGCACGCCGAAATCCTGCACCGTCTGCTGCAAGTTGAGGGCGTTCTGCTCCAGCACGTCGGCATCGACTTCCTCGCTGGCATTGGGAGCCGGCAGGGCGAGGAGGTCGAGGGAGGGCAGCTCGTAATCGGCGTTGTCGAAGGAGGCGATCTCCAGGTGGCGCGGCGCCGCGATCATGCGCGGACGGGCGGCCACGAGGGGCAGGTTCGCCGGGGCGGCCTCCGGCGCAGCGACGACGGGCGCCGGGATCGCGATCTCCTCGACGGGCGCGGGCTGGATCTCGACCACCTCCGGCTCGGGGGTGGGCTCGGGCGCAGGGGCGGCACGGCCGCGCAGGAGCACGGGCCGGGGGGCGAGCGGGATCACAACCCGCTCCTCGGCTTGGGCCGGCATTTGGGCCGCAACGGGAGCCGCGACGGGAGCGGGCGCCGCCGGGACGACTGGGGCAGGCTGGAAGCCGGCGCGGATAGCGGCCCGCGCCGCCATGGCGCAGGGCATCGCCGGCTTGCGCGGGGCGGGAGCGGGGGCCGGCGCGGCGGCCTGATGCGGGCCGAAGACCAGGGACAGGCCGGGCTTTCCGCCGGCCGCCGGCTCGGGCTCGCGCCCGTTGTCCTGCGCGTCGGCGGGGCGGGGCGGCTGGTCGAAGCGCACGAGGCGGTCGAGGACGTAGGCGGGCTTGGGCGGCAGGGCGCGCAGCAGCGAGATGTCGAGGGGTACGGCGACCACGGTCTCGGGGGCCGGCGGCGCGGCGGCTTCGAGTGTGGGAGCCGGGGCGTCGAGGGAGGCCCAGACATCGACGGAGGACCAATCGTCCCCGCCGAACCAGGGCTGCGCCTGCGACCAGTCGGACAGGTCGGACCAGTCGCGCGGCTCGGGCGGGGCGACCGGGGCCGGAACGGGCACGGGGGCCACGGCGACCGGGCGGCGGTCCGGGGTGCGGAAGTAGCGGACGCCGGGATTGGCGACGAAGGGCTGCTGCCAGCGCGGCACGCCGGCCTCGGCCAGGAGGGATTCGGCGCGGGCGGGCTCGGCGGTGGAGGCGTCCTCGCGGGCGCGGCGCTCGGCCTCGACCGCCAAGGCGGCGGCCTGCGCCTCGGCGCGGGCGCGCTCCAGGGCGACGCGCTCGGCCTCAAGCGCCCGCTGGCGGCGCTCCTGCAGCACCGAATCGGGCGTGCGGACGTAGCGCACGGAGGAGGCCTGCACCGGGGCGGCGGGGGCGGCGACGGGGGCGGGCGAAGGGGCCGCCGAAGAGGCGGCGACGAAGGGCTCCTCCGGCGCGATGGCGTCGGGCCGGCGGGGCTGGCGCACCAGCACGCCGGGCGTGGAGGCCTGACGGTCGATGCGGCTCTCGGCGCGGGGCAGGGGCGGCATCGCCCGGTCATCGAACACGTCCGACGGCCAGGACGGCGCGGCCGGGGCCATCTCGTCCGCCCAGTCGGGGCGCGGGGCGCGCTCCAGGCCCTCGCGGCCCACCATGGCGGTGGGGGGCGTCAGCCAGCTCGGCTCGGCCCGGCGGCCGGGCGTGCCGTAGCCGACCCGCGACGGGCCGGCGGCGCTGCCCGCGAGGCGGCGGGTGAGGCTGGCGCGCAACGCCATCAGGCGGTGGGCGAGCGCCCCGAGCGACAGCCCGGAACGGTCACCGCCCCGCACCGGGCGGGCAGGGTCACGGTGGGAGTGCGGGGGTCGTCCCGATGCGCGCATGGGTTTCCAATGAGACGCTGGATACAGGGCCACCGGCCGTCGGCGGCTCGGCAGAGTTAGAAGCGTCAGCGTTAACGGGGGCTTTCGGCGCGGGCGTTCGCTGGAGCGAACCGGCGCTCCATATTAAGGATGCGCGGAGTTTCGGAGACGGGCCGGTACGTGTCGAACCCAAGCGAGTCCCAGACGGCCTTCCGGTCCTTGTACCGGCACGGCTTCGCCCGCGTCGCCGCCTGCACCGGGCGCAGCCATCCGGGGGATCCGGCGCGCAACGCCGAGCAGATCCTCGCCCTGGCCGAGACCTGCCACGGGGAGGGCGCGGCCCTGGCCGTGTTCCCGGAACTGGCGCTCTCGGCCTACGCCATCGAGGACCTGCTGTTGCAGCAGACGCTCCTCGACGCCGTCGCGGCGGCGGCCGGCGAGCTTGCCGCGCGCACCGCCTCGCTGCGGCCGCTGCTGATCGTCGGGGCGCCGCTGCGCTGGCGCCACCGTCTTTATAATTGCGCCCTCGCGATCCAGGGCGGGCGGCTCCTCGGCGCCGTGCCCAAGTCCTTCCTGCCGAACTACCGCGAGTTCTACGAGAAGCGCCATTTCGCCTCCGGCAGCGGGATCACGGGCGAGACGATCACGGTCGGGGGGCAGGCGATTCCCTTCGGCACGGACCTCCTGTTCGAGGCGCAGGATGTGCCGGGCCTCGTGGTGGGCATCGAGATCTGCGAGGACCTGTGGGTGCCCCGGGCGCCGGGCATGGACGCGGTCCTCGCCGGGGCGACGGTGCTGGCCAACCCCTCCGGCAGCCCGATCACCGTCGGCCGGGCGGAGGCGCGGGCCCTGCTGTCGCGCTCGGCCTCCATGCGTGGGGCCTGCGCCTACCTCTACGCCGCCGCCGGCCACGGCGAATCGACCACCGACCTCGCCTGGGACGGGCAGACCAGCATCGACGAATGCGGCGAGCGCCTCGCGGAGGGCGAGCGCTTCGCCTGGAAGCCGGTGGCGACGCTGGCCGACATCGACCTCGACCGGATCGCGCAGGAGCGCCTGCAGGCCGGCAGCTTCGACGACGACGCCCGCGCCGCGCCCCCCGGCCCCTGGCGCCGGGTGCCGTTCCGGGTCGATCCCCCGGCCGGGGATCTCGGCCTCATGCGGAAGGTGGAGCGCTTCCCCTTCGTGCCGAACGAGTCCGCCCGCCTCGCGCAGGATTGCTACGAGGCCTACAACATCCAGGTCGCCGGCCTCGCGCAGCGGCTGGAGGCCACCGGCACGAAGAAGGTCGTGATCGGCATCTCCGGCGGCCTCGATTCGACCCATGCCCTGATCGTCGCCGCCAAGGCCTTCGACCGGCTGGGCTATCCGCGTTCCGACATCCTCGCCTACACGTTGCCGGGCTTCGCCACCTCGGCGGGCACCAAGGCCAACGCCCACGCGCTGATGAAGGGGCTCGGCACCACGGCCGCCGAGATCGACATCCGCCCCGCCGCCGAGCGGATGCTCGCCGACATGGGCCATCCCTACGCGGCGGGGCAGAAGGTCTACGACATCACCTTCGAGAACGTGCAGGCGGGCCTGCGCACCGATTACCTGTTCCGCCTCGCTAACCACGCAGGCGGCCTCGTGATCGGCACGGGCGACCTGTCGGAACTGGCGCTCGGCTGGTGCACCTACGGCGTCGGGGACCAGATGAGCCACTACGCCGTCAACGCCGGCGTGCCCAAGACGCTGATCCAGCACCTGATCCGCTGGGTCATTGCGACGGACGCCTTCAGCACCGAGGAAGGCCGGGTGCTCCGGGCCGTCCTCGACACCGAGATCTCGCCGGAACTGGTGCCGGCAGAGGCCGACGCGGCGCCCCAGAGCACGGAGGCCGCCATCGGCCCCTACGCCCTGCAGGACTTCACCCTGTTCTACACCCTGCGCTACGGGTTCCGCCCGTCGAAGATCGCCTTCCTCGCCCTCCACGCCTGGGGCGACGCGGCGCGCGGCGCGTGGCCGCCGGACTTCCCCGCCGACAAGCGCATCGCCTACGGCCTGCCGGAGATCCGGCTCTGGCTCGGCGTGTTCCTGAAGCGCTTCTTCGCCTTCAGCCAGTTCAAGCGCTCGGCCATTCCCAATGGGCCGAAGGTGGTGGCGGGCGGGGCCCTCTCGCCCCGGGGCGACTGGCGCGCCCCGTCCGACGGATCGGCCCGCATCTGGCTGGAGGAGTGGGCGCGTAACATCCCTGAAACCTGACCGTCACAAACGTGGCTCATTGTGCCATTATGAACACGGTCAAGCTGATTCTTCGCAACGCAGCGAAGATCGGCCTCCGAGGGCGGCCTAGCGGAGGGTTTCCGATGCGAAACTACAACCTCTTCCGGCTGACCGAGGTGGAGGGCCTGTGCTGCGCCGTCCCCGAATCGAGCGCGGTGCCGCCCTTCATCGGGTCCGGCCGTTGGACCTTCGGCGGCAAGCTCGATGACGGCTGCCGTCCGCCCCTCGACTTCGACGGCCGCGCCGCCGACACCGCCGTGCGCTTCAACGGCTTCTACCTGTTCCAGACGGTCGACCGCCGCTTCATCGCGTGAGCCGGTCTGCGATCACGGCGAATATTCCTTAACTCGCGTTCGGCACAGTGGCCGTGTTCGCGCATATTGGAACTCGTCGCATGTCCATGGAACAACGAAGGCAGCCCCGCCTCCGGGTGTTTTTGAAGGGACGAATCCACTTCAACAACGGCTCGTCGAGCATCGATTGTCTTGTGCGCGACATGTCGAGCACCGGGGCGCGCCTGCTGCTGAGCGAGACCGCGACGCTGCCGGAGAAGTTCGATCTCTTCATCCCGCAGAAGGAGCGCACCTTCCGCGCGCAACTGCGCTGGCGCCGGGAGGACGGGATCGGCGTCACGTTCGACAACGGCGCGGAGAGCCCCGAGACCGCCCCCGACCTGACCATGACCACCCTGCTGCGCCGGGTCGGCGAGTTGGAGGCGGAGAACGCCGCCCTGCGCCGCCGCCTCGCGCAGATGATGGAGGCCGCCGCGCTCGCGATCTGACGGGCGGGAGGACCGCTCAGCCGGCGAGCGCCGCGCGGATCCTCTCCGCATGGGCGGCGAGGAGCGCCGGGTCGGCCATGCCGCCCTCGTGGCGCTTGAGGGGCACGCCCTCCCGCCGGGGGATGATGTGGACGTGCAGGTGGAACACCGTCTGTCCGCCCGCCGCCTCGTTGAACTGGAAGACCGTGAGCCCGTCGGCGGCGAAGGCCGCCTTCACCGCGCGGGCGACGGTCTGGACGCTGCGCATCAGCGCGGCGAGCGTCTCCGGCGTGGCGTCGAGGAGCCCCCGCGAGGGCGCCTTCGGGATGACGAGGGTGTGGCCCTCGCCCTGGGGCATCACGTCCATGAAGGCCAGGGTGTGCTCGTCCTCGTAGACCGTGTGCACCGGCATCTCGCCCCGCAGGATCTTCCCGAAGACGTTGTTCGGGTCGTAGGCCGTGTCCGCCATGCTGCCTCCCAGTCAGGCCGGCACGATGCACGGCGCGGGGGCGGGCGTCCACTGGATGGGAACCGCAGCGAGGCCAAGCTCCTTCTCTCCCGGCGCCGACGAGGCGTTGGAGGGCGCGACGGGTGGCACACGAGAGCACGGGGGCGATCTACGCCGCGGCGGGGGCCAACCTCGCCATCGCGACGGCGAAGTTCGTAGGCGGCTTCCTCACCGGCTCGACGGCGATGATCGCCGAGGGCGTCCACTCGGTGGTGGACACCCTCAACCAGATCCTGCTCCTCATCGGGCTGAAACGGGCCGAGAAGCCCGCCGATGCCCGCCACCCCTTCGGCTACGGGCGCGAGGTGTATTTCTACGCCTTCGTCGTGGCGCTGATGATTTTCCTCGGCGGCGGCCTGTTCGCCGTCTACGAGGGCGTCGAGCGGATGCTGCATCCCGAGCCGGACAGGGACGCCCACCTCTTCGGCTACACGATCCCCGGCCTGTATGTGAACCTCGCCATCCTCGGCTTCTCCATCGCGGCGGAGGGCTATTCGTGGACGGTGGCGATGAAGCAGTTCTGGGCCGAGAAGGGCAAGCACTCGGCGATCCACGCGATCCGGCGCAGCAAGGATCCGAGTCTGTTCACCATCCTCGCGGAGGACACGGCGGCCCTGGCGGGCCTGCTCATCGCGCTGGCGGGCGTGCTGCTGGCGCATGTCCTGGAGAACCCGGCCCTCGACGGGGCGGCCTCCATCGGCATCGGCCTCGTCCTCGTGGGGATGGCGGTGTTCCTGATGGTGGAGACCCACGGCCTCCTCATCGGCGAGGCCGCCGACCCGGCTTTGGTGAAAGCCATCGACGAGATCGTGCGCGACGAGCCAGGGGTGATGCACGTGAACGAGGTGCTGACCCAGCATCTCGGGCCGAGCGACATCCTCGTGAACCTCAGCCTCGACATGGCCGACGACCTCACCGCCGGGGCGGTCGAGGCGGCGGTCTCGCGGCTCGACAAGGCGCTGAAGGCCCGCGACCCGGACGTGAAGCGGGTGTTCATCGAGATCCAGGCCAAGCCCGAGGGCGCACGGGCGGCGGCCGCCTGAGGCGTTGGCCTCAGGCGTCCCGGCCCACCTGATCGAGGCTCAGCCGCCAGAGCCGCTCCTGCACCGCCTCGTCCCGGCTTTCCGCGGACGAGGTCTTGGGCTTGGCGTGGGAGAAGTAGCGCCCCGTCACGCCGTCGAGCTCCGGCGCGGTGGCGACGTGCAGCGAGGTGCGCGCGCCCTTCTCAGGGGTGATGAGGAAGGGGCGGACGAGGTTCCAGGCCATGCCGAACAGGCCGCCCGTGTTCTTGGCGAAGCCCGTATCGACCACACCCGGATGCAGGCAGTTCACGGTGATGCCCCGTCCGGCGAGGCGCCGGGCCAGGGCATAGGTGAACAGCACGTTGCCGAGCTTCGCCTGGGAATAGGCCCGCATCGGCCCGAACGACTTCACCCCGCCGAGGTCGGCGAAGTCGATATGGCCCCGGTAATGGGCCGCCGAGGCGACGTTGACGATCCGGGGCTTGCCCCCGGACCCCGCCGTCGCCGCCATCGTGTCGAGGAGTTCGAGGGTCAGCAGCACGTAGCCGAGATGGTCGAGGGCCCAGGTGCGCTCGATGCCGTCGACGGTCGTCTCGCGCCGGTCGAAGATGGCGCCCGCGTTGTTCACGAGCACATGGAGCTGCGGGCAGGCCGCACGGACCTCCTGCGCGAGGCGGCGGATCTCCGCCTGCGAGGACAGGTCGGCGCGGTAGGTGTCCACCCGCGCCTCCGGCGCCGCCGCACGGATTTTCTCCGCGCAGCCGGCGA
Organism: Methylobacterium litchii; assembly: GCF_038442315.1. Classification (NCBI taxonomy): domain Bacteria; kingdom Pseudomonadati; phylum Pseudomonadota; class Alphaproteobacteria; order Hyphomicrobiales; family Methylobacteriaceae; genus Methylobacterium; species Methylobacterium litchii. The sequence continues at coordinate 181,783 of NZ_JBBXMY010000001.1, read as the reverse complement.
GCTTGTTCGCATCGCGCCCGACGAGGCCGACCCGCGCGCCGCGGCGCGCGAGCCCGAGGGCCGTCTCGTAGCCGATGCCGCCCGTCGCGCCCGTAACGAGGCAGACGCGCCCGCGCATGGGGCTAGAACACCACCTGCCCGACGGCGAAGGCGATGACCACGATCACGATCGCCACGATCAGGAACAGGCCGAACAGGATCCGCGCCAGCGAGCCCGCGCCCGACGCGATGCCGGTGAAACCGAGGCCACCCGCGATCAGCGAGATCACGAAGCAGATCAGGGCCCATTTCAGAAGGGTCATCAGGCAAACTCCCTTGGCCCGGCGGGACAGCCGGGCGAGTCATGCTCGCACGCACAACCGGCGTGCAAGCGCGACTGTTCCGTCGCGCGGGCCCCGAACGAAGCCTTTATTCTCAGGCCGTGCGGGTGACGGGCTCGGCCGGCACGTCGGCGCGTTCCAGCATGATCTCGGCCAGGGTGTGATAGAGCCCGGTGCGGCAGACCGCCTTCGAGGCCGCGTCCGCGATCAGCGCCGCCACCATGAGCGGGATCATCAGGGCGTGGTTCTGGGTCATCTCGGTGACGATGACGAAGCTGGTGATCGGCGCCTGCAGCACCCCCGTCAGGTAGGCCACCATCCCGACGAGCACGACCGCGCCCACGGGCACGTCCGGCACGAACGGGTGCAGCATTCCCCCGAGCCCCGCCCCGACCGCCAGCGAGGGCGCGAACAGCCCGCCGGGGATGCCGCTCACCGAACTCAGCACCGTCGCGAGGAATTTCAGCGGCGCGTAGAGGAGGCTCGCCGGGGCGTCGCCGTGCAGGATGTTGCGCGCCTCCTCGTAGCCCGTGCCATGGGCCGCCCCGTGGGTGGCGAGCCCGCACAGGGCCACCGCGAGGCCGCAGGCGGCGGCGAACAGGATCGGCCGACGGCTCACGAACCGGCCCGCCCGCCCCGGCAGGCCCCGGGCGAACAGGATCACGAGGCGGCTGAACGCCCCGCCCGCCAGCCCGCCGAGCACGGCGAGCACCGGGACGATCCAGCCCGCCGAGAGGGGCAGGACGGCCGGCGTCGTGCCGAAATAGGTGTAATTGCCCATGAGCCACAGGGAGGTCAGGCCGGCGGCGACGATGCCCGCCACGATCAGCCCGGAGGAGCGCGCCTCGTAGGCCCGGCCCAGCTCTTCGATGCCGAACACGATGCCGGCGAGCGGCGTGTTGAAGGCCGCCGCCACCCCGGCCGCGCCGCCCGCCAGCAGCAGGCCCGGCAGCCGGTCCGGCGTCAGGCGGCCGAAGGCGGCCATGATCACCGCGCCGACCTGCACCGTCGGCCCCTCGCGCCCCGCCGAGGCGCCGCAGAGCAGGCCGAGAAACAACACCATCACCTTGCCGAACCCGACCCGCAGGGAGATCAGTCCGTGGCGGAACCGGGCGTCGCGGGCGTGCCGCGCGGCGATGACCTGGGGGATGCCCGACCCTTGCGAGTTCGGGAACACGGTCTTGGCGAGGAGCGCCGCCAGGGCGAAGCCCGCCGGGGTCAGCACCAGGGCGATGAACGGCGAGGGGGCGGTGAGCGCCTTGAACCCCTCCTGCGCGAGGTCGGCTCCCTTGGCCATCACCACCGCCGCGAGGCCGACGCAGATGCCGCCCACGAGGAACAGCAGCCGCGAGCGCCACAGGGGGTAGGCGTCCATGGAGGCGGAGCGAAGCCGGGCGATGGAGCGACCGGTACGGGAACGGACCTTCCGCTTCTCGTCCGTCTCCGACTCCCGCTGCGCCGTCATCGCCGTCCTTCGTATCCCGCGTCGCAGAAGGCTTAGCGGGCCGGGGGACGGAGCGCGAGGGTGTTCAGCTTTCTGCCGCGCAGAGCTTCTCCACGGCCTTCGCATAGGATTTCGCGTCGAACTTCTTCAGCGAGTTCTCGCTCTGGTAGCGGACGGTGCCGAACACCTTGCGCTGCTGCCAGGGGCGGTCGTGCAGGCCGTAGACCCAGGCGACGTTGGTGAAGGAGTTCGCGTCCCGCCCGTCGAGGAAGTAGCGGTTGTTCAGGCGCAGGGTGCGGGCGAAACCCTCCTTGGGCGAGGGCGACCATTCGAGGATCTTCTTGCCCCAGTACATCCGCAACTGGTTGTGCATGTAGCCGGTCTCGCGCATCTCGCGCATCGCCACGTTCCAGTAATGGTCGTGGGTCTCGCCGGCCGCGAGCTGCTTTTCCGTGTAGGCGTGCGGGCGCTCGTCCTTGGCGTGGTCGGCCAGCGTCTTGCGCGCCCAGTCGGGCACGGCCTTGTCGTACTCGTCGTAGCCCTTCGTGTAGAACACGTGGTTCATGGCGAGCTCACGCCGGACGATCAGCTCCTCCAGGTAGGCGCCGCGATCATCGTCGTCCCCCGCCTTAGCCTCGCGGATGGCAAGCGCGATCTCGACGGGGGAGATCTGCCCGAAATGCAGGTAGGGGCTCATGTGCGAGGCCGCCGCCGCCTCGGGCTTGTTGCGCCCGGCGCCGTAGCCCTCGAATCCGTCCTTCAGGAACGCCTTCAGCCGCTTGCGCGCCTCGCCCTCGCCCCCCGCGAAGCGCTTCACCGGCCCGACCTCCCGGTCGAGGCTCATCTCCGCGAGCACCTTGTCGGGGTCGGAGACGTCGATCTCGCTCTTGAGGCCGAGCGTGTCCGCCTTGTGCTTCACGGGGCGGGGCTTCAGGTCCTCGATGAACGTGTCCCAGAGGCGGTTGAGCTTCGGCCGCAGGGTCCGGGCGGCGAATTCGTGCTTGTTCGAGGCGGTCTCGACCGGCACCACCACGTCGCCCTCGACCTGCACGATGCGGCGGCGGACCTGCTTGCCGATCTCGGCGTACCACGCCTTCTGGATCGCGAGATAACCCCGGTCGAGGACGAGGAGCGCCGCCTCGTCGGCGAGGTCGATGGCGATCTTCGCGGGGGAGGCCTTGCGCATCACGAAGGCGATGCCGCGCTTCTCCAGCCCCCCCTTCGCCTCCGCGAGGCCCTGGAGCAGGAAGGCGTAGTGCCGGGCATTGGCTTCGGGGAAGCCGCTCTTGCCGTCGAGCAGGCCGAAACAGGCCACCACCGGCAGCTTCAGCCGGTTCGCCTCCTCGATCGCGAGTTCGAGGGCCGGGTTGAACCGGGCGCGGTTGGCCTGTTGCAGCAGGTAGAGGACGTAGCGGCCCTCGCCATCCGGCTCTACGTCATTGAGCACCCGGACCCGCTCGCCCTGTATCGCCACACCGACCCCCACCGCGATTCGCCTCGACCGAGCTAGGGCGGTGCGGAGAGAAGGGGAGGCGGAACAGGACGAGACGACGGTTTCGCGACGCCGCCTCGACAAGACGTCGCAGGGTTCTGCGGCCGGGATTAGCGTTTGCAGTGGCTACGGCGCACTATCCTGAACCGTATCGAGGCCCTGGATCCTGTCGTTCCGCCTGCTTCGGAGCTTTCGCGAAGTGCGGGGGCAGCATTCGCGATCTGCGATTGCGCTGCGACATTTTCAGCACGGCCGATCCCGAAACTTGGCCGGTGCCAGCCCAGGCGTAAAATCTTGCGCCGAAAGCCCTTGTCATCCGGCGCGTCTGCACTCAATTTTGCATTGCGAGAGCGCGATGGCGTCGTTCTTTCGCTGCCCTCCTTGGGCGTTTCCTCCCTAGACTTCGGGCCGCTCCCTCGGGGGGTGGCCTTTTTTCTTGGGCGCTCAGCGCGCGGGCGCCGCGCCGTTCCGCCGGCTCGCGACGAGGGTGGCCGCTTTGCCGGCCGCCTCGTAGAGGTTCAGCCGGGCATAGACACCGAATTCCGAGCCGTCGTCGAGAAAGCCGCCGCCGGGTCCCTGGGTCTCGGTGAGGATGCGGTTCGCCTCGGCCAGCGACAGTTCTGGGAAGGCGGCCGTCAGCAGATGGCCGGCCTCAGGGGCGAGTGCCGCGACGTCCTCCGTCTTGCCCGCCGTCTCGGGGTGGACCACCGGCAGGCCGTAGGTCTGCGTCGAGGCGTAGAAGGCGGCGTTGGCGGCCTCATCCTTGAACCGGCTCTGGTCCTGCGCGGCGCAGGCGGCGATGTCGGCGCCGCAGGTCTGCGCGACGAAGGCGTCGAGTTCGGCGCGGGCGGCCTTCACCACCGCCGGGTAGTCGCTGAGCGAGACGGTCTTGGTCGTGTCGGCGCTGGCGGGGTCGAGCACGGCCGGGTTCACGCGGATCTGCCCGACATAGGCGGGATCGTTGGCGAGCAGGTGCGCCAGGGCGTGGAGCGAGGTCGCCCGGCCGCCGATCACGTCCATGGCGTAATGCGCGCCCACGACGATCCGGTCGTTGCCGTATTCGGCGGCGCGGACCACCATCTGCCGGTAGCGGCTCGGCACGAGGATCGCGAGCAGCATCGACTCCGTGGTGCCGTAGGTCGTGTGCCCGCTCGGGAAGGACGGGCTGTCGGTGAGGTTCTGGTTCGGCCCGCGCAGCCAGTCGAGACTGTGCGAAGGATGGCCGAAGTAATCCTCGCCCCGGTAGGCGGTGAGGACGGGCAGGGTCTGTACCGGGCGGGCATTGCCGAACGCGTCCGAGCCGGGCGTGCCGGCGGGGCGGCCATAGGCGCGGCCGAACACGTCCGTCACGGCTCCGTTCGCCAGGATCGCCGTCGCCTCCTCGGAGACGGGCGTCTTCCCGTCCTGGGTGGCGTTGGCGAAGAAGTACTTGCCGGCGTTCGAATCGGACTTGGTGACGTTGTTCGTGTAGCCGATCAGCTTGGCGAGGGCCGGCGAGACGCTGGTGAAGGTCTTGTGGTCGGCGTAGCGCGCCTTGGCCTGATAGGCCTCGCCGATCCGCGTGCCGAGGCCGTCCGCGAGCTGCGTCGCGTTGCCGTCGGTTATGAAGCAATCCTTCAGGGCCAGCAGGCGCTGCTCCGCGAACGGCAGCAGGGTCGGCTGCTTCGCGGCTCCGCTCTGGATGTCGCCCGTCACCGTCAGGTTCGCGGCGAGGGCGGCCTGGCCCGCCGGGCTCTGAGGCAGACGCGCGACGGCGGCAAGGCCCCGCAGGGCGCTGAGGTTGGCCTGGCTCTGCGCCAGCGCCGAGACCGACACCGTCAGGCACAGGGCCGCGAGCCCGAGGGCGGGGAGATGTCTCATGCTACGCTCCGCTGGGATTGCCTGCGGCCTAGGCCCGCCGCATGACCGGTCTGTGACGGCTCAGCCCCGGGCGCGGGCGCGGATCATGAAGTTGTCGAAGGTGTATTCCGCCACCTGGAACCACAGGTACTCCTCGTTCCGAAACACCCGCAGGGCTTCGTAGACCCGGCGGAAATCCGGGTTCTTGGCGGCGAGGTCGGCATAGACCTCGTTGGCGTTCTTCAGCGCGGCCTCCATCACCTCCTGCGGGAAGGGCCGGAGCTGGGCGCCGGCCGCCACGAGGCGGCGCAGGGCGCGCGGGTTGCGCGCGTCGTACTTCGCCTGCACCTCCGCGCCGACCTGGGCGCAGGCCGCGCGCAGGATCGCCTGATAGGACTTGGGCAGGCTCTTCCACTTCTCGGCGTTGATCCAGACATGGAGCATCGCCCCACCCTCCCAGAAGCCGGGATAGTGGTAGACGGGGGCGACCTTCTGCAGGCCGAGGCGCTCGTCGTCGTAGGGGCCGATCCATTCGGCCGCGTCGATCTTCTTCGATTCGAGGGCGGCGTAGAGGTCGGGGCCGGGCACCGCCTGGGGCTGCACGCCGAACTTCGTCAGCACCTGCCCGCCGAGGCCACCGATGCGCAGCTTCAGGCCCTGCAGGTCGGCGAGGCTCTTGATCTCCTTGCGGAACCAGCCGCCCATCTGCGCGCCGGTGTTGCCGGCGGGCAGGCCGACGAGGCCCGCCTTGGCGAAGATCTCGCCGAACAGCTCGGCCGCGCCGCCCGCCTGCCACCACGCCGCCTGGCCGCGGGCGTTGAGCCCGAAGGGGATGGCGGTGGCGAGCGCGAAGGTCGGGTCCTTGCCCGCCGCGAGGGCGGCGGGGCCGTGCCCCATCTCCACCGTGCCGGCGGCGACCGCATCGAGCAGCCCCTCGGCGGGCACCGGCTCACCCGGTCCCTGGACCTGGATCTGGAAGCGCCCGTCGCTGGCCTCGGCGACGATCCGGCTCAGGGATTCGGGCGCGCCGAACAGGATGTCGAGGGTCTTCGAATAGGCCGACGACAATCGCCAGCGCAGGTCCGGCGCGGCCTGCGCCAGGGCGGGCGCCGCGAGCGGCGCGGTCAGCGCCGCGCCGAGACCGGCCGAAAGGAGGCCCCGCCGGGCCGGGGAGGCGGGGCGGGTTGGGGCGTGCGTATCGTCCGAAGGCATCTCGTCCGGGGGCTGGTCGTCCGTGCGCAGGGAATGGGCCGCAGGGAATCGGCCGGCGTCGGTAGCATGGCCGACACTCGTCTCGAAACGGATCACCAGCCAGGACGGTTCAGCCCCGGCCGGAACTTTGCGCGGCGGCAGGGCGCGTATACACTTCGTCATCACCGCATGAGGGCGCCATGCCGAAAGCCGCCGTCTTCACCATGAAGCTCGAAGCCGAGCTTCGCGACGCCTTCATGGCCGAGGCCGAGGCAAGTCATCGCCCCGCGTCGCAGGTGGTGCGCGAGCTGATGCGCGACTTCGTCCGCCGCCAGCGTGAGGAGCGGGAGCATGCCGCCTTCCTCGAACGCAAGGTCGCGGTGGCCCGCGCCTCGGTGCGGGAGGATCGGGGACGCTCCCACGAGGAAGTCGAGGCCGAGTTCGCCGCCCGTCGCGCTCGGATCGCCGACCGAACGTGAGAATCGTCTGGACCCCGGAGGCCGAGCGGGACCGCGCGGCGATCTGGGATTACCTCGCCGCCCGCGATCCGGCCGCCGCCCTGAAGATCGACCGTCTGTTCGGTGAAGCCGTCGCGCGGCTCGCGGAGTTTCCCCTGCTCGGGCACGAGGGGCCGGTCGCGGGGACCCGCGAAGTGAACCCCCATCGCAGCTACCGCATCGTCTACGAGGTCGTGGACGAGACCGTGTGGATCCTGGTTCTGATCCATACGGCTCGCCAATGGCCGCCGCTTCCTGAAGAGAGGGCCCATGGCCACGTCCCCTGATCCCGCCCTCACCCTCCACACCGTCTGCGGCCTGGAGGAATTGTCGGGGCACGGCGAGGCCGGGATCAGCCACGTGCTCTCGCTCCTCGATCCCGGCACGCCCGAGCCGGTCGCCTTCGAGGGTTACGGCGTGCATCGGCGCACGACCCTGCGCTTCCACGATTGCCTCGGCCCCGGCACCGACAAGCACGGCACGACCCTCGTGCCCCCGGAGCGGGAGGACGTCGCGGCGATCCTGGCCTTCGGCGGCGACCTCCGGGACGCCTCCCATGTCCTCGTCCATTGCCATTACGGGCTGTCGCGCTCGACGGCGGCCCTGCTGATGCTGTTCGCGCAGGGAGAGCCGGAGACGGAGGCCGGGGCGCTGGTCGCGCGCCTGCACGCCCTGCGCGAGCCCGCCTGGCCCAACGCGCGGATGATCGCCTTCGCCGACGCGGCGCTGGGACGGGGCGGGGAACTCAGCGAGGCGGTGCGGCGGCTGCACGCCTTGCAACTGACGGTGCGGCCGCATCTGGCGGATCTGTTGCGCGGGCTCGGGCGGGGGCCGGAGGTCGAGGCGGCGCTGCGCTGACCGCAGGGCTCCGCCCTGCACCCGCCAAAGGGCTTGCCCTTTGGGATCCCTATTTGCCGGCGGGGGTGAAGCTGCCGTCCTTCCAGACGTAGAGGACGTAGCCCTGGGCGGTGACGTCGCCCTTGGAATCGAACCCCACCGTGCCGAGCACGAGGTCGAACCGCTCGGTGTGCAGCGCCTGGGTGATCGGGCGCGGCTCCGTCGAATGGGCGAAGTTGCCCGCCGCCACCAGCACCTGCAGCGCGGCGTAGCCGTAGATCGTGGAGCCCGTGGGGTCGACGCCCTGCGCCTTGAACGCCTTCACCACCCCGGCGGCGGCCGGCTGGCGGCTCGGGTCGAGGTAGAAGGTCATCAGCACGCCGTTGCTCGCCGGCCCCGCCACCTTGGCGAAGTCCGGCGTCGCGATGGCCGAGGTGCCGAACCATTGCGGCCGGTAGCCCCGGTCGGCGGCGATCTTGACGAGCCGGCCCATTTCGGTGGCGTCGCCCCCGTAATAGACCACCTCGATCCCTGCCGCCTTCAGCCGGTCGGCCAGGGCCTCGTCGTCCTTCTCGGAGGGCTGGAAGGACAGGAACAGCGCCTCGTTGACGCCGATCCGGTTCAGGTTGTCCTTCGTCGCGGCGGCGAGCAGCCGCGCGGGGGCGCCCTGGTCCTGCAGCAGCGCGATCTTGCGGTCGCGGAACCGCTCGGCCAGCACCGCCGCCGAGAGCCGGGCCTGGTCGTCGTCGCGCCCGCACACGCGGAAGATCGTCGGCAGGCCCCGGTCCGTCAGCTTGGCCGCCACGGAGGCCGCCGTGATCATCACGATGCCATTGGCCGCGTAGAGGTCCGAGGCGGCGATGGAGGCGTTCGAGCAGACATGGCCCACCACGAGCCGCACGTTCGAGCGGATGAAGTGGTTGGCCACCGCCGTCGCGGAATTCGAATCGCAGGCGTCGTCCTGCACGTCGAGCACGACCGGCTGCCCGTCGAGCCCGCCCATGGCGTTGGCCTCCCGGGCCGCCGCCTCGACGCCGCGCAGCACCTGCTCGCCCACGGCGACGTAGGGGCCCGAGCGCGGCACGGCGACGCCGACGGTCACGTCGGCGCAGGCTGGCCGGGCGAGGCACAGGCTGGACACGAGCAACGCGGCGGCGAGGAGCCCGCGGGCGGGGACGACACGTCCGGCTTTCATCGGGCTCTGCTCAGCACCCTCTTCGCAGGTTGCGGGCGGGGCCTCCGGCCCACGAGCCGCAGCCCTTACGCGAGGTCTTGCCAGAACGCGATTTCTTTTCCGTATCCCTCGGCTACTTCGCGTAGGTGTACACGGCGGCCGCCGAGGCGACAGGGCCGGTGACGCTGGAGAAGACGCCCAGCACCTTCTGGATCTCGGTGAACGGCGCGTTCGAGACGTAGATCAGGTCGCGGTTGCGCATCCGGAACGCCTGCGCCGTGAACAGGCTGTTCGGGTCGCGCATGTCGATCCGGTACACCACCGGCACCAGCGGCGTGCCCGTCAGCTTCGAGCCCGGCGCAAGACGCCGCACGATCGCCGCCGGCTCGAACCGGAAGATGAACGTGCCGGCCGGGTCGGCCTGGAAGTCCGACAGGCCCCGCGCCTTGGCCAGGGCCTGCGCCAGGGTGATCCCGTCCGCCGAGAACGGCAGTTCGGTCGAGTTGCCCAGCGCCCCCACCGCCAGGAAGGTCTGCGGGTCGCGCACCAGCGTCAGCACGTCGTTGGGCCGCAGGTAGATGTTCTCCTTCGGGTTCGACACCACCGTGGTCAGCGGCATCGTCGCCGTCACGGGACCGCGCGACAGGCGCACGAAGGTCTCCGAGACCGGCGAGCGCACGCCGCCCGCCGTGGCGATGACGTCGAGCAGGCGGTCGCCGTGGCCGGTGAGCGGCAGGCGGGCGCCGGCCACGGCCTCGCCGGTCACGGTGACGGTCTGCGAGATCGGCTTGGTGACGGAGACGAGCACCTGCGGCTGGATGGCCTTGCCGGCGAGTTCGTTCTCGATGAGCGCCTGCACGTCCTGCGGGCGGCGGCCGGCGACGGCGATGCGGCCGGCATAGGGAACCGAGATGGAGCCGTCGCGCCCGACCGGCTGCTCGGGGATGAGGGCGGACTTGGAGCCGGCGGAGAAGCGGTCGGCGACGAGGGGCCCGGAGAACAGGCCGCCGGACCCGGCCTCCCAGACGGAGACGGCGACCATGTCGCCGATGCCGATGAGGGGTTCGGCGGAGGGGCGGTGATCGCCGAAGGAGGCGAGCAGGCTGTCGAGGGGCCGTCCGCGCAGCGCCTCGATGGTGGCGGGGTTGATGTCGATGATCTCGTAGCGGGCGAGCAGGCCGCCCCCGGACTCGGGCACCTCGGCGCCGGCCTGGATCGCCGTGGCCGTCGGCCCCGCCGCGGGCAGCAGCGTGCAGCCCGACATCGCCAGCGTGGCGAGCAGAAGGATCGGGGTTGTACGCATCCGGACGCTGTCCATGGGCCTGGCCGGTATCGTGCCTAACCCATGGGCAGCGGCGAGTCCGTAGCGGACCGGCCACACTGGCGCTCGCACGGCCCGGGCGGCCGTTTCATCCTCGCAACCCCCGGTATCTAGAGGGCATCGGAGGACGAGGCGCTCAGTTCGCCTGCCCGATGGTGGTGCCGATCTGCATGTACACGGTGTCGAGCTTCGCACCGTACAGCTTCAGGGTTCCGGCGATGACGGCGAAGATCAAGCCGCCGATCATCCCGTACTCGATGGCCGTCGCCCCGCTCGCATCGCGCAGGAAGCGGCCATAGAGGGAGGAGGAAATCGCCTGTCCTGTCCGCTCGCTCATCGTTCCGAAACCGTCAGCACCCCCGTCCTCCGGTCGATCGGGGACGGGGGGCGGACCTCAGACATACCGGACGCGACTTGCCGCCGGCTTAACGCGATCGTCTACGCTCAGGCGTGGCCGGCCTTGTGCCGCAGGGAATCGATGCGCTTCGAGGCCTCGGCCTTGTCGATGGAATCGTCGAACGCCTCCGGCTCCTTGGCCTCCTCCGAGAGGGTCTTGAGGTAGGACGCCTGCGCGCCGGTCATCGGCTCGCCGCCCGTGGTCCACTGGTCCGGATCCTTGATCTGGTTCGACACGTCCTTCGGATCGGTCTTCGGGTTCTCGGACTGGGCGGTGTCCTTGGTGGTCGACTTGGACATGTGATTTACCCGTTCATGGAATGTTCTGGCCAACGTCCCGGCGGGTCCGGGGTTCCGTGCCGGGGCGGGGTGCGGCGGCGTTGTCCCCACCCTAGAATGGGCGTGCAGCGGGCGAGAACGAGGGACGCATGGACGGTGGGCAGGTCCTCGTGGTGATGGGGGTGTCGGGCTCGGGCAAGAGCACCGTCGCCGCCCTCGTGGCGGAGCGGCTGGGGTGGATGTTCGTGGACGGCGACAGCTTCCACACGCCGGAGCACATCGCGAAGATGCATGCCGGCTTCGCCCTGGACGACGAGGACCGCGCGCCCTGGCTCGCGCGGATCGCCGTCTGGATCCGCCAGCGCCTGGAGGCGGGCGAATCCGGCGTCATCGTGTGCTCGGCCCTGCGCCGGGCCTACCGCGACGTCCTCGTTGGCGGCAGCCGCCGGGTGCGCATCGTCTATCTGGAGGGCGACAGGACGCTGATCGCGGCACGCCTCGCGCAGCGCCACGGCCACTTCATGCCGCCGGGCCTCCTCGACACCCAGTTCGCGGTGCTCGAACCCCCCGGCCCCGACGAGCACCCCCTCGTCGCGAGCATCGCCGAATCGCCCGGCGCCATCGCGGATGCCATCGTCGCCCGCCTCGCGGACGGGACGTGACGACGGACCGGCGCAAACCTGTGGCAGGCCGAACACAGGGCCGGGCGGCCGGGCGATAAGGCGGGAGAGCACCCGGCCCGTCCCCCTTCCGCCGTCACTCCGCCGGCTCCGGGCCGTTTTCCGGCCTCATTTCCCGGTGACCTAGCTTGACCATAGAACAAGCAGCACCCGGGTCTCGGAATGCATCGCCTCTTCCTTGCTGCCGCCATCGCGGTCGCGCCAGCGGCCGCCATCGCACAGACGGCGCGCGACAACATCGACGCGCTGATCGAGCAGCAGGCAAAGGCCAACGGAGTGCCGGCGAGCTTCGTGCACGCCGTCGTCAAGCGCGAGAGCAACTACAATCCCAACGCCAAGGGCGGCAGCGCGCTCGGCCTCATGCAGATCAAGCACGCCACGGCGCGCTCGCTGGGCTACACGGGCGACCCGTCCGGCCTCTACGACCCCGAGACCAACCTCCGCTACGGCGTGGCCTATCTCGCGGGCGCCTACCGCACCGCGCAGGGCAACCTCCACCAAGCCTACCAGTATTATAACCGCGGCTATTATTACGCCGCCAAGCGCCAGGGCATCCCTACCGTCGTCGCCTCGACCGTGGCCCCCGTCGCCGCTTCCGCCAGCGCCCTGGCGAGCCTCTTCACCGGCCGCTCGCCCGCCGAGATGGCCCCAGCCTCCGTCGTCCTGGCCTATGCCGCCGCCGAGCCGGCGCCGGTCCAGGCCGTGGAGGTGCCGCTCCCGCCGCGCCGGCCCGCCGCCCTCGCCGGCGACGCGTCCGTGCAATACGCCAGCCTGACCACCGAGGCGCCGCAGGCCGTGGTCGCCACGGTGGACGTGCCGTTGCCGCCCCGCCGCCCGGACGCGCTCGCCGGCACGGTGCAGGTCGCCGCCGCGACGCCCGCCGCCTTCACCGAGCTTCGCCTGTCGCCCACCGCCCCGGCCGAGGCCGCCGCCGCCCCGACGACGGCCGTCGTCGCGGAGGCCGTCGCCGTGCCGCTGCCGCCCCGCCGCCCCTCGCCGAAGCTCCTGGCGTTCGCCGCGCCGCGTCCGGCCGCCCCGGCGCCCGTACAGCAGGAAGCGGCGGCCCTGCCATCGCAATAAGGATACGCACCGTTGCCCATACGGCATCGGTCGCGAGGCTTGACCATCGGGACGTTCCGCAACACATACGCAACACGCTGTGCTTGGCGCCGAACAGGTGCCCATGCGCCCGTGAGAGGCGTCGGCGTCAATATCAGATTCATTGGGGTAGGGTACGCTGGTCTTCGCACGGATGCTCCGTGGCGGGCCTGCCCACCCCTGTCGGGAGGCTTGGCTGCCGCGGCTGTCCGGGCGGAACGGCGTCCCGTAACGGCAGGAAAGCGAACGGCGCCATGGCCGGCGTGATCGAACAGGAGACACTCTTTCTCGCGGATCTCGGCCGCCGGGTGCGCCATGCGCGCACGGTGCGGGGCCTCTCGCGAAAAGTGCTGTCCCAGCTCTCGGGCCTGTCCGAGCGGTACATCGCCCAGCTCGAGGGTGGGCAGGGCAACGTCTCCATCATCCTGCTGCGGCGGGTCGCCAACGCCATGGGCGTGCGCCTCGACGACCTGATCACCGGGGACGACAGCAGCCCCGATTGGCCCGTCATCCGCGATCTCCTCTCCCACGCGAATCCCAGCCAGATCGCGGCGGCCAAGGACATCCTGTCCGGCGGCAACCGCAACGAGGCCTCCGGGGCGGCGCGGGTGGCGCTGATCGGCCTGCGCGGCGCGGGCAAATCGACCCTGGGCAAGCTCGTCGCCGACCGGCTCGGCTGGACCTTCGTCGAGCTGAACGCCGAGATCGAGCGCGAGAACGCCCTCTCGGTGCGGGAGATCTTCGCGATCTACGGCCAGGAGGGCTATCGCCGCCTGGAGCAGGCCGCCCTGCGGCGGCTCACCGAGCATCCCGGCCCGCTCATCCTCGCGACCAGCGGCGGCATCGTCGCCGAGCCGCTGACCTACGATTTGCTATTGCAGGCGTTCTACACGGTCTGGCTGCGCGCCCGGCCGGAGGAGCACATGAACCGCGTGCGCGAGCAGGGGCACCTGCCGACTACCGGCGATCACGCCTCGGCGATGCAGGAATTGCGGGCCGTGCTCGCGAGCCGCGAGCCGCTCTATGCGCGGGCCGCCGCCCAGGTCGACACCTCGGACATCCCCGTGCCGGTGATGCTCGACCGGCTGACGGCCGCCATCGAGACCCGGTTCGGCCTCGTCCGCGCCGGGTGACAGGCGCCCGGCGCGGACCAGACCTGAAGCGGTCCCGGTCTTGATCGGGGCGGGGTGGGGCACCACGCTGTAGGCGGGGCGACAGGGCAGGGCGCTGCCCTGCACCCGCGAAAGGGCTCGCCCTTTCGAAACCCCGATCCACCGAGAGACCATCCAGCACGGGCGCGGAGCATGAGCGCAAGTCCAGCCTTCACCAAGACGGACCTCGCCGTCTGCGACCCCGTCTGGTCGCGGGTGCGGGACGAGGCCGAGGAGGTGCTGCGCACCGAGCCGCAGCTCGCCTCCCTGATGGTGGCGACGATCCTCAACCATCCGACCCTGGAGGGAGCCGTCGCGCACCGCGTCGCCGCCCGGCTCGGGCATCCGTCCCTGCCGGCGGAACTGATCGCCCATGCCTTCCACGAGGCGATCCAGGCGGATCCCTCCATCGGGGCCGCCTTCCGGGCGGATATCGGGGCGGTGATCGACCGCGACCCGGCGACCCTGCGCGCCCTGGAGCCGGTGCTGTATTTCAAGGGCTTCCACGCCCTGCAGGCCCACCGCCTCGCCCACCACGTCTGGACGCGGGGGCGGCGCGACCTCGCCCTCTACCTCCAGAGCCGGGTCTCGGAGGTGTTCCAGTGCGACATCCACCCCGCCGCGCGGATCGGCCGGGGCGTGTTCCTCGACCATGCCACCGGCCTCGTAGTCGGCTCCACGGCGGTGGTCGAGGACGACGTGTCGATCCTGCACGCCGTGACGCTGGGCGGCACCGGCAAGCAGCGGGGCGACCGCCATCCGAAGATCCGCCGGGGCGTGATGATCGGGGCCGGCGCCAAGATCCTCGGCAACATCGAGGTCGGCGCCTGCGCCCGCGTGGCCGCCGGCTCCGTGGTGCTGCGGCCCGTGCCTGCGAACACGACCGTGGTGGGCGTGCCCGCCCGCGTCGTCGGCACGGCCGGCTGCGACGACCCGGCCCGGGCGATGGACCAGCTCGTCGCCCTCGACGCCTTCATCCATGTGGGCGAGGGCATCTAGGGCGCGAGGGTCCGGCCACGCTTGCGGTGGGGCATCGGGCGTGGCAATCGCTGCGCCTCGCTCCACGCCGCCAGCGGAGAACAGACAGCGTGACCAAATCCGAGATCGCGAAGCTGCAAGCCTACATGCGCCGCACCTTCGCGAACACCAACATCCGCATCCAGGCCATGAAGACCGGCGACACGGCCGAGGTGTTCATCGGCGAGGAGTCGATCGGCGTGGTCGCGGACGACAAGGAGGACGGCGACGATTCCTTCGTGTTCCGCATGGCGATCCTCGACATCGACCTCGAGGACGTCTGAACCGCCTGTGCAGCGGTTAACGCTAAGTAAACTCTCTGCTTAACGTTCGGTAAACGATCAGTCAGATTGCGCGGGCCATTCCGGGACCGCGCTCCATGACCCTCAGCCCCGCCGCCGTCGATTCCCTGCGCACCCTGTGCATCGGCCTCGCTCTGTCGGGGCTGCTCGCCAGCGCCTTCGAACTCTTCGCCGCGAAGCGGGCGAGCTTCAACCTGCTGGAGCGGGGCGGCCTCCTGGCGGTGGCGGCCCTGCCGCTCCTGGCCTTCTCGGCGCCCTTCATCATCCTGCGCAACACCGTGCGCGGACGGCGGATCGAGGGCCGCCCCTTCCCCTTCGTGATGCTGGCGACGATGATCGCCTGCGGCTGGGGCCTCGTCTCGGGCCGGGTCGCCCTCGATCTCGCGGCGATGATCGTCGGCGTCTGACCGTCCCTACGGCTCGGCGGTCGCGACCCGCGCGCCCTCCGCCCGTCCCCCGCCGGCATCCTCCTCCAGCGATACCCAGGCCGCGCTCTC
This sequence comes from Methylobacterium litchii, assembly GCF_038442315.1. Classification (NCBI taxonomy): domain Bacteria; kingdom Pseudomonadati; phylum Pseudomonadota; class Alphaproteobacteria; order Hyphomicrobiales; family Methylobacteriaceae; genus Methylobacterium; species Methylobacterium litchii. The sequence continues at coordinate 166,248 of NZ_JBBXMY010000001.1, read as the reverse complement.
CTGGCCCGCCCGCTTGATGAAGGCGTAGGGCACGCTCTTCCACGGGCGGATCTCGTCGGTCTTGTTGTCGAGGATGAAGTCGCCCCGGTCGGTGCGGACCGTCAGCACCGCGTGGCCCTCGTTGATGTCGTCGATCACCACCGTCATCAGCAGCGCCCGCCGGGGCAGGCCGCGCTCGGCGAGCATGCGCCGCTTGAGCAGCTGGTAATCCTCGCAATCGCCGAACCCGTCATCCGGGAAGTCCCAGCGGTCGGTGACGCCCCAATGGGCTTTGTCCGTCATCGGCTTGATGCGGGCGTTCACCCGCGCGTTGACGCTGCGCAGCGTCCGCCAGACCGCGAGCGTCAGGGGAATCACCTTCGGCTGGGTCGGATCGATGTGGCACTCGTCCGGCATCCGGCGGCAGAAATCCGCCCAGCCGCCGATGCTGCGGGTCGGCCCGCCGCTGGCCTCCGTCGCGCTGTCGGGGAGGTCCACGCCGCGATGGGCGTGGGTCGTCGCGCTGCCGAGGGTGAGGATCAGCCCGGTGATGGCGAGGCTCGCCCCCTGGCGGACCCGGCGGAGGAGGATGCCGGCGCGCCATCGCCCGGCAGCCCAGTCGCCGAAGGGAAAGCCCGGAACCGCCGCTCCTTCGCCCATGCTCATCCCGCGTCGCGTGATGAGGGGAGGCTGGCACGCTGCGGTTGCACACACAACCGAAAAATGAAGGCGTGATAACCCTCAAGGTCCTGCTGAGGTTCCGTCCGGAATCATGTTTTTGCGCGCAGGGCTGCAGCTCAACGCATGCGCTCAGAGCATACCGGTTCTGCGAACGACCCGGCAACCCTCTCGGACCCTTGCTTTTCCCGCCCTTTGCCGGCTTGAAAGGCGCCTTCCGCAACGGTCGGTTGCGGTGATCCATCGACCATCGTCGCAAGAATGCGGCCACGGAACGGCACCGTGACCCTTTGGGATTCGAGGACAACTCCATGCAGCCCGCCATCCAGCAGGTCATCCGCGCCCTCGCCGAGGATGGACGGGCCGGGGCCCTCGGCATCGCGGAGCACGCGGTGAACGCCTATCTCGACGGCTCCCCCACGGCCGGCGACCGCGCCCTGTCGCTCGACATCCTCTCGCGCGATCTCGCCTCGCTGCGGGGCATCGCGCCCCATCTCGCCGCCTTCATCGGCCGGGTCGAGACCTACGTCGCCGGGCTCGCCCGCACGGACCTGCCGCGCGCGGCCTGATCAGCGGTTGGCGGTGGTCGCCGGAGAGGTGGCGCCGCCCAGCGACACCCACGCCACGGTGTCCTGGCTCTCGCGCTTGATGAACACGTAGCCTGTGCGGTGCCACGGCAGGACCGTGTCGGTCTTGTTGTCGAGCACCAGATCGCCCCGGTCGGTCAGCAGGGTCAGCACGGCGTGACCCTCGCCCTTCTCGTCGATCACCACGGTCATCCGCATCGCCCGGCGGGGCAGCCCGGCCAGGGCGAGCAGGTGGCGCTTCAGAAGCTGGTAATCCTCGCAATCGCCGTACCCGTCCTCCGCGAGGTCCCAGTGGTCGGCGACGTGCAGGTGCTCCATGTCGGTCATCGGCTCGACCGCCTTGTTGATGCGGCGGTTGATGGTGACGATGCTGGTCCAGATGGACGGGGTCAGAGCGATCCGCGCCGGCTCGTTGCGGTCCACGGCGCACTCGTCCGCATAGGCTTCGCAGAACGTCACCCAGGCGGCGATCGGTTTAGCCTCGGCCTTCGGGACCAGACCCGGCTCGGTCGGCAGGCTCGCCAGCACCTGCGCCTGGGCGGCCGTGGCCACCCCCGCGAGCGCCAGGGCGGCGACCACCGCCCCCCGCACCGCCTTGAGAAATCCCGCGCGCATCGCGTGCAATCCCGTGTCTCTATAGACCTAGGATTGCAGCGAGCAGCCTCCTTCGCGCTGAAGCGAATACCGACAATTTTACGCATCGGCCGCCCGGCCCCGGCCGGCGCGGGGCAAGGTCGATGCGACCCTCGCCGGATCCGCTAAATGCTTCCGATTGCGCCAGGAGGCGGTTAACCGTGAGGGCGTCCCTCACCCGGCCGTCTGGTCGGGCTTCTTCTCGGCCTCGCCCTTCAGCTCGGGGAAGTCGGCCTGCGTGAAGGCGGTGCCCCGGTACGGGTCGTCGGTGACGCCGTCGTGCTCCAGCCGGCGCAACTGCACCCGGCGGATCTTGCCGGAAATGGTCTTGGGCAACTCGTCCACGAATTCCAGGGCGCGCAGGCGCTTGAAGCTCGCGAGCTTGGCATTGGTGAAGCGGAAGATGTCGAGCGCCGCCTCCGGCCCGGCCTTGGCCGAGGCGGTGAGCAGCACATAGGCCTTGGGAATCGTGTAGCGCAGCGGGTCGGGCACCGGCACCACCGCCGCCTCGGCGACGAGGGGGTGCTCGATCAGCACGCTCTCCAATTCGAACGGGCTGATCCGGTAGCCGGAGGATTTGAACACGTCGTCCGCCCGGCCGACGAAGGTGTAGCAGCCCTGCCCATCGACGAAGGCCACGTCGCCCGTGCGGTAGACCTCGCCCTCGGCCCCAGTCAGGCGCCCGCGCCCGTCATCGTAGCCCTGCATCAGCCCGGCGGGGCGGTGGGCGCCGAGTTCGAGGCAGACCTCGCCCTCGCTGGCCGGCTCGTCGTCGGCATCGAGCACCCGCACCCGGTAGCCGGGGAGCGGCCGCCCCAGGGCGCCGGGCACCACCGGTTGGCCGGGGGTGTTGGCCATCAGCGCCGTGGTCTCGGTCTGGCCGTAGCCGTCGCGGATGGTGAGGCCCCAGGCCGCCTTCACCCGCTCGATCACCTCCGGGTTCAGGGGCTCGCCCGCCGCGCAGACCTCGCGCAGGCGGAGGTCGCGGCCGTCGAGCGTCTCCTGGATCACCATGCGCCAGACGGTCGGCGGCGCGCAGAGGGTGGTGGCCCCGGTCTTCTCCAACTGATCCAGCAGGATGCGCGCGTTGAACGGCGCTTGGTTGATCACGAGGATCGTCGCCCCCGCGTTCCAGGGGGCGAAGAACGACGACCACGCGTGCTTGGCCCAGCCGGGGGAGGAGACGTTGCAATGCTGGTCGCCGGGCTGGAGCCCGAGCCAGTACATGGTCGAGAGGGCGCCCACCGGGTACGAGCGGTGGCTGTGGCGCACCAGCTTCGGCTTCGCCGTGGTGCCGGAGGTGAAATAGAGGATCAGCGGATCATCCGCCCCGGTCGGCCGGTCGGGCGAGAAGCGTTCGGATTCCGTGTACGCCTCGTCATAGGCGCGCCAGCCCTCCGTCGCCGGCCCGGTGACGATGCGAATGACGTCGCCCGTGTCGAGCGTGGCGAAGCGCGGCAATTGCTCCGGCCCGGCGACGATGGCCCTGGCCCGGCCCCGCTCCAGCCGGTCGGCCAGTTCCTCGGCGGTGAGCAGGGTGGTGGCGGGGATCACCACCACGCCGAGCTTCATCGCGGCGAGGAACGTCTCCCACAGGGCCGGCACGTTGCCGAGCAGCAGGAGCAGGTGGTCGCCCCGCTTCAGGCCGAGGCCGGCGAGGTGGTTCGCCACCTGGTTCGAGCGGCGGCTCAACTCGGCGAAGGTGAGGGATTGCTCCGCCCCCGTCGCGGCCTCCACGATGCGCAAGCCCGGCCGGTCGGGATACTCGGCGGCGAGCCCGGCATCGAACCAGTCGAGCGCCCAGTTGAACGGCACCGCCTCGGGCCACGTGAACTGCGCGACGGCGGCGGCGTAATCCGTGCGATGGGCCAGCAGCAGGTCGCGGGCCTCCCGGAAGCTCGGCATGGTGTCCTCCCCTTGGGACGTCGTCTCCCCCTTGGCGGGGGTAGCGTGTTCTTAGCGGTGCGAAAACGTCGCCGGACGCTTCTCCACGAAGGCGGCCATGCCCTCCTTCTGGTCGTCCGTGGCGAACATGGCGTGGAACACCCGCCGCTCGAACCGCAGCCCCTCGGTGAGGGTGGTCTCGTAGGCGCGGTTCACCGCCTCCTTGGTCATCATCGCGCTGGGCTTCGACATGCCGGCGATGGTCTGCCCGGTCTTCACCGCCTCCTCCACGAGGTCGGCGGCGGGCACGATCCGCGAGACGAGGCCGCAGCGCTCGGCCTCGGCGGCGTCCATCATCCGGCCGGTGAGGCACATCTCCATCGCCTTGGCCTTGCCGACGTAGCGGGCGAGGCGCTGGCTGCCGCCCATGCCGGGCATCACGCCGAGCTTGATCTCCGGCTGGCCGAACTGGGCGGTGTCGGCGGCGAGGATGAAGTCGCACATCATCGCCAGCTCGCAGCCGCCGCCGAGCGCGTAGCCCGCCACCGCCGCGATGATCGGCGTGCGCACGGCGTTGAACCGGTCCCAGTCGGAAAAGCGGTCCTTGCCGTAGACCTCGGCGTAGGAGAGGTGCTGCATCTCCTTGATGTCGGCGCCGGCCGCGAAGGCGCGCTCGGAGCCGGTGAGGACGATGCAGCCGATCCCCTCGTCGGCATCGGCGGCGGAGGCGGCGGCGATCACCTCGGCGGTGAGCTGCGCGTTGATCGCGTTCAGCGCCTTCGGCCGGTTGAGGGTGATGAGGAGCACCCGCCCCCGGGTCTCGGTGAGAATCGTCTCGTAGGTCATCACGCCTCTCCTGCGGCCCCACGGAGCATACGGATGATGGCGGAAAAGTCCTCACCCCCGTGGCCGAGGCCGTCGAACAACCCGTAGATCTGTGCGGCCTCGGCGCCCAGCGGCGTCGCGGCGCCCGCCGCCAGGGCGGCGGCCTGGGCGAGGCGCAGATCCTTCAGCATCAGCGCGGCGGCGAAGCCCGGCTTGTAGCCGTTGTTGGCGGGGGAGGCCGGCACGGGGCCGGGCACCGGGCAGTAGCTCGTCAGCGACCAGCACTGGCCGGAGGAGACCGAGGCGACGTCGTAGAGCGCCTCGTGCGACAGGCCGAGCTTTTCGCCGAGCGCGAAGGCCTCGCAGACGCCGATCATCGAGATGCCGAGGATCATGTTGTTGCAGATCTTGGCCGCCTGCCCGGCGCCGGCCTGCCCGCAATGGAACACGTTCTTGCCCATGGCCTTCAGCAGGGGCTCGGCCCCGGCAAAGGCGGCCTCCTCGCCGCCGGCCATGAAGGTGAGCGTGCCGGCCTTGGCCCCGCCCGTCCCGCCGGAGACCGGCGCATCGACGGAGAGGCAGCCCCGTCCTTGCGCCAGGGCGTGGGCCTTGCGGGCGCTCTCGACGTCGACGGTGGAGGAATCGATCAGCAGCGTGCCGGCGGGGACCGCCTCGGCGATCTGCGTCCAGACCTCGATGACATGCCGGCCGGCGGGGAGCATGGTGATCACCACCTCGGCCCCCTCGGCGGCCTCCAGCGCCGACCCGGCCACCGCGACGCCGGCCTCGCGGGCGAGGTCGAGGGAGGCGGGCACGAGGTCGAAGCCGCGCACGGTATGCCCCGCCTTCACGAGGTTGGCCGCCATCGGCCCGCCCATGTTGCCGAGCCCGATGAAGCCGATCGTGCGTGCCATGGTGGTGTCCTCCCGTTTGTTATTCTTGGCCCTAAACAGGCCCCGTGCGGTCCTTCGCGAAGACCGGCGCGGCCCGCGTTTCCAGCCATCGGGCGATCCGGGCGGGATCGACCTCATCGAGGCGCGGCGGGTTCCAGCGGGGCGACTTGTCCTTGTCGATCACCGCCGCGCGGATGCCCTCGCGGAAATCGCCCTCGTCCAGAACCGCCAGGGAGGCGTGGAACTCCCGCTCCAGGCAGGCTTCGAGGTTGGGCGCCGCCCGGCCCAGCCGCAGCAGGCACAGCGTCAGCACGAGGCTCGACGGCGCCTTGGTGAGGAGCACCGCCTTCGTCTCGGCCGCGAAATCCGACCCGTCCGCGTCGAGGGCGGCAAGGATCTCGTCCACCATGTCGAAGGCGAAGCAGCGGTCGATCACGTCCCGGTGGGCGGCGAGCGGCGCGGGGCCGGGGTTTTTCGCGATGCGGGCGAGCGCCGCGTCGACCGCCTCGCCGGAGGCCAGCGCCGCGATCAGCTCCGGCAGCGCGGCGGAGGGGACGAACGCATCGGCCATGCCGCAGAGGATGGCGTCCGGGGCGCCGATCTGCGCGCCGGTCAGGCCGAGATAGGTGCCGAGTTCGCCCGGCGCGCGCGGCAGGAGCCACGTCCCGCCGACATCGGGCAGGTAGCCGATGCCCGTCTCCGGCATGGCGATGCGGGAGCGCTCGGTGACGATCCGGTGCGCGGCATGGCCCGAGAGCCCGACGCCGCCGCCCATGGTGATGCCGTCCATCACCGCGACGAACGGCTTCTCGTAGCGGCTGATCCGCGAATCGAGGCGGTACTCGTCCCGCCAGAACGGCTCGGCGGCGGCTGTCTCGTTCTCGTAGAGGGAGCGTAGGTCGCCCCCCGCGCAGAGGCCGCGCTCGCCCTCGCCGGTCAGCAGCACCGCCGTCACGGCCCTGTCGGCCCCGAACCGGTCCAGCGCCCGGTCGATCAGCCCGACCATCTCATGGTTCAGGGCGTTCAGCGCCTTCGGCCGGTTGAGGCGGATGCGCCCCAGGCTGCCTGCGGTCTCGACGATCACCGCGTCCATCAACGGCCCCCGATCAGGGTGCGGGCGACGATCACCCGCATGATCTCGTTCGTGCCTTCCAGGATCTGGTGCACCCGCAGGTCGCGGACGATCTTCTCGATCCCGTATTCGGCGAGGTAGCCATAGCCGCCGTGCAGTTGCAGGGCTTGGTTCGCCACCTCGAAGGCGGCGTCCGTGACATGGCGCTTGGCCATGGCGCAGAGCTGCGTTGCCTCGGGGGATTTCGCGTCGAGCGCCCGCGCGGCGTGGTGCAGGAAGGTTCGCGAGACGGTCAGCGCCGTCTGCATGTCGGCGAGCCGGAATTGCAGCGCCTGGAAATCGGTGAGCTTCGCGCCGAAGGCCCGGCGGTCGCCCATATAGGCCAGCGCCTTGTCCAGCGCCGATTGCGCGCCGCCCAGCGAGCAGGCGGCGATGTTGATGCGGCCCCCGTCGAGACCGCTCATGGCGATGCGGAACCCCTCGCCCTCGGCGCCGAGGCGGTTGGCGACGGGCACACGGCAGCCGTCGAAGCGCACGGCGCGGGTCGGCTGGGCGTTCCAGCCCATCTTGCGCTCGTTGGCGCCGAAGGAGAGGCCCGGCGTGTCGCCCTCGACCAGCACGGCCGAGACGCCCTTCGGTCCCGCCTCGCCGGTGCGGACCATGCAGACGTAAAGGTCGGCGGCGCCGGCACCCGAGATGAACTGCTTCTCGCCGTGGAGCACGTAATGGTCGCCGTCCCGCTCGGCGCGGGTGCGCAAAGCCGCCGCGTCGGAGCCGGAGCCCGGCTCGGTGAGGCAGTAGCTGGCGATTGATTCCATCGCGGTGAGGCCGGGGAGGAAGCGCGCCCGCTGCTCCTCCGAGCCGTAGGCGTCGACCATCCAGGCGCACATGTTGTGGATCGACAGGAAGGCCGCCACCGTCGGGCAACCCATCGCCAGCGCCTCGAAGATCAGCGCCGCCTCGATCCGCCCCATCCCGGTGCCGCCGGATTCCTCGCGGACATAGATGCCCGCCATGCCGAGCCCGGCCGCCTCGCGCAGGGTCGCGACGGGGAAGGTCTTGGTCTCGTCCCACTCCAGGGCATGGGGGGCGATGTGGTCGGCCGCGAAGGCGGCGGCCATGTCGCGGATCGCGGTCTGGTCCTCGTCGAGGCCGAATTGCATGGGTGATCCTCCCCGGTCTCGATACCCCTCCCCCGCGTGGCGGGGGAGGGCCATGCGCTCTTACCGCATGGTCGGGATCGAGAACTCCGCGCCGCTCTTGATGCCGGAGGGCCAGCGCTGCGTCACGGTCTTGGTCTTCGTATAGAAGCGGATCGAGTCCGGCCCGTGCTGGTTCAGGTCGCCGAAGCCGGAGCGCTTCCAGCCGCCGAAGGTGTGGTAGGCGATCGGAACCGGGATCGGCACGTTCACGCCGACCATGCCGGTGTTCACGCGGGTGGTGAAGTCGCGGGCGGCATCGCCGTCCTGGGTGAAGATCGCGACGCCGTTGCCGTATTGGTGCGTCGAGGGCAGCGCCAGCGCCTCCTCGTAATTCTTGGCCCGCACCACCGAGAGCACCGGCCCGAAGATCTCTTCCTTGTAGATCGTCATGTCCGGGGTCACGCGGTCGAACAGCGAGCCGCCGAGGTAGAAGCCGTTCTCGTAGCCCTGGAGCTTGAAGCCGCGCCCATCGACGGCGAGCTGCGCGCCCTCGCGCACCCCGGTCTCGATGTAGCCGCGCACCTTCTCCACCGCGTCGCGGGTGACGAGGGGGCCGTAATCCGCCGCCTCGTCATGGGACGGGCCGATCTTCAGCGCCTCGACGCGGGGAATCAGCCGCTCCATCAGGCGGTCGGCGGTCTGCTCGCCCACCGGCACGGCCACCGAGATCGCCATGCAGCGCTCGCCGGCCGAGCCGTAGCCGGCCCCGATCAGAGCATCGACCGCTTGGTCCATGTTGGCGTCGGGCATGACGATCATGTGGTTCTTGGCGCCGCCGAAGCACTGGGCGCGCTTCCCCGTCTGCGCGGCGCGGACGTAGATGTATTCCGCGATGGAGGAGGAGCCGACGAAGCCCACCGCCGCGATGTCCTCGTCGTCGAGGATGGCGTCCACGGCTTCCTTGTCGCCGTTCACGACGTTCAGGATGCCCGGCGGGAGCCCGGCTTCCAGGAAGATCTCGGCGATGCGGAGCGGCACGCCGGGGTCGCGCTCGGACGGCTTCAGGATGAAGGCGTTGCCGCAGGCGATGGCCGGGGCACACTTCCACAGGGGGATCATCGCGGGGAAGTTGAACGGCGTGATGCCGGCGACCACGCCGAGCGGCTGGCGCAGCGAATAGACATCGATGCCGGTGCCGGCCGATTCGGTGAACTCGCCCTTCAGCAGGTGCGGGATGCCGCAGGCGAACTCCACCACCTCGACGCCGCGCTGGATGTCGCCCTTGGCGTCGGGCACCGTCTTGCCGTGCTCGGAGGCCAGCAGCTCGGCGAGCTCCTGGTTGTAGCCACGCATGAGTTCGAGGAAGCGCATCATCACGCGGGCGCGCTTCTGCGGGTTGGTCGCCGCCCAGGCCGGCTGGGCCGCCTTGGCGTTCTCCACCGCCGCGCGCATCTCGGCCTTGCTGGCCAGCGCCACCTTGGCCTGAACCTCGCCGGTCGAGGGGTGGAACACGTCCGCCGTGCGGCCGCTCTCTCCGCCGACGGTCCGGCCGCCGATGAAATGCCCGATGGTGCGCATGGCGTATCTCCCTGTGATTCGAGCCGAATCCGGCTTTTACCGGAACTGTAGCAGCCTCGACTGAGCGATAAAGCTGGACCGGCTCGCACCGGTCGTGCATCGATGCACGGCGTTTGTCATGCGGCGGGTCGGGTCATGGTCGCGCGGAAGATCGCGGGAAGCTGGGACGATCTGCGCTTCTTCCTGGCCGTCGCGCGGACGGGCACGCTCAGCGCCGCCGCACTCCAGACCGGCACGGAGCACACCACGGTCGGCCGCCGCATCCGCGCCCTGGAGGGCGTGCTCGACGCGCGCCTGTTCCACCGCAGCAACCTCGGCTACGCACTGACCGAAGCGGGCGAGAACCTGCTCGCCGCCGCCGAGGGCATGGAGAGCGCCTTCCTGTCTGCCAGCGCGGCGGCGGAGGCCGCGCACACCGTCTCCGGCACGGTGCGGATCGGCGCGCCGGACGGGTTCGGCAGCGTCTTCCTGGCGCCGCGGATGCACCGGCTGACGGGCCGGCATCCGGGGCTGGAGGTGGAGATCATGGCCACCGCCCGGATCTTCAGCCTGTCGAAGCGCGAAGCCGACATCGTGGTGAGCCTGTCGCCGCCGCAGCAGGCCCGGCTGGTGGCGCGCCGCCTCATCGATTACCGGCTCTTCGTCTACGGCGCCGAGAGCTACCTGGCGCAACACCCGCCGATCCACGCCGCCGCCGACCTCGAAGGCCATCCCTTCGTCGGCTACATCGAGGACATGCTGTTCACCCGCGAGTTGAACTATCTCGGCGTCCTCGGGCCTTCGGTGTCGGCGCGGCTGCGCTCCACGAACCTCCTCGCCCAGGTCCACGCGACGCTCGCCGGGGCGGGCCTGTGCATCCTGCCGGCCTTCATCGCCGCCGCGCATCCGGGGCTGAGGGCGGTGCTGCCGGAGGCGGTCTCGCTGACCCGCGCCTTCCACATGCACATTCACGAGGACCACCGGCAGGCGGCGCCGATCCGGGCGGTGGCGGCCTTCATCGCCAGCGAGGTCGAGGCGGCGCGGGAGCTGTTCGCGGGCACCGCGCTCGCTTCCTGACCCTCGCCCCGTCATTGCGAGGCGGAGCCGAAGCAATCCAGGGCGCGCCCTGTCCGGATAAGGCAGTGCCGGCTGGATTGCTTCGCTGTCGCTCGCAATGACGGAGACAGCGCGATACGCGTCGCCCCCAGGTCACAGATGCCGCAAATCGCCCCACCAACCTCGACATCGCCACGGGGATGGGACATGAGGCACCGGGAGCCGGCATGGACCGGGCCGCCTTGATTCCGCGTCGCGCCGTTCGCAGCTAAGATGCTGCACAGGTCAGTTTTCGCGCTGCGCGGTCCCGGCATCGCGGGCGCAAGACCCGGTGGAAGTCAGGAAAGCGAACATCATGGAAGCCGGCAGCGACAGCGAGAACCTCTTCACCGGTGGCTCCCTCGCCGGTCTCGGCCCGGAGATCGCCGGCCCCGCCCCGCGCCACCGCACGGTCGGTGTCACGGTGGGCGAGGGCGAAGGTGCCGTCACGGTGGGCGGCGGCGCGCCGATCGTCGTGCAGTCCATGACCAACACCGACACGGCCGACATCGACGGCACCGTGGCGCAGGTCTCGCAGCTCGCCCGCGCGGGCTCGGAGCTGGTGCGCATCACCGTCGACCGCGACGAGGCCGCCGCCGCCGTGCCGAAGATCCGCGAGCGCCTGGACCGGATCGGCGTCCATGTCCCGCTCGTCGGCGACTTCCACTACATCGGCCACAAGCTCCTGTCCGACCATCCGGCCTGCGCCGAGGCGCTGGCCAAGTACCGGATCAACCCCGGCAACGTCGGCTTCAAGGAGAAGAAGGACACCCAGTTCTCGACCATCATCGAGCAGGCGATCCGGTACGGGAAGACCGTGCGCATCGGCGCCAACTGGGGCTCGCTCGACGGCGAACTCCTCACCCACCTGATGGACGAGAACGCGAAGGCCCCGCGCCCGATCGACGCCCGCGCCGTCATGCGCGAGGCGATGGTCCGCTCCGCGCTGGGCTCCGCCAAGCGCGCCGAGGAACTCGGGCTGGCGAAAGACAAGATCATCCTATCGGCCAAGGTCTCGGCGGTGCAGGACCTGATCGCGGTCTACCGCGAGGTCGCCCGCCGCTCGGACTACGCGATCCATCTCGGCCTCACCGAGGCGGGCATGGGCTCGAAGGGCATCGTCGCCGCCTCCGCCGCCATCGGCGTCCTGCTGCAGGAGGGCATCGGCGACACGATCCGCTACTCGCTGACCCCGGAGCCCGGCGGCGACCGCACGGTGGAGGTGAAGGTCGCGCAGGAACTGCTGCAGACCATGGGCTTCCGCACCTTCGTGCCCCTGGTCGCGGCCTGCCCCGGCTGCGGGCGCACCACCTCGACCACGTTCCAGGAGCTGGCCCGCGACATCCAGAACTGGATCACCACCTCCATGCCGGAGTGGAAGAAGACCTATCCGGGCGTCGAGGGGCTGAACGTGGCCGTGATGGGCTGCATCGTGAACGGGCCGGGCGAATCGAAGCACGCCGACATCGGCATCTCGCTGCCGGGCACGGGCGAGACCCCGACCGCCCCGGTCTTCATCGACGGCAAGAAGGCGATGACGCTGCGCGGCGCGACGCTCGCCAAGGATTTCGAGACCATCGTCATCGACTACATCGAGCGCCGCTTCGGCCAGGGTAACCGCAACGCCGCCGAGTGAGCCGCCGGATCCGCCCTCTCCCCGCCCGTGGGGAGAGGGGCACCCCGCCCGGCTGCGTCGCCATCGCAACCGTACATGGTTCCCGCCCGCCCGAGGGCGTGATAGTCAGGCGCCACGAACCCGAATGCCGGCCAGCCCGGCGGTTGCTTCGCGCCCCGATGGCCCCATGATCCGGACCGCGAAGAGCCGCGATGCGAGCCGCCGGCCGAGCGGACACACCCGACATCCCACATGAGCCAGACCGTCGTATCGGGCGCCTCCGCCCAGCCTGACGCAGCGCCCACGGACACGGACGGCCCCGCGCCGTCCGGTGCCCTGGATGCGCCCGAACGGGCCGAGACCCGCCACGGCCATGCCGGGTTCTGGACGCTGTTCGTCGGCTCGGTCGGCGTCGTCTACGGCGACATCGGCACGAGCCCGCTCTACGCCTTCCGCGAGGCCCTCGCCCCCTCCCGCGCCGACAACATCCTGCTGCCGGAGGAGGTGCTGGGCACCGTCTCGCTCATCCTCTGGGCGCTGTTCCTGATCGTGACCGTGAAATACGTCATGATCCTGCTGCGCATGGACAACAACGGCGAGGGCGGCATCCTCTCGCTGATGGCCTTGGCCCGGAAGGCGCTCGGCGGCTCGCGGATCGTCTTCATGCTCGGGCTGATGGGCGCGGCGCTGTTCTACGGCGATGCCGTCATCACTCCGGCCATCTCGGTGCTCTCGGCGGTGGAGGGGCTGAAGCTCGTCACGCCCACGCTGGACGATTACGTCCTGCCGATCACGGTGGCGATCATCGTCGCCCTGTTCCTCGTCCAGAACCGGGGCACGGCCAAGGTCGCGGCCTTCTTCGGCCCGATGACCATCGTCTGGTTCCTTGCCATGGCGGCGGCGGCCCTGCCGCACATCTTCGTCCATCCGGAGGTGTTCCGGGCCGCCAACCCCTGGCACGCGGTGAACTATCTCCTCGGCCACGGCTCCGGGGCGCTGGTGGCGCTGGGCGCCGTGTTCCTCGCCGTGACCGGCGCGGAGGCGCTGTTCGCCGATCTCGGCCATTTCGGGCGCAAGCCGATCCAGGTGGCCTGGGTCTGCCTCGTCTTCCCGGCGCTTGCCCTCAACTATCTCGGGCAGGCCGCCCTGGTGCTGGAGAAGCCCGACACATCCGATCCGTTCTTCCAGATGGTGCCGGCCTGGGGCCTGCTCCCCATGGTGATCCTCGCCACCCTGGCCACGGTGGTAGCGAGCCAGGCGGTGATCACCGGCGCCTTCTCGCTCTCGCGGCAAGCGATCCAGCTCGGCCTGCTGCCGCGCCTGGAGATCCGCCACACCTCCGAATCGCATGCGGGGCAGATCTACCTGCCGCAGATCAACACGCTGCTGATGGTCGGCGTCGTGCTGCTGGCGATCCTGTTCAAGACTTCCTCGTCGCTGGCCTCGGCCTACGGCATCGCCGTCACGGGCACGATGCTCCTCACCGCCTCCATGACCTACCTCGTCATGTGGCGGATGTGGGGGTGGTCGCCCATCGCGGCGGCGGCGGCGATGCTGCCCTTCATCGTAGTGGAGTTCCTGTTCCTGCTCTCGAACCTCATCAAGGTGGTCGAGGGCGGCTACGTGCCCCTGCTGCTCGCCGGGGCCCTCGTCATCCTGATGTGGACCTGGGTGCGGGGCGTGACGATCCTGTTCAACAAGACCCGCAAGACCGACGTGCCGCTCACCGAGCTCGTGGCGATGCTGGAGAAGAGCCCGCCGCACCATGTGCGCGGCACCGCCGTGTTCCTGACGAGCGACCCCGAGATCGCCCCGGCGGCCCTCCTGCACAACCTGAAGCACAACAAGGTGCTGCACGAGAAGAACGTGGTCCTCACCGTCGAGACGGTGGACACGCCGCGCTCGCAGGAAGCCGACAAGGTGCGCATCGACCCCGTGGGCCCGCATTTCTACCGGGTGGTGATGAAGTTCGGCTACATGGAGACGCCGAACATCCCGAAGACGCTGACGCTGCTGCGCCGCCAGGGCTTCAAGTTCGACATCATGGCGACGTCGTTCTTCCTGTCCCGCCGCTCGATCCGCCCGGCGGCCCATTCGGGCATGCCCCTCTGGCAGGACCGCATCTTCATCACGCTCGCGAAGAACGCCAACGACGCGACGGACTTCTTCCAGATCCCCACGGGGCGGGTGGTCGAGGTGGGGACGCAGGTGACGGTGTAGGGCGCCGCGATCGCTCTCAGACGAGCATGGTGGACATGCCGAGGCGCCGGCCGGCCTCGGCAAGCTTGCGATCGAGCGTCGCCAGAACGAGCCCTTCTCCGGCGGCAATGGCCAGATGCAGGGCGTCGCCGGCCCGCAAGCCGGTCTCCGAGCGGTCCGCGAGCCGCGCCGCCTCATCGAAGACGGGATCGGCGGTGGGCAGCATCACGAACGAGTCTGCGACGAGGCGGGAAAAGACCGCCAACACGGTCTCATGCTGGCCGGGCCCGAGCTGGCCCATTCTGACCTTGATGGACAGCGCGGCGGAAAACTCCGTGACGACCCAGGGGCTGATGGTCAGCTCATCGGGGTTCTGGGCCGTGATCCAGGCCTGCATTCGCGCGGTCTCCGGCTCCGCCGTGAGCGCAGCGACCAGCACCGACGTGTCCAGGTAGGGCATTCAGTAGCGGGCGCCGTCGCGCATGGCCCGCACGAACGCCGCCGCGCCTTCGTCCTGCACCGGCATTCCCGCCGTCGTCGCCCTAAGGACAGCGAGATCGACGGGCTTGCGCGGCTCGGCGCGAACCGCCGTCAGCTTGGCGACCGCACGTCCGTGGCGCGTGATCGTCACGGTGTCGCCGGCCGCGACGCGGTCGAGCAACGTCTCTAAATGGGCTTCCGCCTCGGCGAGGCTGACCGTACTCATGATCGTGGTTCGCGATGATCGTGCGGGATTGTGGAGGCGCCACATCGCGAGGTCAACGCCCGCCCCGCTTACGTGTGCCAGCGCACATGCACGGTCGGTTCGGATTGCGAGTGAACCGCCGCCTCCTTACACCCGTTCCAATTGAATGCATTCGCCGCATTCCGCCTTTCGGACGGCGTGCCTCAGGCCGCCCTCCCTTGGACCGCTCCGGGTGCGGTCGACACGCGAGGACTTCTCATGATCAAGCTCACCGTGAACGGGGCTGCGCGCAGCTTCGACGGCGACCCCGATATGCCGCTCCTCTGGTATCTGCGCGACGAGGTCGGCCTCACCGGCTCGAAGTTCGGCTGTGGCGCGGCGCTCTGCGGCGCCTGCACCATCCATCTCGGCGGCACCGCCGTGCGCTCCTGCGTCACCCCGGTCTCGGAGGCCGAGGGCAAGGAGGTCGTCACGATCGAGGGCCTGTCGCCGGACGGCAACCACCCGGTCCAGGTCGCGTGGCGCGACCAGAACGTCGCCCAGTGCGGCTACTGCCAGGGCGGTCAGATCATGCAGGCCGCGTCCCTGCTGAAGGACACGCCCAAGCCCACCGACGCGCAGATCGACGACGCCATGAGCGGCAACCTCTGCCGCTGCGGCACCTATCCGCGCATCCGCGCCGCCATCCATCAGGCCGCCGGCCAGACTGCCGCCCCGAAGGGAGAGCGCCTGTGATCCACGAACTCACGCTGATGGCCGAACAGGCTTCCCAAGAAGCCGCGACCCGGCCCGCGCCCCGTCCGGCGCTCGCCAATGTCAGCCGCCGGGGTATCCTCGGCGGCGCGGGCGCGCTGGTGCTCGCCCTGTCGCTGCGCTCCCCGGCCCAGGCCGACGAGACCCAGACCAAGGAGCAGAAAGAGCACAAGTACGGCGCCGACGGCATGCCGCATGGCTGGCGCGACGACCCGAAGGTGTTCATCGCGATCGCCCCCGACGGCGCCGTCACGGTGACGAACCACCGCTCCGAGATGGGCCAGGGCGTGCGCACCTCCATCGCGCTCACCGTCGCGGACGAGCTGGAAGCCGATTGGCCGAAGGTGAAGGTGGTCCAGGCCTGGGGTGACGAGCAGCGCTTCGGCAACCAGGACACGGACGGCTCGCGTTCGCTGCGCCACTTCTTCCAGCACTTCCGCCACGCCGGCGCGGCGATGCGCGCGATGCTGGTCGAGGCCGCCGCCAAGCAATGGGGCGTGCCGGCCTCCGAGGTCACGGCCAAGAACCACACGCTGACCCATGCGAAGTCCGGCAAGACTCTGGGATACGGCGACGTGGCCGAGGCGGCGGGCAAGCTGCCCGTGCCGGCGACCGTCACGCTGAAGGACCCCAAGGACTTCCGCTACATCGGCACCGGCAAGATCGGGCTGATCGACAACGTCGACATCACTACGGGCAAGGCCGTCTACGGCGCCGACACCAAGCTCGACGGGATGCTCTACGCCACCATCGCCCGTCCCCCGGTCTATGGCGGCACGGTGAAGTCCTTCGACGATTCCGACGCCAAGAAGGTCGCCGGGGTCGTGAAGATCTTCAAGATCGACGGCGCCCCGATCCCCTCCGAGTTCATGCCGCTCGGCGGCGTCGCGGTGGTGGCCAAGAACACCTGGGCGGCGCTCAAGGCCCGCGAGGCCCTGAAGATCACCTGGGACGACGGCCCGAACGCCACCTACGACACCGACGTGTTCCGCAAGGAGCTGGAGGAGACCGCGCGCAAGCCCGGCAAGGTCGTGCGCACGCAGGGCGACGTCGACGCCGCCATGGCCAAGGCCAAGAAGAAGGTGGTGGCCGAGTACTTCGTGCCCCACCTCGTCCAGGCGCCGATGGAGCCCCCGGCCGCCATCGCGCGGGTGAAGGACGGCGTCTGCGAGGCCTGGGCCTCGACCCAGGGTCCGCAGGCGGCCAACGACCGGCTGATGAAGGCCCTCAACCTGCCCGACGACAAGGTCACGGTGAACGTGACGCTGCTCGGCGGCGGGTTCGGGCGCAAGTCCAAGCCCGATTACGTGGTCGAGGCGGCGCTCTGCAGCCGCGAGGTCGGCGGCGCCCCGGTCAAGCTGGCCTGGACCCGCGACGACGACATCCACCACGGCTACTACCACACGATCTCGGCTGAGCGGATCGAGGCGGGGCTGGACGAGAAGGGCATGCCGGTGGCGTGGCTGCACCGCTCCTGCGCGCCGACCATCGGCTCGATCTTCGCGCCGGACCCGAAGCACGAGCTGCCGTTCGAGCTCGGCATGGGCCTCGTCAACACCCCGTTCGCGATCCCGAACATGCGGATGGAGAACCCGGAAGCCGCCGCCCATGTGCGGATCGGCTGGTTCCGCTCGGTCTCGAACATCCCCCACGCCTTCGCGATCCAGTCCTTCGTCTCGGAGCTGGCGCATGAGGCAGGTCGGGATCCGAAGGACTACCTGCTCGATCTCATCGGCCCGCCGAAGAAGATCGACCCGACTGCCATCGGCGACGTGTGGAACTACGGCGAAGACCCGTCCCGCTATCCGATCGACACGGGCCGCCTGCGCGGGGTGATTGAGGCCGCCGCCAAGGGCGCCGGCTGGGGTCGCCAGCTGCCGAAGGGCCGGGGCTTGGGCATCGCCGGGCACTACAGCTTCGTCACCTACACGGCGGTCGCGGCCGAGGTGGAGGTCGATGAGAAGGGCCAGGTGAAGGTGCAGGCCATCGACATCGCCGTCGATTGCGGCCCGCAGGTGAACCCGGAGCGCATCCGCTCGCAGATGGAGGGCGCGGTGGTCATGGGGATGGGGCTCGCCCTCACCTCCGAGATCACCTTCAAGCAGGGCCGTGCCCAGCAGAACAACTTCGACGGCTACGAGATCATCCGGATCGACGCCGCCCCGAAGGTCGTTCGCGTCCACCTCGTGCCGACGGGCAAGTACGACGGGCCGCTCGGCGGCGTCGGCGAGCCGGGCGTCCCGCCCGTGGCGCCGGCCATCGCCAACGCGGTCTTCGCCGCCACCGGCCGCCGCGTCCGGCAATTGCCGATCCGCGATCAGGCCGCCAGCGCCTGAACCCGGCCGCGATCCGGTGCGTTGGGCGCAAGCCAGCGCTCTCCGCACCGGATCAGCGACCGAGGACAATTTCACAATGCTGCGTTCCGCCTCCGCCCTTGCCGTGCTCATCGCGGCCGGTGGCCTCGTTTCCGTCGCTCCATCCGCTCAGGCCTCTCCCTGCGCCCAGCAGATCGATGCCCTGTCGGGCAAGGTGACGGCCGAGACGCGCGACGCCATCTCCGCGAACACGAGCGGGCAGGGCACCGCCGCCAAGCGGAGCGGCGAGGGCGTCACCGGCACGGAGGGGGCACGGGCGAACGAGGCACCGCAGGCTCCGCCGGAGAAGTCCGCCGAGGCCGGCAAGGGGGCCGACGCCGCCCAGCAGGCGAAGGTCGCCCTGGACGAGGCCCGCGCCGCCGAGGCCAAGGGCGATACCAAGGCCTGCGAGGCCGCCATCGAGCGGGTGAAGTCGCAGCTCAGCAAGGCGCCGTAGCAGGGCGCTGCCCTGCACCCGCCAAAGGGCTCGCCCTTTGGGATCCCTGTCAGGCCTCCGCCAGCACCGCGAAGCGGGTCAGGAAACGGGCCTGCGCGTCCGCCGTCGGCCAGGGGTCGGCGAGGGTGAGCACCGCTTCCGGTAGGGCGGGGGCGGGGCCGAAATAGCGGGCGGCTTCGTCGGGGGAAAAGCCCGCGAGCCGCACCGCCTCGAGATGGGCCGCGATCCGGTCCGCCCGCTTCACCCGCCGTGTGAGCGCGGGGGAGGGGGCCGGAATCCCGAAGCGCTGGCGCACCGCCGCCAGCAGCCGCTTCTCCACGCCCCGGTAGGCATCGCCGATCGCCGCCTTGAGCGGTGAGATGATGTCCCCCACCACGTATTCCGGCGCGTCGTGCAGCAGGAATTCCAGGCCGTCGGCCGGGGTGCAGGCCGGGTCGAGATGGCGCCCGATCCCCTCCACCAGCAGGCTGTGCTGCGCCACCGAGAAGACGTGCGGCCCCGCCGTCTGCCCGTTCCAGCGGGCGACGCGGGCGAGTCCGTGGGCGATGTCGGCGATTTCGACGTCGAGGGGAGACGGATCGAGCAGGTCGAGCCGCCGCCCGGAGAGCATCCGCTGCCACGCCCTCGGCGGCTCCTTCGCCTGGGGCGCGCTCATGCCTTACTAAGGGCGGCGCAGGCCGCATGGCGGTGGCACCCGGTGAGGTGGTCGTTCACCATCCCCACCGCCTGCATGAAGGCATGGATGATCACCGGCCCGCAGAAGGAGAAGCCTTCCGCCTTCAGGGCCTTGGCGATGCGCCGCGACACCTCCGTCTCCGTGGCGATGTCGGCGCGACTGTGGGGGTTGGCCTGGATCGGCCGCCCGTCGCAAAAGTCCCAGAGGAAGCGCGAGAAGCCGGGGCCGCTCTCCTCGATGCGCAGCCACGCCCGCGCCCCCGCGATCGTGCCGACGATCTTGGCGCGGTTGCGGATGATGCCCGTGTCCGCCATCAGCCGCGCGATGTCCGCGTCGGTGTAGCGGGCAACGATCTCGGGCGAGAACCCGTCGAAGGCCGCACGGAATCCTTCGCGGCGCTTCAGGATGGTGATCCACGACAGGCCCGCCTGGAACCCGTCGAGGATCAGCTTCTCGTAGAGGGCGCGGGATTCGTATTCCGGCACGCCCCATTCGGTGTCGTGGTAGGCGACGTAGAGCGGGTCCTGCCCAGCCCACCAGCAGCGGGGGCATCCGTCCGGGTGGAGGATCAGCCCCTCGGGCAGCGGCGCGTCCACGCTCAACCCGCCGCCTCGCCGCCCGCGTCCGGCATGGCGAAGGTCGCGTAGCCGGGCCGCCCCACGGCGAGGCGCTTTCCGTCCGCCCGCAGGATTTCCCCGGCCGCGAGGGCGTCGCCCAGCCGGTCGAGGCGCACCAGGGCGAGGCCGCGCGATCCGGCGACGCTGCCCGTCCGCCCCAGCACCTTCTGCCCAGCCTGGATCTCGGAGCCCGGCGCGGGCGCACCCTCGGCGAACTCCGCCGCCAGGAGCCGGGTGCGGGCCGTGCCCCGGTGCTGCATCCGCGAGACGACCTCCTGGCCGACATAGCAGCCCTTTCGGAAATCGACCCCGCCGAGCTGGTCCATCAGCGCCTCGTGCGGGAAGGCGTCGCCATAGGCGTAGTCGCGCCCGCCTTCCGGCACGGCGAGGCCGATCCGGTGGGCGTGGTAATCGTCCTCCGATGCATCCGCCGAGAACGCGCCCTCCGCGGCGTAGAGCCTCTGGCCCAGATCGGGATGCCGGTTGTCGGCGACCGTAGCGGTCTCGGCGGTGGTGGTCGCCCCCGCCCAGGCGGCGGCCACGGCCACGGTCGGATCGGCGGCGATCTCGACCTGCGCGCGCAGCTTGTAGAGGCCGAGACGCTTGGCGAGGTCGGCGGCCTTGTCCGTCGCCACGTCGAGGCGGAACCCGTCCGGCAGGCGCGAGATCAGGAAATCGAACAGGATCTTGCCCTGCGGGGTCAGCAGGGCGCCGAGGCGCGCCTCGCCCTCGCTCAATGTCTCGACATTGCAGGTCAGGACACCCTGGAGGAGGCTCGTGGCCTCCGGCCCGGTCACGGTGACGAGGGCGCGGTCCGGCAGCAGGGCGATGGGCATTCGGGGATTTCCTCACGCGGCGGGCGACAGCCGGGAGGTAAGGGGGAAAGCGGCCCGCCTCAACCGGCGGGCCAGAAACGATCAGTGCTGGAGCGTCGTGGTGAAGGCGCCGCCGCGGATGCGGTCCGGGAAACCTTCGGCGTAGCGCGCGGTGGCTTCCTCACCGTAGGTCATGACGAGTTCCTGGAACGCGGCGAACAGGGCCGCCTGCGCCATGCAATCCCCGTCGAGTCCGTCCAAGCAGCCTTCGGCGAACGCCTCCGAGACATAGCTCAGGGCGGCACGCTTCTCCTCGACATCGGCCTCGATGGGGGCGCTTTGCGAGATGGTCTGCATGGTCCGACACTTCCATTGCGCCGGCCTGAGACAGCCCGGCGGACACAATGGATGATAGGCGGCTCATAGCGGGACGCCTAGCCGGTAATTGCGAATCGGTTAACGCGACCGTTCGAATGCGGACCTTTCTCGGGATGACCCGACCCTGTGGCAGACCTGCATCACCTCACCCGCCGAACCGCCCGGCCAGGGCATGGGAGAGGCGTTCGCCTTCGGTGAGAAAGCGGGCGGCGGCCTCGTGCGCCGCCGCCGTGCAGACCCGGTAGGTGAGGGCGTAGCTCCGATACCCCCGGTTGTAGGCCCCGGCCAGCCTGTCCCGCCGGGCGGGGGTGATCCCCTCGGCCTCGATCAACGCCTTCATCCGCGCGGGCCATTCCGCCGCGTCGGGGGTGGCGCAGAGACCGCGCAGGAAGGCGAGGGAGCCGATCACCTCGGCCATCCGCATCAGGTCGCGGTCGTAAGGCGCGGGGACGTCCGCCGGGCTCGCGGGCTCCTTGGGCTGTTCCTTGGTCGCCTCCTTCGCGGGCGGTTTCGCCCGCTGCTGGGCCTCGGCGGGCGGGGCGACGAGCACCGCGGCCAGGGCAAGGACGGCGACGCGATGCCACGGGACAAGCCGCATCAGGCGATTCCCCGGGCATCGAGCCGCGCGAAGGCCTCGCGCAGGGTGCCGATCAACCCCGGCGTGGTCTCCAGGCCGGCGATTTCGTCGAGCGCCGCCCAGCGCACGCCCAGGGCCTCCGGCCCGGCGACGGGCTCGCCGCCGCACCACAGGGCGGCGTGGGGGTGGACGACGTAATGGTGCCGCGCCCGGCCCGCCTCGTCGCGGACGATGATCTCGGTGGGGGAGAGCACGCCGACCACCTCGGCGGTGATCCCGACCTCCTCGGTGAGTTCGCGCAAAGCCGCCTCGGCCAGGGTCTCGCCCGCCTCCACGAGGCCGCCGGGCAGGGTCCAGACGCCGCGCATCGGCTCGTTGGCGCGGGAGGCGAGCAGCACGCGCCCGTCCCGGATCACCGCGATGGAGGCGCCGACGAAGGGACGGGCCGGGAAGGTGCGGGATTCGCCCTCGCTCACGGTGTCCCCCCATCGAGGGCGACGGCCGCCACCCGCCCGTCGCCGAGCCCTACCACGAGGCGCGCGAGCGCGCCCTCACCGAGGACAGCGACGCCCGTGCCGGCCGGGGCGGGGAGCGTCACGCGGGCGCGCTCGCTCAGGCCCTGGCGGGCCGAGACGATGGCGAGGGCCGGCACGCCCGCCACCGGCACGGCGAGATCCGCCCCGCCCTCGCGGGGAAGCGCATCGGCGAGGTCCGCCCCGCCGTCACCGAGGGTGTAGCCGGCGGCCTCGGGGCCGGGCTCGATCCTGTTGGGGGCGAGGGTCCAGAGCTTCAGCCGGCCGGTGGCATCGACGGTCGCGACGCCCAGACCCTTGCCGGAGAAATCGCCGACCGCCGCGATGGCGGGGCGGGGGCCGGGCTCCGTGCGGGCGCCGAGCGTCCAGGTAGAGGAATCGGCAGCCGGCCGGGTGGCGAGGACGAGGCTCCCGGATTCCGCACCCGTCAGGGTCGCGGCGAGGACGGCGGGGCGGCCGGACAGCGAGACGATCCACGGCGCGCGCGGGGCGAACACCGCCCCGTCCCCGGCGGGCAGGGCGGCGGTGGCCACCGGCACCGGCTTCGGATCGGTGCTCACCGCCAGGGGCTGGCGCTCGCGCAGGGTGAGGGTCGTCGCGGCGGGGGCGCCGTCGGGGCCGCGGGTGCGGCCGGTGAGGAAGGCGCTCAGCGGCCCGTCGAGGGCGCGGCGGATGCCGGGCAGGGCGCCGCGCGGGGTCTCGGAGGCGACGAGGTCCTCCACCGCCTCCCGACCGACCGGCTTGGCGGCGATGCGGCCGTTCTCCACGGTGAGGATGGCGCCGCCCTCTTCCCCCCAGACGAGGACGAGGGGGGCCGGCTCCTTGCCGGCGCGGGCGATGGGAAGGAGACCGGAGGTCGCCACCGCGACGGCGACCTCGCTGCGCGGCCCGCGCATCTCGCGAACCTTGAACGGCAGGTCAAGGATTCGCACGCTCGGCTCGGCGTGGGCCGGGCCGGCGGCGAGGAGGACGAGCAGGATCGCGAGGCCAGCGCGCCCCGGCGCGTCAGACATGCTGTCCGCCGTTGATGTGCAGCTCGGCGCCGTTCACGTAGGACGAGGCCTCGGTGCACAGGAAGTAGATCGCCTTGGCGACCTCGTCCGGGGTGCCGAGGCGGCGCTGCGGGATCTGCTCCACCATCTTCTCCGTCCCCGGCGAGAGGATGGAGGTGTCGATCTCGCCGGGCGAGATCGCGTTCACCCGCACGCCGAGCGGGCCGAAATCGGCCGCCATCTCGCGGGTCAGGCCGGCGAGCGCCGCCTTCGACGTGCCGTAGGCCGAACCGGCGAAGGGGTGGACCCGCGAGCCGGCGATGGAGGTGACGTTGACCACCGAGCCCTTGGCCCGGGCCAGTTCATCGCGCAGCCCCTGGGCCAGGAGGATCGTGGCGAAGAAGTTCACCTGGAACACCCGCTGCCAGTCGGGAAAGCCGGTGGAAAGGACGCCGAGGCGCTCCCCTTCCGGGCCCTTGGGCGAGATGCCGGCATTGTTGACCAGCGCGTGCAGCACCCCGCCCTCGGCGGCGAGGCGTCCGCGCACTTCTTCAACGGCGCGCACCGTGTCGGCCGCGTCGGAGAGATCGACCTGCAGGTGGTCTTCCGGCCCCATTTCCCACGGGCAATTCTCGGGGAAGGGGTGGCGGGAACAGGTGATGACGCGCCATCCGGCGGCGGAGAACCGCTTCACGGTGGCGTGGCCGATGCCTCGGCTGGCGCCCGTGAGCAGCATGATGCGCCGACGTTCGTTGGGGGAGAGGGCCACTGTCGGAGCCTCACTGTCGCGCGGGGATCCCGGGGGGCCGGTCCCGCCGGTGCACTGCAACGTCTAGGCGGACAGGCGCGGGAAATCCAGGGCCGGCGATTCAACCGGACCTCCGGGTCGACGCGCGACGGCCCTGCGCATATCCACGCGCGCTTGTCGTGCGCGCATCGTGTCGCCAAGCCGCGCGGCGGTTGCTACAGAGCGGCCGCAAGAGGATGACCATGACGCGACCGGAGCCCGACACGGAAACGGCTGAGCCCGCACAGGCCCGGCTGATCGCCCATCTCGCGGCGGCCGGCTATGCGCCCGTGACGCCCCCGGTCCTTCAGCCGATCGAGCCGTTCCTGGAATTGTCCGGCGAGGACATCCGGCGGCGGATCTTCGTCACGCAGGATGCCGGCGGGGCCGAACTGTGCCTGCGGCCGGAATTCACCATCCCCGTCTGCCGCCTGCACCGCCAGCGGGCGGACGGGCAGGCCGCGGATTACAGCTATGCCGGGCCGGTCTTCCGCCTCACCGCCGGGGAGCCCGCCGAAATCGTCCAGGCCGGCATCGAATCGTTCGGCCGCACCGACACCCCGGCCGCCGACGCCGCGGTGCTGGGCCTCGCCCTCGAAGGGCTCGCCCTCCTCGGACGGACCGATACCACCGTGCGCCTCGGCGACATGGGGCTGACGGTGGCCCTCCTCGATGGCCTCGCCGTGCCGCCTGCCGCCAAGCGGCGGACCCTGCGGGCGCTGGCGGCCGGGCGCTCCCTCGACGCCGTGACCAACGGCGCGGAGGGCGCCCCCGGCGAGGACCGCCATGCGGGCCTGCTCGCGGCCATCCAGGGCCAGGACCCGCAGGGCGTGCGCGCCTTCGTGGAGGATGTGCTCGCCATCGCCGGCATCTCGGCGGTGGGCGGGCGCAGCGCGGGCGAGATCGCCGAGCGCTTCCTCGGCAAGGCCGCCGCGCAGGCCAATGGCGGCGCCGGGCTCAACGCCGAGAATCGCGCGATCCTCGACCGCTACCGCGCGGTGACGGGCGATCCCGACGCGGCCGCCCGGGACCTGCGGGCGCTGGTCGCCGATGCGGGCGTGCGCCATGGGGCGCTCGACGCCGCCCTCGACCTGTTCGAGGAGCGTACCGGCTTCATCGCCGCGCGGGGGCTGCCGATCGAGAACTTCCGCTTCCAGGGCGGCTTCGCCCGCAACCTCGACTATTACACCGGCTTCATCTTCGAGGTTTCCGAGGGGGACGGGCCGGTGCTGGTCGGCGGCGGGCGCTACGACGGCCTGCTCGCCCATCTCGGCAGCGCCGCGCCCTTGCCGGCCGTGGGCTGCACCTTCTGGATCGAGCGCGCGACGGGAGCCGGGCGATGAGCGATGCCCTCGTGCTGGCGGTGCCCTCCAAGGGGCGCCTGCAGGAGAACGCCAACGCCTTCTTCGCCCGCGCCGGCCTCAAGCTGGCGCAGGGGGCGGGGGCGCGGGATTACCGCGGCAAGCTCGTCGGCGTGCCCGGCGTCGAGGTCCGCTACCTCTCGGCCTCGGAGATCGCGAGCCAGCTCGCCTCCGGCGCCGCCCATCTCGGCGTGACCGGCGAGGATCTGATCCGCGAGACCCTGCCCGACGTGAGCGGCCAGGTGGAGCTGCTGACGCCGCTCGGCTTCGGCAACGCCACGGTGGTGGTGGCCGTGCCCCAGGCCTGGATCGACGTGCGGGTGATGGCCGACCTCGACGAGGTCGCCGCGACGATGCGCGTGCGCCACGGCCGCCGGCTGCGCGTCGCGACGAAATACGTGAACCTCACCCGCCGGTTCTTCGCCGAGACCGGCGTCGCCGATTACCGGATCGTGGAGAGTCTCGGCGCCACCGAGGGCGCCCCGGCGGCGGGCTCGGCCGAGATCATCGTGGACATCACCACCACGGGGGCGACGCTCGCCGCGAACGCCCTGAAGATCCTCGATGACGGGATCATCCTGCGCTCGGAGGCGAACCTCGTCGCCTCGCTGCGGGCCAACTGGGGCGAGGCCCAGCGCGGGGCGCTGCGGGCCGTGCTCGGCCGCATCAGCGCCGAGGAGCGCGCCCGCACCACCCGCGAGGTCCGCGCCGGGATGCCGGAGGCGGGCGCCATCGACCTCGCCACCCTGGCGGGCCTGCACGAGGCCGAGCTGCCCTACGGCGCCCCGGCGGGTGCCGATGGCGAGATCGTCCTGCGCTGCCCCGAGGCCGGCGCCATCGACCTCGCCGAGGCCTTGGTCCAGGCCGGCGCGCGGGCGGTGAGCGTCCGCAAGATCGACTACGCCTTCGCGGCGGAGAATCCGCTGGCGGAGCGGTTGCTGGCGCGGCTGTGAGGTTGGACGGATCGCGGGATATCCCCTAAGATCATTCAGATATCCCTCGAGGTGAGTCCGTGCCCCTCTACGTGAAGGATCCGCAGGTCGATGCCCTGGCTGACGAGCTGACGTCGCTCAGGGGATCGACCAAGACCGAGGCCGTCCGGCAGGCCCTGCTCAACGAGATCGCCCGCGCCAAGGAGAGTGCGCGCGCCGGCGGAGAGGCCGACCTCGTGGAGCGTACGCTCGCCTTCACGCGGCGCCTGCGGGCGCGCGCCGGCTCCGGCCAACCCGCCGACAAGACCTTCATCGACAGCCTCTACGAGCGCGACTGATGTTCGTGGATGCGTCGGCGCTCACGGCGATCCTCACGGATGAGGACGACGCCAGGAGGCTTGCTTCCGGGCTTAAGCGCGCGGAGCGGCGGATCACGTCGCCGCTGGCGGTGTGGGAGGCGACGATCGCCGTCGCCCGCCGCCTGGGCCTTCCCCTCGGGGAGGCGCGGGAGGCCATCGCCGATTATCTCGCGCTCGCCGGCATCGTGGTGATGGCCGTTCCCCCCGAGGTCGGGGACGGGGCGCTCGATGCGTTCGAACGCTACGGCAAGGGCCGGCACCGGGCATCGCTGAATTTCGGCGATTGCTTCGCCTATGCCTGTGCCCGCCATTATGGCGCGACGCTGCTCTTCAAGGGCAACGACTTCCCGCACACGGACATCGAGCCGGCCCTGGCAGAGTAAGGGTGCCCCTCGGGCTCCCCGCTCTACTGCGGCCCCTGCTTGGCGAATTCCGACAGCACCCCGCGTAGCACCTTGAGGCGCGCGTCGTAGGTATTGCGCAGGCATTCCACGTCGGCGGCGCAGGTGCGGCGCTCGGTGAGCCAGATTTCCTGGTCCTCGCGCAGCTTGGACTGGCCGCCCATCGGCAGCACCGCCTTCAGGATCTCGAACCGGGTCGCCATCTCGACGTCCCGGTCGTTGAGGGGGAGATGGGCGCAGATCGCCTTCTCGTCGGGGGCCTCGGCCTTGTCGCAGGCGAAGCTCGCCGCTTCGGCGGAGCCGCCGGCGAGGACGAGGAGAACGGCAAGGGCAAAGGTCGTGCGGCGCATGGACGATAACGGCCGAGCCTGCCGGAGGCTCCCGGTCAGAAGCCCGGCTTCACCGTCGCCAGCACCACGATGACGATCATCAGCAGCGTCGGCACCTCGTTGATCACCCGGTAGAACTTGTGGCCCCGGGTGTTCCGGTCGGCGGCGAAGTCCTTGACCATCCGGGCGAGCCAGCCGTGGATGCCCGACATCGCCACCACCAGGGCGAACTTCGCCTGCAGCCAGGGGGCGGCGTAGTAGCCGCTCATCCAGGCCAGCGTCAGCCCGAACACCCAGGTCGCGATCATGGCGGGCGTCATGATCGCCTTGAGCAGGCGCCGCTCCATGATCTTGAAGGTCGCCGATTGCACCTCGGAGCCCGGCGGCAGGCTCGCGTGGTAGACGAACAGCCGGGGCAGGTAGAGCATCGCCGCCATCCAGGCGATGAGGCTCACGATGTGTCCGGCCTTGATCCAGTCGTAGAGCACGCCCCTAGCCCCTGAGCCGGGCGAGCATCCGCTCGACATGGGCCACCGGCGTCTGCGGCGTGATCCCATGGCCGAGGTTGAACACGTGGGGCGATCCCTGCACGGCCTCGCGGATGCCGTCCACGGCCGCGTCCAGGGCCGCGCCACCCGCGATCAGCGTTTCGGGGTGCAGGTTCCCCTGCGTGACCGTCGAGGCCGGTACGCGGCCTCGCAGGGCCTTCAGATCCACGCCCCAATCGACACCCACCGCGTCGGCGCCGGTCTCGGGCACCACGCGGGCATGGCCGTCGAGGCCGGAGCCCCGGGCGAAGACGATGATCTTGGCGCCCGGCACCCGGGCGCGGACCCCCGCGATCATCCGGGCGATGGGTCGGAGCGACCAGCGGGTGAGGGCGTCCGGTACCGCCCCGCCCGGCAGGGCGCTCTCGGTGACGTCGCCCACCGGCTCGACCACGTCGGCGGAGGCGGGGACCGCCTTGGGCAGGGTGCCGGCATGGGATTCGAAGATCTGCACGGCGTCGGCGCCGGCCTCGAGCTGGCGCACGAGGTAGTCGGTCTGCACCGTGACGAGGCGGTCGATCAGTTCGTCCACCAGCGCCGTGTCGCCCTCGGCGAGCGCCCGGGCGGGGGCGAGGTCGGGGGTGCCCCGGCCGCCGATCATGTAGCTCGCCACGGTCCACGGCGCGCCGCAGAAGCCGAGCAGCGTCGTCTCCGCCGGCAGTTCGGCCCGCAGCCGCGTCACCGTCTCGAAGACGGGGGCGAGGTGGGTCATCACCGCCCCGTCGCCCGCCTCGCGCAAACGCTCGAAGGCGGCGCGGTCGCTCAGGGGATCGAGGCGCGGGCCCTCGCCCTCCACGAAGCGCACGTCCTGCCCGAGGGCGTGGGGCACGACGAGGATGTCCGAGAACAGGATGGCCGCGTCGAAGCCGAAGCGGCGGATCGGCTGGAGCGTCACCTCCACGGCGAAGTCGGGCGTGTAGCACAGGTCGAGGAAGGAGCCCGCCGTCGCCCGGGTGGCCCGATACTCCGGCAGATAGCGTCCCGCTTGGCGCATCATCCAGGCCGGAGGCGGCCAGACCGCCTCGCCCGAGAGCACCTTCAGCATCGTCCTGTCCGGTTGAACCGTCATGCGCTCCCGTACCCGTTTCTTCGCCAACCGGCCCGGTCGCGACGATCCCCAGGGGACCTCTCATAAAGAGAGAGAGAGAATCTTAGACTCTGTTTTTTCTCTTGGAGGCTGATGAGCGGGAGCGCAACCGTATCCACACCCGATCCCCGGTTCGGCGCCGTTAACGGAGCTTTAAAGGATTTGCGCGAAGATGATGGAAGAGGGTTCCTGCTCAAGGCCTTGCGCCGGGTGGTGAGCCGGTCCGGACCCCGCGTGTCCGGCTTTTCCCGAACCGGGTGCGGAATCCGCCCCGATTTGACGGCCTGTGTATGCAGGAGTCGATAGCCGGACGGGGTTCTGCTCTGGACCGGCCGACCGGGCCTGCCTATCCACACTTATCGACTCCCCGGCGGTCGCCGTTGGATAACCGAACCGGCCGGAGACGCCGCGTATGGGCCGCAGCTACTTCCACCTACATCTCGTGTCGGATTCCACCGGCGAGACGCTCATCAATGTCGGGCGCGCGGCGGCGGCGCAGTACGAGGGCGTCTCGGCCATCGAGCACGTCTACCCCCTCGTGCGCTCCGCCTCGCAGCTGGAGCGGGTGATCTCGGAGATCCGCGCCGCGCCGGGCCTCGTGCTCTACACCCTGGTGGGGGGCGACCTCGGCCAGCGGCTGGAGATGGCGGCGCGGGAATCCGGCTCGCCCTGCCTGTCGGTGCTGCAGCCGGTCCACGACCTGCTGCAATCCTACCTCGGCACGCAGAAGGCGGCACGTCCCGGCGCCCAGCACATGCTGAACGCCGAGTACTTCAAGCGCATCGACGCGATGAACTTCACCCTCGCCCATGACGACGGCAACCTGCCGGAGGATCTGGAGGAGGCGGACGTCATCCTGCTCGGCGTCAGCCGCACCTCGAAGACGCCGACCTCGATCTACCTCGCCAACCGGGGCCTGAAGACCACGAATCTGCCCCTCGTACCGGGCATGCCGATGCCGCCGGCCATCGAGGCGGCGCGCAAGCCCCTGATAGTCGGGCTGTTCGCCTCGCCGGAGCGGATCATCCAGATCCGCCAGAACCGGCTGTCGAGCCTGAACGCCGACGAGAGTTCGATGTATGTCGACCGCGAGGCGGTGGCCGACGAGATCACCGCCTCCCGGCGGCTGTTCATCAAGAACCGCTGGCCGACCATCGACGTGACGCGCCGGTCGATCGAGGAGACGGCCGCCGCCATCCTCGACCTGCACCGCGACCACCGGATGAAGTTCATCGCGGAATAATCCAGGGGCCTTGCCCCTGGACCCCACCAAAGGGCTTGCCCTTTGGGATCCCCGTCAGGATGCGCTCAGGATGCCGCGCACCAGGGCCATGCCGGCGATCAGGCCGAGGAGGCCGCCCGCGACCGAGGCCAGGACGTAAGCGGCCGACAGGGCCGTCTCGCCCCGCTCGTACAGGGCGATGGCATCGAGGGAGAAGGTCGAGAAGGTGGTGAAGCCGCCGAGCACGCCCGTCGTCAGGAGCAGACGGGCGGGGTGGCCCGCTGCGCCGCGCAGGGCGAAGCCTTCGGCCAGCACGCCCATCAGGAACGAGCCCAGCACGTTGATGAGGAGCGTCGCCAGGGGAAAGCCCAGGCCCGGCAGCGTCCGCGACACCGCCACGTTGAATCCGTGGCGAAACCCGCCGCCGATCCCGGCGCCGAGGAAAACGATGAGGGTGTTGATCATGCCTGTCCCGTCCCGGTTGGACGAGCGGCCCGGCCGCGATGCGGGCACGCCCCCACCGCAGGCGAAAGCCGCCCTTGCGGTAGGAGCCATCAGCCCTGGCCGGTCATCCGGCAAGGCGGTTGTCGGGGAGCTCCATCCCCATCCCGCCGAGCGTTAACGCACGGGCGGGACGAGGGAAAGGGCCTGAACCCTACGCCGCGACGGCGAAGTGGCTGCGCTGCTCGATCTGCGCGACGTAGAAATCCTCGATCACGTCGCGAACCACCTCCGCGAGGTCGGCGCCGCGATGCTCGTCGAGATGGATGTCGCTGCCGATCACCCGGCCGATATGCGCGCTGGCGCTCGAACCCGGCACGAGACGCTCGTTGTAGCGCTGATGCAGGCCGGAAATCGAAATATAGTTCTTGCCGCCGAGCTCGGGGCCGTACTTGATCTTGATCTTCTGCTCGCTGTCGACCCCGCGCAGCTTGGCACAGAGCGTGACGAAGTTGTCGGTGTCGATCAGCAACTCCGTCCCGGTGATGCAGCCATGGGCGTTGTGCTCTTCGTTCAGCACCTCCGCCATCAGGTTCAGCACCTCGATCACCGGCTGGAGGGCGCGGGTGCCGTCGTCCAGCAGCTTCTGCCGGAAGCCGTTGCTGCGGGCATCGGCGGCGGCAAGACGGGTGCGGAAACGGTCCTTGACTTCGGTGGTATGCGGCATCGGTTTAGTCCTCCGGGCGACAGCGAAAACGCGGACTCTTCGTCCGTTGGTGTTCGGTCTACGGAGCGAATGCAGTTGACGCAAGATAGTGCAAAACATTGATGCTTGCTCAGGACTTGAGCGTTTGCTTAAAACCTCAGCCTGCCTGAAAAACAGGCAACATCATGCAGGTCCGTCGAGGGGCTTCAGCACGGGGGCGGGGCCGAATGCCCGGCCGGGCTCGCTCTTCGTCAGGGCGCGGGCCAGGGCAACGAGATCCGGCGTCGCGCCTCCGGTCGGGCCGTAGACGGCGCGGTCGAGGGCGGCGAGCGCCTCGCGGGTCTCGGGCCGCTCCCGCCAGCGGCGGGCGAGGGCGGGCATCGCGGCCTCGCCCGCCGCCACGGCGGCGCGGACGGCGTTGGCGTCGCCGGTCCGGGCGGCCCGGCGCAGGTCGCGGGCGATGACGGCAGGCAGGCGGAGCGTCCCCCGTTCCCGGCGGAAGCCGAGGAGGGCGAGGCCGAGCCCGAAGGCCAGCACGCCCGCCGCCACGGCGATCAGCGCGGAGGCGGCGGCGCCCTTGGCCCCGTCGGTCTCCCGGTCGGGCAGGCCGCCGCCGATCTGGCGAGCGGGGATCTCGGCCTCGCGCATGGTGCGCGAGACCGTGTCGAACCACGGGATGGCGATGGCGTCGAGGGGGATCACCTCCGGCACGCCGGGCTTCACGTCCCAGACATAGGTGGCGCGGGCGACGGGGCCGGCGGGGGTGATGATGGTCTCGCGGACGACCGGCCCGGCGAAGGTGATGATGCCGCGCGTGCGCAGGACCGGCCGGGGCGGCAGGCCCTCGGCGAGCATCCCCTGCGCCTCCAGCACCACCGTCCGCCGGACGGTCTCGTAGATCTTCACCGTCTCCGGGTCGCGGCTCCACGAATCGGTGATGCTCACGTCGCGGGCGGGGAGCCACCAGGGCTCCTTCGCGTCGGGGCCGCCGGTCGGGGCGGTCCAGGGGGCGACGGTGAAGGGGATCGGCTGCGAGCGCACGTCCACCACCTTGCGCTCGCCGACGTCGTTGACGGTCAGCCGGTGGACGAAGGGCTCGATGGTGAACGCGCCCGCATGGTGCGGGAAGATCGCCACCGTCCGGTCGAAGGCGATGGCGGTCTGGCCGTCGGGGAGGCGGGTCTTGCTCCAATGGTCGCGGCCGAGCTGCGTCCAGGTGAAGTTGGCGAGCGGCGGCTGGATCACCTCCTCCAGCAGGATCGGCTGGCGGTAGACCCCGTGGATCTTCAGGAGCACCATCTCGCGGGTGTAGGGCGTCGCCCCGCCGTTCAGTTCGGGGGTGACGGTGAGGGTGAGGTCACCGGGTTCCACCTCGGCGAGGGCAGGCAGCGACATCCCGGCCAGCAGCAACCCGGCGAGAAGCCCAGTCCGCCCTCGCCGCACCCCGCGACCCCAGTCCCAAAAAATCACCATGGGTTGCTCCCGGCGGGCATGGCGGTGCCGGCCTCGACGCGGCGGGCCTGCTCGGCCTTGAGGCGGAGCTTGAGGTAGCGGCCGGGATCGTCGGGCAGAGTCTGGAGCCACAGGCGGTCGGGGCGGATTTCGTGCGCCTCGAAGCTCTTCGTCACCCGGCGGGCCTCGCGCTCGGGGGCCTCGGCGACCATGGCGGGGCCGGTGCCGGAGCGGCCGCGCCCGGCGGCGTCGCCCACCGAGCCGCGTGCCTTGCCGCCGGCCGAGTCGATGGCAGCCTGTTCGGAGCGGCCCCGCCGGGCGACGGCGCTATTGCCGGGCAGCGAGGCGCTGCTGCTCGCTTCGCGGTTGCCGGCAAGGCCCTCGCCGCTGGACGAGGCGTTGACGTCGTCGTTCGGGTCCTGGTGGGCGGATTTGTTGTAGCGGGCGCCGTACTGCGCCGTGCCGTTGGCGATGCCGCCGCCGGGGCCGCGGTCGATCGCCTCTTCCAGCATCCGGGCGATCAGCGAGCGGTTGGCCTGGGCGTCCGCGTCGCGGGGGTTGAAGCGCAGGGCCTCGTCGTAGGCGGCGATGGCGCCCTGCAGGTCGCCGGAGCGGGCGAGCGCGTTGCCGAGGTTGTAGCTCGCCCGGCGCCCGCCGTTGCGGAACAGGGTGATGGCCTCGTCCAGCCGCCCCGCCTCGTAGACGGCGGCGGCCCGCCAAGCGGGGTCCTCGAATACCCGCGCGGCGAGGCCGGGCAGGTGGACGCTCATCAGCAGGCGCCCGACACCGGTGCGCGGCTGCGACAGGGCGACGAGGGTCACGATCCCCAGGCCGACGAGGACGAGCCCGCCGATCCGCGCACTCCGCCGCCACGCCGGCGGCAGGCCGAGGGTCCGGGGTGACGCGAGGGCGGCCGGCATCAGGCGCTCCGTCGGAACAGCAGGAGGGCGGGTAGGGCCGCCAGGGCGAGCAGCCAACGCCCGAGATCGGCGAAGGCGACGACGCCGTAGCCGCCGGCCGCGAGGTGCTGGGCGGTGGGCGCAGCCACCGCGTCGAGCACGGGGGTCGCGGCACGGATCTCGGCGCTGGTGCCGCCACCCGCCGCCGCGAGGCGCTGGAGGGGCCCCGGATCCGGCTTCGGCACGCCCGGCGGCAGGGCCTTCGTGGCGGGGACGAACAGGGTGTCGAGGCGCCAGCCCCGGGCGCGGATCGCCCCGGCCTCGCGCAGGGCGGCCTCGCCGATGCCGTCGCCGTCGCTGATCAGCACTACGTTGGCGGCGATCACGTTGGCCTCGGCGAGGGTCCGGCTGGCCAGCGCGAGGCCGCGCTCCGGGTGGCTGCCCCGGTCGGGCACCGTGTCGGCGTCGAGGGAGAAGAGCGTGGTGCCGAGGCTGTCCCGGTCGGTGGTGGGGGAGGCGGCGAGGTAGGCGTCGCCGGCATAGATCACCAAGGCGACGGGGCGGGTGCCGGCGGCCTGCGCGACGGAGGCGGCGGCCTCGCGCACGCCCTGCAGGTTGCCGCCCTCGGCGACCGAGCGGGAGAGGTCGACGACGAGGATCGTCTCGTCGAGGTTGCGGAACGTGCCGGTGTCCCGGCGCTCCACCGCCGGCCCGGCGAGGCCGAGGACGAGACCCGCCGCGCAGAGCCCCGCCGCGAGGTTGGCGCCACGCTTGCCGCCGAGCACCGATCCGGTGCGCGAGAGGTAGGCCATCAGGGCGGGATCGACCTCCCGGCCCCAATCGCCGAGCGGCGCCGCCCGGCGCACGGCATAGAGCGCCAGGGCGACGACGATGGGGAGCGCCGCGAGCCACCAGGGCCGCAGGAGGGTGAGTCCGGCGAGCGTCATGCGCTCCTCCGCACGGCGAGCAGCCCCACGGCGAAGGCCAGTGCCAGGGCGCCCGGCCAGACCCACAGATCCTTGCGCAGGGGCAGCGGCGGGGGCGGGGTGCGCCCGCCCTCCAGGGTGTCGATGGCCTGCGCCACGGTGACGAGGTCGTCCGTGGTCTTCACCCGGAAGAAGCGCCCGCCGCTCGTCTCGGCCATGGTCTTCAGGGTCTCGCTGTCGACCACGTCCTGCTCGCCGTTGGCGTCGGCGAGGTCGCGGGGGCCGAGCGCGATGGTGTAGACGCGCACGCCGATCTCCTTGGCGAGGTCGGCCACGTCCTTCGGCGCGGTCTGGCCGGCATTGTTGGCGCCGTCCGAGAGCAGCACCACCGCCTTCGTCGCGGCGGGGCGCCCCTCGGGAATGTTCGCGTCGCGCGGGTCGAGGCGGCGCAGGGCGAGGCCGAGCCCGTCGCCGATGCCGGTGGAGCGGCCGGAAATGCCGATCGTCGCCTCCTCCAGGGCGCGGGCGACGGAGGCGGTGTCGAAGGTCAGCCCGGCGGCGACGTAGGCCTGATCCGCGAACAGGACGAGGCCGATCCGGTCCCCCGCCCGGCGGCGGATGAAGTCGGCCCCGACGCGCTTCACCGCCGCCAGCCGGCTCACGGTCTCGCCGTCGAGGGAGAAGTCGCGCCGCTCCATGGAGCCGGAGAGATCCATGGCGATCATGATCTCGCGCCCCGAAGCCGGGAGCGCGGCCGAGGGCATCACCACGCGCGGCCCGGAGAGCGCGGCGATCAGGCAGATCCACAGGCCCCAGACCAGGGCGGCCCGGCGGCGGCCGCGCCCTGCGCCCTCGTGGCCGGTGCCCGTGCTCGCGGCCAGGGTGCCGGGGACGCGCAAGGCGCCGCCCTCCACCCGCTCGCGGGGCAGGAGCCGCGCGGCGAGGAGCGGCAGCGGCAGGGCGAGGAGCAGCCAGGGGGCCGCGAGGTCGAAGCCGGAGACGAAGGCGGCGAGCCAGCCGGGCATCATGCCTTGAGCCTCCCGATCAGCCGGGTCAGCTCCGCGTCGAGGAGCGCGGGGTCGGGTACTTCGCGCCGGTAGAGCCCCTCCACCAGCACGCGCCCGGCGCCGGCGGTGAAGAAGTCGGTGCGCAGACGCGCATCGAGGCGCGCGGCCCAAGGCGCGCCGTGGGCGGAGGCGGCCTCGTCGCCGTCGAGGGTGCGCACGAGGCGGCGCAGCAACCGCGCCTGGGCGAGGATCCTGTCCGGCGGGGCGAGGGTGCGGCTTCCGGCGAGGTCGGCCAGCGCCGCCCGGCGGACGCTGGCCCGGACCCGGCTCACCACGACGCGCAGCAGTCCGACGAGGAGCGCGGCGCCGAAGCCGAGGACCAGCGCCAGCAGGATCTCGCCGGGCACGGGGCCGCTCGCGCCGCCCGGCAGGTGCAGGCCGCGCAACTGGTCGAGGGTCGCGGGGGCGTCGGCGGGGGTCACGGGCGGCCCCGCGCGGTCTCAGAGCACGGCATCGAGCCGCTCCATCAGCGGCGCGTAGGCCTCCGGCCCCGCCTCCACGTCGAGGCGCAGGCCGGCGATGCCGCGCGCGGCGTAATCCCCGAGGCGGGCGTCGAGCATCTGCTCCCCCGTGCCGTCGGCCCGGAGCGAACCGCGCCGCCCGTCCGAGAGGGCGAAGGGGAAGAAACCCGGCCGCCGGGCGCGCTCGAAGGCGTCGCTCACCAGGAGAAGGCGCACCGAGACGCGCTCGGCGACGAGGCCGAGCAGGCGCTCGAAATTGGGGCCGGGGGCATCGAGGGCGCTGGCGATGACGAGATGCCCGCCCGACGGCAGGAGGCTCGTGGCGATGCCGAGCAGGGGTTCGAGGGGCGGGTCTTCCGCCCGTGCCGCGTCGAGGGCCTGGGCATGGGCCACCGCGAGGGCGCCGGTCACGGAAGCCATGGCGCGCTCGCCCCCCGCCGGGCGCAGGACGGTGGGCTCACCCGAGGCGGTCGCCACGGCGAGGCCGACGCGTCCGCCATCGGCGACGATCCGCCAGCCGAGGAGGGCCAGCGCCTCCGCCGCCGCGACGGAGCGGAGCGTCCGCTTCGTGCCGAACAGCATGGAGGGCCGGAAATCCGCGAGCAGGATCACCGCCCGGTCGCGCTCGTCGTGGTGGGTGCGCACGTGCAATTGCCCGGTGCGCGCGGTGGCGTTGCGGTCGATGTGGCGGCGGTCGTCGCCCTCGGCCCAGAGGCGCACGTCCTCGGGCTCGGAGCCCCGGCCCCGCCGCTTGGTGACGATGCCCCCCGGCAGGCCGGCAAGCGTGCGGGTCACGGGCGCCGCGCCCCGCCGGGCGAGGTGGCGTAAGCCCATCAGCGCCTCGCCCGAGAGGTGGATCACAGGATCCTGGGCCGGATCTCGGGACGGTGCCGCTGTCCCTCGGCTCAAAGGGCCTTCACCCGCCGCACGAGGTCGTCGATCAGCCCCCGGGCGGTCTTGCCCTCGGCGGAGGCCCGCCACGTCAGGCCGATCCGGTGGGACAGGGCGTCCCGCGCCAGCTCGGTGATGTCCTCGGGGATCACGTGGTCGCGCCCGCGCAGCCACGCCCGCGCCTTGCCGGCCAGCATCAGCGCGAGCGTCCCGCGCGGCGAGGCCGGGTGCTCGATGGCCCCGCGCAGGTCCGGCGCGGCCTCGTCGGTGCGGGTCGCCGCCACGAGGCGCACGAGATAGTCCTTCAGCGCCGGGGAGACGTAGGTGGCCAGCGCCGCCTCGCGGGCCGCGCGCACGTCCTCCATCGACAGGCGGATCGGCATCGGCGCGATGCGGTGGGTGATCTCGCCCTCCACGAGGTCGAGGATCGCCCGCTCGGAGGCCGCGTCGGGCATGTCCACCACGACGTGGAGCAGGAAGCGGTCGAGCTGCGCCTCGGGCAGGGGGAAGGTGCCCGCGTGCTCGATCGGGTTCTGGGTGGCCACCACCATGAACGGGTCGTGCAGGCGGTGGGTCTCGCCGGAGACGGTCACCTGCCCCTCGGCCATGGATTCGAGCAGCGCCGACTGCACCTTGGGGGGGGCGCGGTTCACCTCGTCCACCAGCACCAGGGCGTGGAAGAGGGGGCCGGGCAGGAATTCGAAATGGCCGCTGTCCTGGCGCCACACGGTGGTGCCGGTGAGGTCGGCGGGCATCAAGTCCGGGGTGCACTGGATGCGGGCGAAGGAGCCGTCGAGCCCCTCCGCGAGGCGCTTCACCGCGCGGGTCTTGGCGAGGCCGGGCGCGCCCTCGATCAGCAGGTGGCCCCCGGTGAGGAGGCCGATCAGCAGCCGCTCCACGAGGCCGGAGGCGCCGATCAGGCCGGTCTCCAGCCCGTCGCGCAGGGCGAGCACCCGCCCGTGCAGGCCGGAGGGATCGGTTCCCGGCGAGGGGCGGTCGGCGAGGGCCGCGCCGCTCATGAGTGGATTGGTCCCGACAGGTCGGCGCAATCCGGCATCCTGCACGTCTCCTCGCGGCCGGGTCCCGTGTCGCGCACGGGCTCTCTCAAGCCGTCTCGGGTGTGCCCGCAGGCCGGGTGCCCGTCAATCCTGCGTGGGCCGGGCCGTTTGCGGGCATCGTGTCACGGTTTCTTCACAGGCGCGGAGGATGAGCGGGCCGCCATGCATGCCGCCTTCGCCTACGCCGACCTCCCCGAACCGGTGAAATCCGCCCTCGGCCTCTTCGTGGCCTTCTGCCTCGGCACCTTCATCGGTGCCGAGCGACAGTACCGCCAGCGCACGGCGGGCCTGCGCACGGCGGTGCTCGTGGCGGTGGGCGCCTCGGCCTTCGTCGATCTCGGGATGCGCCTCACCGGCGGCGAGGGCGGCACCCGCACCGTGGCCTACGTGATCTCCGGCATCGGCTTCCTCGGCGCGGGCGTGATCATGAAGGAGGGGAT
The DNA here is from genome assembly GCF_038442315.1 of Methylobacterium litchii. Classification (NCBI taxonomy): domain Bacteria; kingdom Pseudomonadati; phylum Pseudomonadota; class Alphaproteobacteria; order Hyphomicrobiales; family Methylobacteriaceae; genus Methylobacterium; species Methylobacterium litchii. Next base: position 127,885 of record NZ_JBBXMY010000001.1, on the reverse strand, counting down.
GAACGTGCGCGGCCTCAACACGGCCGCGACCCTCTGGTGCTCGGCGGCGGTGGGCGCCTTCGCCGGGGCGGACATGCCCCTGGAGGCGACCTTCGTCACAGCGACGGTGCTCGCCTGCAACACGGCCCTGCGGCCCCTCGTGAAGCTCATCGACCGCCTGCCGATCCGCGAGTCGGAGACGGAGGCGACCTACGAGGTCCAGGTGACGACGGCGCCGGGCGCCACCGGGCCGGCGCAGGACCTGCTGATCGAGCGCCTGGAGGCGGCGAACTACCCCGTCAGCGCCATCGAGATCGAGGAGCGGGGCGAGGACGCGGTCGACGTCATCGCCACCCTGACGGCCAGCGCCGTCGAGGCGTCGGAGCTCGACGCGGTCACGGCCGAGCTGGAGAAGGCCCCCGGCATCCGCCACGCCACCTGGACCAGCCAGACGACGGCCGACTGAACCGGCTCAGCGGGGCGGCGTCAGCGGGCGGATGCGGCGCTCGACCACCACCGTTGGCCGGACGCGGCGCTCGACGATGACCGTGCGGGGGGCGCGGCTCGGGCTCGCGTGGCTGAGGATGCGCTCGGGTGCCCGCTCCGGCTTGGCGCGCTTGGCGGCCAGCACATGCGGGCGGACCTCGTCGGCGGGGAGGCCGATCAGCCCGGCGGCGATCTCCACCTGCTGCTCGACATCGTCGGCCAGGTCCTGGGCGGCGGCCACCGCCTCGACGATCGTCGGCGGCTCGCGGCGCACCCGGATCGGCGGAAGGTCGGCGAAGCTCTTCTGGGTCTTCTTCACGGGACGACTCGCGGTCTGCATGCCTCAAGCATAGCGCGCCCGAGGCCGGTTGTGCAGTGCATCAAACGATGGTGATCGCATGGGTCGCCCGCGCTGGGATCGGCCCGTGGCATGGACGGATGGCCCCCAACGGGGCATCCCGGCGCGACGGCATGCCGCATGGATGGCGGGCCGCGCCCGCAGAGCTCCGATCCCTCGACCCGGCGGGCGAGCGCCCGCGTTTCGCATTAACCCGGCAGGGCCTATCCTGCGCCCATGACCCTGCCGTTCGATCCGCGCCTCACCCCCGCCCGGCCGCATCTGGCGGATGCCGCCCTGCGCGGGCAGGTCGAGGCCGCGCGCTTCGTCGCGGGGCAGGCGCGGCGCGTCGTTGTCCCCTCCGCGCCCCTGCGGCGAACGCCCTCGGACGCCTCCGGCACCGAGACCGAGGCCGTGCTGGGCGATGCCGTCACCTTCTACGCGGAGGAGGACGGGCACGCCTTCGTTCAGCTGACGCGCGACGGCTATGTCGGCTACCTGCCCGTCGGCAGCCTCGGCCCGGCCGATCCGGAGCCGACCCATGTGGTCACGGCTGTGCGCAGCTTCCTCTACCCGGCGCCGGACCTGAAGCGGCCCCCGCGCGGCCATCTCGGCCTCGGCGCCCGCCTCACCGCGACCGGGCGGGAGGGCGACTATCTCGCGACGCCGGGCGGCTTCGTCTTCGCCGCCCATTGCCGGGAGGCGGATTTCACCGCCCCCGACTTCGTCGGCACCGCCGAGCGGCTCGTCGGTACGCCTTATCTCTGGGGCGGGCGCACGAGCCTCGGGCTCGACTGCTCCGGGCTGGTGCAGCTCTGCCTGCACCTCGCGGGCCGCGACTGCCCCCGCGACGCCGACATGCAGGAGCGCGGCTTCGGCACCGCCCTGCCCGACGATCCCGCCGGGCTGCGACGCGGGGACCTGGTGTTCTGGCGCGGCCATGTCGGGATGATGCGCGACGCCACCTCCCTCCTTCACGCCAACGGCCACCACATGGCGGTGGCGGTGGAGCCCCTGGCGGAGGCGCGGGCGCGCATCCTGGCCAACAGCTACGGCCCCGTGACATCCTTCCGCCGGCTGGCGCCAGGAACCGCTGCCCCGGCGGACCCGTTCCATTGTCAAGTTCGCAAACCCGGAGACCCGGAATGACTGGCACTCGACTCGGCCTCGCCCTCGGCGGCGCCCTCCTCGCCCTCCTGCCCGGTGCGGCCCTCGCGCGCGGCGGCGGTGGCGGTGGCGGCGATTCGGGCAGCGGCCTCTCGCCCTACGCGGCGCTCAGCGGCAACGACCGCTCGGCCGGCGTCAACAACGGCAATTACCGCGATCCGGGCTACGATTCCTACCTGCAGACCTACGCACCGGATGCAGCTTCCCGCTATGCGGTGCCCCCCGGCCCGCAGCCCGAGCCGGCCGGCCGCCTGCGGATGCGGCCCTATTACGGCTACCCCTACTGAGATCGGCGACGGCGCGGGCGGCTTACCGGGGCCGCCCGCCCCTCACTCCCCCGCCTTGTCCGGGCCTTTCCCCGACTCCTTGGTGGGCGGGGCGGCCTTGTGCATCGCCTGCAGGGTCCATTCGCCGCCGGAGGGCTTGCAGCCCGTGCCGCGCACGAAGCGGCTCTTCTCCGAGCCGATGACCGAAGCGAGGAAATTCCGGCAGATCCGGTCGTCCGCCACGTAGGGCAGGCCGGTCGGGTTCACCGAGCCGTGCATCCCGGAATCGGGGTTGTCCCACTTCACCGGGCGGCCGTTGCCCTGCGGATCGAGGGCGACCGTCAGCGCGGCCTGCGCCCGCCGCCAATCCTCGCCGTTGAGGTCCGGCCCGAAGGTCTTGGGCGGCGCGATGCTGCCCGTCGTCAGGGGCTCCTCGACGACGGCGGACGCTGCCGGCTCCGGCGTACCCCGGAACAGCAGCAGCGGCTGGCTGCACCCCCCGAGGACGACGCCCAGGCACAGGGCAGCCCCCGCCGGAACGAGGGTCCGGAGACCTTTACAGTGACGCGAGACCATCAGACCATCACACCTGACTCAACGGCGGTCTTTTGCGTTCGACGGACGCGCCGTTGCCCCCTCAGGCCCCGGACGTGGCAGGCAGGAGTCTTCCCTTGAACGAGTTAACGATCGGTGGCCCGGCTGCCGTCATCCTGGAAGATTTCACCCGCGCCGAGAACCCGGTCACCCTGTTCGCGGCCTGGATGAAGGAGGCCGAGGCCGCCGAGCCGAACGATCCGAACGCCATGGCCCTGGCCACGGCCGGCAGCGACGGCCTGCCCGACGTGCGGGTGGTGCTGCTGAAGGCGTTCGATGAGCGTGGCTTCGTGTTCTACACCAACACGCAATCGACCAAGGGCGAGGAGCTGGCCGCGAACCCGCAGGCCGCCCTGGTCCTGCACTGGAAGAGCCTGGGGCGGCAGATCCGCGCGCGGGGCCCCGTCGAGCGCGTGACCGACGCGGAGGCCGACGCCTATTTCGCGAGCCGCCACCGGGAAAGCCGCATCGGCGCCATCGCGAGCCAGCAATCGCGGCCCGTCGCGGACCGGACGGCGCTGATGGACGCCGTCGCCGCCGTGACGGAGCGGGTCGGCCACGGGGCGGTGCCGCGCCCGCCGCATTGGACGGGCTTCCGCATCCTGCCGAGCAGCATCGAGTTCTGGCGGAACGGCGAGTTCCGCCTGCACGACCGGGTACGGTTCGTGCGCGACGGCGCGGGCTGGCGGGGCACGCGCCTCTACCCGTGAGGCATGAAAAAAGCCCCGGCCGGGTGGCCGGGGCTTTCGCGTGTGCGGGATGTCCGGAGGATCAGTCCTCGGACTCGGCCTTCTTCTCGGCCTCGTCCTCGGCGGCTTCGGCCTCAGCCTCGGCCTTCTCCTCGGCGGCCTCAGCGGACTGCGCCTCGGCGATCGCGGCCTCCTCGGCCTCGACCTCGGCGCCCAGCACCGTCGGCGGGACGATGTTGGCGACTGGATCGGTCGACTCGCCGGTGTAGGTGCCGGCCGGGATCTTGATGTCGGAGACGTGGATCACGTCGCCGATCTGGCGGCCGGTCAGGTCGACCTCGATGGCGTCCGGGATCTGGTCCGGGGCGACGTCGAGCTCGAGGGTGTGGTGCGAGATGTTGAGGGTGCCGCCGCCCTGCTTGATGCCCGGGGCCGCGTCCTCGTTGACGAAGTGCACCGGCACGGCGACCGTCACGGTCTGGCCCGAGACGACCCGCAGGAAGTCGACGTGCATCGGCACGCCGGAGACCGGATCGAGCTGGAAGTCGCGCGGGATGGCGCGCAGCTTGCGGCCGCCCACGGCGATCTCGAACACGGTGGTCTTGAACCCGCCGGCATAGATCAGCGTGCGGGCCCGGATGAGGTCGATGGCGATGGAGACCGGCGGCTGGCCCGCGCCGTAGATGACGGCGGGAATCTGGCCCTGGCGACGAACGGCCCGGGCGGCCCCCTTGCCGACCCGGTCGCGTGCCACGGCCTCAAGCGACTTGATGGCGCTCATAGGCGTGATCCTTCAGATAGCTGGAGCCGGAACGCGAAAAAGCCGCCCGAAGCGGACGGCTCAAGCCTTCCCGGCGCGCCCCTGCCTCCAAGGGTGTCTCGGGGGCGCGCCGTGGCGATACACAAATGAGCGCCGGAAGGCAATCGGCGGATCAGGCCGCCGCCAATCCCCGCCGTCTGATCAGGTCGATCGCCTCGTCCCGGGTCGGGGCGTCCGCGCAGACTCCGAACCCTTGGAGGGCGAAGGGCGATTCGCTCTGCGGTGTCAGGTACAGGGTCACCGGCACTTTGTGCCCACCCGCGAGCCGGTCGAGCACGTCGTGCGCCTCACCGAGGTCCAGGCCGAAACCCGCCAGCGCCCGCACGAGGCTCACGGGCTGTTCGATGACGCCCGGCGCCCGCAGCACGAGTTCAACGGGGATACCGGAAGGGCGGCGGCCTGCGCCCGCGCTTCGGTCCCGCGCCGGTCGTTCGAGGGCCTCCTTCAACGACGACCGCATCGACCTCAGCCTCTCTCAGGATCTCCGCACCGATTGCGTTCAATCCCGCCCGCCCTAAGGCACCCCGGTGCAGCCCCTGAACGTGCGCCCGACGAAAATACAATGTTCGGCCGATTTGCTCCAGTTCCCCGACCGCCTCCAGGCGACCGATGGGCGTCCCGATCTCGATCAGCACCGTGTTTCCGAAGCCATACTCGGTGATGGCGATGGATACGGAGCCGACCGGCCACACCCTGAAACCCCATCGAGTCGAACGGGCCGATCATGAAAGCGTGGCTGCCCGACCGCAAGCCCGTCCTCATCGCATCCCGTGTCGGGCCAACTCTTCCGGCACCAGCTCCGCCGCCTGCAGGCGCAGGAGGATCGCGTCGAGATCGACCGGCCGCGCGTCGCAGGCGTCGATGCCGACGTCGCAGGAGCGGCTGGTGTCGGGGAGCCAGCCGTGGCTGTGGCCGAAGAGGTGGAGCGTCTCGCGCCACAGGCCGGGCCAGGCGCGGTGCGCGTAATGCGACAGGAACAGGCGCCGGTCGCGGCCGGTCCCGTCCGTCACGGTGAGGCGCATGCTCTCGACGGGGGGCGCGGCCCAGGGCAGGTCGAGGATGCGGTTCGAATCGTGGTTGCCGCGCACGAGGTGCTTCACCCCGTGCAACCGCGAGAACACGTCCGCGCAGCGTTCCCGGCTCGCCTCCACGGCGAAGTCGCCGAGATGCCAGACCGTGTCCTCCGGCCCGACGACCGCGTTCCAGGCGGCGATCAGCGCCTCGTCATGGGCCTCCACCGTGCCGAAACGCGCGCGGGCGTGCCGCAGGACATGCGGATCGCCGAAATGGGTGTCGGCGGTGAAGTAGGTCGCCATCGGCTCCGGCTGTTCGCTCCGTCCCGGACGAGGTGGAGCCCGGGGCGCGGCCCGCAAGGCGAAAAAGACAGCGGCTTAAAGTCTCGCGCAGTCCCGCCGCCGCTGACGAAGCGCCACGGCAGAAAATCCTAACGAAAACGAATCACGTCGGGGCGATCTGTCAAGAACTGTCCCGCTTGTGACACGCGCGCTACAATGGCCAAGCTTGGTCCGCGGCGTCGCGGTCCGGTCCAGGCGTTCGTTGAAGCCACAAGGGGAAGCGAAGACCCATGCAGAACTTCACCGTAACCGACCGAGAACGCGACACCGTCCTCGCCGCTCTGCGCTACTACCAGTTCTACCGGATGCAGGGTCACCCCTTCGATCCGCGCCAGGACCACCTGATCGACACCATCGCCGGCCAGACCGGCGACGCCCTGGATCTCACCGAGATCGACGACCTCTGCGCCGGCCTCGCCGGCAATCCGCACGCGCTCGCCGTCAACGCGGCCTGACCGGACGTCTGTCGGGGCTCGGCCCCGACACCCTCCGCCCTCGATCGGACACGATCGCATCGCACGGGCGGACGATGCCGACCCTGCACGTCTGCCCGCTTTCGCGTCTGCCCGACACCGTCCACGCGACGGGCGCGCGCCATCTCCTCACCCTCGTCACCATCGGGATGCCCGTCGAGCGCCCGGCCGCGATTCCCCCTGAAAACCACGCACGGATCGGCGTGAGCGATATCGCCGCACCGCAGGCGGGCCATGTCCTGCCCGGCGAGGAGCATGTGGCGGCGCTCCTCGCCTTCATCCGCGCGTGGCCGCGGGAGACGCCGCTGGTGATCCATTGCTACGCCGGCATCAGCCGCTCGCCGGCCGCCGCCTACATCGCCGCCTGCGCCCTGGCGCCGGAGCGCGATGAGGGCACCATCGCCGATGCCTTGCGCGCCGCCTCGCCTTCGGCCACCCCCAACCGGTTGTTCGTGGAGATCGCGGACCGGCTGCTCGGGCGCAACGGCAGGATGGTCGCCGCCATCGCGCGAATCGGGCGCGGCGCCGACGCCTTCGAGGGCACACCCTTCGTCCTTGCCCTGGACTGACACGGCCTGGAGCGGGTGTGGCGCAAACGCGCCCGTTCCGGGCAAAAGCGGCGGATGACGGGCCCGGCTTCGGACGAGCCGGGTTGTCCCCGCTTCGCAAGCCGCCTTAGAACCGGACAAAGGATGAGGCAGGGATGACCGCAGAGACACCAGCGACCGACCCGTCGATCGAGGCCCTGCCGTTCGAGAAGGCCCTGGAGCATCTCGAGGACATCGTGCGGCAACTGGAACGCGGCGACGTGCCGCTGGACAGGTCGGTAGAGATCTACGAACGCGGCGAGGCACTGAAGCGGCGCTGCGAGGCCTTGCTCAAGCAGGCCGAGGCGCGGATCCAGCGGATCACCCTCACCGCCGATGGGCGGGCGGAGGGTGTGGCGCCCCTCGATGTGTCGTGAAGTCTCGGGTCGGTCCCGTGGGAAATGAGGTTGTGACCGTGGCGATCACCCCTGAGCAATCAGCGTTGCTGGATCGTGTGAACGAGCCGTCGGATCTGCGGACGGTGCCGGAAGGCGAGCTGCAATCCGTGGCCGATGCCGTGCGCGCCGAGATGATCGACGCCGTGTCCATCACCGGCGGCCATCTCGGCTCGGGGCTGGGCGTCGTCGAGCTCACCGTCGCCCTGCATCACGTGTTCGATACCCCCGACGACCGCATCGTCTGGGATGTCGGCCACCAGTGCTACCCGCACAAGATCCTCACCGGCCGCCGCGACCGCATCCGCACCCTGCGCCAGGGCGGAGGCCTGTCCGGCTTCACCAAGCGCTCCGAGAGCGTCTACGATCCGTTCGGCGCGGCGCACTCCTCGACCTCGATCTCGGCCGCCCTCGGCATGGCGGTCGGCCGCGACCTCGATGCCGCCGCCGCGAAGGCCAAGGGCCAGACGCCGAAGCGCCGCAACATGATCGCGGTGATCGGCGACGGCTCGATGTCGGCGGGCATGGCCTACGAGGCCATGAACAATGCCGGCGCCCTGCATTCGCGCCTCATCGTCATCCTCAACGACAACGACATGTCCATCGCGCCCCCCGTCGGCGCGATGTCGGCCTATCTCGCGCGGCTCGCCTCGGGCGACACCTACCGGACCCTGCGTGACGCCGCCAAGCAGCTCGGCAAGCTGCTGCCGAAGGCGATCTACCAGCGTGCGGCGGCGGCGGAAGAGTATGCCCGCTCTCTCGTGGTCGGCGGCGGCACGATGTTCGAGGAGATGGGCTTCCACTATGTCGGCCCGGTAGACGGGCACAACCTCGACCACCTGCTGCCGGTGCTGAAGAACGTCCGCGACACCGAGACCGGCCCGATCCTGCTGCACGTCGTCACCCGCAAGGGCAAGGGCTACGCGCCGGCCGAGGCCTCGGCCGACCGCTACCACGGGGTGGTGAAGTTCGACGTGGTGTCGGGCGTCCAGGCCAAGGCCAAGCCGAACGCGCCGGCCTATACACGGGTGTTCGGCGAGAGCCTGATCAAGGCGGCCGACGCCGACCCGAAGGTCGTGGCGATCACCGCCGCGATGCCCGGCGGCACCGGTATCGATCTCTTTGGAAAAGCCCACCCCGACAAGACCTTCGACGTGGGCATCGCCGAGCAGCACGCCGTGACCTTCGCGGGCGGTCTGGCGACGGAGGGCTACAAGCCGTTCGTGGCGATCTACTCGACCTTCCTGCAGCGGGCCTACGACCAGGTGGTGCACGACATCGCCCTGCAGAACCTGCCCGTGCGCTTCTGCATGGACCGGGCGGGGCTCGTCGGCGCGGACGGCGCGACCCATGCGGGCGCGTTCGATCTCGCCTATCTGTGCTGTCTGCCGAACATGACGGTGATGGCGGCGGCCGACGAGGCCGAGCTGGTCCACATGGTGGCGACGCTGCACGCCCATGACAGCGGCCCGTCCGCCCTGCGCTACCCGCGCGGCGAGGGCGTCGGCATCGAATTGCCGGAGCGGGGCGAGGCCCTGCCCATCGGCAAGGGCCGCGTGGTGCGCGAGGACGCGAACGCGCGGGTGGCGATCCTGTCGCTCGGCACGCGTCTGGCGGAGGCGCTGAAGGCGGCGGATACGCTCGCCGATCAGGGCGTGGCGGTCACGGTGGCGGATGCGCGCTTCGCCAAGCCGCTGGACGAGGCGCTGATCCTCGACCTCGCGTCGCGGCACGAGGTGCTGCTGACCATCGAAGAGGGCTCGCGGGGCGGGTTCGGGGCGATGGTGCTGCACCTTCTGGCCGAGAAGGGCGCGCTGGATGCGGGCCGGGTGCGGGTGCGGACGCTCACCCTGCCGGACGCGTATCAGGACCACGACAAGCCGGAGACAATGTACGCCGAGGCGGGCCTCGACGCCCCGAGCATCGTCAAGGTCGTCACCGAGACGCTGCCCGCCGCCAAGGCCGAGAAGGCCGACCTCTCCGACAACGTCGTCAGCGTCCGCCGCCGGCCGCGCTGAGCGGCACCCTCACGCCGTCCGGATGAGTCGACGGGACGGCGGGGAATGGGGTAGAATTCCTCTCGAGGAGTTCGCCATGACCGCACAGGCTGCCGTTCGTCCCGAGGCCGAGGTGATGACGGCCCGGGACACCATCCGCGATCTCGCCCGCCGTCACGGCATCCGCTACGAGCGGGCGGGCCTCGACGACTGGGCCGAGGCGGTCTCGCGCGTGGCCGGCGACGATGTGAACCTCGACGAGACCGAGTGGCTGCTCGTCGCCCTGGGCCGGGCCGAAGCCATCCCCGACATCGAGAACACGCTGCTTCATGCGCGTTATCTGGCCGAGCGGGACGGCTTGGACGCTTGACCTTCGACGTCTTCGGCGATTTCGAGGAACGGGGCTATCTCCGCAACGTCGCCGGTCTCAAAGACCTCGCTCGGGTCAAGCAACTCGAGCACAGGGCCTTCATGATGAAGGTCGGCAAGGCCGTCGCCGCCCTGTCCCGCCGGAACCCTCTGAACTACGCAGACATCCTCGCCACGCATGCGACCCTGTTCGGCTCGGTCTACCCCTGGGCGGGGAAGGACCGGTGGGAGACTGCACCGCAAGCCAACATCAGCCGCGGCGGCTACGACAGGATGTTCGCCTTCCCGAAGGATATCCGCCGGGCCGCCGACTACGCCCTCCGGCAGGGCAACGATCGCGCGTTCATGCGGGCGAAGCCCGGCGAGGTGCTGGGCTCGCTGGCCCACGCCCATCCGTTCCTCGACGGCAACGGGCGCACCATCATGACGGTACACGCGGTCCTGGCCCACCGGGCGGACCTCTCCGTCGCGTGGCACGAGACGGACAAGGCCGCCTTCCTGACGGCCCTGACCAGAGAAGTGCATCTGCCCGGCGACGGATATCTGGACGCCTACCTCGCGCCCTTCCTCCGCGAGCCGAGGCCGCTGGAGCGGGAGGTCGAAGGGCTGAGGGCCCTGACGACCCTCGGCTCCGCGACCGCCGCGGGCTGAGCCTCAGCCCAGCGCCTCCTCCACGGCCTTGCCGCAGGCCTGCGTGTCCGCGTTGCCGCCGAGGTCGCGGGTGCGGAGCGTCCGCTCGGCCAGCACCCGCTCGATGCCGGTGACGATCTCCGCCGCCGCCGCGTGCTCGCCGAGGTGTTCCAGCATCATCGCCCCGGACCAGATCTGGCCGATCGGGTTGGCGATGCCCTGGCCCGCGATGTCGGGGGCCGAGCCGTGGACCGGCTCGAACACCGACGGATGCACCCGCTCCGGGTTGATGTTGCCCGAGGGCGCGATGCCGATCGTGCCCGTGCAGGCGGGGCCGAGGTCCGACAGGATGTCCCCGAACAGGTTCGAGGCCACCACCACGTCGAACCGGTCCGGGTTCAGCACGAAATGCGCGGTCAGGATGTCGATGTGGTACTGGTCCCAGGTCACGTCCGGGTAGGACTTCGCCATGGCCCGCACCCGCTCGTCCCAGTACGGCATGGTGATCGAGATGCCGTTGGACTTGGTGGCCGAGGTCACGTGCTTGCGCGGCCGGGTCTTGGCCAGCTCGAAGGCGAACTTGAGGATCCGGTCGACGCCGTGGCGCGTCATGATCGTCTCCTGCATGGCGAATTCCCGGTCGGTGCCGACGAACATCCGCCCGCCCGCGTTCGAGTACTCGCCCTCGGTGTTCTCGCGGACCACCCAGAAATCGATGTCGCCGGGCTTCCGGTCCGCCAGCGGGCACTTCACCCCCGGCATCAGCCGCACCGGGCGCAGGTTGGCATATTGGTCGAATTCCCGCCGGAACAGGATCAGCGAGCCCCACAGGGAGATGTGGTCCGGCACCCGGTCGGGCATGCCCACCGCGCCGAAATAGATCGCGTCGTGGCCCTCGATCTGCGGCTTCCAGTCCTCCGGCATCATCCGGCCGTGCTGTTCGTAATAGTCGCAGCTCGCGAAATCGAACCAGTCGAGCTGGAGCGAGAAGCCGTGCAGCTTGGCGGCCTTCTCCAGCACGCGCACGCCCTCGGGCACGACCTCCTTGCCGATGCCGTCGCCGGGAATGACCGCGATGCGGTAGCTGCGCTCTGCCATGGGTTCCTCCGCGTGGTCTCTGTGCGGCCCAAGGTGTGGACATGGGCCGCCGGGTCAATCCGCCGGCCTGACGTTCAGACCGATTCCCCGACCATTGCCCGGCGCTGCCGGTCCAGTTCCTCGCTGTAGCGCTTCAGCGTGTGGCTCTCGGTGAGGAGCCCCAGCACCGTCCGCGCGGGATCGAGGACGGCCAGCGCCTCGCTCTCCGTCCGGTCGAAGGCGGACGCCGCCTCCTTGGCGTTCATCTCCGGCGTCAGGAAGTCGTCGGTGCAGCGCAGGAGGTCGGCCAGCGCCGGCTGCTCGCCGGAGGCGGCCTCGCGGGCCAGCGCATGGGCCTCCGGGACGGAGACGATGCCGGCGTAGCGGTCCTTCCCGTCCGTCACCACCACCCGCGAGGGCGAGCCGAGGGGGTGGGCGCGCAGGAAGGTCGCCAGCGGCGTGTCGAGGGGCACCGGCCGCACGTCCCGCCGCATCAGCCGCCCGACGGTCAGGGAGCGGATCCAGCCGATGTCGTGCGCGCTGCGGATGCTCTCGCCGCGCAGGTGGAAGCGCCAGGTGGCGAAGGAATAGCCGAAGGTCTTCCGGACGGTCAGCGAGGAGGCGATCACCGCCGCCAGCACGAGGCCGGTGATGGGCAGGCTGCCCGTGGCCTCGAGGGCCAGGAACGTCATGGTGAGCGGGCCGCCGATCACCGCGACGGCGAGCGCGCTCATGCCGATTACCGCGTAGGCCAGCGGCGTCAGGCCGAAGCCGGCCATGCCCGGAATCAGGAGCGGCGCCGCCACGGCGAAGAACTTCCCCGCGATGGCGCCCAGGAACAGGGAGGCGAAGAACAGGCCGCCGCGGAACCCCGAACCGATGGAGATGGCCGAAGCCAGGGCCTTGGCCACGAACAGCCCGGCGAGCGCGAGGCCGGTATAGCCCTGGGCGCTCTCCAGGAAATGCATATGCAGGGCGCCGTGGCCGCCGGAGAGCACCTGCGGCGTGCCCGCCAGCGCCAGCGCCCCGACGCAGAGGCCGCCGAGGACGGGGGCCGCGACGCGCGGCAGGCCGGAGGCCTGGACGATCTGCTCCACCAGGGTCACGCCGCGCATCACCGCGATGCCGAGGCCGGCGCAGAACAGGCCGAGCATCAGGCTCGGCACGATCTCCAGGCTGGTGACGTGGGAGGTCGTCACCGCCTGCATGTTGTCGAAGACGACGAGGGGCTGCGTGCCGAGGATCGCCTGCGAGATCAGGCTGCCGCAGAGCGCCGCCACGACGACCGGCGTCAGCATGGCGATGGAATAGGTGCCGATGATCAGTTCGAAGGCGTAGAACGCCCCCGTCAGCGGGGCGCCGAACGCCGCCGCGATGGCCGCCGCCGCGCCGCAGCCCACGAGGGTGCGCAGGTCGCCCCGCCGCAATTCGAAGGCGATGCCGAGCCGGGAGGCGACGCCGGAGCAGATCTGCGTGTAGCCGGCCTCCAGGCCGACCGAGGCGCCGCTCCCGTTCGAGATGATGTTCTGCAGGCCGAGATAGAGGCTGTCGCGCAGGGACATCCGCCCGCCGTGCAGGGCGTTGGCCTCGATCGGGTCGATGGCCGGGCGCTTGCGCGGGCCGCGCACGTAGTGGACGAGGAGGATCAGGAGCCCCAGCGCGAGGCCGCCGAAACAGGGGCCGACGAGCAGCAGGATCGGGTTCACCGCCTCCATGGCGCTCAGGCGACTGCCGGCGGGGAGCTGGTAGAGGAGTTCGCGCAAGCCCTGGGTGAGCAGGGTCATGCCCGAGACCGCGAGCCCGGAGACGGCGCCGACGAAGGTCGCCAGCAGGACGAGGCCGCCCTCGCTGCGCCGGACGAAGGCGCGCAGCCGGCCGGGGGCCTGGACGAAGGGCGCGCGCACCCGCTTTCCGCGGCCTCGCGCGGCCTTGGGCGCGGTGTCCGGATCGGACGCCGTGCCGGGGGAGGGCTGTCGCGCGCTCACCCCTGGTTCTTACGCAGGGGAGGGGGCGGGCGTCCACCGTGCGGGCTTATCTCATCCGGGATTGGATCCCTCGGAACCTCGGCCGCATTGAACGGCCGGAGGGGTGTTCACAGGGGATCGCAATGGGTTTGGCCGCTTTCGTCTTCTTCGTCGTTCCGTGGATGGTGCTGGCGGTCTGGCTGTTCCGCCTGCCGAGCGCCCTGCGGCTGGGGGTGGCGCCGACGCCCTGGCGTCCGCTCACGCAGTTTCCCGAGATGCCGCGCGACCAGCGGCACGAGACCAACGCCGCCAATTCCGGCACCAACGACGGATCGAACGCCACGGGGGGCGACAAGCACACGCCCTACATCGCGTAGGATCAGTACTCGTCCTCGAACTCGCGGGCGGGCGCCCGGCCGCGCCCGCCTCGCCGGGGGGAGCCCGCGCCGATCCCGGCCACCAGGTCGGCGATGTGGCGCAGGGTCTCGACCGAGAGCACCTTCTCGCCCTCGCCCCGCCCCTGCGGGATGAGGGCCTTGGCGAAGCCGAGCTTCTGGGCCTCCTTCAGCCGCGCCCCCGCCTGGGCGACCGGGCGGATCGCCCCCGAGAGGCCGATCTCGCCAAAATAGACCGTCTCGGCTGGCAGCACCGCCCCGGAGAGGGACGAGACCAGGGCGGCGGCGACCGCGAGGTCGGCCGCCGGTTCCACCACCCGCAGGCCGCCCGCGACGTTGAGATAGACGTCGTGGCTTCCGAGCCGGATCCCGGCATGGGCCTCCAGCACCGCGAGCACCATGGAGAGGCGGTTCGGGTCCCAGCCCACCACCGCCCGGCGGGGCATGCCGAGGGAGGACGGCGCCACCAGCGCCTGGATCTCCACGAGGAGCGGCCGGGTGCCCTCCATCCCGGCGAAGACGGCGGTGCCCGCCGCCTGCTGGTCGCGTCCGGCGAGGAACAGGGCGGAGGGGTTCGGCACCTCCGAGAGGCCGGCATCGGTCATCTCGAACACGCCGATCTCGTCGGTGGGCCCGAAGCGGTTCTTCACCGCGCGCAGGATGCGGAAATGGTGGCCCTGGTCGCCCTCGAAGGAGGCGACCGCATCGACCATGTGCTCCACGACGCGGGGGCCGGCGATCTGCCCGTCCTTGGTGACGTGGCCCACGAGGATCACCGCCGTCCCCGTGGTCTTGGCGAAGCGGATCAGCGCCTGCGCCGAGGAGCGCACCTGCGTGACCGTGCCGGGGGCCGATTCGACGGTCTCGGTCCACATGGTCTGGATCGAATCGATCACCGCCAGCGCCGGGGGCTTCCCCTGGCTCAGGGTCTCGACGATGTCCTCGACATTGGTCTGCGCCGCGAGCTGCACGTCGGCCTTGGCGAGGCCGAGGCGCTCGGCCCGCAGCCGCACCTGCCCCACCGCCTCCTCGCCGGAGATATAGGCGACGCCCGCGCCCTGCTGGGCCATGGCGGCGGCGGCCTGCATCAGCAGGGTCGACTTGCCGATGCCGGGATCGCCGCCGAGCAGGATCACCGAGCCGCGCACGAAGCCGCCGCCGGTCACCCGGTCGAGCTCGCCGATGCCGGAGGGGCTGCGCGGCGCCTCCTTGGCCTCGCCGGTCAGCCCCTCCAGGGGGAAGATCCGCCCCCGGGAGCGGGAGGGCCGGGTGGCGGCGGGGCCGGACTGGCCGGGGCCGCCCGCGCTCTCCTCCTGGATCGTGTTCCAGCCGTCGCAGGCCTCGCAGCGCCCGCGCCAGCGGTTGTAGACCGCCCCGCAGGACTGGCAGACGAAGGTCTGGTGGATCTTGGCCATGGGTGTCCCGGACTCGTCCGCCTACGCGGCCCTAGCCATCATAATCCCGAACATAACGGGAACCAAGGCTCGTCAGGATCTCGTAGCCGATGGTGCCGGCGGACCGGCCCACCGTATCGACGTCGAGGCCGTCGCCGATCAGCACGGCCCGCGCCCCCCGGCGGGCGGCGGGGGCGTCGGTGACGTCGAGGATGATGAGGTCCATGGAGACGAGGCCGAGGATCGGGCAGGCGACCCCGCCGACCAGGGCATGGCCGCGCCCGCTGAGCGCCCGGGGCAGGCCGTCCGCGTAGCCCAGCGACAGGGTCGCGAGGCGACGGGGGCCGGGCGCCGTCCAGCGGCCGTTGTAGCCGGCACTCATGCCGGCCTCGACCTGACGCACCTGCACGATGGCGGCGTCGAGGCGCACCACCGGGTCCATCGGGTTCGGCGCGTCGGGGGTCGGGTTGCCGCCGAACAGGGCGTAGCCCGGCCGCAGCAGGTCGTGCCGGGCGCCGTCGAGGAAGACGCCGGAGGAGTTGGCGAGCGACCCGCGCAAGGCGGGCAGAGCCTTCCGCACGCGGGAAAAATCCGCGATCTGGCGGGCGTTCACCGGATCCTCCGGGCGCTCCGCGCTGACGAAGTGGCTCATCACGAGGTCGATGCCCGCCGCCGCGATCCGGGGATCGTCGGCGAGCGCCAGGGCCTCGGGCACCGACAGGCCGAGCCGGTTCATGCCCGTGTCGACGTGGAGCGCCGCAGGGTGGCGCCCCCGCGAGAAGGCGGCCCATTCGGACAGTTCCTCCAGGCTCCCGAGGACGGGGCGCAGGCGCGCCTCAGCGAAAGCCGGCGACGAACCCGGCGGCAGGCCGTTCAGCACGTAGAGCGCGGCCTCCGGCAGGGCGGCGCGGGCGACGAGGCCTTCCGAGAGATGGGCCACGAAGAAGCTGCGGCACCCGGCCTCCCACAGGGCGGGCCCGGCGCGGTCGATGCCGGTGCCGTAGGCGTCGGCCTTGATCACCGCGCCGCACTCGGCCCCCGGCGCCCGGGCGGCGAGGCGCCGCCAGTTGGCGGCGAGCGCGGAGAGATCGACCGTCAGCCGGCCGCCATGCACCTCGCTGCTTGCCCGCGACACCGCCACGCCACCTCTCCCGTTTCACCCGTCACCCCGGACGTAGGGCCACACCCCCCGGCTCCGCAACGACGGAACCGGCTGTCCCGTTCGCGAGTCCCCGTCAGACACGAACGAGGTACATAACCATGCGGAGAGCCCTCCTCGCGGCGGCACTGCTGCCCCTGGCGGGCGCGGCCTCGGCGCAGACCGCCCCCCTCGGCCCGGCGGGATCCGCCATCGGCTCGGTCAGCGTCGCCCCCGCCGCGCCGGGCTTCACGAATCAGCAGGCATCGGTCGTGCCGCAGACGACGATCGCCAATCCCGGCGGCCTGAGCCTCGGCGGCACCGCGCGTGGCGCCTTCCCGAGCATCTCGTCGCAGACCGGCGGCATCCAGAATGCCGGCGGGTTGACCTTCGGCTCGGGCCTGTCCCTCGGTTCCCTGCCCACCCCCACGAGCGCGACCCTGTCCATCGGCGCGACCGGCAGCTTCGGCCTGTCCTCCCTCGGCCTCGGCGCCACGTCCTTCGGCACGACGAACCGCTTCGGCCTCTCGACGGGCACGGTCTCGGCGGGCATCGGCGCGACCGGCTCCACCGGGGGCGGCTTCGGCGGCTCCGGGGCGGGCATCGCCACCGGAACGACCGTCGATCCCACGCGCCAGACGGGGGTGAGGGCCATCGGCGGGGGCGGCGGTGGCGGGGGCGCCGGCATCTCCGGCGGTGCGGCGAGCGCCGCGAACGAGGCCTGCGCCACCCTCCCGGTCGGCGGCTGCACTGGCGCCTTCTGATGCAACGGTGATACACGGCCCGGCCCGTCCGCCGCCCCCCGGTGACGGCCGAGGTTCGGCAAGATATACTGAGGGAGTGGTCGGGAGAGCCGCACGGGCCTCGTCGGCGCTTCCCGTGCGTTCCTGAAGTGAGGCGATGCCGTTCACAGTCCTCGATCTCGTGGTCCTTGGCATCGTTGCCGTGTCCGCGCTCCTGGCGGCCGTCCGTGGCGTGACGCGCGAAGTCCTGGCGATCGTCGCCTGGGTCGTCGCGGCGGCGGCCGCGTGGTCGTTCTTCCCGATGCTCCTGCCCACCGTGAAGCAGCACGTGAGCAGCGACACGGTCGCCCTCGTGGGCTCCATTGCGGCGATCTTCCTCATCACGCTCATCATCGTGTCGATCATCACCGTGAAGATCTCCGACGTGGTGCTCGATTCGCGCATCGGCGCGGTGGACCGCTCCCTCGGCTTCCTGTTCGGCGCGGCGCGGGGCTTCCTGATCTGCGTGATCGGCTGGGTGTTCCTATCCTGGCTGGTCCAGGGCAAGGTGCCGGATTGGGCGGCGCAGGCCCGCTCCCGGCCGATGCTGGAGAAATCCGGCGACGCGCTGGTGGCGCAGCTGCCGGAGAACCCGGAAGGCTTCCTCAAGCAGTTCAAGAAGCCCAAGCCCGTCAGCCCGCCGAACGAGGCGGCCGACGCGCCCGCCGACGACGCGACCGTCCAGAAGCGGACCGAGACGGCGCCCAAGCGCTGACGGTTCGAGCGCTGACGGGCGCGGGCCGCTGCCCTGCGGCCGACGCCGTTGGCCTGCGCTGCGGGAGCGATTACATGACGGCGGCGTGACGCAGGCCGTCTTGAGTCCGTCGCCCCCAGGAAGTGACCGAGCCCGATCATGTCGCGAGCCCCCGTCGACGCCTCCGAGGATTTCGATACCGCGCAGTTCGATCTCGACGGCGATACGCTGCGCGAGGAATGCGGGATCTTCGGCATCTTCGGCCACCCGGACGCCTCGGCCATCGTCGCGCTGGGGCTCCACGCCCTGCAGCACCGGGGCCAGGAGGCGGCAGGCATCGTCGCCTTCGACGGCAAGGTGTTCCATTCGGAGCGGCGGCCGGGCCTCGTCGGCGATTCGTTCTCGGACGCGGCGACCATCGAGCGCCTGAAGGGCCGCTCGGCCATCGGCCACGTCCGCTACTCGACCACGGGCGGGACGATCCTGCGCAACGTCCAGCCGCTCTTCGCGGAGCTGGCGGGCGGCGGTCTCGCGGTGGCCCATAACGGCAACCTGACCAACGCCCTCTCGATCCGCCGCGACCTCGTGCGCGATGGGGCGATCACGCAATCGACCTCGGACACGGAGGTGATCCTCCACCTCGCCGCCCGCTCGCGCAAACCCCGCATCATCGAACGCTTCATCGACGCATTGCAGGCGATCCAGGGCGCCTACGCCCTGGTGGCACTGACCAACAAGAAGCTCATTGGCGCCCGCGACCCGCTGGGCATCCGCCCGCTGGTGCTGGGCGAACTCGACGGGCGCTACATGCTCGCCTCCGAGACCTGCGCGCTCGACATCATCGGCGCCCGCTACGTCCGCGACATCGAGAACGGCGAGATCGTCGTGATCTCGGAGGAGGGGATCGAGTCGATCCGCTTCGCCCCGGCGCAGCCGATGCGGCCCTGCATCTTCGAGTACATCTACTTCGCCCGGCCGGATTCCATCGTGAACGGCAAGAGCGTCTACGCCGTGCGCAAGGCCATCGGCCACGAACTCGCCCGCGAATCCCGCGCCGAGGCGGACGTGGTGGTGCCGGTGCCGGATTCCGGCGTGCCAGCGGCCCTCGGCTACAGCCAGGAGACGGGCATCCCCTTCGAGATGGGGATCATCCGCAACCACTATGTCGGGCGCACCTTCATCCAGCCGACCCAGTCGGTGCGCGAACTCGGCGTGCGCATGAAGCATTCGGCCAACCGTGCGGCCATCGCCGGCAAGCGGATCGTGCTGGTGGACGACAGCCTGGTGCGCGGCACGACCTCGGTGAAGATCGTGCGCATGATGCGCGAGGCCGGCGCGGCGGAGGTGCATTTCCGCATCGCCTCGCCGCCGATCACCCATCCCGACTATTACGGCATCGACACGCCGGAGCGGGAAAAGCTGCTCGCCGCCACCCACGACCTCGAAGGGATGCGGGAATATATCGGCGCGGATTCGCTCGCCTTCCTTTCGATCCCCGGCCTCTATCGGGCGATGGGCGAGACGGAGCGGCGCAGCGCCTGCCCGCAATACACCGACCATTGCTTCACCGGCGACTATCCGACGGGGCTGACCGATCTGGCGATCGCCAGCCCCCGGCAGATGGCGATGCTCGCCGAGGCGGATTGATCCCGATGGCTCCCCAATCCCTGGACGGCCGCGTCGCCGTCGTCACCGGCGCCTCGCGCGGCATCGGCCGCGCCGCCGCCCTGGCCCTCGCGGAAGCGGGGGCTCACGTCGTGGCGGTGGCCCGCACCCAGGGCGCCCTGGAAGAGCTCGACGACGAGATCCGCCGGATCGGCGGCAGCGCCACCCTGGTGCCCCTCGACCTCAAGGATTTCGACGCCATCGACCGCCTCGGCGGGGCGATCCACGAGCGCTGGGGCAAGCTCGACATCCTGATCGGCAATGCGGGCGTGCTCGGCGTGCTGATGCCGCTCGGCCATATCGATCCGAAGATCTGGGCGAGCACGCTGGACATCAACGTCACCGCCAACTGGCGGCTGATCCGCTCGTTCGACCCGCTGCTGCGCATGTCGGATGCCGGGCGGGCGATCTTCGTGACCTCGGGGGCGGCGCATTCCTGCCGGGCCTATTGGGGTCCCTACGCCGTCACCAAGGCGGCCCTCGAAGCGCTGGTGCGCAGCTACGCCGCCGAGACCGAATCGACGGCGATCCGCGCCATGCTGGTGAGCCCCGGGGCGCTGCGCACCCGGATGCGCCGCTCGGCCATGCCGGGGGAGGACCCGCAGACCCTGCCCACGCCGGAGGATCTGGCGCCGCATTTCGTGCGCCTCGCCTCGCCGGAGTGGCGGGAGACCGGCCTGATCTACGATTTCAGGCAGGACCGGCTGCTGACGCCCCGCGCACCGGAATGAGCGGGGAGGGCGAAGCCCTTACGCCGCCTTCACCTCGGCCAGGAAGTCGCCGACCTCGCCCGTAAGGCGCTCGGACTGCTCGGACAGGGCGCGGGCCGCCTGGAGGACCTTCGCGGCCTCCCGGCCGGTGCGCTCGCTGCCCTGGCGCAGGTCCGCCAGGGTGGCGCTCACCTGCGCCGTGCCGTCCGCCGCGTGGGCGACGCTGCGGGCGATCTCCCCGGTGGCGCTGCCCTGCTGCTCCATGGCGGCGGCGACGCCCCCGACCCGCTCCGACATCTCGCCGATGGCCGCGCCGATGCGGCGGATGTCGCCGACCGCGGCCTCCGTCGCCGCCTGGATCTGGCCGACCTGCACGCCGATCTCCTCGGTGGCCCGCGCCGTCTGGCCGGCGAGTTCCTTCACCTCGGCGGCCACCACCGCGAAGCCCCGTCCGGCCTCGCCGGCGCGGGCGGCCTCGATGGTCGCGTTCAGGGCGAGCAGGTTGGTCTGGCCGGCGATGGCCGAGATCATCTGCACCACCTCGCCGATGCGCAGGGCGGCGGCGGAGAGCTGCTGCACGGTGGCGTCGGTGCGCGCGGCATCCGCCACGGCCCGCCCGGCCATCGCCGAGGAATGCGTGACCTGCTCCAGGATCTCGTGGATCGAGGCGGTCATCTCCTCGCTCGCCGCCGCCGCCGTCTGGACGCTGGCGGAGGTGTCCCGGGCGATCCCGCCCGCCGCGACGGTGCGGCCGGTCCCGTCCTCGGCGGTCTCGGCCATGGCGCGGGCGGCGGCCTCCATCTCGGCCGAGGCCGAGGCGAGCGCGCGGGTCAGGCCCGAGACCCGTTCCTCGAAGGACAGGGCGAGGCCGTCGAGGGCCGCCCCGCGCCGGGCGGCGGCCTCGCTGTGCGACGCCTCGGAGGCGGACAGGCGGCGGGCCACGGCGGCGTCGTCCTTGAACACCTGCAGGGCGCGGGCGAGCAGGCCGACCTCGTCCCGGCGCTCCGTGCCGACCACCGTCACCCCGAGATTCCCGGCGGCGAGGTCGTTCATCGCCCCCGCCATCCGGGCGAGGGGGCGGGCGATGCCGTAGACCGCGATCGCCGCGAGGAGGGCGAAGGCGGCGGCGAGGCCGAGCCCCGCGAGCCAGGTCAGGCGGTCCTTCGTGGCGGCGGCGACCCCGGCGGCGGCCTCCCGCGCGGCCGAGAGGTCGCCCAGCGTCTGCGTCACCCGCGCCTCGACGGCGGCGAGCGCCTTGGCACGCAGGGCCGCCTCGTCCTGCGTGGACATGGCGAAGGCGATATCGGTCATGCCCTGCTTGGCGTTGGTGACGACCTTGTCGGAAAAGGCGAGGTAGCCCTTCACGGCCTCGCGGGCGGCCTCGTCCTGCCCCCGCTGCGCCGCGTCGGCGGCGAGGGAGACCAAGCGCTCGGCCTCCCGGCCTGCCCGCGTCTCGGCCTCCTTATGCTTCTCGGCCAGGGTCTGCAGCACGTCGCCGCTGCCCTCCACGATCACGCCCTTCTGCGCGATGGTCGCCGCGTTGAGGGCGTCCGCCATGCGCAGGGCGGCGACGACCCGGTTCACCTGGCCGTCGACGATCTCGTCCGTGGCCCCGCGCAGGGTGTCGAGGCCGGAGCGGGCCATGAGCAGGAGCCCCGCCGCCATGAGCAGGACCAGCCCCGCCGGCAGGGCCAGCTTGGCGATGAGCTTCAGATCGTTAAAGGAGCGCATGACCAGATCCGGAGCCGGAACGACCTTCGGCCAGAGATGACAGGTATTACGCCGGAGGGCGTTAACGGTGCGTTTGACTATGAAGGACTTGAAAGGTTCGCACTTATAGTTCCGGCCTCCGGTGCGGTGAAAGAATAAGCTCGACCCGCCGCCCTTTGCCGGGCGCCCTCGGCCCGGCTATGGAACAGTCAGGGGCGGGAGGAACCGAATGATCGACGTGCGGGCGATGTGCGCCATCGGGCAGCGGGGCCAGCTCGGCCTGGACGGGCACCTGCCCTGGGAGGGCAACACCGATCCGCTCTACGTCGAGGACGTGACGCGGTTCTTCGCCGAGACGCAGGGCCACGTGCTCATCGCCGGCCCGAAGACCATCGCGTCCGTGCCCGAGTTCGCCTTCCGCGACCGCACCATCGACGTGATCCGCTCGCACGAGGATCCCGAGGCGGTCCTCGCGCGCTATCCCGGACGACGGATCTTCGTCGGCGGCGGCATCGCGGTGTGGAACGTCTATGCGCGCTACATCCAGAACTGGGACATCACCCGCCTGCCCTATGACGGCGAGGCCGACCGCTGGTTCGATCCCGCCTGGCTCGTCGGCGGGGCGCTGAGGCGGACATGAGCGACCATCCCTACGGCTTCGGCATCGAGGAGGAATACTTCCTCGCCGATGCCGCCACCCGCGACACGCCGCAGGGCGACCTCGCGGCCTTCCACGCCGAGGCGGCGGCGGGCCTGCCCGAGACCGGGCGGGAACTGGTCGCGGCGCAGATCGAGTTGTGCACCCCACCGCTGACGGCGATGGACGAGGCGCGGGCGAATCTCAGTGGCCAGCGCGCCCGCTTGAACGAGATCGCGGCCGATCACGGGCTCACGCTCCTCTCCTGCGGCACCCAGCCCCTGGCCCGGCGCCGGAGCCAGACCGCCTCGGACGGCGAGCGCTATCAGGACATCCTGTCGGATCTCGGCATGGCCGCCCGCCGGGCGCTGATCTGCGGCATGCATGTCCATGTCGAGGTGCCCGATCCCGACGCGCGGATCGACCTGATGAACCGGCTCCTGCCGTTCCAGCCGCTGCTGCTCGCCCTCTCGGCCTCCTCGCCCTTCTGGCAGGGGGAGGCGACGGGGATGCGCGCCTACCGGCTCTGCGTGTTCGGGGAGATGCCCCGCACCGGCTTCCCCGAGATCTTCGCGGACGCCGCCGCCCACGACCGCCTCGTGGCGATCCTGACCCGCGCGGGCGCCATCGCGGATGCGAGCTATCTGTGGTGGTCGCTGCGGCCCTCGATCAAATTCCCGACGCTGGAACTGCGCATCGCGGACGCCTGCACGCGGCTCGACGATTCCTTCTGCCTCGCCGCGCTGTTCCGCTGCCTCGTGCGACTCTGCGTGCGCCGGCCCGACCTCAATGCCGGGCTCGACGGCGTGTCGCGGGCGATCGCCGGCGAGAACCTGTGGCGCGCCCAGCGCGACGGCATCCGCGCCGAACTGATCGACGAGGCGCGGGGCGACGCGGTGCCGTTCGCCGACGCCCTGGAGACGGTGCTCGCCCTGATCGCGGAGGACGCCAAGGCGCTCGGCTGCGAGCGGGACGTGGCCCGCGCCCGCGCCATCGTCGCGGAGGGCACCAGTGCCGACGCGCAGATCGCGGCCTACGAAGCGGCCCGCGCCGCCGGCCGGGACGAGCGCGCCGCCTTGATGGCGGCGGTGGACTGGATCGCCGGAGCGGTGGTCTAGAGCCCGTCGAGGAACGGCGCGGCGGCGGCTTCGGCCGCCCGCTCGATGGCCCGGTAGCGGGTCACGATGTCGGCGCCGAGGTCCGACAGGCGGGCGCCGCCCCCGGCGCGACCGCCGGTCTGCGCCTCCACCACGGGGCGCCCGAAGCCGGTGTTCATGGCCTCCACGAGGAGCCACGCCCGGCGGTAGGACATGCCGAGCGCCCGCCCGGCCGCCGCGATCGAACCGTGCTCGGCGATTCCCTCCAGGAGCGCCACCTTCCCCGGCCCGATCCGGAAATCCGGCCGGATGTCGATCCGAATGCTGAGCCGCGCCATGGTCCCGTCCGCCGTCGCGGACCCGCCCTAGCACGCCGGGGCGGTGCGGTCAGAACGCCGAGATCCGGCTGCCGCGCAGGCCGCGGATGGCGCCGCCGCTCGCCTCGGGCACGGCGGCCTCCGGCTCGGGCTGCTTGACCGCCTTCGCCTCCAGCTTGCCGACCCGCTCGATCTGCACGCCCACATGGGAGCCGCGCCGCCACACCACCTTCACCGCGCAGACGAAATCGCGCCCGATCACCCGGAACATGAACCGTTCGGGAAGCTCCATGCCCTCCGGCACCGCCAGCCGCGCGCCGGAGGCCGAGATGTCCTTCACCGAGGTCGCGATCTCCTGCCCGTCGAACAGGCGGATCTTGGCGATCCAGTTGGTCTCCTTGCGCTCCTCGCGGCGCACGTCGCGGAACATGAGGTCCAGATCGCTGGCGTTGTCGCTGGCGTTCGTCATGCCGTCGCCCCCATGGCCGCCGCGTCGAATGCGTCCGCCACCGGCCGGAAGGCGCGCACGAGATCCGCGTCCAGCCGGCCCGCCATCGACTCGATGATCGCGAGGGCCGCCGCTTCGGACATGGCGGACTTGTAGGGACGCCGCTCGATCAGGGCGGCGTAGATGTCGCTGATGGTCACGAGGCGCACGCGGTCGGGGATCGCCCGGTCGCGCAGGCCGTCCGGGTAGCCGGAGCCGTCGAGCATCTCGTGGTGGGAGCGGACGACGGCGAGCGTCGCCGCGTCGAAGCCGGAATTCGCGAGCATCGCATGGCCGATGGCCGCGTGCGTGCGCATCACCTGCA
The DNA here is from genome assembly GCF_038442315.1 of Methylobacterium litchii. Classification (NCBI taxonomy): domain Bacteria; kingdom Pseudomonadati; phylum Pseudomonadota; class Alphaproteobacteria; order Hyphomicrobiales; family Methylobacteriaceae; genus Methylobacterium; species Methylobacterium litchii. The sequence goes on along the minus strand of NZ_JBBXMY010000001.1, from coordinate 103,349 downwards.
ATTCGTCCGGGTCGAGGCGCCCCGGCTTGTTGAGGATGGCGGCGGGAATCCGCGTCTTGCCGACATCGTGCAGCAGCGCCGCCTTGGCGAGATGGTGGCGGTCGGCGGCGTTCAGCCCCAGGGCGTAGGCGAAGGCTGCCGAGAGCCCCGCGACCAGCAGGATGTGCTGGTGGGTCACGTCGTCGAAGCGCTGCACCGCCCGGACCCAGTCCGCGATGCCGGTCTCGTGGATCGCCCTCGCGACGAGTTCGGTGCCGGTGTCGGCGAGGTCGGGCGTCAGCGTCTCTCCGGAGAAGAACACCGCGTCGAGGTAGCGCCCGGCCTCGCTGGCATGGCGGCGCGCGCTCGCCGAGGCGGGCTTGGGGGGAAACGGCCCGGCGCGGTCGCGCACCCGCACCGGCAGAAGGCGCAGGGCCTTGGCCGCCGGAAGGGTCTCGGCGCCCAGCAGCCGCGCCTGGACCTCGGCGCGGGCGGCATGGCCGTGGACGAGGAGGATGTGCGGCACGCCCTGGCCGTGCACCGCGTCGAGGCAGCGGCGCAGGCGCACCAGCGCGTCGGAGGTCAGGTCCTTCACGTCGCTGACGATGAGGGACGGGCGCCCGGAGGGCGGCTCCGCGTCGTAGAGGTCGTGGAGGTGGCAGGAGCGCGGGTCGTCGAAGCCCCGGGCAAGGCGCTCGGAATGACGAAGGTCGTCGCTGATCAGTAGAAGCTCAGACATGGCGGCCGGCGCTGAGACGCCCGTCGAATGGCATGATTCCGATCTCCCGCCGGAAGTCGTTTTACAATGCCACGCTGAGTCCTAATCAATCTCTACTTTTGCGGGAATTAGGCCCGCCCACCCAACGTGGGAGGCACAACACTACAACTTAAAGTTATAACAGAAATGGCTTGAAAACGCCCATGCAGCCAGGCGACGGCGTCCCCCTCAGGGAACGGTCCCACCGACCATGAACGGGGGGATGCCAAAGTCGGCGGGACCGGCCGGACAAGTCCGGCACCGTGACGGTGATCCACTCGGGCCGAGGCGACACTTACATGGATCAAAAGCACCCGCCGATTTGTGCGACCTCGTCGAAAAATGGCTCGATATACAACCAAAAGGCGAGTTCCCCGGCCGACCGGAGGCCTCGCACCGGCCAAGCCTGATTCGGTAAGGCTTGTGCGGTAGGACGGGACCGAGTTTCCGGCTGCGCAACCGCATGGACAGGCCCACCTCAGACAGGCTCCCCCGCCGCGCCTCCGCCCTGAAGGCGGAGGACGCCCTGCGCGTCGCCGAGGCGCGGCTGCTGCGGGCGCAGGAGGCCGTGGGCATCGGCCTGTTCTCGGTGAGCATCGCGGACGGGACCCTCTACCCGACCCCGCATTTCTGCCGGCTCTACGGGATGCCGGAGCGGGAGAGCTACCCGGCCGAGGCCTTCGAGAACCTCGTCCTGGCCCAGGACAGGCACCTCGCCTCCACCGCAGAGAGCCGCCGCAGCGGCGAGCCGCCGAAGGACGTGGAGTACCGGATCCGCCGCTCCGACACCGGGGAGATCCGCTGGATCGCCCGCCGGGGCGAGATCGAGCGCGACGCGGACGGCCACCCCGTGCTGTTCCAGGGAATCGCCCGCGACATCACCGAGAAGCGCGCCGTCCGCGATGCCCTGGCCGAGAGCGAGCAGCGCTACCGCGCCCTGTTCGAGGCGGTGGACGACGGGTTCTGCATCATCGAGTTCATCGACGGGCCGGACGGCCCCCTGAGCGACTACGTCCATGTCGTCGCCAATTCCGGCTACCAGCGGCATACCGGCATCCCCGACATCGTCGGCAAGCGCCTGCGCGAGATCGCGCCGGACGAGGCGGAGGGCTGGCTCGACCTCTATGGTGGGGTGCTGCGCAACGGGGTGCCGATCCGGTTCGAGCGGGCCTTCGTCACGGTCGGGCGGCACATCGAGGTCTCGGCGGCGCGGGTGGAGCCCGCGAGCCGGCGGCAGGTCTCGGTGCTGTTCCGCGACATCACCGAGCGCAAGCGCGCCGAGGCGCGTCTGCGCGAGAGCGACGAGCAGTTCCGCATCCTGGCCGAGGCGATCCCGAACCATGTCTGGTCGGGCCGTCCGGACGGGACGCTCACATGGTTCAACGCGCAGACCTACGACTATACCGGCCTCGCGCCCGGCCTCCTCGAAGGGCTGGACGGGTGGCGCCAGGTCATCCACCCGGAGGACCTGCCGGCGGCGGCGGCGGAGTGGTCCCACGCCCTCGCCACGGGCACCGTCTATCAGCACGAGATGCGCCTGCGCCGGGCGGACGGGAATTTCCGCTGGTTCCTCGTCCGCGCCGAGCCGATCCGCGACGCGGCCGGGGTGATCGCGCGCTGGGTCGGCACCAATGCCGACATCGACGAGGGCAAGCGCCGGGCGGTGGCCCTGGAGCGGCTGGTGGCCGAGCGCACCGCCGACCGCAACGCCCTGTGGCAGCTCTCCCGGGACCTGATGCTCCGTTGCACCTTCGAGGGCATCGTCACCGCCGTGAACCCGGCCTGGACGGAAATTCTGGGCTGGCGCGAGGACGAGCTTCTCGGCCGCAACCTGTTCGACCTCGTCCATCCCGAGGATGTGGCACGCAGCCTGGAAGGCGCGCGCGATCTCTCCTGCGGGATGTCGCATGCACGGTTCGACAACCGCTACCGGGCCCGCGACGGCGGCTACCGCTGGATCGCGTGGTCGACGCGACCGAGCGACGGCCTGATCAACGCCGTCGGCCGCGACATCACCGCCGAGCGCGAGCGCGCCGAGGCCCTGGCCCGCACCGAGGAGGCCCTGCGTCAGGCGCAGAAGATGGAGGCGGTGGGCCAGCTCACCGGCGGCCTCGCCCACGACTTCAACAACATGCTGGCCGGCATCGTCGGCTCCCTGGAGATGATGCAGACCCGCCTGCTCCAGGGTCGCACCGGCGAGCTCGACCGCTACATCGGCGCGGCGCAGGGGGCGGCCAAGCGCGCGGCGGCCCTGACGCACCGGCTGCTCGCCTTCTCCCGCCGCCAGACGCTGGACCCGAAGCCCACCGACGTGAACCGTCTCGTGGCGGGGATGGAGGATCTGGTCCGCCGCACGGTCGGGCCCTCCGTCGCGGTGGAGGTGGCGGCGGCGGGCGGCCTCTGGCCGACGCTGGTCGATCCGAGCCAGTTGGAGAACGCCCTCCTCAACCTCTGCATCAACGCCCGCGACGCGATGCCGGAGGGCGGGCGCATCGTGATCGAGACCTGCAACCGCTGGCTCGATCCCCGCGCCGCCGCCGAGCGCGACGTCGAGCCCGGCCAGTACGTGTCGCTCTGCGTCTCGGACAACGGCACCGGCATGGCGCCCGTCATCGTCGCCAAGGCCTTCGACCCGTTCTTCACCACGAAGCCCCTCGGGGAGGGAACGGGGCTCGGCCTGTCCATGATCTACGGCTTCGTCCGCCAATCGGGCGGGCAGGCGCGGATCTATTCCGAGGTCGGGCAGGGCACGAGGGTCTGCCTCTACCTGCCCCGCCATCTCGGGGAGGCCGAGGAGCCGGACGAGATCCCCCAACAGGTGAAGGCGGCCCAGGCGAAGGCCGGCGAGACGGTGCTGGTGGTCGATGACGAGCCGACCGTGCGGATGCTGGTCGCCGAGGTGCTGGGCGATCTCGGCTACGCCGCCCTCGAGGCGGCGGATGGCCCGTCCGGCCTGGCGGTGCTGCAATCGGAGGCGCGGATCGATCTCCTCGTCACCGATGTCGGTCTGCCGGGCGGGATGAACGGGCGGCAGATGGCCGATGCCGGACGGCTGAGCCGCCCGGGCCTGAAGGTGCTGTTCATCACCGGCTATGCCGAGAACGCGGCCCTCAACCACGGCCACCTCGCCACCGGCATGCAGGTGCTGACCAAGCCCTTCTCCCTCGACACCCTGGCGGCGCGCATCCGCAGCCTGATCGAGGGCTGAGGCCGGCTCAGTGCGCCGCCGCCACGGCGCCGCCGAGGCACTGGTGCATGAAGGCCTTGCGGTCCGGCCCCTTCGGCAGGGCCTTGGCGATGGCCTGTTCCCGGCAGGCGTCGCGCTGGGGCTTCATGCAATCCCGCATCGCCGCCTTGCGCTCCGGCCCCGTCAGGCTCCGGCTGTCGACCTGCGCGCGGCACTGCGCCCGCGCCGAGGCCGGCGGCGGCGCGGCCTCCTGCGCGAGGCTCGCACCGGACAGGCCGGCGAGGGTCGCGGCGGCGAGGCAGGAACGGAGGAGGGGTCTCATGGGCTGCTCCCGGATGGCGGCCCCTCGGGGCCGGGAGCGCCATGACGCGCCGGACTTGCATCCGCCGGATGGCGGATTCGTCTCCGCCCTGTAACGAACGGTGACGGCCCGGCTCAGCTCTTGTCGAACGGGTTCTGCGAGGTGCGCAGGCTCAGGCGGATCGGCGTGCCCGGCAGGTCGAAGGCCTCGCGCAGGGCGTTGACGAGGTAGCGGGTGTAGGATTTCGGCAGCGCGTCGAGCTGGTTGCCGAACAGCGCGAAATGCGGCGGGCGGCTCTTCACCTGCGTGGCGTAGCGGATCTTGATCCGCCGGCCCGACACCGCCGGGGGCGGGTTGCGCGAGGTCGCCTCGCTCAGCCAGTCGTTGATCTTGGAGGTCGACACGCGCCGGTCCCAGACCTCGGCGGCATTCACCACCGCCTGCATCAGCTTGTCGATGCCCTCGCCGGCCAGCCCCGAGAGCGGCACCACCGACACGCCGCGCACCTGCGGCAGCAGGCGGGTGCAGTCCTCGCGCAACTGCTTGAGGAGGCCCGGCTGGTCGGCCACGAGGTCCCACTTGTTGAGGCCGATCACCAGGGAGCGGCCCTCGCTCTCCACGAGATCGACGATGGTGAGGTCCTGCTTCTCGAAGGGGATCGTCGCGTCGAGGAGCACCACCACCACTTCGGCGAAGCGCACGGCGCGCAACCCGTCCGAGACGGCGAGCTTCTCCAGCTTGTCGTCGATCCGGGCGCGGCGGCGCATGCCGGCGGTGTCGTGCAGCTTGATCCGCCGGCCCCGCCACTCCCAGTCGAGGGAGATCGAATCGCGGGTGATGCCGGCCTCGGGGCCGACCAGCAGCCGATCCTCGCCGACCATGTTGTTGATCAGCGTCGACTTGCCGGCATTGGGCCGCCCGACGATGGCGACGCGCAGCGACCGGCCGCCGGGGCCGTCCTCGTCCTCCTCCTCGTCGGGATCGGGCTTGGGCAGGGCCTCGATCAGGGCGTTGTGCAACTCGCCCAGCCCCTCGCCGTGCTCGGCGGAGAAGGGGATCGGGTCGCCGAGCCCGAGGGAGAACGCCTCGTAGGCGCCCGACATCCCGGCTCCGCCCTCGGCCTTGTTGGCGATGAGGATGACCGGGCAGCCCGCCCGGCGGGTCAGTTCGGCGAAGGAATGGTCGGCCGGCAGCACCCCGGCGCGGGCGTCGATGACGAACAGCACCACGTCGGCGGCGAGGATCGCGGCCTCGGTCTGCATCCGCATCCGGCCGGTGAGGGTGTCGTCGTCCGATTCCTCGAGGCCGGCGGTGTCGATGACCCGGAAGATCAGGCCGCCGAAGGCGACGTCGCCCTCGCGCCGGTCGCGGGTCACGCCGGGGCGGTCGTCCACGAGGGCGAGTTTCTTGCCCACGAGGCGGTTGAAGAGCGTCGACTTGCCGACATTCGGCCGGCCGACGATCGCGACGGTCGGCATGTCCATCGGGTCAGTCTCTCGTGTGTCGGGGTCAGCGGGTGATGGGCGGCGGCGGCGCGGCGGGTTCGGGCTTGGCCTCCGTCTGCGTGACGGGGCCGCCCGCGACGATGGCCGCGTAGACCTCGATGCGCTCGCGCAGGGAGCGCGGCGTGTCGGGATCGGCGACGATCTGGTCGAACCACCGGCTCGCCTCTTCGTACTCGCCCTTCTTCAGGGCGGCGAGGCCCAGCATCTCCCGTGCCGTGTGGCGGTAGGGGCTGCCGGCGGCGAGGCTCTGCAGGTTGGCGAGCGCCGGATCGGGGTTCGGGCCGTCCATGCGGATCAGCGCGGCGCGCAGCCGGGCGAGGTCGCGCAGGCCGTCGCCGAGGGAGGCGTCGCCCGCGAGCGAATCGTACGCGGTGGCGGCCTTGGCCGGGTCGGCCTTGGCGGTTTCGGAGGCGGCGCGGAAGCGGGAGAGGAGGCGGTAGCCCGCCGTGCCGTCCTGCTCCAGGGCGGTGAAGGCCTTGTCGGCCTCCTCGGGCTTGCCGTCGCGGGCGAGGCGGTTGGCCGCGTCGAAGCGCACGGAGGCCGCCTCGGCCGCCGCCTGCTGCTGCGTCTGCCAGTAGCGCCACCCGGCGACGCCCGCGACCAGCAGCACCGCGAGCGCGATGATCACGCCGCTGTAGCGGCGCCAGATCGTGAGGATCCGCTCGCGGCGGTACTCCTCATCGACCTCGCGGATGAATTCGTTGTTCTCGGCCATCGTATCCCGGCCGGCGGCGGGCGCCGGACCACCTCGCGATCCTCGAAGGCCGTGCGCCTAACACAGGGGCGCGGACTTGGCGACCGCGGACTTGGCGCCCGCAGACTTGGCGACCTTTGGCGACCCATGCTCCGTCCGTAGGGACGGCCGCGTCCGCCGTTGCAAGGGCGCCTATCCGTTCTGAACCCTCACATGCTCCCCGGCCAGACCGGCACGCCGATCACCGGGTAGTGGAGGTAACGGGCGAAGACGAACCACGCGGCGGTGCCGATCAGCACCACCAGCACATCGTTGCGCCAGCCGGCCGGCACGGCGACGGCGGCGCGGCCCCCGGCCGGCACGCCCGCCGCCCGCTCGCGGCGCTTGATGCTGATGCGGGCCGAGACCGCCCAGGCGAGGAAGCCGCCGAACAGCAGGATCGAGCCAAGGTCGCCGTTGGCGAGGAGGTGGGCGGTGGCCCAGATCTTCACGGCGAGCAGCATCGGGTGCTTCGCCTTCGCGCGGATGTGGCTCGGGATGTAGGTCGCCGCGAGGCTGATGAAGGCGAGCAGCACCAGCGTGAGCGCCAGGTGGCGCGTCCAGACCGGCGGATCCCAGACCGGGATCATTCCCTGCAGCCGGTAATCGTGGAAGCCGACGCCGATCAGGATCAGGCCGAGCAGGGACAGGGCGGTGTAGCCGAGCTTGTAGCGGTTCTCGCCGATCCGGCCGATGATGGCCATCCGGCGGGCGCTGAGCATGGAGAAGGCGTGGGTGCCGAGGAACAGCACGAGGCCGAGGATGAGGAGGAACATGGGGCCTCGTGGACAAACGAAGGGTCGCGGTTCTCAAGCGAAGTTCGGGGCGCTTGTCCAGCCGCCGCCCGGACGCAGCCCGTCCCGGGTTGACCTTCGGCACGGGGAATGCAGGCCTCGGTGCCTGGAGGAGATCCCATGGCGAATGACAGCCCCGACGATTCGGTGATCCGCGACGAGACGGCCCTGCGCGCCGGAATCGGGCCGGTGCGGGCGCTCGCCGCCGAGAAGGTCCTCGACCATCTCGACGCCTACGCCCTGCGCTTCATCGCCCTGTCGCCCTTCCTCGTGCTCGCCAGCGCCGACGGGACGGGCGACGTCGATGCCAGCCCCCGGGGCGACGCCCCCGGCTTCGTCGCCGCCCCCGACGCCCGCACGCTGGTGATCCCCGACCGGCGGGGCAACAACCGGGTCGATTCCTTCGTCAACATCCTCACCAACCCGAATGTGGGGTTGATCTTCTTCGTGCCCGGCATCCCCGAGACCCTGCGGGTGAACGGCGCGGCCGAGATCACCCGCGATCCGGCGCTGCTGGAATCGGCCGTCGCGCAGGGCAAGGTCCCTGAGACCGGGCTCGTCGTCCGGGTCAGGGAATCCCTGTTCCATTGCGGCAAGGCGCTGATCCGCTCCCGCCTGTGGGACGCCGGCCAGCACGTCCCGCGCGACGCCTTCCCGAGCCTCGGCCGCATCCTCGCCGACCAGACGCGGGCGCTGCCCGTCGAGGAGGCGGAGGCCTCCATCGCCGAAGCCTACGTGAACCGCCTATACTGAGCCCCGACACCGGAGCGAGGAATGCCATGGCCGACCCGAGACCGCCCGCCAACCGCGCCCGTGGCACCAGCGCGACGGGGGCTCACACCCTCGGCGCCGGGGCGGCGGGGGCCTACGCGATGGGAGCGCTCGCCCTCGGGGTGGTGGTGTTCGGCGCCTTCGCCATCGGCCGCCTGTCCATCGGCCGGGCGCGGATCGGATCGCTGGAGATCGACGAGTTGACCGTGCGCTCCCTGCGCATCCTCCGCGAGGAGTGACGCTTGTCGCCCTGATGGAACATAAGTAGAACAGAAGCGCTGTGGGTGCCTCGCCGCGCGGCATTGCCGACGGGCGGCGAGGGGCGCATGTGTAGGCCGTAACGGCAGCCCCGTGAGATGCGGAACGCAAGGAGAGATCGATGGCGGGCAGCGTCAACAAGGTGATTCTGGTGGGCAATCTCGGGCGCGATCCCGAGATCCGTCGCCTCGGTTCGGGCGATCCGGTCTGCAACCTGCGGATCGCGACCTCGGAATCGTGGAAGGACAAGGCTTCCGGCGAGCGCAAGGAGAAGACCGAGTGGCACTCGGTCGTGATCTATAACGAGAACCTGTCGCGGGTGGCCGAGCAGTACCTGCGCAAGGGCTCGAAGGTCTACATCGAGGGCCAGCTCCAGACCCGGAAGTGGGCCGACCAGTCGGGCGTCGAGAAGTACACGACCGAGGTGGTGCTGCAGCGCTTCCGCGGCGAGCTGACGATCCTCGACGGGCGCGGCGGTGGCGGCGGCGAGTTCGCCTCCGAGGAGGAAGGCGGCGGCCAGATCAGCCGGGGCGGTGACTTCGGCGGCGGCGGCGGTGGCCGGGGTGGCGATTTCGGCGGTGGCCGCGCCCAGGGTGGGGAGCGTCGCCCGGCGCCGTCCACGGGTGGTGGCGCCGGCGGTGGCCGGGGCGGTTACGACCTCGACGACGACATCCCGTTCTAGGATCGGTCCTGTCCCTCTCCCCGTCCTGCGGGGAGGGGGACGCCTCAGCCGCCCGTCACGCTCATGTGCCGGGGCACGGCCGCCGGACGCTGGCGCTCGATGACGAAGTCATGGCCCTTGGGCTTGCGGGAGATCGCCTCCTCCACCGCCCGCGCCAGCACGGCATCGTCCTGCGTGGCGCGGAGCACGGCGCGCAGATCCGCCGAATCCTCCTGGCCGAGGCAGAGATAGAGCTGGCCGGTGCAGGTCAGGCGCACCCGGTTGCAGCTCTCGCAGAAATTGTGCGTCAGCGGCGTGATGAAGCCGAGCCGTCCGCCGGTCTCCTCCACGCGGACGTAGCGGGCCGGGCCGCCCGTGCGGTCGGGGAGCGGCGTGAGGGTGTAGCGGCTCTCCAGGCGCTGGCGGGCCACCGAGAGCGGAAGGAACTGGTCGGTGCGGTCGGCCTCGATCTCGCCGAGCGGCATCACCTCGATCAGCGTCATGTCCATGCCGAGGCCGTGGGCCCAGGCGATCATGTCGGGGATCTCATCGCCGTTGACGTCGCGCAGCGCCACGGCGTTGATCTTCACCTGCATCCCGGCCTTGCGCGCGGCCTCGATGCCGCCGAGCACCACCGGCAGGTCGCCCCGGCGGGTGATGTCCTTGAACTTGGCCGCGTCCAGGGTGTCGAGGGAGACGTTGACGCGCTTCACCCCGAGGGCCGCCAGTTCCGGCGCGAAGCGCGCGAGCTGCGTGCCGTTGGTGGTGAGGGTCAGTTCTTGGAGCGCGCCAGAGTCGAGATGGCGCGAGAGCCGGCGGAACAGGTGCATGATGTCCCGGCGCACCAGGGGCTCGCCCCCGGTGATGCGCAGCTTGCGCACGCCGCGCGCGATGAACACACCGCAGAGCCGGTCGAGCTCTTCCAGGCTCAGGAGGTCGCGCTTGGGCAGGAACTGCATGTTCTCGGACATGCAGTAGGCGCAGCGCAGGTCGCAGCGATCCGTCACCGAGATGCGCAGGTAGGTGATCGCCCGCTGGAACGGGTCGATCAGCGGCGCGGGCCTCGCGCCGGCCGGCAGGACCGTCGAAGGGAGGGTGATGTCATCGGCCATTATGCCAGATATGATGGCCGGAACGCCCAGGGGCAAGCGCGCCCTGTGAGCGCAACCCCCGATTGCCGCAACGGTGTGACCCGTGAACCCTGTCCAGACCCAGGACCAAGGCCAGGATTTCTGGCCGACCGAGCTTCGCCTGTCCCCGGACAAGCGGATCCTCAACGTCGCCTTTGAGGACGGCACGCGCTTCGCCCTGCCGGCCGAATACCTGCGGGTGTCGAGCCCGTCCGCCGAGGTGCAGGGCCATTCCCCCGCCGAGCGGAAGGTGCTCGGCGGCAAGCGCAACGTCGCGATCCTCGGCGTGGAGCCGGTCGGCAACTACGCGGTGAAGCTCACCTTCGACGACATGCACGACACCGGCCTCTACGGCTGGGGCTACCTGCACGAGCTCGGCCGCAACTACGTGCGGCGGTGGGAGACCTATCTCGGCGAACTCGCCGAGCGGGGGCTCGACCGCGACACGGTGGCGCCCGCCAAGTCCGGCGGCTGCGGCTCGGGCTCCTGCGGCTGCCATTGATGCCGGGCTTCGCCTGCACGATCCCTGCCGTGCCGACCGTGCAGCAGGACGACGCCTCCGTGCGCGTCACGCGCTGGGATTTTACCCCCGGCGCCGTCACCGGCTGGCACGAGCACGGCTGGCCCTATGTCGTGGTGATGCTCGCCGACGGCATCCTGCGGGTCCATGACGGGCAGGCGGTGAGCGAGACCGCCCTGAAGGCCGGGGACACCTACACCCGCCCGGCCGGCATCCGGCACGATGTGATGAACGGCGCGGATCATCCGATCGCCTTCATCGAGATCGAGCTGAAGCGGCCCGGCGCCCTTTAGAGGCCCTACTCCTCCTCGCCGCCCTCGCCGCCCAGCGACCATTCCTTGACCCGCGCAAGGTGGTCGTAGGCCCCCGTGCCCTTCGCGTATTGCGGGTAGGGGCGTGAGGTGAAGGCCGCCTCCCCGGTGAGGAAGCGGGCGATCAGGCCGCGCAGGCGCTGCGTGTGCTCGGCGACGATCGCCTCGACGCTGCGCTCGTCGCCGCGCGGCGGCTTCACGGGGATCGGCACGAAGGCCTTCCGTCCGCCCGAGGCGTGGACGTAGAGCAGGTCCGGCGTCTGCGCGGTGCGCGGCAGGTCCTTGAACGCGCCGTGCATCAGCATCGCCGCCTCCAGCGTCAGCTGCGGCGAGAAGCCGGTGAAGATCTCCTTCGCGCTCGGCACGGTGCCGGTCTTGAAGTCCACGATGCAGGCGGTGCCGTCCGGCCGAAGCTCGATCCGGTCGGCGCGGGCGCGCAGGGTGAAGGTCTCGCGGCCGAGCGGAATCGTCCAGCGGCCGAACATCTCGGCATGGACGCGGGTCAGGCCGGGCCGCCGCTCGCCCTCCCAGGGCAGGTAGGACAGGGCCATGCGGGCGTAGCGCGGCCACCATTCCGCGTAGAGGCTCGGATAGGCGTCGTTGATCGGCCCGAAGGCGTCGGCGGCGATCTGGGCGAGGCGCTGGTCGGCCTCGGCCGGCAGCGCCTGCGGATACGCCGTGGCGAACTCCGAGAAGATGCGGTGGACCAGGGTGCCGCGCTCGCCCGCGCCGGGCTGCGCGGCCAGCGGTTCCAGCGGATCGAGGCCGAGGACGTGCCGCGCGAAGATCGCGTAGGGGTCGCGGACCAGGGTCTCGATCTCGGTGACGCTGAGGCTGCGGGGGAACAGGGCCGGGTCGGGCTTGGGCGCGGGCCGCTTCAGGCGCGGCTGGGCGGGCGCGGCATCGAGGGCGGCGGCGAGGCCCGACAGGCGCCGCCCGGCGTTCAGCGCCTTACCCCAGGCCTCCTCGCCCGCGAAGGCGCGCATCCGCTGGATCAGCCGCGAGGGGACGGTGGGCGAACCGTCGCGCTTGAGGGCGCGGGTGATCACCACGTCGTGGCAGCCCAGGGCCTCGGTGAAATCGTGGGCCATCTGGCCGATCCGCCGCTCCGGCGGGTCGAGGCCGATCCGCTCGCGCATCGGGCGATTGAGGAAGGCGTCGGTCACGGTGCGCACCGGCCAGACGCCCTCGTCCAGGCCGCCGACCACGATGCGGTCGGCCTGGAGCAGGCGCGCCTCGATCAGCCCGAGGATGCGCAGGCGCGGATGCGGCGAGGGCCCGGCGCAGCCGACCTTCCGCTCCCGCGTCAGGGTGGTGAAGAAGCTCGGATAGTCGGCGAAGTCGCCCTCCATCCCGCCGGGCTCGGCCATGTCGAGATCGTCGAACAGGGTGTCGAGGCAGGCGAGCGAGGCCTCGGCCTCTGCTTCCTCGTCCCCCTCCGGCCCGGAGAGCAGGGCCTCGCAGGCATTCCGGTGCCCGGCGGCCACGGCGACGAGGTCGCACGCCCCCGCGCCGTCCGGGCCGGGAAACTCGGCGAAGGCGAGGTCCAGCCGGTCGAGGATCGAGGCGGCCAGCTCCCAGTCGATCTCCGTCAGGCGCCGCTCGGCCCGGGGCGGGCGGCGGTCCGGGTCCTCCCCCGTCCGCCGCGCGGCGAGCGCCCGGCGCAGGCCCGCCAGGGTCGGGGCGGGGGCGGGGCCGCGCAGCAGGCCGATCTCCAGGGCGGCGGCGCCGCGCACCAGATCCGTGCGGGCGAGGCCGAGGCGCACCATCGGGTGGGACAACAGGGCGATGAGCCGGGCCGGGAGGGAGTCGGCCTGTTCGCGGGCGAGGTCGGCGGCGAATTCTGCCGCGAGGCGGGCGAGGCGCCCGGCCGGGGCGGCGGCGAGCGCCAGCCCGGCGGAATCCTCCGCCACGATCCCCCAGCGCAGCAGCTCGACGGCGACCCGGCCCGCGAGCCCCCGGTCGGGGGTGACGAGGAAGGCCGTCGCGCCGGGCGTCTCCAGGGTTTCGCGCAGTGCCAGCGCGGCGACCAGCGCCTCCTCGCGCTCGTCGGTGGCCTCCACCAGGGCGAGCCCGTCGAGGCCGAGCCGCGCGGTGGCCTCGCGCTCGGCCGGGTCGAGGATCGACCACGCATCGGTGGTGTCGGCGGGCCTGAGCGCCTGGGACAGCATCCGGGCGCGGGCCGTCCCGGCGGCGTCGGGGGTGCCGAGCGCGACGATCTCCGTTCGGTTCATGGCGAGGCCGCCCGGCCCGAGCAGCCGGTGCAGGATCGCCTGTGGATGGCCGTGGGCGATGGTGCGGGTGAAGCCCTCGCCGGTCTCGATCCCGTCCCAGCCGGCCTCGTCGAGGTCGAGATCGAGCCCCGGCAGCACCACCGCGCCGCGCGGCAGCCTCGCCACGGCGGTGATGAGCTTGGCGGTGGCGGGCACCGAGCCGAGGGAGCCCGCGACGATCACCGGATCGTCCGGCGCCTTGGCGAGGCGTTCGCCCTCCGCGAGGATCAGGCTGCGGGCGCGGGCGACGGGGTCGGCGAGCTCGCGCGCGTCGAGGAGCTTCGGCCAGTTCTCGGCGGCGATCTTCACGAAGTCGAGGGTCAGGCCGAAGTAGCGGGAATACTCCGCCTCCACCGCCCCGGCGATCTCCGACCAGGGCAGGCCCTCGACGGTGAGCGCGTCCATCAGCCCTTCGAGGTCGCCCGCCAGCCCCACCGCGTCGGCGGGGGAGGAGGGCACGAGGAACGGCACCTCGTCCTGCAGGGGCAGGAGCGAGCGGTCGACGGTCTGCGCCCAGGCGCGGACGAGGCGGGCGAGGATCAGCCGCCGTTCCAGCGGCGCGATGGGCGGCCGGGCCGGGGCGGCGCCGAGCAGCGGATCGGCGGCGAGGTCGAGTTCGGCTTCGTCCGCCTCGCCGAGCGGCACGGTGCGCGGCAGCAGCGCCGCGTCGCCCAGGCGTGCGGCCAGGATCGCCGACAGGGCGCGGGCCGCCCGGCGGGTCGGCAGGTAGATCGAGACGGAGGCCAGCGCCAGCGGATCCCGCACCACCGGCCCGACCAGCTGCCCGGACAGCAGGGCGTCGGCCATGGCCGGCAGGAACGGCACGCCGCGGGAGACGGTGAAGACGGCCTGGCGGGCGGTCATGGAGCGGGCGGGGTTTCGGGAGGCGAGGACGGGCCTCGCGGGAAGCCCTTATACACGCCCCGGCGGGGCGCCGCCCCCGATTGACGCCTGCCGATTGACGCCCGCTTGGCGGGGTGGGAAAGCCATGGGCATGAGCATGCCCGCCGATCCCCGTGCCGCCCTCGGCCTGCCGGTCCGAGAGGCCGATGTCGCCGCCATGAAGGCGGAGGCCGCGTCCTGGTTCGCCACCCTGCGGGACCGGATCGTGGCCGCCTTCGAGGCGATCGAGGACGAGGCGGAGGAGCCCCTGCACCCGGACGCCCCGCGCGAGCCCGGCCGCTTCGTCCTGACGCCGTGGCAGCGCACCGACCACAGCGGCGTGCCGGGCGGCGGTGGAGTGATGGCGATGCTCAGGGGTCGGGCCTTCGAGAAGGCCGGCGTCCACATCTCGACCGTGCATGGCGAATTCGCCCCCGAGTTCCGGGCTCAGATGCCCGGCGCGGCGGAGGATCCGCGCTTCTTCGCGACCGGCATCTCGCTGATCGCCCATCCCTGGAACCCGCACGCCCCGACCGTGCACATGAACACGCGGTTCGTGGCGACGACCAAGGCGTGGTTCGGCGGCGGCGCCGACCTGACCCCCGTGCTGGAGCGGCGGCGGACCCAGGACGACCCGGACAGCCGGCACTTCCATGCCTGCCTGCAGAAGGCCTGCGAGGCCCACGGGGTGGATCACGCCGCCTACAAGGCGTGGTGCGACGAGTACTTCCACCTCAAGCACCGGAACGAGCCGAGGGGCATCGGCGGCATCTTCTACGATTACCGCTGGAGCGAGGAGCCGCAGGCGGACCTCGCCTTCACCAAGTCGGTCGGCCTCGCCTTCCTCGACGCCTATCCGCCGATCATGCGCGAGAACATGCGCAAGGCCTGGACGGAGGAGGACCGCCACGAGCAGCAGGTCCGGCGCGGGCGCTACGTCGAGTTCAACCTGCTCTACGACCGGGGCACGATCTTCGGGCTGAAGACCGGCGGCAACGTCGCCTCCATCCTGTCTTCCATGCCGCCGACCGTGCGCTGGCCGTGAGGTCGCGCCCGCGATGACGGATGCCTATGCGCCGCAGCAGGATGCGGCCCTGAAGGCGATCGATGCGTGGCGCCGCGACGGCGGCGCGCAGGTGTTCCGCCTCTTCGGTTATGCCGGCACCGGCAAGACCACGCTCGCCCGCCGCATCGCGGAGGATGTCGACGGGTCGGTGGTGTTCGGCGCCTTCACGGGCAAGGCCGCCTCGGTGATGCGCCAGAAGGGCTGCCACGACGCCGCGACGATCCACTCGCTGATCTACCGCACCAAGGAGGCGGAGGAGGGCGGCGGCCCGACCTTCACCCTCAACCGCTCCGGCCCGGTGGCCAAGGCGGACCTCATCGTCATCGACGAATGCTCGATGGTCGATTCCGATCTCGGCAACGACCTCCTGTCCTTCGACAAGCCGGTGCTGGTCCTGGGCGATCCGGCCCAGTTGCCGCCGGTGCGCGGCGGCGGCTTCTTCACCGAGGCCGAGCCCGACGTGATGCTCACCGATGTCCACCGGCAGGCCAAGGACGACCCGATCGTGCGCATGGCCATGACCGTGCGCGAGGGCGGCCGGCTGGAGCGGGGGGAGTTCGGAGCGAGCCGCGTCGTCTCCCGCCGGGATCTCGACCCGGCGCAGGTCATGGAGTGCGATCAGGTGCTGGTCGGGCTCAACAAGACGCGGCGGCTCTACAACAACCGCCTGCGGGAGATCGCCGGCCACACCGATCCGATGCCGGCGGTGGGGGAGAAGCTGGTCTGCCTGCGCAACGACCGGGTGAAGGGCCTGCTCAACGGCTCGACCTGGACGGTCCATGCGCTGCGCGCGCCGCCCCGGCCCGACATGGTCCGCCTCGACATCGTGCCGGAGGACGATCCGGCGCTGCGCCGCCGCCCCACCGACATCAAGGTGCTGCGGGCGATGATCGCCGGCACCGACGAGGAGATCCCCCTCTACCAGCGCCGGGAGACCGACGAGTTCACCTACGGCTACGCGCTCACCGTGCACAAGGCGCAGGGCTCGCAATGGGACAAGGTGACGTTGTTCGACGAATCCTACGCCTTCCGCGAGCACCGGGCCCGGTGGCTCTACACCGGGCTGACGCGGGCGGCGCAGGCGATCACCGTGGTAGTGTAGGGCCTCAGGCCCGGCACGCCTCGAAGCCCTCGCGGATCGTCGCCTCGTCGAGGTTGCGGCCGATGAAGACCACGCGGCTGACGCGCTTCTCGTCCTTGCCCCAATCGCCCTGCACGTCCCCGTCGAGGATCATGTGCACGCCCTGGAAGACGAAGCGCTTCGGCTCGTTCGGGAAGGCGACGATGCCCTTGCAGCGCAGGATGTCCGGGCCCTGGACCTGCGTGAGGTTCGAGATCCACGGCATGAACCTCTCCGGGTCCACCTCGCCCTCGATCTTCGCGGAGATCGAGCGGATCTCCGAATCGTGGTGATGGTGGTGGCCCTCCTCCAGGAAGTCGGGCTCCACGTCGAGGATGCGGTCGAGGTCGAAGGCGTTGCGCTCCAGCACCGCGTCGAGGGGCACCGCGCAGTTCGTCGTGCGGTGCAATTGCGCCAGGGGGTTGATGGCGCGGATCTCGCCCTCCACCCGGTCGAGGTCGGCCGGTGAGACGAGGTCCGACTTGTTGAGCAGGATCACGTCCGCGAAGGCGATCTGGTTCTTCGCCTCGGGGGCGTCCTTGAGGCGGTCGGTGAGCCACTTGGCGTCGGCCACCGTCACCACCGCGTCGAGGCGGGCGGCGTCGCCGACGTCCTGGTCTACGAAGAAGGTCTGGGCCACGGGGGCCGGGTCGGCGAGGCCCGTCGTCTCCACGATGATCGCGTCGAACTTGCCCCGGCGCTTCACCAGCCCGTCCATGATGCGAATCAGGTCGCCGCGCACGGTGCAGCAGACGCAGCCGTTGTTCATCTCGAACACTTCCTCGTCCGCGCCGACGACGAGGTCGTTGTCGATACCGATCTCGCCGAACTCGTTGACGATGACCGCGTAGCGGCGCCCGTGATTCTCGGTGAGGATGCGGTTGAGCAGGGTCGTCTTGCCCGCGCCGAGATAGCCGGTGAGCACCGTGACCGGGATCTTGCCGTCCGTCTGGGGGGAATGTGCCATAGCGGCCTGCCGTGTTCGCGAAGGGTCGTCGGGGTTGTCGCTGTAACATTGTCACGCGACCCCGCCAACGGAAGGGCCCCCGTCCCCAGCCCGTCACAGGTCCGTCATGCGGGTCGATCACAGACGGAGGCAGCCCCTCACGAAACCGTCGTTTGCCGCGCGGCGGCCGAGGTTCTAACCCCCGTGCCGAGACGGTGGCGCGACCGCTTTCGCGTCATTGCCTTGGAAAAGCGCCAACCTCGGGTTCAACGCTTGCTCCCAAGGCAGGCGCGAATCGCGGCTGACATCTCTACGCCCGGCTGAAACGACGCCCATGGACGCCCGCAACCCCCTCCACCCGGATCAGGCAGGCCTCTCCCCGACGCGGCCCGCTCGGCGGCGGCGGGGCCTCGTCGTCCTCGTCCTGCTCGTCGTCCTGGGCGGCATCGGCGCCTTCGCGGCCCTGCGCCCGCACGAGGCGCGCGACCTCGGCGAGCGGGTGATCGCGGCGGCCAAGGGGCTGTTCGCCTCGGACGACCAGGATGCCGGGATCGAGGCGACCAAGGCCGCCCCGGTGGAGCGGGTGTTCCGCCCGAGCAAGGAGCAGCGCGCCTCCTTCGAGATCCTGCCCGTGGCGACCCAGGTCTTCCGGCCGGAGGGCGCGGCGGAGGGCCGCATCGCCCTCAACGACGACGACAACGTGCCCGTCGTCTCCCCCTATTCCGGCCGCGTGACCAAGGTGCTGGTCCGGGCGGGCGACGACGTGAAGGCCGGGGACGTGCTGTTCGTGGTCGAGGCCACGGACATGGTCCAGGCGCAGAACGATTATCAGGCCGCGCTCAACACCCTGCAGAAGCAGCAGGCGCTGCTGAAGCTCGACCAGACCATCGCCACCCGGCAGCAGGAGCTGTTCCAGGCCAAGGCGGTGGCCCTGAAGGATTACCAATCCGCGCAGAACGACGTGATCGCGGCGCAGAGCGACCTGAAGACCGCCGAGGCCGCCCTCGACGCGGTGAAGAACCGCCTGCGGCTGCTCGGCAAGACGGACGCGGAGATCACGGCCTACGAGAAGAACGGCACGATGAGCCCGGAGACCAAGATCCGCGCGCCCATCCCCGGCACCATCGTCCAGCGCAAGGTCGGCACCGGCCAGTACATCAACGCCTCCGGCGATCCGCAATTCGTGATCGGCGACCTCTCCACCGTCTGGCTGATCGCCAACGTGCGCGAGAGCGAGATCCCGAAGATCCGCATCGGCCAGGAGGTCGAGGCGAAGGTGGCGGGGTTCGGCACCCGCGTGTTCAAGGCGCGGGTGAACTACATGGCCGCGAGCCTCGACGCGGCGACGCGCCGCCTCGCCGTGCGCAGCGAGGTCGACAATCCCGACCGCCTGCTCCGGCCGGAGATGTTCGCCACCTACACGATCATCACCGGCAAGGGCGAGCCGAGCCCGAGCGTGCCGCTCTCCGCCGTCGTCTACGAGGGCGGGCGCACCCATGTCTGGGTGGCGCGGCCGGACGGCGCCGTGGAGGCCCGCGACCTGCAACTCGGGCTGATCAACGGCGACAACGCCCAGGTCGTCTCCGGCCTGCAGGCCGGCGATCAGATCGTGACCCGCGGCGCCCTGTTCATCGACAGGGCGGCCACGGGCGACAAGGCGTCGTGAGGCGGGCGCGATGAACGCTCTGATCGTCTTCGCGCTGCGGCAGCGCGTCCTCGTCTGCCTGCTCTTCGTGCTGATGCTCGGCATCGGCTACGCCGCCTACACCAAGCTCAACATCGAGGCCTATCCGGACCCGGTGCCGCCGCTCGTCGACGTCATCACCCAGAATCCCGGCCAGTCGGCGGACGAGATCGAGCGATACATCACGATTCCCCTGGAAGTCGCGCTGGCGGGCATCCCCAACACGACCACGGTGCGCACCATCTCGCTGTTCGGCCTCTCCGACGTGAAGGTGCAGTTCAACTACGAATACACTTACAACGAAGCGCTCCAGCGGGTGCTCAACCGCCTGTCGCAGGCGCCGCAACTGCCGAACGGCGCCCAGCCGGCGATCTCGCCGACGAGCCCGGTCGGCGAGATCATGCGCTACAAGCTCGTCGGCCCGGCGGGCTACTCGCCGATGGACATGAAGACCCTGCAGGATTGGGTGCTGCAGCGCCGCTTCAAGGCGATTCCCGGCGTGGTGGACGTCACCGCCTTCGGCGGCAAGGCCAAGGAATTCGAGGTCGCCGTCGACCTGAACCGGCTCCAGGCGCAGGGCCTGACCCTGGTGCAGCTGACGAACGCCCTGAACAACGCCTCGATCAATGTCGGCGGCCAGACCCTCAATGTCGGCCAGCAATCGGCGGTGGTGCGCGGCGTCGGCCTGATCCGCGACATGGACGACATCAAGGACACGCTGATCAGCCTCGTCAACGGCGTGCCGGTGCTGGTGCGGGACGTGGCGGACGTGCGCGTCTCGAACGCGCCGCGGCTGGGCATCGTCGGCCACGACAACCAGCCGGACGTGGTCGAGGGCATCGTGCTGATGACCCGCGGCGGCGAGAGCCTGCCGACCCTGGAGCGGGTCGAGGCCGAGATCGACAAGATCAACGCCTCGACCGTCCTGCCGCCGGACGTGAAGATCGAGCGGATCTACGACCGCTCGGGCCTGATCCACACCACCACCCACACGGTGATGCACAACCTCGTCTTCGGCGTGGTGCTGGTCTTCGTGGTGCAGTGGCTGTTCCTCGGCTCGCTCACCAGCGCGATCATCGTGGCGGCGACGATCCCCTTCGCGCTGGGCTTCGCCATCCTGATCCTCGTGATCCGGGGCGATTCGGCGAACCTCCTCTCGCTCGGCGCCATCGATTTCGGCCTGATCGTCGATGCGACGGTGATCATGGTCGAGAACGTGTTCCGCCATCTCGCCGAGCCGGAGCATTCCGAGGGGCAGCCGGCCCCGGGGGGCCTGAAGGGGCGGCTCGGCACCATCGCCATCGCGGGCGCTGAGGTGAACCGGGCGATCTTCTTCTCGGCCACCATCATCATCGTCGGCTTCCTGCCGCTCTTCACCATGTCGGGCGTCGAGGGCCACATCTTCGGGCCGATGGCCAAGACCTACGCCTACGCCCTGGTCGGCGGCCTGATCGCGACCTTCACCGTCTCGCCCGCCCTCTCGGCGATCATGCTGCCGAAGAAGGTGGAGGAGCGCGACACGCTGATCGTGCGGGTGCTGCGCGTCGGGCATGAGACCGCCCTGCGCTTCGGCCTGCGCAACCGGGTGATCACCGTCGCCGTGACCCTCGCGGTCCTCCTCGGTTCGGGGCTGGCCGCCCGGCATCTCGGCCTGGAATTCCTGCCGAAGCTGGAGGAGGGCAACCTCTACGTGCGCGGCACCATGCCCTCCTCGATCTCCCTGGAGGCCGGCAACGCCTACGTGCAGCGCCTGCGCAAAATCTTCCAGGACGTGCCGGAGGTGGTGACGGTCATCTCGCACCAGGGGCGGCCGAACGACGGCACGGACGCGACCGGCTTCTTCAACGTCGAGATCCTGGCGCCCCTGAAGCCCGCCGACCAGTGGCGGAAGGGCCTCGACAAGGACACCCTGATCCGCAACCTCGGCACCCAGCTGGCCGAGGAGTTCCCCGGCATCGAGTTCAACTTCTCCCAGTATATCGAGGACAACGTCCAGGAGGCGGCCTCCGGCGTGAAGGGCGAGAACTCGGTCAAGATCTACGGCACCGACCTCGCGCAGCTGACGAAGACCGCCAACCAGGTGAAGGCGGTGCTCTCCACGATTCCGGGCATCACCGACCTCTCGGTGTTCGAATCCCTCGGCCAGCCGACGGTGCGGATCGACGTCGACCGGCACAAGGCCGCCCGCTACGGCCTCTCGATCAGCGACGTGAACACCACGATCCAGGCGGCGGTCGGCGGCCAGACGGTGGGCGACCTCTACGAGTACGGCTCGGACCGGCACTTCCCCATGCGGGTGCGGCTCGCCAAGGAGTTCCGCTCGTCGCTGGCTACGATCCGCAACATCTCGGTCGGCGCGCAGAACCCCAATGGCGGTGTGATCCAGGTGCCCCTCTCCGAGATCGCCGACGTCGATCTCGTCTCCGGCGCCTCGTTCATCTACCGCGAGGACCAGGAGCGCTACATCCCGGTGAAGTTCTCCGTGCGCGGGCGCGACCTCGGCTCGACGGTGCTCGAAGCGCAGCGCCGGGTGGAGCAGGAGGTCGACATGCCCTCCGGCTACCACGCGGAATGGGTCGGCCAGTTCACGAACCTCACCGAGGCGGCGACACGGCTCAGCCTCGTCGTGCCGATCACCCTGCTGCTGATCGCGCTGCTGCTGTTCGTGAACTTCTCCTCCGTCACCGACATGCTGCTCACCCTCTCGGTGATCCCGATGGCGATGATCGGCGGCATCTTCGCCCTGTTCGTGACGGGCACGCCCTTCTCGATCTCGGCGGCGATCGGCTTCATCGCCCTGTTCGGCATCTCGACCATGGAGGGCGTGATCCTGCTCGCCTACTACAACCAGCTCCTCGAGGAGGGCTGGGAGCGGTCGGAGGCGATCTGGAACGCCGCCGTGGTGCGCATGCGCCCGGTGATGATGACCTGCGTGGCGGCCTGCGTCGGCCTGCTGCCGGCGGCGATCTCCACCGGCATCGGCTCGCAGGTGCAGAAGCCGCTGGCCCTCGTGGTGGTCGGCGGCATCCTCCTGGCGCCGAACCTGATCCTCGTGATCGTGCCGATCCTGATCTCCCTGTTCTCCCGGCGGAAGACCAACCCCGACGCGCGGGCGCTGCGCGAACACCGGATGGCGGCGTGATGGCGGGCCTTGCGCGCGGCGCCGTGGCCGGCGAGCCACAGGCGCGGGGCCGACGCGGCCGGCGGGGCGGGGTCCGCATTGACTCCCGCCGTCCCGGCGGCCCTTTTCCCGGGGAGCGGAGCGGGTGTCGGACCGCGGCGGGGGCATGATGACGAGGAGGGGCCGGAACGGTGCCGGGCGGGTCGCGGCGGCCCGGACGACGCGCGGCGTCGTCGCCGGATCGCTGGCGGCGGCGTGGCTGTCGGCTTGGCTGTCGGCCTGCGCCGTGGGGCCGAACTTCGTCCCGACCGAGGCGCCGCCGGTCACGCGCTACACCAAGGAGCCGCTGGCCAACCCTTCCGCCGCCGACACGGTGCGCACCCGCCAGGGCGGCTCGGCGGACCAGAGTTTCGTCTCCGGCGCCGACATCCCCGGGCAATGGTGGACCCTGTTCCACTCGAAGGCGCTCAACCGCCTCGTGGAGCAGGCGCTCGCCAACAACCCGAACCTGGAGGCCGCCCAGGCCGGGTTGCGGGTGGCGCAGCAGAACGTGCTGGCCCAGAAGGGCACCCTCTACCCGACCCTCACCGCCACGCCCCTGGCGCAGGAGGCCCTGGCGCCGGGCCTGCAGCTGCAATCGCCGCTCAACAACCAGACGCGGTATCTTTACTCGCTCTTCACCCCGCAGGCGGTGGTCTCCTACAACCCCGACGTGTTCGGGGCCGACCGGCGGCAGATCGAATCCCTGGAGGCGACGGCCGAGAACCAGCGGTTCCAGCTGGAGGCCGCCTATCTCAGCCTGACGGCCAACGTGGTGGCGGCGGCGATCCAGGAGGCGTCCCTGCGGGCGCAGATCGACGCCACCAAGAAGGTGATCCAGGCCCAGACCGAGGTGCTGGGGCTCTACAACAAGCAATTGTCCCTCGGGCAGATCGCCGGGGCGGACGTGGTGCAGCAGCAGGCGGCGCTGGCGCTGTCGCAGCAATTGCTGCCGCCCCTGGAGAAGCAGCTCGCGATCCAGCGCGACCTGCTCACGGCCTTGGCCGGGCGCCTGCCCTCGGACGAGGTGTCGGAGACCTTCGCCCTGGCGTCGCTGCGCCTGCCGACGAAGCTGCCCGTCAGCCTGCCCTCGCGCCTCGTGCAGCAGCGGCCGGACGTGAAGGCCGCCGAGGCGCTGGTGCAGCAGGCCTCCGCGAATGTCGGCGTGGCGGTGGCCAACCGCCTGCCGCAATTCACCATCGGGGTGACCGGCGGATCGAGCGCGGTGCGTCTCGCCAACGTGACGAATCCCGGCGCGGCCTTCTTCACGATCATCGGCCAGACGACGGCGCCGATCTTCGACGCGGGCACCCTGTTCCGCCGCCAGCGGGCCTCGGAGGAGAGCTTGAACCAGGCCCAGGCGCAGTACAAGGCGGTCGTGATCACCGCCTTCCAGAACGTCGCGGACGCGCTGCGCGCCCTGCAGGCCGATGCCAGGGCGGTGGCCGCCGCCCAGGCCGCCGAGAAGGCCACGGGCCAGAGCCTGGAGTTGATCCGCAAGCAATACACGGCGGGCGCCGTGAACTCGTCGCAGGTGCTGATCGCGCAGCAGGGCTACCTCTCGGCGCTGATCACCTCGGCCTCGGCCCGCGCCACGCAATATGCCGACACGGCGGCCCTGTTCGTGGCGCTGGGCGGCGGCTGGTGGAACCGCAACGACGTCGCCCCCGCGCCGCCGGAGACGGACCCATTGAAGT
Source organism: Methylobacterium litchii (assembly GCF_038442315.1). Taxonomy (NCBI): domain Bacteria; kingdom Pseudomonadati; phylum Pseudomonadota; class Alphaproteobacteria; order Hyphomicrobiales; family Methylobacteriaceae; genus Methylobacterium; species Methylobacterium litchii. The sequence continues at coordinate 79,614 of NZ_JBBXMY010000001.1, read as the reverse complement.
TTCTGTAGAAATTGGCGATAGGCTACGCAGCGTAGCGTAACTGATCTGCGTGAGTTGCCGTAGATCAATGGTCAAACCGGCACTATAAATATACATTCTGCCATGCGGGTCGCGTGGATTTCTGCTCACGATTGACGAAGCATGTCAGATCGCGTTTGATGCGGCATCCTGATCGTATTTATTCTATTGCTGCAATCAAGATATATTGCCGATCAGGATGACGTTTTCACGGCGAGCGTCGTCTTGCCTCATGCAAAGGCGAAAGGAATTGAAATCGATGAACATTCGTCTTCGCTTCAGGAGGGACAAGTACCAAATCTATAGGGCGGACTCCGAGAAGATCCGAAGAGATTTCGACGATACCTTCTACCGGAATTCCTACCCGGACGTGGTCGGAGACCGGGTCGATCCCGTCATCCACTATCTGGAGCACGGCTCCAAGGAAGGGAGACGGCCGATCCCCGATTTCGACCCGCATTATTATCTGCGGGAGTACGGCGACAAGATCGGCACTATGGAGCCGTTCGTCCACTATGTGACGATCGGGCGTGGTCTTGGATTCCGTGGCGCCGAACTGGATTTCCACCACACCGAACAGCTCGTGTATCCCAACGGGGTCGTCCCCTCTCGGCGCCCGCTCAACCACGAGGATTTTGCGCTCGCCACGCCCTTGCCGGCCGACCTGCGCGGGTTCGATTTCCCGCGCGTCGCCGCCATCGTCCATGCGTACTATCCCGAACTCATGGGTGAGATCTTCGAGAAGCTCGAGGAATGTCCCTGTCCCATCGACATCTTCGTCTCGACGGATACCGAGGACAAGAAGGCCGCGATCCTCAAGGACGGCGGTGCCTTCCGGCGCGGCAAGGTCGAGGTGCGCGTCGTGGCGAATCGCGGGCGCGACGTCGGCCCGATGCTGACGGCATTCGTTGACGTCTTCGAGGATTACCCGGCCTTCCTCCACCTCCATACCAAGAAATCGCCCCATGGCGGCGATGATCTCGCGTCGTGGCGCAACTATCTGTTCGCTAGCCTGATCGGATCGAAGGACATCATCGAGACGAACTTGACGTTGCTCGACCGGCACCGGAAAGGGTTCGTGTTTCCCCAGCACCTCTACGTGCTGCGGGGGATCTTGAACTGGGGCTATAACTTCGAGAATGCGTCGCGGCTCCTGCGCAAGGTCGGCGTTACGCTCAGCAAGGACATGATCCTGGAGTTTCCGTCCGGGACCATGTTCTGGGCGCGGACGGCGGCCCTGAAGGGCCTCCTGTCGCTCGGCCTTCGCCTCGACGATTTCGATGAGGAGGCGGCCCAGGTCGATGGCACGCTGGCCCATGCCATCGAGCGGAGTCTCCTGTATTTCGGCGAGAGCGAAGGCTTCGGCTGGGCGAAGGTGCTCGACCGGACCTTCACCTATCCCCATCCGCAATGCGTCTTCTCCGCGAGGACGGCGACCGACCTTGAGGAGATCCTGGCCAAGGTCGATCGCCCGCTGATCGCGGGCGCGGTCTCCGGCCATCTCCCGCTGGCGCGCACCATCCCCGAGGCGCGGGACATCCTCTTCGCGCCGTCCCTGTCCGAGCGGCGCCGGTTTGTACTGCTCGTTCCGTCGATCAACCCCCGGCAGACGTTCGGCGGCATCGCCACCGCGATCAAGCTATTCAAGGATATCGCGAAGAAGGCGGGGGACGACGTCGACTTCGCCATCGTCACCACGGATGCCGAGATCGAGCCGGAGGGGAGGTCCGCCTTCCCGGATTATACCGTGCAGAAGATCGGCGACATCGATTCCGGCGCCCGCTTCACCCTGGTCGATGCCGACCAGCGCACCTTCAAGCGGTTCCCGGTGCGGGCGAACGACGTGTTCTTCGCCACCGCATGGTGGACGGCCCTGTTCGCCAAGTCCGGGCAGAGCTTCATTCGCAGTTACTTCAAGAAAGCCAGCAAGTATATCTATCTTATCCAGGATTATGAGCCGAATTTCTACGGTTGGGCGAGCAAATATGCTCTCGCCGAAAGCACTTATTTCGAAACTGATCGATTCATTGCAATCATCAATTCAGAAGAGCTACTAAATTTCTTCAACAAGTCACAGTATGAATTCCAAACTTCGTTCTGTCTGCCGTACAAGCTGAACGACAACATCAACAAGCTTCTCAAGCCGGCGAGGCGGGAGAAGATCATCATGATCTACGGCCGGCCCTCGGTCCACCGTAACGCCTTCGAAATCATCTGCGATGCCTTGGCCAAATGGCAGATGCGGAACCCCGTGGAGGCGTCCACATGGCGGATCCTGTCCTTGGGCGAGAACTTCGATGAGCGCTGGGCAAGCCCGGTCCAGAACCTGTCGGTCCTCGGCAAGCTCACCTTGGAGCAATACGCCTACTGGCTGAACCGCTCCAGCATCGGCATCTCGCTGATGCTGTCGCCTCATCCGAGCTATCCACCCCTGGAGATGGCCGAGGCCGGGCTCATGGTCGTCACCAACGATTACGGCGACCGGCACATGACCGACCGCTTCGACCTGACCTCTCTGCCCTATCTCTCGCCGGATCTGCTCTCGGACGCGCTGGAGGCGTGTGTCGAGCGGTACCGGACCGGCGCGTACCCGGTCCAGGCCCCGCGTGGCGTCCCGAAACCGTTCCCCCTCGATGAGGCGAGCGTCTACGCGACGGAACGGCTGCTAGCGGCGCTGGACGGGTGAGGCCGCTCCGCGCGGACCCGACGGCGAGGGTTCGCGCGGATCATCCGCCCATCGCCGTCAGCAGCACCTCCCGGCGGTGCGGGCGGTCGCGGTGCTCGATCAGGTAGATCCCCTGCCACGTGCCGAGGGCGAGCCGGCCGCCGACGACCGGGACCACGAGGCCGGAATCCGTGACCATGGTGCGGATATGGGCGGGCATGTCGTCCGGCCCCTCCGAACCGTGGACATAGGCATCGTGCCGGGGGGCGAGGCCGTCGAGGGCGGTGAGCAGGTCGGTCTGCACGTCCGGGTCGGCGTTCTCCTGGATGGTGAGAGAGGCCGAGGTGTGCCGGCAGAACACGCTGGCGAGGCCGTTCCCGATACCGCTCTCGTGCACGAAGCCGGCGATGGCGGCGGTGATGTCGGTGAAGCCCTGGCCGGGCGTGGCGACGATGAGCCGGCCGCTCGCCTGCTGCGTCACCGGCCCGGCAACCAGCGCCTCGACCCGTCCGAACCGACCGCTCCTCATGCGTCCTCCTGCAGGCTGGCGCCGGGGGCGATCTCCGTCTCGCCCCGGGCGAGGATGCGCTCCAGCACGTCGATCCGGTCCGCCTCCGCCGGGGGCTTGTCCCAGCGGATGCGGCTGACGCGGGGGAAGCGCATCGCCACCCCCGACTTGTGGCGGGTGGAGCGTTGCACACCCTCGAAGGCGATTTCCAGCACCAGCCCGGCCTCGCGCCCGTAGGCGACCTCCCGCACCGGGCCGAAGCGCTTGGTCGTGTGGTTGCGGACGTAGCGGTCGAGCTTGGCGAGTTCCGCGTCGGTGAAGCCGTGATAGGCCTTGCCCACCGGCACCAGCTCGTCGCCGCCCTCCGGCGCCTCGCGCCACACGCCGAACGTGTAGTCCGAGTAGAAGGACGAGCGCTTCCCGTGCCCGCGCTGGGCATACATCATCACCGCGTCGACGATGTGCGGCTCGCGCTTCCACTTCCACCACGGACCCTTGGGGCGACCGGGCAGGTAGACGCTGTTGCGGCGCTTGAGCATCACGCCCTCGATCGCGTCCGCATCCTCCCCGGCGCCCACGGAGGCCGGGTCGGCGCGGGCGGCGGCCAGCGCGTCCCAATCCGCGAAGGGCACGAGGGGCGAGATGTCGATGCGAGCGTGGTCGAGGCGGCGGATCACCTCTTCCAGCCGCTCCCGCCTCGCCGAGAACGGCTCGGGCCGCAGGTCCTCGCCCTCGCTCGCGAGCAGGTCGTAGGCGCGCACATGCGCCGGGAATTCCTCCAGGAGCTTGCCCGTCACGGACTTCCGGTTGAGCCGCTGTTGCAGCACGTTGAAGCTCTGGACCCGGCCCTCGCGCAGGATCAGCAGCTCGCCGTCCAGCGCCCCTTCGAACGTGATCGCCTCCGCGAGGTCGGGGAACGCCCCGGTGATGTCCTCGCCGGTGCGGGAATAGACTTTGCCCACCTGCACGCCCTCGCGGTCACGCCCGCCGACGAGCTGCACGCGGATGCCGTCCCATTTCCACTCGGCGGAGAAGGCGTCCGGTTCGAGCTTGTCGAGGTCGTCCCGCTCCTCGATCGGGTGCGAGAGCATCGGCGGGCGGAAGGGGGCCGGGTTCAGGGTCTCGGGGCGCTCGGCCCGTCCCTCGACCCAGGCGAACAGGCTGGCGAAGGGCGGCTCCAGCCCGTGCCACACCTCCTCGACGGCGTCGGCCTCGTGCCCGCCCAGCGCCCCGACCGCCGTCTTGGCGAGCCGCGCCGAGACGCCGACGCGGAGGTTGCCGGTGACGAGCTTCAGGAGCGCCCAGCGCCCGGTCTCGTCCAGCGCGTCGAGCCACGTGGCGAGATGGCCGGGCAGGTCCTTCTTCGCCGTACCGGCTAGGGTCTCCACCACCTCCGCGAGGCTCGGGGGAGGGGGATTGTTGTGGCCGATGCCGGCCCCGTCGGCCTCGGCCGGCGCAGGCCAGATCAAGGCCGTCGTCTCGGCGAGGTCGCCGACGTAATTGTGCGACAGGCGGAACAGCACCGGGTCGATGCGCGCCTCCACCAACCCCCGGATCAGGGCCGGCTTGGCCTCGCGGAAGCTCAGCGTGCCGGTCATCGCGCCAAGCGCGTAGCCGCGCTCCGGGTCGGGCGTCCGGGCGAAGTAATCCTGCAACAGCCGCAGCTTGGCGTTGCGGCGGGGCTCGTAGCCGAGGCGGTCGAGGAGATGGGCGAAGTCGTTCACGCCGCCTCCTCCGTGCCGGCCGCCACGGGCTCGGCCTCGCCGTCGTCGCCGTAGCCGAGGAGATGCAGCGGCTTGGCGCGGATGCCCACGCTGCCGCACCAATGGACCAGGGCGTCCTCCTGCCCGTGCGTCACCCAGACCTCGCCCGCCCCGGTCTCGCGGATGGTGCGGCACAGGTCCGGCCAGTCGGCGTGGTCGGAGATCACGAGGGGCAGTTCCACGCCCTTCTGCCGGGCGCGGGCGCGCACCCGCATCCAGCCGGAGGCGAAGCAGGTGACGGGATCGGGAAACTTGCGCGACCACACGTCCTGGATGGAGGAGGGCGGGCAGATCACGATGGCGCCCGCCAGATCCTTGCGCTCGGCGGCTACCACCTTGCGGGTCTCGCCCAGCGGAATGCCCTCGCGCTTGTAGAGCTCGGTCAGCTTCTCCATCGCCCCGTGGAGATGGATCGGCCCGTCCCAGCCCTCCTCGCGCAGCAGCGCCATCACCCGCTGCGCCTTGCCGAGCGCGTAGGCGCCGACGATGTGGGCGCGCTCCGGGAAGAGTCTCTGGGACGCGATGAGCTTGCGCACCTCGCCCCGCGTGTCGGGATGGGTGAAGACCGGCAGGCCGAAGGTCGCCTCGGTGATGAAGACGTCGCAGGGCACGACCTCGAAGGGCAGGCAGGTCGGGTCCGGGGCGCGCTTGTAGTCGCCCGAGACGACGACCCGCACGCCCTCGCGCTCGATGACGATCTGCGCCGAGCCCAGCACATGCCCCGCCGGCACGAAGCGCACGGAGACGTCGCCGACGCGCAGGGTCTCCCCGAGCTTGGCCTCCTGGGAGGAGCCGCAGAAATCCTCGCCGTAGCGCACGGCCATGATCCGCAGGGTCTCGGGGGTGGCCATCACATGGGCGTGGCCGGCGCGGGCATGGTCGGCATGGCCGTGGGTGATGAGCGCCCGCGCCACCGGCCAGGTCGGGTCGACGTGGAATTGCCCGAGGGGGCAGTAGAGCCCCTCGCGGGTGAGGGTGAGCAGATCGCTCGCGCGTGTGGACATCGGCCCTCGATCAGACACCTTGCGGGGCTCCGCCCCGCGCCCGCAAAAGGGCTCGCCCTTTTGAAACCCAGTTCGACGCATGTACGTCCCCCAGAGTTCCGGCGATCTGCTCGCCGACCGCCGTTATCGCTACGCCGAGGCCTGCCTCGCGGAAGGCGACGCGGCCGCCTGCGCCGACCTCGCCGCCCAGGCGGTGGAGATCGCCCCGCGCTACGCCCCCGCGTGGCTGCTCCTCGGGCGGGCGCGGGAGGCGCTGTTCGCCGCCACCCGCGACCCCGCCGAGCGGGAGGCGGCGCTCGCGGCCTACGGGACCGCCCTGAGCCTCGACCCGGAGGATGGGATCGGCGCCGGGCTGCATCGCGCGCGGCTCGGGGTGGGGGAGGGGGCCGCCCTCACCCCCGCCTATGTCCGCGCCCTGTTCGACGGCTACGCGCCGCGCTTCGAGCGCCACCTCGTGGAGGGGCTGCGCTATGTCGGGCCGGCCCTGGTGGCGGAGGTGCTGCCCGCCGCGCCGGCGCGCTTCGAGGCCGCCCTCGATCTCGGCTGCGGCACCGGCCTCGCGGGAGCGGCGCTTGCTCCCAGAATCGGGCGGCTCACGGGGGTCGACCTATCGCCGGCCATGCTGGTCCAGGCCCGCGCCAAGGGCTGCTACGACAGGCTGGTCGCCGCCGAACTCGGGGCGTTCCTGAGGGACGAGCCGGCGGAATCGGCCGATCTCTGCCTCGCGGCGGACGTGTTCATCTACTGCGCCGACCTCGCGCCGATCCTCGCCGGCATCGCCCGCGTGCTCCGGCCGGGGGGCTGGGCGGCCTTCACGATCCAATCGCCGCCGGAGGGCGAGGCGGACCCTGCGGTGCGCCTCGGCACGGACGGACGCTACGCCCATGCGGATGCTCACGTGCTCGCGGCGGCTGGGGCAGCCGGTCTCGCCGTGCGGGTGCTGCGCGAGGCGACGGTTCGGTTCGAGGGGGGAAGGCCGGTGCCCGGTCGCATTGCCGCCCTGCAACCCGTGCTTGGATGAAACCTTGGCCGGCGCCGTCCATTAATGGTCGGCCGCCATGGGGCGGCCTCAGTCACGGGGGGTGACGCATGGTCAACGAGCGGATCGAGAAGGACAAGTCCGGAGCCCCGGAGGACAAGTCGTTCCCCGCCGATCCACGGTCCCGCCTGTTCTTCGCCATCGCCCTGGCGATGCTCGCCGGGACCGCCGATTCCATCGGCTTCCTCGAATTCTCGCAGCTCTTCATGTCGTTCATGTCGGGCAACACCACCCGCTTCGGCGTGGCGGTGGCGAACGGCGACTGGGACAACGTCACCCGCGTGGCGAGCACCATCGCGGTGTTCTGCTTCGGCGCCTTCCTCGGCACGCTGATCGCGGCGGCGGTGGGTCGCTGGCGGCTCTCGGTGCTGTTGACGATGCAGGCGGCCCTGCTCGCCGCCGGCCTGCTCATGCCCTGGGGCACCTTCGCCTACCCGCTCCACGCCTACCCGATCGTGCTGGCGCTCGGCCTGCAGAACGCCACCCTGCAGGACGAGGGCGGCCGCTCCCTGGCGCTCACCTACGTGACCGGCGCCGTGGTCCGGTTCGGCACGGGCTGCGCCAACCTGCTGATGGGCACCGTGGCACCCTCCTTCTGGATCCAGGCGCCGCTATGGGCGGGCCTCAGCACCGGCGCCGTCCTCGGCGGCCTGCTCGATTACCGCTTCGGCGAGATGGCCTTCCTGTTCCCCGCCGGCCTCGCGGCGATCCTGGCCGTCATCGCCATCGCGCTCACCGTGGCGAAGCCGGGCAGCACCCTCGTCGCCGGCTCCTCGCCCGCGCCGGATGCGAGCCCCAAGGCGAAGATCATCGACGCCATCCACTGACACCACCCGCCGCCGGTTGTGGGCGAGGCGCGGCCTGCGGTTTTCCGCGGGCCGCGCCTGCCGTAAGCCTGCACCGCCCGGAATCAGGCGGCTCCCCGTCCGTGACCGGGGACGGAATCGCGCGATGGATCCCCGCCACACGGGCCCCCACACCAGCCCCCGCCCCCGCCCCCGCGTTGTCGCGGTCGCCGTCCAGAAGGGCGGCACCGGCAAGACCACGCTCTCCGCCTCCCTCGCCGTCGCGGCGACCCAGGCCGGCGAGCGGGTGACGGCCTTCGACGCCGACCCGCAAGGCTCGCTCTGCGCCTGGGGCACCCTCCGGGGGGGACCCGAGCCGGTGGTCGACCGGCTGCGTCCCTGGGAATTCGCGCAGTTCCAGCCGATCCTCGACGAGCAGGCCGAGCAGGGGCGCACCCTCGCGATCATCGACACGCCGGGCTCCTCCATCGGCGGCGTCGCGGCGATCCTGCGGCTCGCCGACCTCGTGCTCATCCCGATCCGCCCCTCGCGGCTCGACCTGATGGCGGCCCTGCCGACCATCGAACTCCTGGCCGGGCAGGGGCTCGGCGACCGCCTCGCCCTCGTCCTCAACCAGTGCCCGCCGCCGCCCTCGCCGCGCACGGGGCTCTACGCGCAGCAACTCGCCGGCCTCGGGATGATGGCCGAGCCCTCCCTCCTCCAGCGCGTCGATCATCAGGATGCCATCGCCCTGGGCCGGGGCGTCACCGAGCATGCGCCGGCCGGCTACGCGGCGTCCGAGATCCGCGCCCTCTGGTCCTGGATCGACCGCCGCATCGCCCGGCCCTGACGGCCGGGGCGGGGGATTAGTCCGCTCGTTCTCTCTCCATGTGTGTGAGCGCACCCAGCAACGACAATAAAATGATTAAATTACAGCAAGATATACTGTGCGCATGCGCACTTATACATTCGAAAATAGGCGCTATGTTCTTCTCATCGGCGCAGGGCAGAGGGTCCGGCGCGAAGACACCTCGAAGGGGTTATTGAGATGAAGCGCTTTGCGATCCTGGGCCTGGCCGTCACCGCTCTCGTCCTGCCGTCCCTGGCCCATGCCGAAGGCGGCGACGGCAGCCGCCAGGCGGCCGGCGGCGGGCACATGAGCAGCTACGTCAGCGACCCGTACCACAACCCGAAGTCGCTCCATTCCCAGCGGATGGGCACGGGCCAGATCGCCGGCACGCCGATGTTCCACGACGGGAACCGCGCCACGGTCAGCCGCGGTGATGTGGTCGCCCCGCACTGGGCCTCGGGCACCGCGCCCCGCCGCTCCCACCGTTAAGGGCATCTGACAGAAGAACCCCCGCGATCCGAGGATCGCGGGGCGTTGCTTGTCGGTCGCCTGTGATCGTTGTCATCAACCTCCGGCCTCGAATATTCCCTGGTTGCCTGTTCCACTCTCGATGGATGGGGCGTCGGCAGCGTCCGAGTCATCAGATGATTGCGCCGGCTCGCTTCGAGCGGAGTGGTAGCTCGTGGTGTCCGAGCCCTCCGACAAGTCTTCTATCTCGCCCTGAGTGGCTTGGCGATTGGCTGAATCCGGGTCTGAATTCCATTTGATATATTGATATTCAAGCTTTTCAAGCTGTTCAAGACCATCTGAAACGTCCTGTTCAACCTGGCTACGCTGCTGAGGGCTGAGATTTGTCTCCTGAAGCTTCTTGAGCTGGGCGAGCAGATTTTCATTGAGATTCGAAACATTGTCTTGAACGACACGGCCGATACTGCCTGGCGGAAATCGACCCCCGTCAGGTACGATCTCCCCGAGTTCCTCCTCCATCGCATTGATGCGCCTCAGGCCCATCGCGAGGTTGGACGCCAATTCGATTTCACCCTGCGTTGCCCCCGGTCCCGACCGTACGCCCTGGACGACATTGGTTTCGGGCTCGAGTTCGATGATCACTTCTCCCGGCGGGAGTGCCTCATCAGGAATGACTTCTGGGGTTGAGGTTCTTAGTATGTACGTGCGCAGGATATTATAACTGTATTCACTTACGACATCGCCAACTTTGATATCTGTAAACCGTTGAAAAGCGGTAACGCCAAAAAAACACGTCTTAAGTAGCGAATACATTCGTTCTGTATTCGTCATCGTTTTCCATTTAAGGCCGGTCTCGACGGTTTGGTCGACCGTCTGTGCGGCTGTCGTGGTGAAGCTTCCCCATTTGATGGCGGTGTGCATCATCTGCTCAGCGCCCACTGCCTCTTCGGCGGCTTCCTTCAGTTGCGTCAATCGTGCCGCGCTTCCGAGGGCGAGAACCGAGGCCGCGCCAGCTCCGAGATTGAGCCAGAGGTTGGTGGCCACCCGACTTGTAAATGGATTGATCGACTGTCCATGCTCGTAGCGATCACCGAGTTGGCGGCCGCTCTCGATGCCGGTCCACAATCCTCCCAAGGTCGAGGCCGCCATCAGCGGCAAGACGAAGGCTCCGCTGGCAACCAAACCCAAGCCGCCTGCAAACAGACCGCCGATGACGGCAGCCCTATCCAGGAAGTGAAGGACCTTTTCGCCGGTGGTGTCGATGGTCCTCGATGTGGCGGCATGATCGAGGACCGCTTCGTTATTGTCGCCGGTGGTGAGATGGCCATCATGGGGAAAGTACTGGTCGCCGGGAGGTAGAATGTTGTGCTTGCGCCAGTCCTCGAAGTTGTCGTATTGGCGCCCCATTTCATCGACGTAGCGTTCTTCGTTATGTTCGTCGAGGACGCGAAATAGAGGGACCGTGTGCGGCTGTGCATTGTCGCAGGCGAACGTGACAGGCAAAACCGTGACCCGGACGGAGCCATTTCCGGCGACGGACCGGATCTGGTCGGCAATGTCTTGGATGTTCTTGGCCGCGCCGGAATTCGCGTAGCAGTTGATTTCGCCATTCGCTAATTTGGTTTTCAAATCTTTGATGTTGTCTTTCTCGGATACGTCGAGCTTGAGATTCAAGGCAAAGCCGATCGTATTCTCAAGATCAAAACCCTTCATGGCGACGGGTATGTCGGAGCGCAGCGCGAGATATTGGTTCGCGGCGAGCTGGGCGTAAGGCGTGACGACCGCCGGACTGGTCCAGCCATGTTCGCTTTGCGACAGCGTCTTCCCGGTGATGTCGGGGTGATTTCTCAGGAAGGCGAGGCCAAACAACCGATCTTCCGAGGTCGGGCCATACTTGTCGCCGACGAAGAGCATGCCCCGCCCTTGGTCCGTGGCAAAGATGTCGGCCAAGCGCTTTGCGGCTTCGGGCGCTTTGTCGGCATCCTTTTCATTGGACGGATACCATTCCGCTGCCGTCGCATCGGCCATGGCTGTCTGAACGGCCGGCTCCCTGATCGCGAACGCTGTCGTCTCTTTGAAAACCTCCGTGACGAACTGGCTGCGGCTTTTGCTCGGCGGGCCGTCCTTCAGGGCGTTCAGGACGCGAGCGATGGGTGATTCGTCCGGCGAGGCCCGGTTGATGCCGGTCGTGTTGGTTTTGTCGAATGACTTCGAAAGCTGCAGCAGGAAGTCGCTATGCTGGCCGACGAACGTTCCGAACTTGCCCGCCGCCTCGGGGGGCGCGGCCTCTATCACCGTCCTCAGCTTTTCCAGTGTCGTTTCTGGTGAGATGAGTGCCGAAAAACTAGGTACCAGGTCCGGAGTTCCTAGTATTTTTATTGCAAAAGCATAGTTCGACTCGAATACCGTACCGATTTTATCCATATAGAAATCGGATTTATTGGGGTGTACCCTCGTGGCTAGTATGTCGGCCATGGCTATTAAGGTGGTTCCATCCTTATAAGCCGACGCCGGTGCTGTCGTTAGAACGCTTTGAACGAACCTAGTGCAGGCTGGATCCTGCTCAACGGCTACGCTACCGAGAACACGACCGAGAAGCGACGATTCAGAAACAACCAGCGGAGGTTGTTCGGTCTTCATGTATTCACTCGAACTTGTCAGTAGCCGGGCAAAGCTGTCGGCAATCTCAGGGCCATCCTTCTTCATCAATGACATGAGTTGATGTGGCGTCGTCTTCGGATCGCGTGCAGTCCGAAGCAACTCCTGTACGGCGTCGGATGAGCTGCCTTGTGCTCCCCCTGCCTCTGCGGGGGCGGGCGCGGGGGCAGGGGGTTGTGCCGTTTGGCTGCCGCTTGGATCGAAGGTCGGCTGCGTCTTCGGGGGATCGGCCGGCTGCGCAGGCCGCGGATCATAGCGGTCGGGCAGATATATTTCGGCCTGGTTCGACATATCTTTCCCCCATTCGGCTGTCGCTCCGATCCTGCGGAGCCAACCTGACGCCCCGCTGTCGGAAGCCCTTGAGCGCCTTGGGGGGACTGGGATGGGGGAGACTTGGATCGCCTTTCCACTCTGCGCGACGCAGGACACTCTTCGCGTGTGAGGATCGTGGGGAGGCGCGAGTGGCCTCCGACGACCTCCGCCGTCGCTCCGTGTGCAAGGGCGGGGTTTGCCACGGGGGACGGTCCCTGCGCGCGGAAGGACTGCCGGACGGCGCCCTACCCGCCCTGTTCCCGCGTCACGAGGGTGCGGTTCGGCGCGACGTCCTTTTTGTCCTGGTAGAGGGGGACGATGGCGCGCAGCCAGCCGCGGGTCTCGTAGCCGCCGTAGTTGCGCTCGATCACGTCGCGGGTGACGTAGGCCTGCAGGTTCACCGGCCCGAAATTGTAGCCGACGAGGCCGCCCACCGCGATCTGCCCCTGCCGCCGGTAGCCGGCGACGGCCGTCGGCAGGTCGGTGGAGCCGAAGGCCACCGGGCCGATCTCGAACTTGCCGAACTTCTTCGTCGCGGTGAGGTCGAGGTTCAGATAGTCCGGGTAGAGCACGCCGAAGGGCGAGCGCTCGTTCAGAAACGTGCCGTAGAGCAGGTTCGCTGTCAGGTTGAACCCGTTGCCGGTGTAGCTCGCCGCGAAGCGGTGTGAGAGCGAGGCTTCCTGCGTGAGGAAGCGGGTGTCGATCGGCAGGTAGCCGCCGAACAGGTAGCTCACACCAAAATCGTTGCCGAGGTCCCAGGCGAGCTGGCCGGCCAGGAGTTGCTGGCCGATGCCGCTCTGGTAGGGCCCGCCGCGCGGGCTCGCCGCCGCCACCGGCTGCGTGAAGAAGAACTGGACCCGCGCGCCGAGCACCGTCCAGGGCGTCGCGAGGGCGAGCGTCGGCAGGTTGACGTTCGACTCCGACGAGGCCGGCGCGGTGTCGCGCACGCCGAAGCTCGACAGGTTCACGAAATACAGGCCGACCGGCAATTGCGCGCCGGTCGGCAGGCCAATGGTCTGGCCCGGCTGGGCCGCCGAGCCCGCCTGCGCCCCGCCCGCCGCCAGGGCCGCACCCAGGCCCATCCCGAGCGCCGTGGCCCGCTTCGCCCTCGTCCGCATTCACGCCTCCGCGTCCCGTCCCTGTTCGATGAGACGGCTACGCTTCGCGGATTCATCCGGCCGGAGCGGGGGAACGAGCCGGCAGCGTGCCCTATGGCACGGGCCGGCTCAGCCCCGTTCGCCCAATGCGGCGAGGATCCGCGCCCACGAACGTGTGCCCTTGTGGAAGCTCGTGAGGTCGTACTTCTCGTTCGGTGAGTGGATGCGGTCGTCGTCGAGGCCGAAGCCGATGAGCAGCGTGTCCTTGCCCAGCAGCCGCTTGAAGTCGCCGACGATCGGGATCGAGCCGCCCGCGCCCACCGTCACTGCGGGCACGCCCCATTCGGCCTCGAGGGCCGCCTTGGCGGTGGCGAGTTCCGGCATGTCGAAGGGCAGGCTGATCGCCCGCGAGCCCTTGTAGGTGACGATCTCGACCGAGCAATCGGCCGGCACCCGCTCGCGCACGAAGGCCTCGAAGCTTGTGGCGAGCGCCGCCGGGTCCTGGTCGTCCACGAGGCGGAAGGAGACCTTGGCCGAGGCGGTGGAGGCGATCACCGTCTTGGTGCCCTCGGCGGTGTAGCCGCCCCAGATGCCGTTCACGTCGCAGGCCGGGCGCGACTGCACCAGTTCCAGCGGCAGGCGCCCCTTCTCGCCAGCCGGCTCCTTGAGGCCGATGGGGCCGAGCAGCGTCTCCGCACTCATGCCGAGGCCGCGCCACTGCGCGATCACCTCGGCCGGGCGCTCGTGGACGCCCTCGTAGAAGCCGGGGACCGTCACCCGGCCGTCCGCGTCGTGCAGGTCGGCGACGATGCGCGACAGAACGTGGATCGGGTTGCGCGCGGCGCCGCCGAAGAAGCCCGAATGCAGGTCGCGGTCGGCGCAGGTGACCTTCACCTCGAAGTAGCAGAGGCCGCGCAGCGACGAGGTGATCTGCGGCGTCCGCGGGTCCCACATCCCCGTGTCGCAGACGAGGACCACGTCGCAGCCGAGCCGGTCGCGGTTCGCCGCGACCCATTCCGGCAGCCCCTGCGATCCGCTTTCCTCGGCCCCCTCGATGAGGATGGTAACGCCGCAGGGCAGTTCGCCCGCCATCGCGAGATGCGCCCGGCAGGCCTCCACGAAGGTCATCACCTGACCCTTGTCGTCCGAGGCGCCCCGGGCGACGATTTTCCGGCCCCCCTTGCCGTCGTCTGTGAGGCGCGGCTCGAAGGGCGGGTGCGTCCAGAGGTCGAGCGGATCGACCGGCTGAACGTCGTAATGGCCGTAGAACAGGACATGCGGCGCCCCCGGCTTCGGCTTGTGGGCCAGCACCACCGGGTGAAGGGAGGTCTCCTCCACGCTGGTCGCGAAGCCGAGCGCGGTGAGGTCGGCGGCCAGCCACGCGGCGGCCTCGCGGCACTGGCCGGCATAGGCCGGGTCGGTGGAAATCGAGGGGATGCGCAGGAAGGCGAAGAGCCGTTCGAGCGCGTTGTCGAGATCCGCGTCGATGTCGTTCAGGATCGCGTCGAGTCCGGCCATCGCTCTCTCCGCCGTGTCGGGGACAGGCGCAGGGTTAGCCGAGGCCGGCGCCGGGCGGCAATGCCCTTCCGTCGCAGGGGCTCCCTCTTCGGAACAGGCTCAGTTTGGAATGGTTATCGACGGAACCGGTCGTGCACGGGCCATCGCGATGCGCCCCGCCGCCGAACCTTCGTCATTCCCGCCGGCGCCGCCGGCCCCTTTCGCGGACGACGCCATGCAGCTCGAACAGAGTCCGCCGGTCTCGGCGGACACGCCCATCGGCATCACGCTCACCATCAACGGCCAGCGCCGGGAGTTGCAGGTCACGCCCTGGACCACCCTCCTCGACCTCCTGCGCGAGCGCCTGGACCTCACCGGCACCAAGAAGGGCTGCGATCACGGCCAGTGCGGCGCCTGCACCGTGCTGGTGAACGGCACCCGCGTGAATTCCTGCCTCACCCTCGCGGTGATGAAGGACGGCGCCGAGATCACCACCGTCGAGGGTCTGGCGAGCCTCGGCGAGCGCAAGGGCAGCAACGCCCTGCACCCGATCCAAGAAGCCTTCATCGAGCACGATGCCTTCCAGTGCGGCTACTGCACCCCCGGCCAGCTCTGCTCGGCGGTGGGCATGATGGAAGAGGGCCACGCCCATAGCCGTGAGGAAATCCGCGAGGCGATGAGCGGCAACATCTGCCGCTGCGGCGCCTACACCAACATCGTCGATGCCATCGAGGACGTGATGCACCAGGGGGGCGCACGATGAACCGCTTCGAATACGTCCGCGCCGGCACGGTGGCGGAGGCGGTCGGCGCCTTCGGGGCCGGCGCCCGCTTCATCGCCGGCGGCACCAATCTCCTCGACCTGATGAAGTACGAGGTCGAGAAGCCCGGCCGGCTCATCGACATCACCCACCTGCCCCTCAAGGGCATCGAGGAGACGAACGGCGGCCTGCGCCTCGGCGCGCTCGCCACCAACGCGAACGTCGCCTACGATTCCCGCGTCGCCGAGCGCTACCCGCTCCTGCGCAACGCGATCCTGGCCGGCGCCTCGGCACAGCTGCGCAACGCGGCGACGACCGGCGGCAACCTGCTCCAGCGCACCCGCTGCTACTACTTTTACGATGCCGGCACGCCCTGCAACAAGCGCGAGCCCGGCTCGGGCTGCCCGGCCATCGGCGGCGTGAACCGCATCCACGCGATCTTCGGCACCAGCGACCAGTGCATCGCCACCCATCCGTCCGACATGTGCATCGCGCTTAGTGCCTTGGAGGCGACGGTGCAGGTAAGCGGGCCGGAGGGCGAGCGGACGATCCCCTTCGCCGAGTTCCACCGCCTGCCGGGGAACGAGCCCGAGAAGGACACGACCCTCAAGCCCGGCGAGATCGTCGTGGCCGTCGATCTGCCGGAGCAGGGCTTTGCGCAGAACTACACCTACCTGAAGCTGCGTGACCGGCTCTCCTACGCCTTCGCCCTGGTCTCGGTGGCGGCCGCCCTCGACCTCGATGGCGACACGATCAAGACCGCCCGGTTGGCGCTGGGCGGCGTCGCCCACAAGCCGTGGCGCAACGTTCAGGCCGAGGCCGAACTCGCCGGCAAGCCCGCCACGCGGGAGACCTTCACCAAGGTCGCCGACATGATCGTGGCCGAGGCGAAGCCTCAGTCCGAGAACGGCTTCAAGATCGAACTCGCCCGGCGGGCCATCGTGCGCGGCCTCGAACAGGCCGCCGCCGGCACGCCCCAGTCGCTCAGCGACAAGCGCATTCAGTGAGGTCCCGATGACCATTCAGATCAGCCCCGCCGCCGGCAGTGACCGGCATGTCGGCAGCCCGCGCAGCCGCGTCGATGGCCCCGCCAAGGTCACCGGCCTCGCCAAATACGCCGCCGAGTTCACCGCCGAAGGTCTCGTCCACGGCTATGTCGTCACGAGCACGATCGCCCGTGGCACGATCACCGGCCTCGACACCGCCAAGGCCGAGGCCGTTCCGGGCGTCGTGAAGGTGCTCACCCACGAGAACCGGCCGGACATGTCCGCGGACCCGAAGTCCTACCAGGACATGGTCGGCCCCCCCGGCGTGCCCTACCGCCCGCTCTTCGACGCGAACATCCTGTTCTCCGGCCAGCCGGTGGCGGTGGTGCTGGCCGAGGATTTCGAGACGGCGCGTTACGCCGCCTCCCTCGTCAAGGTCACCTACAAGGCCGAGACGCCCAAAACGGACATCGATGCCCTCATCGGCGAGGCCTACGACCCGCCGAAGAAGCGCGACGGCATCAAGCCGCCGCCGGAGCCGTGGGGGGATGCGGACGGGGCCTTCGCCAAGGCGCCGATCCGGGTCAACCAGCAGTACCGGATGGCCAACGAGCACCATAACCCGATGGAGCCCCACGCCACGACGGTGGTGGTGGAGCCGGGCGGCAGCTTCACGGTCTACGACAAGGTCCAGGGCGTCGCGAACACGCAGCAATACCTGACCGGCGCCTTCGGCCTGAAGCCGGAGCAGGTGCGGGTGCTCAACCCCTATCTCGGCGGCGGCTTCGGATCGGGCCTGCGCCCGCAATTCCAGGCCTTCCTGGCGATGCTCGCGGCCCGCGACCTCGACCGCTCGGTGCGGATCGTGCTCACCCGTGAGCAGATGTGGAGCTTCACCTACCGGGCCGAGGCGGTGCAGACCGTCTCCCTCGGCGCGGGCCAGGACGGCGCCCTCCAGGCGCTCAAGCACGATGCGGTGCATGGCACCTCGCGTTACGAGGATTACCAGGAGAACATCGTCAACTGGTCGGGCACGCTCTACGCCTGCGACAACGTCAAGCTCACCTACAAGCTCGCCAAGATCGACACGGCGACCCCCGGCGATATGCGTGCGCCCGGCGCGGTCTCCGGCCTGTTCGCCCTGGAAAGCGCCATGGACGAGCTGGCGCAGGAGCTGGGCAAGGACCCGATCGAGTTGCGGCTCATCAACTACACCGACCGGGAGCCCATCGAGGACAAGCCCTTCGGCTCGAAGGCGCTGAAATCCTGTTTCACGCAGGGCGCCGAGCGGTTCGGCTGGGCCAAGCGCACCCCCGAGCCCCGTTCCATGCGCGACGGGCGCGAGCTCGTCGGCTGGGGCGTCGCCTCCGGCATCTGGGAGGCGCTGATGATGCCCTCCAAGTGCCGCGCGGTGCTGACCGGCGACGGGAAGCTCGAACTCGGCAACTCCACGGGCGACATCGGCACCGGCACCTACACGATCCTCACCCAAATCGGCGCCGACACGCTGGGCCTCACGATGGAGGACGTGACGACGAAGCTCGGTGACACGTCGCTGGCCGAGGCTCCTGTCGCCGGCGGCTCGTGGACGGCGGCCTCCTCCGGCACGGCGGCGATGAAGGCCTGCCGCGAGATCGCGGCCCAGGTCTTCGTGCTCGCCCGGCAGATGGACGTTTCGCCCCTCGCCAACGCCGATTTCGAGCGGGTGGTCTTCTCGAAGGGGCGCATCGCGCTGGCCGACGATCCGTCCCGCTCGGTGGCCATCGTGGACGCGATGAAGGCCGGCGGCTTCGACCGGATCGAGGTGGTCGGCGAGGCCGGGCCGGATTCGGACTTCGCCAAGGAGTTCGAGTGCTTCACCCACCAGGCGGTGTTCGTGGAGGTGAAGGTCGATGAGGAACTGGGTCAGGTCCGCGTGACGCGGGTGGTCTCGGCCATCGCGGCGGGCAAGATCCTCAACCCCAAGACGGCCCGGAGCCAGATCATCGGCGCCACCGTGATGGGGATCGGCTCGGCGCTCCACGAGGAGTCGATGCTCGACCACAAGCTCGGCCGGTTCATGAACCGGAACCTCGGCGAGTACCACGTGCCGGCCCATGCCGACATCCACGACCTCGACGTGATCTTCGTGGACGAGGAGGACAAGGCGAACCCGCTGGGTGTGAAGGGCGTCGGCGAGATCGGCATCGTCGGCACGGCGGCGGCCATCGCCAACGCGGTGCATCACGCCACCGGCAAGCGCGTCCGCGACATGCCGATCACCATCGAGAAGCTGCTCTGACCTGAGAGTCCGGCCCCTCCTCCTCGCGGGGGAGGGGCCGGCCGGTAAGCCGGATCGTAACCTTTCCCGCCGATCCTCGGATCTCAACGCGGGAGGTGACGATGGAATGGGTCTATCGCGGCTTCGAAACGTCGCTCCTCGCCCTGACGCTGGCGCTGGGCCTCGCCGCCCTGGCGAGCCTCGGACCCCCGAAGGAGCCCGAGGCGACTTTGAGCGTCACCCTGCCGATGCTCAGCGTGACGGCGTCCCGGTAGACGGGCTCAGCCCTCCTTGAACCCGTATTCCGGCGTGCCCTCGTCGTTGCCGTAATACTTGTAGGGCAGGAACTTGCCCGACATGGTCAGCTTCACGCGGTCGCCCTTGTTGTTGGCCTCGCGCGCCATGTCCATGTTGAAGTCGATGGCCGACATGATGCCGTCGCCGAACTCCTCCTGGATCAGCTCCTTGAAGGTCGTGCCGTAGACCATCACCAGCTCGTAGAAGCGGTAGATCAGCGGATCGGTCGGCGGCATGGACGGGATCGAGCCGCGATAGGGCGCCTCGTTGATCATGCGCTCCTCGGCCTCGGTGAGGCTGAACAATTCGGCGGCACGCTTCGCCTGCGCCTTGGGCAGCTTCATCTGGCCCATGCAGGCGGCGGTGATCAGGAAGGGCGACAGGCCGCCGATCTGCTCGTGAATGTACTTCCAGCTCCAGCCCTTTTCCCGCTTGATATCGAGCAGCTTCTCGGTGAGGTCTTCGCGCTTCATCCTGTCCTCCGCACCGTGACGTGCCTTCGTTGGTGTCACGGCGTTCCGCCGTGGCAAGCCCCGTGCCAGCCTGGACCGGGAGTTGCGGGCGTGCTTTCCCTGCACCGCCCCGTCGCGTTACCAGCGCGGCGGCGGGATTGGGCTTGCATCGGTCCCTGCTTTACGGACCATGCGTGCAAGCTCGCGGAGGTGGTTTTGGGCGGCGACGATCAGGACGTACGCGAGGAATCCGGCGAGGCGGAATCCGCCTGGGAATTCGTGTTGCCCGACGAGATGGCGACCGAGGACCTTGGCCTGTTCCTGTGCGAGTTCCTGCTGCCGGGGGACCGGGTGGCGCTCTCGGGCGGCCTCGGGGACGGCAAGACGACGCTCGCCCGCGCCATCATCCGCGAATTGACGGGCGATCCCGCCCTCGAAGTGCCGAGCCCGACCTTCACCCTGGTCCAGCCCTATACGGCCCGCGACGGGCGCTCCATCGTCCATGCCGACCTCTACCGGCTGCGCGACCCGGACGAGTTGGTCGAACTCGGCTTCGAGGAGATGGCCGAGGGGGCGATCACCCTGGTCGAGTGGCCGGAGAAGATGCCGGCCCAGGGCGGGCCCCTCCTCTCCGTCACCCTGGCCCTGCGGCCGGAATTCGGCGAGGGCTCGCGCTTCGCCCGGATCGAGGGCTTCGGCGGCATGCAGGCCCGCATCGACCGGGCGCGGGCGGTGCGCAAGCTCCTGGCCCGCGCCGGCTGGGACGATGCCGAGCGCATCCTGATGCAGGGCGATGCCTCGTCCCGCGCCTACGAGCGCCTGCGTAAGCCCGACGGCACCACGGCGGTGCTGATGATCTCCCCGGCGCGGGCGGACGGTCCGCCCGTGCGCGACGGCAAGCCCTATTCGGCCATCGTCCACCTCGCGGAGAGCGTCCACGCCTTCGTGGCCCTCGACCGGGGTCTGCGGGCGCTCGGCTTCTCGGCGCCCAAGGTCTACGGCGAGGACCTGACCGAAGGGCTCCTGATCCTCGAAGACCTCGGCAGCGAGCCGGTGATCGAGAACGGCGCCCCTCGGCCGGAGCGCTACGCGGAGGCGGTGCGGCTGCTCGCCAAGCTCCACGCCACCGACCTGCCTGCCGTGCTGCCGGTGGCGGAGGGGATCGACCACGTCATCCCGCCCTACGACAAGGACGCGCTGCTCTTCGAGGCGGAGCTTCTGCCGGAATGGTACGCCCCCGCCATCCGGGGCGTGAGCCTCACGCAGGAGGTCCGCGACGAGTTCGTCGCCCTGTGGCGCGAGGCGCTGGACGGCGCCGTCCCCGCCCGCCCGACCTGGACCCTGCGCGACTACCATTCCCCCAACCTGATCTGGCTGCCGAACCGGGAGGGTCTGGAGCGGGTCGGCGTCATCGACTTCCAGGACGCGGTGATGGGCCATCCGGCCTACGACGTCGCCTCGCTGCTGCAGGATGCCCGCGTCGACGCCAGCGCCGACTTCGAATTGCGGCTCTTGGGCCTCTATGTCCGCGAGCGCCGCGCCCGCGATCCGAACTTCGACATGGGCGCCTTCGCCACCGCCTACGCGCTGCTGGCGGCGCAGCGCGCGACGAAGATCCTCGGCATCTTCGCCCGGCTCGACCGGCGGGACGGCAAGCCCGGCTACCTCGCCCACCTGCCGCGGATCGAGGGCTACCTCGCCCGCAACCTCGCCCATCCGGCGCTGGCGGCCGTGCGGGACTGGCATGAGCGGCACCTGCCCGGCACCGTCGGCGACAACCCAGAGGCCTGACCCGCGCGACGGCCAGGACAACGAGCATGAGCGACGCCCCCGAGACCCCGATCACCCGCGCCTTCGTGCTGGCCGCCGGCCTCGGCACGCGGATGCGGCCGGTGACGGACACCTTGCCGAAACCCCTGGTGGCGGTGGCGGGCAAGCCGCTCCTCGACCACGCCCTCGACCGGGCGGCCGAGGCCGGGCTGACGGACGCGGTGGTGAACGTCCACTGGCTGGCCGAGCAGATCGAGGCGCATCTCGCCCGCAGGACGGGACCGCCGCGCCTCACCGTCTCGGACGAGCGCGAGGCGCTGCTGGAGACCGGCGGCGGCATCCGTAAGGCGCTGCCGCTGATGGGCGCGGCGCCCTTCGTGGTGCTGAACTCCGATTCCTTCTGGCTCGAAGGCCCGGAGCCGAACCTGTCCCGCCTCATCGCCGCTTGGGACGGCGCGCGCATGGACGCGCTCCTCCTCGTGGCGCCCACCACGACGAGCCTCGGCTACGAGGGCGCGGGCGATTTCCTGATGGCGGCGGACGGGCGCCTGGAACGGCGCGGCGAGCGCAAGGTCGCCCCCTTCATCTACGCGGGCGTGGCGATCCTGAAGCCCGCCCTGTTCGCGGACACGCCGGAGGGCGCCTTCTCCCTCAACCGGCTGTTCGACAAGGCCATCGCCTCGGAACGGCTCTTCGGCATGCGCCTCGACGGGCAATGGCTGCATGTCGGCACCCCGGAGGCGATCCGTGCCGCCGAGGAGCGGGTCCGGGCCAGCACCCGGATTCCGTGAGTTCAAGGGCCACCGGGCCCACCCCGCGACGGAGATCGCACTATGCAGGAAACGCAGGATCGTATTGCCCTCGTGACGGGCGCGGCGCGGGGCATCGGTCTCGCCAGCGTCGAACGCTTCCTCGCGGAAGGCTGGAAGGTCGCCCTCCTCGACATCGACGGCGGCAACCTGGAGGCCACGATGGGCCGCCTCGCCAAGCCCGACGCGACGCTCGCCATCGTGGCCGACGTCTCCGATCCGGCGCAGGTGAGCGCGGCGGTCCGACAGGTGGAGGAGCGGTTCGGCCGCCTCGACGCCCTCGTCAACAACGCCGGCATCGCGATCTTCAAGCCGCTCCTGGAAACGACCTTCGAGGATTGGTCGAAGGTGCTCGCCGTGAACCTGTCGGGGCCGTTCCTCTGCACCCAGGCGGCGGCGCCCCTCATGGCCGCCCATGGCGGCGGGGCGGTGGTGAACCTCACCTCGATCTCGGGCCTGCGCGCCTCGACGCTGCGGGTCGCCTACGGGACCAGCAAGGCCGGGCTCGCCCAGCTCACCAAGCAGCAGGCGGTCGAACTCGCCCAGCACGGCATCCGCGTGAACGCCGTCGCCCCCGGCCCGGTGGACACCGCCATGGCCAAGGCCGTTCACAGCCCCGAGATCCGCGCCGCCTACCACGACGCGGTGCCGCTCGCCCGCTACGGGCTGGAGAGCGAGTTGGCGAACGTCATCGTGTTCCTGTGCTCGGAGAAGGCGTCCTACGTGACGGGGCAGGTGGTCGCCGTCGATGGCGGCTTCGAGGCCACCGGCATCGGCCTGCCGGCCCTGCGTGGGCACAACGGGTGATGCCGGAAACAGAATTCGCGGAATTTTCGACAGTATCGCCGGCGGGACAACTTTAAGGCAACGTCTTGCCGCTATTGCGGGCGACGGAGGCGGCGGCGGCCACGACAGGTGCGCCGCCCGCCTGCCCAGGAATCCCACCCGTGCATTACACCGTCACTGCCCGCTGCGCCGTCGGCCGCCGGGACCATCGCCATGCCTCGCTCCTGGCGGCCCTGGATCAGGCCATGAGCCTGTCGGCCGCCGGCCTCGCGGAGGTGGCGATCATCGACGGCGACGGGCGCTCCGTGACGCCGGGCGCCCTCTACCGGACCCTGTTCGGCCCGCGCCCCGCCGCGCAGCCGGCGGCGAAGGCGGCCTGAGGCGCCCGCGCCTCAGCCGACGCTGCGGAGATAGACCGGCCGCCGGGTCGATTCGGCGGCCATCTCACGGATGAAGGACGCGATGCGCGGCGCGATGATCGCGCGGTAGCGCGAGCCGTTGAACACGCCGTAATGCCCGACGCCCTCCTGCAGGTGGTACGCCTTGCGGGCGGCGGGCAGGTTCGGCGTCATGTCCAGGGCGGCCTTGGTCTGGCCGACGCCGGAGATGTCGTCGTTCTCGCCCTCGACGGCCAGGATGGCGCAGCGGCGGATGGCGGCCGGGTCCACCGGCACCCCGCGCGAGACCATCTCCCCCTTCGGCAGGGCGTGGTTCACGAACACGGTCTGCACGGTCTGCAGGTAGTACTCGGCGGTCAGGTCCATGACCGCGAGGTACTCGTCGTAGAAGTCCCGGTGCTTCTCGGCCGAATCGCCGTCACCCCGCACCAGATGGTCGAACATGTCGGTGTGGGCGGTGACGTGCCGGTCGAGGTTCATCGCCATGAAGCCCGACAATTGCAGGAAGCCGGGATAGACCCGCCGGAAGGCCCCCGGATAGATCGGCGGCACGAGGCTGATCGTGTTCTGCTCGAACCATTCCTGCCCGCGCTCCTGGGCGAGGCAGTTCACGGCGGTGGGCGAGCGGCGGGTGTCGATGGGCCCGCCCATCAGAGTCATCGAGACGGGGACGTGCGGCTCGTCCTCGGCCTCCATCAGCGCCACGGCGGCCATCACCGGCACGGCCGGCTGGCACACGGCCATGACGTGCAGGTCCGGCCCGAGTTCGGCGAAGATGTCGCGCAGGTAGTCGATGTAGGTGTCGAGGTCGAAGGGCCCGGCGAGCAGCGGCACCATCCGCGCGTCGGTCCAATCGGTGATGAACACCTGATGGTTCGGCAGCATCGCTTCGACGGTGCCGCGCAGCAGGGTGGCGTAGTGGCCCGACATCGGCGCGACGATGAGAAGCTTCGGCTGCGGCTCGGCGGGCGGGGTGCGGAAGGCGCGGTCGAAGGCGATCAGCCGGCAGAACGGACGCTCCGAGACGACGCGCTCGGTCACGGGCACTGTCTGGCCCTCGACGACGGTCTCGGTGAAACCGAAGGCGGGCTTGCCGTAGCGCCGCGTCACCCGCTCGAACATCTCGCAGCCCGCCGCGATGGAGCGGGCGTAGGGCGAGTAGGCGAGCGGGTTGGCCGGGCTCTTGATGCTGTAGCGGGTGAGGTCGGCTGCGAGGCGCGCCGGAGCCATCATCATCCGCGCGCCTTCGAACAATCCATAGGCCAGCAGCATGGGAGATCCCTCGGCAACGGGGCTCGCCCCGTCTGGAAAGCGGCAACCCCACGCTCAAGATGATGGTTCCCCCTGAACGGGGCCGTAACGGCGCGGCGCCTCGCCCCATCCGAGGGTGAAACCTGGATTGTCCGGGCTTTCTGCCGCGATCGATGTGGGTTCTGGCCGGAGCACCCTAGTTTCCAGGGATGCATACGATCCAGGAGCGACTGACCGGACTCGACGGCAGGGCGCGGCAGCTTCGGCTCGATACCTTCGTCAGGCTCCGCTGGCTCGCCATCACCGGGCAGAGCGCGGCCGTGGTCGGGGCTCAGTTCGGGCTGGGCCTGAACCTGCCCTTCGGCTGGTGCTTCCTCGTCATCGCCGCCTCGTCCTGGCTGAACCTCGCCCTGCGCATCCGCTTCCCGGCGAGCTACCGGCTGAACGCCGATTCGGCGGCCCTGCTGCTGGCCTTCGACATCGTGCAACTGGCCGCCCTCCTGTTCCTCACGGGCGGGCTACAGAACCCGTTCTCGCTCCTCTTCCTCGCCCCGGTGCTGATCTCGGCCACCGCCCTGCCGCCGGAGCGCACCCTGGCGCTGGGACTGCTGGCCATCGGCCTCGCGACGCTGCTCGCCCTGGTCCACCGGCCGCTTCCCTGGTTCGCGGACGGCAAGATCGAACTGCCGTTCCTCTACGTCTCGGGGGTCTGGACCGCGATCCTCCTTGGCACCGCCTTCACCGGCGTCTACGCGTGGCGGGTGGCGGAGGAGGCGCGCCAGCTCGCCCAGGCGCTCGCCGCCACCGAACTCGTCCTCGCCCGCGAGCAGCACCTGTCGCAACTCGACGGGCTCGCGGCGGCGGCGGCGCACGAACTCGGCACGCCGCTCGGCACGATCATGGTCGTCTCGAAGGAGCTGATCCGCCAGCTGGGGCCGGATGCCTCCCCGGCGGTGGCGGAAGACCTCGCCCTCCTGCGCGAGCAGGTCGACCGCTGCCGCGGCATCCTCGGCAAGCTCACCTCCCTTGACGGCGAGGGCGAGGGCGACTTCCTCACCACCGTCACCTTCAGCCACCTCGTGGAGGAACTGGTGGCGCCGCAGCGAGCGCTCGGCGTCGTCATCGACGCCTCCTGCCACGGGGAGGGGCCGGAGCCCTCCTGCCGCCGCAACCCCGGCGTGATGTTCGGCCTGGGCAACATCCTCGACAACGCGGTGGACTTCGCCAGCACGCGTGTCGCCATCACCGGCCAGTGGAACCACGACCGGGTCTGGATCGAGATCCGCGACGACGGGCCGGGCTTCTCGGCGGAGGTGCTGCTGCGCGCGGGCGAACCCTACGTGACCACCCGCAGCGTCGAGCAATCGCAGGACGGCGGCAGCGCGACGGTCGGTCTCGGCCTCGGCCTGTTCATCGCCAAGACGTTGATCGAGCGGTCCGGCGCGCAGATCGGCCTGTCGAACACGGCCGGAGCCAATGCCCATGGTGCCATCGTCCGGGTTTCGTGGGCGCGGCATATCTTCGAAAGAGGAGCCGTTCCGCGCCATTCTCCGGAGATAAGTGGTTCCGCGCCCCTGCCGCCGCGCGACATCGTGCCTATATAAAGGTTTCAACAGAGACATCTTCGAAAGGGACCCCCGATGCTCACGCAATCCGGGACCTCCGCGGCGACCGATGCCGCGATCTTGAGCGATACCGATCCGCTCGCCGCCTTCACCGATCGCAGCCTGCTGATCGTGGATGACGACAAGCCCTTCTCCACCCGCCTCGCGCGGGCGATGGAAAGCCGCGGCTACCATGTTCAGGTGGCCGAAAGCGTCGCCGAGGGCGTGTCCGCCGTCGAGTCCCATGCCCCCGCCTTCGCGGTGATCGACATGCGCCTCGGCGACGGTAACGGCCTCGACGTCATCGCCCGGCTCAAGGAGCGCCGGCCGGAGGCGCGCGGCGTCATCCTCACCGGCTACGGCAACATCGCCACGGCGGTGACGGCCGTGAAGCTCGGCGCGTTCGACTACCTCGCGAAGCCCGCCGACGCCGACGAGATCCACGGCACGCTCATGGCCCAGCCGGGCGAGCGCGCGGATCCGCCGGAGAACCCGATGTCCGCCGACCGGGTGCGGTGGGAGCACATCCAGCGGGTGTATGAACTCTGCGGTCGCAATGTCAGCGAGACGGCGCGCCGCCTGAACATGCACCGCCGGACGCTCCAGCGCATCCTGGCCAAGCGCGCTCCGCGCTGAGCGGGCGAGACCGGGCGGCGCTGCTTGCGCCGCCTGCCCGCCCTGAGGTAGCAGGACGCCTTGCGAGCCCGGTCGACGGGCGGCGGGAAGGGTTGAACTCGTGAACGCACGCAATGCGGTCACCATCCTGAGCATGATGGTCCTGGTGGGCACGGAGGTGTTCGCCGTGGCGATCGCGGCCGGCTGGGCGCTGGCGGGTCTGTTCGACCTCGGAGACCGGGTCGGCCACGTCCTGATGGGGCTCTTCAGCCTGTTCGCTGCCTGGATCATGCTCCAGCTCTGGCGCCGCGCCACGAGCATCGAGCCGATCACCCAAGCCAAACGGTCCTGAATCCCGCGTGCCGTGCAGGGTGGCGGACCTCTCTCAACGTTCGACAAGGTGAGCGGGCTGATCTAAGGATCGCCGATCACGTTTTCGATGTCGCCGACGCGGTGCGCGCTCGGCAACCGGTGAGTTAAACAGCGATGAAAGCCCGAATCACCGTCACCCTGAAGACCGGCGTGCTGGATCCCCAGGGCAAGGCGATCGAGGCGGCCCTGAAGTCGCTCGGGATCGCCGGCATCGAGGGTGTCCGGCAGGGCAAGGTCTTCGATCTCGAAGTCGCCGCCGCCGATTCCGCGTCGGCCCAGGAGACCTTGAAGGCGGCCTGCGAGAAGCTTCTCGCCAACACCGTCGTCGAGAATTACGCGATCGAGATCGCCTGATGCACGCGGCCATCGTCGTCTTCCCCGGGTCGAACCGCGAGGCGGATGTCGCGCGGGCGCTGCGGCTCTCGGGGGCGAAGGTCTCGATGGTGTGGCACGCCGACACGGCGCTGCCCGCCGGCACCGACCTCGCCGTCCTGCCCGGCGGCTTCTCCTATGGCGATTACCTGCGCTGCGGCGCCATCGCGGGCCGGGCGGCGGCCATGGATGCGGTGCGGGCCCACGCGGCCCGGGGCGGCCTCGTGCTCGGCATCTGCAACGGCTTCCAGATCCTGTGCGAATCGGGCCTGCTGCCGGGCGTGCTGATGCGCAACGTCGACCGCCGCTTCATCTGCCACCGGCAGACCCTGCGGGTCGAGCGCACCGACACGCGCTTCGCCCGCGCCTACACGGCGGGGCAGGTGATCGACATCTGCGTCGCCCATGGCGAGGGCAATTACTTCGCCGATCCCAACACCATCGCCCGGATCGAGGGCGAGGGCCGCGTGGCCTTCCGCTACTGCGACGCGGCGGGGCAGACCACAATCGCCGCCAACCGCAACGGCTCGCTGAACAGCATCGCCGGGATCTATTCGGAGAAGGCCAACGTCCTCGGGATGATGCCCCACCCGGAGAACTTCGTCGAAGGCCTGATCGGCGGCACGGATGGGCGCGGCCTGTTCGAGAGCCTCGCGGCCTGATCCGGCTTGCGGCGGATCGGCTTGCCGCCGGTCCGTCATTGCGAGCGGAGCGAAGCAATCCAGGGATACGCGACGTTCTGAGGCGTCCAGCCGCTCTGGATTGCTTCGCTCCGCTCGCAATGACGGGTTTTGTACTGTTTAGGGACGGCTGGATCGTATCCGTCGGACTGTCCTTAACAGCCCATTAAGGTTTTTACTTCATGAAGGAGGCATCCAGTTTTCTGGATGTCGAGTGCGACCCGGTTTCGTCCACTCTGTTTGATGCCTCCCTGATGACTCGTTCAGCCGCCCCTCGGGGCGGCTTTTTTCGTCGCCCCGAGGGAAGAAGGGGAGCGCCGCCTCACTCGGCGGCGCTCGCGTGGATGCGGGGTGCGGGGCTCTCCTGTGCGGCGGCCTGTTCGCCCTCGCGCACCGCCCTCCGGCGGAAGACGCGCATCACCACCACGAAGAAGACCGGCACGAAGAACACCGCGAGCACGGTCGCCGTGATCATGCCGCCCATCACGCCCGTGCCGATGGCCTGCTGGCTCTTCGAGGCGGCGCCGGTGGCGATGGCCAGCGGCACCACGCCGAAGATGAAGGCCAGCGAGGTCATCACGATGGGGCGGAAGCGGAGCGTCGCCGCGTCGATGGCCGCCTTCACCACGGAGGTGCCGGGCTTCCACAGGTCCTTGGCGAATTCCACGATCAGGATCGCGTTCTTGGCCGAGAGGCCGATGATCGTGATGAGCCCGATCTTGAAATACACGTCGTTCGGCATGCCTCGCAGCATCACCGCCGCCACGGACCCGATCACCCCCAGCGGGATGACGAGGAGCACCGAGACGGGGATCGCCCAGCTCTCGTAGAGGGCCGCGAGGCACAGGAAGACGATCAACACCGAGAGGGCGAGCAGCAGGCTCGCTTGGCTGCCCGCCAGCTTCTCCTGCTCGGACTGGCCGGTCCAGGCATAGCCGAAGCCCTTGGGCAGCTGGAGCATCAGCTGCTCCATCTCGGTGATCGCATCGCCGGTGGTGAAGCCCGCCCGGGGCTCGCCGGTGAAGCGCACAGACTGGTAGCCGTTGAAGCCGACGATCTGGCTCGGCCCCACCCCCCATTTCAGTTCGGCGAAGGAGGACATCGGGACCATGGTGCCCGTGCTGTTCTTCACCGCGTAGTTGAGGATGTCCGCCGCGTTGAGCCGCTGCAGCTGCTCGGCCTGGACGTAGACGCGCTGCATCTTGCCCCGGTTCGGGAAGTCGTTGGTGTAGACCGAGCCGAGGTTCACCTGGATGACGTCGTTGACGTCCTCGAACTTCACGCCGAGCGCCGCCGCCTTCTCGCGGTCGATGATGAGTTCGGCCTGGGGCGTGGCGGGCAGGCCCTCGATCTTCACGTTCTTCAGGACGGGGCTGCGCCGGGCGATGGACAGGAGTTGCGCCTGCGCGGCGGTGAGCGCCGCATAGCCCCGCTGCGCCCGGTCCTGCAGCCGGAACGAGAAGCCCGACGCGTTGCCGAGGTTGTCGACCGGCGGCGGTTCCTGCGCGTCGATCATCGCATCCCGGTAGTTGCCGAGGGCGTCGTTGGTGCCCTTCACCAGGGCGGATGCGGAACTGCTCGCGTCGCGCTCGTCCCAGGGCTTCAGGGTCACGAAGGCCTGGCTGGTGTTCGGCCCCTGGCCCGAGAACGAGAAGCCGTTGAGGATCGTCACCGTGGCGACGCCGGGCTGGGCGAGGAGATGCTCCTCGACCTTGCGCACCGCCGTCATGGTCCGGTTGAACGAGGCGCCGGGGGGCGTCTGCACGTCGACGGTGAAGAAGCCCTGGTCCTCCACCGGCAGGAAGCCCTCCGGCAATTGCACGAAGGCGTAGGCCGTGCCGGCGACGAGGGCGACGTAGACCAGCATCACCCGGCCCGCCTTGGCGATGAACCACGCGGTGCCGCGTCCGTAGCGGGCGGTCTCCCGGTCCACGAACCGGTTGAACATCCCGAACACGCCGCCCTTGGCGTGGCCGTGGCCCTTCTCGATGGGCTTGAGGAAGGTGGCGCAGAGTGCGGGCGTCAGCGACAGGGCGAGCAGCGCCGAGAAGGCGATGGAGGTGACCATCGCGATGGAGAACTGCCGGTAGATGATGCCCACCGAGCCGGGGAAGAACGCCATCGGCACGAACACCGCCATCAGCACCAGGGTGATGCCGATGATCGCCCCGGTGATCTGGTCCATGGCCTTCTTGGTGGCCTCCTTCGGGAGCAGTCCCTCCTCGTTCATGATGCGCTCGACGTTCTCGACCACGACGATGGCGTCGTCCACGAGGATGCCGATGGCGAGCACCATGCCGAACATGGTGAGCACGTTCACGGAGAAGCCGGTGAGCCACATCACCGTCACCGTGCCCATGAGGGCGATCGGCACGACGATGGTCGGGATCAGCGTGTAGCGGATGTTCTGCAGGAACAGGAACATCACGAGGAAGACGAGGATCACCGCTTCGACGAGGGTGTGCAGCACCTTCTCGATGGAGGCCTTCACGGCCGGGGTGATGTCGTAGGGGATGTCCCATTTCAGCACCGGCGGGAAGAACTGCGACAGCTCCTCCATCTTGGCGCGGATGGCCTTGGCGGTCTCCAGGGCGTTGCCGTCGGGGGCGAGCGTCACCGAGATGCCGGCCGCCTGACCGCCGTTGAGGCGGGTCGAGAACTGGTAGGCGTCGCCGCCGAGTTCGATCCGGGCGACATCGCGCAGGCGCACGTTCGAGCCGTCCGAGTTCGCCCGCAGGACGATGGCCCCGAAATCCTCCACCGTGGAGAGCTGGCCCTTCACCACGATGGGCGCGGTGAGCGCGTTGGCGGACGGGCTCGGCTGCGCGCCGACCGCGCCGGAGGCGATCTGGATGTTCTGGTTGCGGATGGCATCGCTGACGTCGCCGGGGGTGAGCGAGAGGCCGCGCAGCTTGTCGGGATCGACCCAGACCCGGAGCGAGCGCTCCGTCGAGTACAGGGTCGCGCGCCCGACGCCGGGGATGCGGCGGATCTCGTTGATGACGTTGCGGATCAGGAAGTCGCCGAGCCCGACCTCGTCCATGCCGCCATCGGTGGAGACGAGGGTGATGATGTTGAGCGTCGCGGCGGAGGCCTCCTCCACGAGGATGCCGTTCTGGCGCACCTCCACGGGAAGGCGGGCCTCCACGCGCTTCAGCCGGTTCTGCACCTCCACGGAGGCCAGCGACGGGTCGGTCCCCGGCCGGAAGGTGGCGGTGATGTTCACGGAGCCGAACGAATCGGTGGTCGACTCGAAGCTCATGATGTTGGCCGCCCCGTTCAGCTCATCCTCGATGAGCCGGGTCGTGCCCGTGTAGAGGCTTTCCACCGAGGCGCCGGGGAAGGCGGTCGAGAGGGCGATGGAGGGTGGCGCGATCACCGGATATTGCGCCACCGGCAGGTTCGGGATCGCCAGCGCGCCGCCGAGCATGATGAACAGCGCGACGACCCAGGCGAAGACCGGTCGGTCGATGAAGAAGCGGGCCATGAAGCGCCTCCCTCAGCGACGCTGCGCGGCGGCTTGCGCCCGCTGCTGCGTGTCGGCCTTCTCGCTCGCCTCGTCGGCGTCGGTCTGCTGCGCCGGCTCGGCATGGGGCATGGTCTGGTCGAGGGGCTTCACCTTCATCCCCACCGTGACCTTCTGGAAGCCGTCCACCACGACGCGCTCCCCGGCCTTCAGGCCGGTTCGGATCAGCCAGTCGCCGCCGACGACGGGTCCGACCTCCACCGGCTGGCGCATGACGGTCTGGTCCTCGCGGATCAGCCAGACCTCGGCGCGGCCGTCCTCGGTGCGCTGGATCGCCTGCTGCGGCACGGCGATGGCGTCCGAATCGATGCCCTGCTTGATGCGGGCGCGGACATACATGCCGGGGAACAGCTCGTCGTGCGGGTTCGGGAACTGCACGCGCAGCGTCACCTGACCCGTGCTCGGGTCGGCGGTCACGTCCGAGAAGAGGAGACGGCCGGCGAGCGGGTAGAGGCTGCCGTCGTCCATGATCAGGTGGACGTTGGCGGAATTCTCCTCCAGCCGCGCCAGCTCGCCGCTGGCGAGGTCCCGGCGCAGGCGGTTCAGTTCGCCCACCGACTGGGTGATGTCGACGTAGATCGGGTCGAGCTGCTGGATCGTGGCGAGCGCCCCCGTCTGGCCCGGCTCGATGAGCGTGCCTTCGGTGAGGAGCGCCCGGCCGATGCGCCCGGTGATCGGGGCGCGCACATCGGTCCAGGAGAGGTTCAGTTGCGCCCGGTCGCGGGTCGCCTTGGCGCCGGCCACCTCGGCCTCGGCCTGCTTCTTCCCGGCGAAGGCGGCATCGTACTGCGCTTGGCTGGCGGTCGCCCGCGAGAGCAACTGCTCCAGCCGGTCCGCCTGCTGCCGGGCGAGGACCTGCGCAGCCTCCTGGCGGGCCAGGGCCGCCTCGGCGCTGGCCAACTCGACCTCGTAGGGGGCAGGGTCGATCTTGTAGAGGATGTCGCCTTCCTTGACCTGACTGCCCTGCTCGAACAGCCGCTTCACCACGAGGCCGGAAACGCGGGAGCGCACCTCGGCGATGCGCATCGGCGCCACGCGGCCGGGCAGGTCGCGGACATAGGGAATCGCCTGGGCGTGGACGGTGACGAACCCGACCTCCGGGACGGGGGGCGTCGGGGCGGCGGCCTCGCGCGGGTTGCAGGCGGCCAGGGACAGGCCGAGCGCGGCGACGGGCAGCAGCACGAGGGCGCGGGCGGGAAGGAGGGGCAGGCGGATCACGGGTTGCGACGCTCCTGACTGGCGTCTCGCGGATGCGGACGGAAGTCGTGTGGGCAGACCTAAAGGCTCAAGGCGGCGCTCTCGGTAGGTCCGGGCTCCAGGGCATCATGCCCCCGCTCCGTGTCCAAATTCCGAAAGGGCGAGGCTCAGGCCGCGCGGGGAGGGCGCAGGGGCGAGGCGACGGGCTCGGGCGAGGGCAAGGTCGCACTCCCCTCGCGGAAGGGCGCGGGCACGAAGCCGGGCACGGGCACGGATTGCGCCACGGGGGAGGGCAGGGCCGAATCAGCCGTGATCTCGCCATCGGCGGCGGCGACGGCGGGGCCGTCCCAATCGAGCCGGTGCATCAGCGGCGCCGGGACGGAGGCCGTGTGCGGGGCCATGACGGTGAGGGTGGGTCGGAACGCCATCCCGGGTACGGACGTTTCCATCCTGCCCGGTCCGAAGGCGACGAAGGCGAGGGCAACGAGGCCCAGCACGAGCAGCCCCAGACCCGCGGCGAACGCCGCGGGCCGCGTGCCGGGCCGGAGGGCCACGGGCTCCGCATCGAGGCGGGCCGAGGGGGCAGGCGGGCTGATCACGCCGCTGAGATAAGCGCGGCCCCTCGCGGATGCAATCGCAACCGGTGCCGCAGCGTGTGTGGCGACAATCGCACACCCCCGCGCAAACCCGCCCCCGTCCCGGCCGGCGGCCTCATCCCTGCCGCGATGCCGATGCCCGTTCCGGTTGAGGACCTACGGGTCCGCCTTTTGTGATGGACGTAAGGATAGCGCATGTCGGGACGCATCGCGACGCTGGCGATCGCGGGATTGATGCTCGGGGCCGTGCCCCTCGGAGCCGTTCCCGCCAAGGCCGACCTCTTCGACCGGGGGCCGATCGCCGATTTCCTCAACGGCTTCCGCACCCAGGCGATTCCGCGGGAGACGGTGGCGTGGTCGGGCAAGGAGAAGCCCGGCACGGTGGTGGTCTCCACCCGCCAGCGGCGGCTCTTCTACGTGCTCGGCGGCGGCGAGGCGATCCGCTACGGCGTCGGCGTCGGCCGCGAGGGCTTCTCGTGGTCGGGGGTGAAGACCGTCTCCATGAAGAAGGAATGGCCGGATTGGCGCCCGCCGCAGCAGATGCTGGCCCGCCGCCCCGACCTGCCCCGCTACATGGCCGGCGGCCAGGACAACCCGCTCGGCGCCCGCGCCATGTATCTCGGCTCGTCGCTCTACCGCATCCACGGCTCGAACGAGCCCGAGACGATGGGCGCGGCGGTCTCCTCCGGCTGCATCCGCATGACCAACAAGGACGTGGTCGATCTCTACGACCGGGTGAAGGTCGGCACGAAGGTCGTCGTCCGGGACTGACGCCGGATCGCGGGCCTCCGGAGGGGTGTCGCCCTCCGGAGGCCCGGCCTCGTCCTATTTCGGCACGAAGGCCCAGTAATCGAGGTCGAGGATCACCGCCGGATCGTAGCCGTCGTTGAACTTGTCGGGGAAGGCGGCGCAGGGCTGGTTCTTGGTGGCCACCGTGCGCAGGCGCAGCAGGCCGACATCCTCGCGCCCCACGTCGGCGGTCTCGACCACCTCGCTCCACGCATAGACCGTGTCGCCGGCAAACAGCGGGCCGACATGCCGGCCGGCATTGATGCCGGCGAGGGCGAAGGCGTTGCCCAGCCCGTTGTAGCTGAGCGCCCGGGCCAGCGAGATCACGTGCCCGCCATAGATCAGCCGGCGGCCGAACCGGGTGTCCTTGGCGGCGAGCCCGTCGAAATGCACCTTGGCCGTGTTCTGGAACAGGCGCGTGGCGATCTGGTGCTCGGCCTCCTCGACGGTCATGCCGTCGACGTGGTCGATGCGCTCGCCTGCCTGATAATCGCCGAAGCGGTGCGGGCTGCCGGCCAGCGCCACGTCGTAGGCGGCGGGGTTCAGCGGGGGCAGGGCGCCCGCGAGGTCCTTCGGATCGACGGCCTTGGCGAGCGTCGGCACGTGCTCCTCGGCGATCACCGCCTCGGGGTCGCGCTTGCGCACCAGCACCCAGCGGCAATAGCTCAGCACGGTCTCGCCGTGCTCGTCCGAGCCCACCGAGCGGACGTAGACAACGCCGGTCTGCCGGTTGGAGCTTTCCTTCAGGCCGATGACCTCGGAGACGGTGGACAGCGTCTCGCCGGGATAGACCGGCCGGCGGAAGCCGCCCTCGGCATAGCCGAGATTGGCGAGCGCGTTCAGGGACACGTCCGGCACGGTCTTGCCGAACACCACGTGGAAGGTGAGCAGGTCGTCCAGGGGGCTCTTCGGATAGCCCAGGGCGCGGGCGAAGGCGTCCGAGGACTGCACGGCGAAGCGCGGCCCGTAGAGCCCCGTGTAGAGGGCCACGTCCCCGGTCGTCACCGTTCGCGGGGTGGCGTGGCGGATGGTCTCGCCGAGGCGGAAATCCTCGAAGAACCGGCCGGGATTGGTCTTCACGGGGCGCCGCTCCTCAACGGGTGTAGACATAGGCCGCCGGGACGGCGAACTCGTGCAGCAGGCGGCTGATGAACAGCAGCAGCAGGATGAGGATGATCGGCGAGATGTCGACGCCGCCGAGGTTGGGCAGCAGGTTGCGGATCGGCCTCAGGGCCGGTTCGGTGATCCGATAGAGCACCTCGCCGATCTGCGCGACGACGGGGTTGCGCACGTTGACGACGTTGAAGGCGACGAGCCAGCTCAGCACCGCGCTCGCGATGAGCACGTAGATGAAGAGTTGGACGACCGTATCGAAGAGCCAGATCAGGGCGTTCATGCGCGCGCGCGATGTCCTCGGGGAGCGGATTTCGCGTGCCGCGGCCGCGAAAGCGACCCGGACATGCGAGACGGGAATTGACAGGCTGAGGCACCCGCGCCTACAAGGCCGGCGCCTCGACGGGGCTGTAGCTCAGATGGGAGAGCGCCGCAATCGCACTGCGGAGGTCAGGGGTTCGAATCCCCTCAGCTCCACCAGGTTCTCTTAACCTGTTGGAAAGTCACGAACTCATTGCGCGACAATGAGTTCTCTGGCTATCTTGGTACACCGGATTGGTACACCAAGCTTCCTGAACCCATGGCAAAGAGGGATGCTCGGCTACAGCTCGTAGGCAGCACCTATTGGGTCAGAGTGAAGGTACCTGAGCCCCTGCGCAGAGCGGGGCTGATAAAAAAACGTGAATTCCGAAAAAGTCTGCGGACCGGGGATCTCTCCGTAGCCCGTCGCCTCCTGCCGTATGAAATTATTGAAATCGATGCGGAGATCGCCGCTGCGAAGCAACGGCTGGATCCGGCTCCGATCAAGGCGTTGACCCATCCAGAGGCCGAGTATCTCGCACGGGTATGGTTTCGTGAGCGGGACTTGGCGCGCTCTGGCAGGAAACTCGTTTACGACGAGAATTGGACATTCCACGATGAGATCGCGGATCGGGAGGATGCGGAAGCAGGGTACGCCAATCCCGACCCACAGGTTCAGGCTGGCATCCGAGACACCACGATACGGCTCTTGGAGCGGCATGGGATAGCCGTCGATTTCGAAACTCCGGAGTTTCGCCACCTTGTGGAATTGGTTCGCCGAGGAGGGCTGGAGCAAGCTCGCCGTGGGCTGCGACAGGCGAGGAGCGACTTCACTCACAGGGATGGAGACACGTTTTTCGCCGAAGCGGGTGTGGACGCTCCAATCCGCGTGACGTCAGCGAAGGGCGTCACTTTGAGGGCGCTGATTGCACAGCATCGGGCCGAGCCAGCTTGGCAGAAAATGTCGCCGAAATCGAAGCTGAAGGGTGCCGCACAGGCTCGCCTGTTCGAGCAGGTGTTTGGGGGCGACCTGGATGTATCGCAGATCAGACGCTCAGACGCTGCGGAACTCGTAAGCCTTCTGGTCCGGTTACCCGCAAGCGCCACGAAGCGATTTCCAGGGCTTACAGCGCCTCAGGCTGCCGATGCTGGAGCCAAGGTCGGCGCTCCGCTCATGACTCGTCTTACAGCAAGTTCCTACCTATCCGCGTTCTCAACCCTCATGGAATTTGCCGTTACGCGGGGAGTGCGAGCAGACAATCCCACTACCGGTCTTTCGGTTGGGGTCGATGGCGTAGCGGCCAAAGACCGCCGGCATCCGTTTTCCAAAGAGCAGCTCATCAAGATCTTCACGGCGCCGCTTTATACAGGGTGCCTGAACGACGAGGCTGGCTACGCACGAGTAGGCCCTCAGATTGTTCGTCGCGGTCGCTTTTGGGTACCGTTGATGTCGCTGTTCACTGGAATGCGGATGAACGAAATCTGCCAGCTGCTGGTACGTGATGTCGCTCAGCTTGACGGGGTCGATGTCATTATCGTGGCTGCCGACGATGCCGGCGTGAAGCGCGTAAAGTCAGCGGCAGGCGAGCGTTTCGTGCCCATCCACCCAGAGCTGAAGCGTTGCGGCTTGTTGCAGTATCGAGATGCGCTCGCTGCACGCGGCGAGAAGCGTCTTTTCCCGGAGCTTACCGCAGCCAGAGCCTCAGGCTACCTCAGCGACAATTTTTCGAAGTGGTTCGCAAACTTCCTGCGTTCGTGCGGCGCGACGCAGCAAAGGACAAGCTTTCATAGTTTTCGGCACAACTACCGAGACGCACTTCGCGAAGGCAACATTTCGGCAGAGCGAGTACGCGCATTAGGCGGATGGTCCAGCGGCAGGACGGAAGACGACTATGGGTCGGGCTTGCGAGCGAGCACGTTAGCCCGTGAGATCGAGAAGGTGGGATACGAGGGGTTGGACCTGTCGCATCTCCACCACGCATAGGCAGGTGGGCAACCGGCTTCTGCTTGCACCTGGGTGCAAAATCCAATGCTCGGGGTTCGCCCCTTATATCCGAGAAGGGTGGAAAGCCGCTGGTCCGCTTTCGGGCGTTAATGCAGAGAAGCAGACGTCGCCGTCGCGCGCGTTTCCAACTCTTCTTCGAGGTTCGAAAAGTTTGCTTGCAGGCAACCTGATCCGGTGCTGCGACCAATCCTGATCGGACACGCTGCACAGCAGCGTTCCACACGGGTCTAAGGTGTCGGCCTTTTGATCGTTCCAAACTCCGCAAGCACCTTCTGGAACGGCTTGGCCGGAATTGTAGATCGTCCCACTGGGGCAGGCCCTATCGGAACGGACTGCATACCGACGTCGTCTTGGTCAATCGTCGGAGCCGATCCGGCCTGCTACAGCACGCCCCTCTCCGCAGGCGCGCCCGAGGCGTTCGCGACACCGCACGGCGCGACGGTGGGTGAGCACGCGATGACAGGCGGGCGCGGGCCAGTTCCCCGCGCGAGCCCGTGAGGCCTCGGCCGGGCGGTCGCGTGAGGGTCGGTGCATGCGGCGGGACTGGAGACCGCGACGCGCCGGCTCACGGCCCAAAGTGATTGAGGCTCATACCGCCCGCTCGCATAAGTGGGGGGTACGGGACGTCAGAGCCTTCTCGCCCCAATGTCGCGTATGTGACGAATGGCAGTCTTGTAAGCAGATACCCCACAAGGCACAGCCGGGCCATGCCCGTGCGCCGGACCATCACCGTCTCGATCACGCCAGAGCAGGAAGACCTGATCCGGGCCTGCCTGCACTCCGGTCGCTTTGCCAGCACCAGCGAGGTCGTGCGCGCCGCCCTACGCCTGCTCGACCGCGAGGAGGCGCAGGATCTAGCAGCGCGGCCCAAGTCTTCGGCCCGGGCAAGCTAGGACGGGACGGTGAGCTCTACTTCAAAGCCCTCGGCCTTTCGGACACGGTCGGTCCCGCCGATGGCGGGCGGCGGCGCGATGGGCCGGCGCATCCGCGAGACGGACTGGTCGGCCACCCCCCTCGGCGCCTTCGCGACGTGGCCGCAGTCGCTGCGCTCCGCCCTCTCGCTCGTGCTTAACGCCAAGGGCATCGCCGCCCTGTACTGGGGGGCGGAGCAGTGGCTGCTGTACAACGACGCCTATGGCGAGGCCCTCGGCGAGAGGCACCCCCGGGCGTTCGGCCGCCCGATGCCCGAGGTCCTGACCGACATCGCCCCGGTGCTCGGGCCCCAGGTGGCGGAGGTCCTGCGCACCGGGAACGGGTTCGCCATCGAGAATTTTCCCCTCAAGATGCGCCGGCATGGCCGGGACGAGGAGACGGTCTGGACCTACAGCTTCTCGCCGGTGCAGGGCGAGGAAGGCGACTTCGCGGGCGTCTTGCTCCTGGCCACCGAGATGACCCGGCAGAAGGCGGCCGAGCGATCCGAGGAGCAAGCCAGGACGCGATTGGAAACGGCGCTCAAGGTCGCCCAGCTGGGGACGTTCCACTGGCATCCCTCGACCGGCGTGATCGAGGTGGATGCGCGCGGCCGCGAAATGTTCGGCCTGCCGGTGGAGGGCGCGCTCACGCAGGTCGATACCTTCGGCTGCATCGCGCCGGAGGACGTCGAGCGCGTGCGGACCGACGCCGAGGTCGCCATGGGCATCGGGAGGCCCTTCGATCCCGAGAACCTCCGGCGCATCGTCGACCTCAACTACGACGTCATCCATCCGGATGGCTCCCGGCGCTCGATCCTGAGCAGCGGCACCATCATCCAGAACCCGGACGGCACCCGGCGGATGCTCGGCACGTTCAACGACGTCACCGCGTTCAGGCTGGCCGAGAGGCAACTGCGCGATCAGAACGCCACGCTGGAACAGCGGATCGAGCAGAGCATCAAGGATCGTCAGCGGATCTGGCAGGTCAGCCAGGACATGCTTCTGGTCAGCGACGGCGACGGGGTGTGGCTGAGCGTCAATCCCGCCTGGACCCGCGTACTGGGCTGGACGGAAGCGGAGCTGGTCGGCCGCACGTCCGAGTGGCTCGAACATCCGGACGACCAAGCGAAGACCCGCGCGGAGATCAACAGGCTGGCCGAGGGCTTGACGACCCTCGCCTTTGAGAACCGGTTCCGGACCCGCGCGGGCGACTACCGCACCCTGGCTTGGACCGCCGTTCCAGACGACGGTCGGTTCTACTGCGTCGCCCGCGACATCACCGAGGAGCGGGCGCGCGCGGAGGCGCAGGTCGACGCTGAGCGGGTCCGGCTCGCCCTGTCTGCCGGGGCGATCATTGGCACCTGGGTCTGGGACCTGCCCACCGATCGCTTCACCGTCGATGAGGCGTTCGCCACCGCGTTCGGCCTCGATCCGGCGCTCGGTCGCGAGGGCATCCCGTTGGAGCGGATCGTCGCCACCGTCCACCCGGACGACCAGGCGGGTCTTGCCGCCGCGATCAACGAGGCGATCGACCGGGGCGGACGCTACGCCCACCAGTACCGCGTACGCCGCCATGACGGCCGGTACCACTGGCTCGAAGCCAACGGCCACGTCGAGCATGGCCCCGACGGCACGCCGCTTCGCTTCCCGGGAATCCTGATCGACGTGGCGCCCCGGCGCCTCAATGTGGCGCTCGGCGAACTCGGCGAGCGCCTGCGCGGCCTAGGGACCCCGGAGGAGCTGGCGCTTGCGGCGGCGGAGACGGTCGGTCTGGCGCTGGGCCTTTCACGGGTCGCCTACGGCGACATCGATGCTGCCGCGCGTCGGATCGTCGTCCGGCAGGATTGGCTTGCCCCCGGGCAGCCGAGCATCGCCGGAACCCACGAGTTCGCTAAGTTCGGCTCATACATCGAGGCCCTGCGGCGCGGCGAGGATGTCATCATCGACGACATCACCGTCGATCCCCGTACCGCGGGTCAGGTCGAGAGCTTCAAGCCGATGGACTTGATCGCCCTGGTCAACCTGCCGCTGATGGTTCGGGGCCAGCTCAAGGTCGTGTTTTGCCTCAACCAGAGCCGTCCGCATGCGTGGACCTCCGAGGAGGTCTCCTTCGCCCGCCGGGTCATGGACCGGACCGAGGTCGAGATCGCCCGACGCGTGGCCGAGCGCGAGCTGCGCGCCCTGAACGCCTCGCTGGAAGCGCAGGTCGCGGAACGGACGCAGGAGCGGGATCGCGTCTGGCGCAACGCCCAGGACCTCCAGTTCGTCATCGATGGAGAGGGCGTCCTGCTGGCCGTCAGCCCATCCGCGACACGGCTCCTCGGCTGGGCCCCCGAGGAGATGGTCGGCCGCCCCTTGTTCGCCTTCACCCATCCGGACGGCCATCCGGCGTCGCGGGACGCGCTGCGGCAGGCCGCGCACGAACCCTTGCCGTCGCACCGCAACCAGTACCGCCACAAGGACGGGACCTACCGCTGGATCTCGTGGATCACAACGCCGGAGAACGGCCTCGTCTACTGCTACGGTCGCGACGTGACGGTCGAGGCCCAACAGGCTGAGAACCTGTTACAGGCCGAAGAGGCCCTGCGCCAGTCGCAGAAGCTGGAGGCCATCGGCCAACTCACCGGCGGGGTGGCGCACGACTTCAACAACCTGCTGACCGTGATTAAGTCCTCGACCGACCTGCTCAAGCGGCCCGATCTCGCCGAGGAGCGGCGTACCCGCTACATCGGCGCGATCTCAGACACGGTGGACCGCGCCGCCAAGCTGACCGGCCAGCTCCTCGCGTTCGCCCGGCGGCAGGCGCTCAAGCCCGAGGTATTCTCCGTCGACGACAGCGTGCGTGGCCTCGCGGACATGATGGGCACGCTGACCGGCTCGCGCGTGCGGATCACCGTGACCCTGCCGGACACGCCGTGCTTCGTGAACGCCGACGCCAGCCAGTTCGACACCGCCCTGGTCAACCTCGCGGTCAACGCCCGCGACGCGATGGATGGTGAGGGCAGGATCACCCTCCGGGTCCGGACGGTGGAGGCACTGCCGGCGGTCCGGACGCACGCCGCCGTGAACGGTCCCTACGTGGCGGTCTCGCTGAGCGACACCGGCACAGGCATTCCGCCCGAGATGGTCGAACGGATCTTCGAGCCGTTCTTCACCACTAAGGAGACCGGGAAGGGCACCGGGTTGGGCCTAAGCCAGGTGTTCGGGTTCTCCAAGCAGTCAGGCGGCGAGGTGACCGTGGACAGCACGGTCGGCGAGGGCACAACGTTCACCCTCTACTTGCCACGCGTCGCGGCCCCGGCTCCGTCCGAAGAGGCCGAGGTGGCGGAGCTCATCGACGGCCACGGCACGCGCGTGCTGGTGGTCGAGGACAACGTCGAGGTCGGCACCTTCGCCGTACAGACGCTGAGCGACCTCGGCTATGCCCCCACGCTGGCCGCGGACGGCGCGGCGGCGCTGGCAGCTTTGGCTGAGGGCGCCGACCGGTTCGACGTGGTGTTCTCGGACGTAATGATGCCGGGGATGAGCGGGGTCGAGCTGGGCCAGGAGGTCCGCCGCTTGCACGAAGACCTGCCGGTGGTCCTAACCTCGGGCTATAGCCACGTCCTGGCCAAGGACGGCACACACGGGTTCGAGCTGCTGCACAAGCCGTACTCGGTGGAGCAGCTCTCGCAGATCCTGCGCAAGGCCGCCGCCAAACGGCGGCGCAAGCGGGTCACCCGGGACACATGACCCACGTTCCCGATCGCTCGCGTGCCCTCGATCCCTACGCGGTCATGGACACGCCACCTGAGAGGGCGTTCGACGACCTCGCCCGGGTCGCTGCCCTCCTGTGCGCGACGCCCACCGCGCTCGTCACGCTCGTCGACGGCACGCGACAGTTCTTCAAAGCGCGCGAAGGCTACGACGGCGGGCCGGACGCGCCGCTCGACGCCGGTTTCTGCCCGATCGCGGTGCGCACCGGAGCGCCCCTCGTCATCCGCGACACGCTGGCCGAAGGACACGGCGACAACGTCGCGGTGAGCGAGGGCGGGGTGCGCTTCTACGCCGGCATGCCGCTGCGGACCGCGGAGGGAGCGGTCCTTGGCACGCTATGCGTCCTCGATCGACGACCCCGCCCCGACGGCTTGGCGGCGCCGCAGGTAGAGGGTCTTGAACGGTTGGCCGACCAAGTCGTCGATCAACTTGAGATGCGCCGCGCCCTGGCCGAGCGAGACGGGCTCCTGGCGGACCGGCGAACGGCGACCAGGGACCGGCTGGCCCTTGGCCGCACGCAGGGGAATGTCGCGGCGAGCGGTGGCGACCTCGACGCCATCCTCGCCACCCTAGTCGATGGGGCGATGCGCGCCGTGCCCGCGGCCGAGGGCGGCGTCATGGAGATGCTCGACGGCCAAGAGTTGGAATACCGTGCCGTGGGTGGCACCCTGACCCCGCACCGGGGTACGCGCGTGCCGCTGAACGGCAGCACGTCGGGCGCCTGCGCACGGACCGGCGAACCGATCCTGCTGTCCGACGCCTTGACCGACCCGCGGGTGAAGGTGGACCTGCGCCCGATCATCGATCTGCGCTCGGCCGTGCATGCCCCGGTCGTCCGCGGCGGTCGCATACTCGGCGTGCTCAAGCTGCAGGCGAGCCGGCCGGACGCGTTCACGGAGCATGACCTGGATCTAGTCGTGGCGTTCGCCGGTCTGGCCACGATGGGGCTGACCGAGGCGAGCGAAATCGCCGCTTTGCGGTCGCTGAACGCGGGCGCGCAGCGCCAGCGGGCGATCTTCGACAGCACGACCCAGTTCGCGATCGTCGTCACCGACCGTGATGGCCGGGTCACCGACTGGAACAGCGGCGCCGAGCGGGTCCTCGGCTGGACGGCCGACGAGATGCGCGGGGAGACCGTCGAGCGAATCTTCACCCCGGAGGACCGCGCCGAAGACCGCGCCGGCGTCGAGATGCGGTTGTCACTGGAGCACGGGCGCGCCTCGGACGAGCGCTGGCATCTCAAGCGGGACGGCGCCCGGTTCTGGGCATCGGGCGAGATGATGCCGCTGCGCGACGCGGACGAGGGCCACATCGGCTTCGTGAAGGTGCTGCGCGACCGGACCGACGAGCACCTGGCGGGGAAGGCCCTGGCGGAGGCGGAGGCCGGCCTGCACCGTGCACAGGAGGCGGGCGGCGTTGGCCTGTTCGCGGTCGAGATGTCGGACAACACGCTCCGCCCGACCCCGGAGTTCTGCCGTCTCTACGGCCTGCCGATCCAGGATGCGTATCCTTCCACCGCGTTCGAGGGCTTGGTGGTCCCGGAGGACGCGCACCTCGTCTCGACGGCCACGACCCGTGGCAGCGGCGACGCCCCGCGCGATGTCGAGTACCGCATCCGCCGTCCCGACACCGGCATGGTCCGCTGGATCGGCCGCCGGGGCGATCTCGAACGCGACGGAGATGGTCGACCGGTGCGTTTCGTGGGGGCGGCCCGCGACATCACCGACCGCCGTGAGGCCGCCGCCCACCAGGCGGCGCTGCTCGCCCTGGGCGACCGCCTGCGCGACCTGCCGGCCGTTCCGGAGATGACGCGGGCGGCGGCTGAGATTGTCGGGCGGGCGCTAGGAGTTAGCCGAGTCAGCTTCGGTCTGATCGACGCGACGAACGGCGTCCTGCACGTCGAGCCCGATTGGACGATGCAGGGGCATACTAGTATCGCCGGTGTCCACCGGTTCGCCGAGTACGGCGATATCCTCGACGGCCTGCTGCGCGGCGAACCGCTGATCGTCCCCGACGTGGCGCTCGACCCGCGTACCGCCGGCGCATTGCCGCGGTGGGGAGCGATCGGCGTGACGGCGCTCCTCGACATCCCAGTGCGCGAGCGCGGGCGCACGGTGGCGATCTATCTCGTGCACCACCACGAACCGCGGGACTGGACTGAGGCTGAGATCGCCTTCGTGCGGGCGGTGGCCGACCGGGTCGACGTCGGCGTGGCGCGGGTACGCGCGGAGGAGCGGCGGGCGCTGCTCAATCAGGAACTGTCGCACCGGTTGAAGAACACCCTGGCGATGGTGCAGGCGATCGCCACGCAGACTATGCGCGGCGCGTCCGATCTCGACACGGCCAAGGAGGTGCTCGCCGCCCGGCTCATCGCCCTGGGCAAGGCGCACGACATCCTGATGGCTGGCGAGAGTGAGCGCGCCGACATGCGGGCGGTGATCGCGCAGGCGCTGGCGATCCACGACGACGGACGGCCCGGCCGGTTCCAACTCGACGGTCCGGCGGTCGTGTGCGGTGAGAAGGCGGCGCTGTCGCTGGCGCTGATGATGCACGAGCTAGCGACCAACGCGACCAAGTACGGGGCACTCAGCACGGC
Organism: Methylobacterium litchii; assembly: GCF_038442315.1. Taxonomy (NCBI): domain Bacteria; kingdom Pseudomonadati; phylum Pseudomonadota; class Alphaproteobacteria; order Hyphomicrobiales; family Methylobacteriaceae; genus Methylobacterium; species Methylobacterium litchii. The sequence goes on along the minus strand of NZ_JBBXMY010000001.1, from coordinate 34,749 downwards.
GGATGGGCGCATCGACATCGGCTGGACGGTGACGCCGTCCGCCCCCGGGGGAGACGAGGTCCGCCTGACGTGGTCCGAGCGCGGTGGGCCGTCCGTGACTCCGCCCCCGCGCAAAGGGTTCGGCTCACGGCTGATCGAGCGCGGGCTGGCCGGGGCGGTCGGCGGGAGCGTGAGGCTGCATTACCACCGCGACGGCCTGGCGTGCGAAGTGGTCGCCCCGCTCGCCGGGTTCTCGCCCGAAGCGCCATGAGCAAGCGAGCCTGTGCCGTCCGAGTCCATTCCGCCGGTGTGGGGTGCTGCCTTACCTGGCCGATGATTGCCATCGTCAAAGCCGCGTGGGTGCCGACGAAGATGAAGCGATCGATGGGTGTCGATCCGTTCGACATCGCTATCCGCATGCCCGAAAACCGGGGTGGCGTGGACCCCGCCTGCGAGGCAACGGGCCCCCGGCCGACGCGTGCCTCGGACGCTGTGATCGACGCAGCTTCCGTTACCGGCGATGTGCGATGTCTCTGACGATCCGCATCCTGCTTCTGGTCCTGCTCGCACTCGCTCCGGCGCTGGCGATCCAGGGCTATAACGAGGTCGCGCTCCGTACCGCCCGCGACGCGGCGGTGCGGGCCGATACGATGGCCACCGCTCGCGCCGTGGCCGACGACCTCGCCCAGATCTCCGAGGGGGTGCGACAGTCCCTCGACCTCGTCGCCCAAGACCCGAGCGTGCGCGGCTTCGACCCTGCCGCCTGCACCGACTACTTGCGCCGCGCGGCCACAGCGCTGCCCCACGTCAACCTATTGGCCCTGACGCGCCCGGACGGCACCGTGGTGTGCAATAGCGTCGGCTCGCCCCCCGGCACCTATACCAACGCCACGCGGGCCTACCACCGGCGCGCCTTGGCCGAGGGCGGCTTCGTCATGGGCACCTACGCCCGGGGCGTCGCCACCGGGAAGGATTCTATCCACTTTGCCGAGCCGATTCGGGGTGCAAATGGAGTCGTCGACGGCGTAGTCGTGGCCTCCATCGACCTCGCCTGGCTGTCGCAGCACCTGGAGCAGGTGCTGCGCCTCCCCAGCACCTCGCTGACGGTGGCCGACGCGGACAACGTCATCATCGTCCGTCGGCCGGACGGCCCCGACTGGATCGGGCGCCCCATCCCGGCGGAGCGGCAGACCCTGCTCGCCGACCGGGGCGAGGGCGTGCGCCTCGACCTCGGCATCGACGGGCGCGAGCGTGTGCTGGCCAACGCCCGGCCGAGTAACCCCTCGGTGCGGGCGTGGGTCACGGTGGGGCGCGACCGGGACGTGGCCTTCGCCGACGTCGATGCGGCCGCGCGGCGCGGGTTGACCCTCATCGGCTTGAGCGCCGCCCTCGCCGTGGCGGCCGCGCTTCTGGCTGGGCGCCTGTTCATCCGTCGTCCGTTCGGCCGCTTGCTGCTCACCGCCTCGGCCTGGCAGGCGGGGGACCTGACCGCCCGCACGGGGCTGTCCGGGCGGGACGAGTTCGGTCAGCTCGGGGTCAAGCTCGACGCCATGGCCGGGGCGCTCCGGCGCAACGAAGTCGAGCTGAAGGGCGAGGTCGCCCGCGGGCTGCGGATGCAGGAGCGGCAGGTCACGCTGCTGCACGAGCTTAACCACCGGGTGAAGAACACCCTAGCCACGGTGCAAGCGCTGGCACGGCAGTCGACCCGGGGTGGCGACGCCCCGGGGGAGCGCCTGGAGGCGCGCATCCTGTCCCTGTCGAAGACCCACGACCTGCTCACCCGGGACGAGTGGAGCGGGGCGTCGCTAGGCGAGATGCTAGAGAACGAACTGTCGCCCTACCGCGCGGGCCCGGATCACATCACCCTAGAGGGTCCGGAGGTGGAGCTGCCGCCGCGGCACGTTCTGGCGCTGGGCATGACGGTGCACGAGCTGGCCACCAACGCGGCCAAGTACGGCTCGCTGTCCGTGCCCGGAGGGCGGGTGTGTGTTGCGTGGTCGCTCGCCCAGGGCGAGTCCGGCGCGGCGCGGCTGCGCTTGGCGTGGCGGGAGAGCGGCGGCCCACCGGTGGCGGCGCCGACGCGGGCGGGCTTCGGCACGCGGCTGATCGCCGGGGGCGTGCGGCGCGAGCTGGCGGGGGAGATCGACTTGGACTTCGAGGCGGGGGGCCTGCACTGCCGGCTCGACGTGCCGCTCGATCCCGCCGTTAGCGCAATGCTGGCACCGACACAGTAGCGCGGAGCTTCTAACCGGATGGATATGCCCCGGTGGGACATCAAGGTAAGACGCTTCCGCCGTCTCGCACGCATCTATCCGGTGCTTCCAAAGTGGTGCGAATGGACGATCTAGGACCATCCGAGACGCGTAGCGCCGACCGCCCGTTCTGATAGGGCTAAGCCCTATTGGAACGGCGATCCCCACGTCCGCTTTCAGGCAGCAGCTTGTATCGGTGGTAACGGCGAAGTTGGGTCGGACCCAGAATGTCCGCTTCGGGATAATCGGGTCTCAAGGCCCGCTATCTACCAATCCAGGACGGCTTACTCTCGGTAGCGAACGAAAAAGCGCGCCCGGCCGTTTCCGAGCGGCATGATCTGGACTAGCTCGCCCTCCCCATGAGGCAGCGCAGGGCTCACGATGTGCGTCCAGTCTCCCTTCTCCTGGACGAAGTTGTTCGGCAGGCCCGTGGCGACCAGCGACGGTTGCGTCGTTACTGACCGCTGCTTGATCGTGCCGTCCGGCGCTTTCACATCTTTGAACTCCGGCTGGCGGTAGTCCACCCACTCGCACTCCAAGTTGAGGGGATCTGTTACCGCTTGGCCGCTGCTGATGTAGCGGCCTTCAAGGCGGATGGTGTTGTCCTGCTGGTCCATAGTCAGTCCTGGATCGAGGCTGTGCGCCGGTCGGGTTCGGCGCTTAATGCTCAACGCACGAGATGGCTGGTTGCTGGGGGGCGTCTGAACCCAGGTGCAAAATCTTCCGATTACTGCGCTTCTGGCCTTCCCCGCCCAGCGATTACGGCCCACAGTGAGGTTCTACAAACTCCACACCACCCTCCACTCTTTGTAAAAGGCAGGCAGCAGCCATGACGGCAGCAGTCGGATACCTGCGGACCTCCACCAAGAAACAAAATCTCGGCCTCGACGCCCAGCGCATCGCTATCGAGCTGTTCTCCGCCGCCCAGGGCTACGAGGTGGTCGAGTGGTTCAGCGAGCAGGAGACCGGGAAGGGCTTTGACGCGCTCGACCGTCGCCCCCAGCTCGCGGCGGCCCTGGCGAAGGCCAAGAAGCTCCGGTGCGCGGTCCTGGTCAGCAAGTTGGATCGGATCTCACGCGACGTGGCGTTCATCGCAACCCTGATGACCCAGCGCGTCCCCTTCATCGTGACCGAGCTGGGCGCCGACTGTGATCCGTTCCTCCTGCACATCTACGCCGCCCTGGCGCAAAAGGAGCGCGCCCTGATTGCCTCGCGCACACGGGATGCGCTCCAGCGGAAGAAGGCGGCCGGTGCCGTCCTCGGCAACCTCTCGAACCTCGCGAAGGGCCACAGGCGCGGTGCTGCCACCAACGCCCGGTCCGCCGACACCTTCGCAGCCAACGTCATGCCGATAGTGCGCGAGATCCAGGCGAGCGGCCGGACCACCCTGCAAGCCATCGCCGATGCGCTGAACGAGCGGCGGGTTGCCACCGTGCGGGGAGGGGAATGGCACGTCTCCACCGTGAAGAACCTTCTGGCTCGCACGGCGCCCGCCATAGCCCCGAGACAGGATCCGGCCCCGAAGCATCGGTCAGCCGCCCGCCCGGCTATCTCGGTCGCTGCGCTCTGACGCTCTGCCACCTTTGATCGAGCGTTTTGAACCCCGGTGCAAACTTCGCCCGCCGCATATCAGCAACGGTGGATAGCTGATGCACCGGCTTCGGCCGTCGTGCGGGTGCTATGCTACTGTCGCGTGAGCGAACCGCCGTTCTACGCGCCTGGATACCTCCGAGTGGCAGACCTCCCGACCGAAAGACTTGACCGTGCCGAGGTTCGCTGGGCCGGAAAGCAGTTGGCGAAACGGAAGCTGCTCTGGTCAGACGAGGCCGCCCCCGAGATCCGCCACATCTTCCACGTCGCGAACGCTTGGCGAGACGCGCACAACTTCCCGATGGTGCGGATCCGCGCGCAGACGATAGGCCAGCTCAACCGAATGCAGCTCCGTGGCAGGCTCACGGCGGCACGGCTGAAGCGGCTACCCTCGATCCGCAAGAAGCTGGAGAAACGCTACCTCGACGTCATCCAGGATCTAGCCGGCGTGCGGGTGATCCTGCCCACGTTGCGCGACGTCGAGCGGCTGGCAGAAGCTTGCCGCCTCGGTCTGCCTCACGAGATCTACAACACGGACGACTACATCGCTGTGCCCCGGCCGAGCGGCTACCGCAGCTTGCACCTGATGCTGAAGTACAAGGCGGCAAACAGGTTCGAGGAGGTCGTTGAAGGATGTCGCGTCGAGCTTCAGCTTCGGACAAGGCGGCAGCATGGTTGGGCGACCGCCGTCGAAGCCGTTGGCCTCTTTCGTGGCGAAGCTCTGAAGAGCGGGCAGGGCGACCCGGACTGGTTACGCCTGTTCCTGCTCATGGCGTCCGAGACCGCACGCATCGAAGGGCGTCCAGAGGTCCCAGGCGCACCGGATCATGCTGATCGGGTCCGAGAGCTGCGAGACCTGAACGCACGGTTGAAGGCGGCGTCCTTCCTCGACGGGATCAGTCAGGCGGTGGACTACACCAAGCGATACGTCCGAGCCCCAGGCAGTGAGGTGTACCTCATCCGGTTCGACATGCAGACCCACGAGGTCAGCCTTGTCGGGTACAGCAGCTCAGCCGCCGGTTCGCGGGCGTACCACGCCATGGAGAGGGACGGAGACCAGTTCGATGCGGTGCTGGTCACGACCGACAGCGTGAACAATCTGGTCCAGGCGTTCCCGAACTACTTCGGCGACACGCGGATGTTCGCGAAGACCCTCCGTCAGGTCATCAAGGGCAGGGACGTCCCCGAGTTTGTGTTGCCGGACCAGGAGATGGTGCGGGCGGCGCCGCGTGCGCCGGCCGATATGTCGTGGCTCCGGCGGGCAACCCGGTCACGATCCATTTAGTCGATTGCGCGAAGATATCGTGTACGACCATGCTGTCGAGCTGATCAGAGCTAAGCCCGCTGATGAACCTCTTTCGGCTTGGGACTACATTGGCGGTGATAGGGGTTCTGCTAGTCGGCGGCTCAGTCGTATGGTGGCAGAAATTCTATGGGCAGGTTGCAGCGGTCCTCGGAGCCCAGGCCGAACCGCCACTGCAATGTTTGTATTCGACTGCCGGTGTATGTGGGCAGGTGATCGAGCTGGCAGCTATGGTCGGCGCCAACCCGTATCGCCCTGGCTTCTTCTGGATAGGCGCGGTGCTGCTAGTGGTAGGCGGTGTCCTGGAGATCGCAGCTAGACCATCTCGGCTTGAGACCACCGTTGCCCATCAGCCTTCGGGGGATCAGCCGGTATTCCCTGCACCTGACGGCATCAGCCGGGAGGAATGGGAGCGGTTCAAATCCGTCGCGTTCCCGACAAAGGACCCGCACTGAACGAGCTGTTAAACGTCTGCTCCTGTCCATGAAGCTGTGAGCAAGCTGGTGGCCTCTGACTGGTGGGACTTTGAGGACGAAGAGATCGAGATGCCGCCCACCTTCCCGCTTAAGGTGGCACCGCCGGACTACGTGGTCGCGCTGGAGCGTTGCTGGCTCGCAACCGGATTTCCCGACCGGAAGCGATGCCTCATCGGGATCGACGGCTTGGACTTGGCGGGCAAGTCATCACTGGGCGCGTGGCTCGCTTGGCAACTCGGTACGCCCTGCATTTTCCTGGATGATTACCGCACGCAACGAAAGCTGCCTCGATCTTGGCGCGCGGAGGAGATCAATCGGCTTCTCAGCGCCCGCCTAGACATGAATAGGCCCGTCTTGATCGAAAGCGTGTTCCTGCTCGAAGCCATGCGCCAGCTCGACCGCGCACTCGACCTACTCATCTACGTTGAGAGCCAGAAGCGGGAGCCCGCCGACGCGATGGACGGCCTTGTCGATTACGTCGCGCGGGAGGAGCTACCAGAGCGGGCTGACGTCGTAGTCCGCTGGTCCGGCGATGGTCCGAGGGCGGATCGCCCCTGGACCGCTGCCAAGACGTAGCAACTACCGTGACGATCTTCGAAGAGACGCTGCGTCCGTACCCCGACCTTAGGCCAAGACCATGACATTCATCGTAGCCGTGGTCGCCTTCGCCTGTCTCATCGTAGTGCTCTACAGCCTTATCCGCATCGCGACGTGGATCTTCGGACCTATAGGCAGAGCCTCCCAACGTCCGCCTGAACCCGACCCTGACGAGGGTCCCGCTGATCCGCTCAAATCTCGATCTGGGTGGGGCGCGCCGGTCCAGAAGCGTCCCTCGACTAGGGAGAGCGGTACTCGCTTCGAGTGACTGACCGAGCGGGATTGCCAGCAGCAAGGGATCGAAGCAGCCCTCACTTACCCTTGCGGCGCCAGCGTCCAGTGTAGCCAACGTTCACTCCGCAGCCGATCTCGTCGCCCGCGCCCTGTGGCTTCACGACAGCGCCTCCCTTGGCGAATGTGATGAGTAGGTTCGGCTTTCCCTTGCTACGCTCGTCTTGGATCACCAGCATCGCCTCTAGGCCCGCCGCGCTTGAAATCCGTCCCGCCGTCTCCTCGATTGCGTCGAGGTCGCAATCATTACCGCTCGCACCATTGAGCGTCCGGATTGATACCTTGAGGGGACGGGCTGCGGACAAACAGCCCAAAGCCTTGCTCTGTTCGCAAGCGGAGACGTCGGTCACGACCATCGTCCCTGTCGTCTTGCCGGAAGAGTATGTGTAGGTGCCCAAGGTTTGGGCTGAAGCACCAGTCGGGTAGCAGAGGCAAAGCCCTACCAGCGCCGCGCCAATCCCGCTGATCGTGGGCCGATCTCGCATACTGGGTTCCTCCGTGCCGTCCATCGACAAGCCTTGAGGTCGGGATTTGGTGCCTGATTGAACCCCGTTCGGATCCTAGTTCAGGATAGCATGCAGCGTCACGAGGTTCGGCCGGACGCTGACCGACCGGGATTTGCACCTGGGTGCAATCGCTCGCGCTACGGACGGCCTCAGACGAGAGCCATCACCAGCACCGCGCTCAGGCAACCGATACCGAGAGCCAGGAACACCGTAGGCACGGTGAGCGGCGAGCGGTCGGAAAAGCTTAGCCATTGGGTAATCATGGGCACGCGAACGAGGCTCTGGGGGGTTGGGTTCCCGGCCCGGATCGCTATCCGCGCCACTGTGCCCATGAAGCCACGCCCGCTCAAAGGCAGACGGTGATGCAGGACGCACCGTGTGCTAGGATGCGCCTATGATTGATCCCGCGATCCTGCTCAGCCTGGACGCCCGGATGCCCCCGGAGCCTCCCACCATGGTGGTCGAAGAGCGCATCGCGCTCGACGCCCTGGGTGAGGAGTTCCTCCGGATCGGCATGCGGTTGGCGGACACCTTCGACGCGGACGCCGAGCGGTATATCGAGGCCATGCAGGTGATGCCCCGGCAGCTCGACGGGGCGAAAGCCAGCGGGGTCGGCTCCGCTGACGAGATCGCGAAGTTCACCCAGGCCATCTCCGACTTGGAGCGCGTGGCCGACATGCGTGTGCGCCGGGCTGGCAAAGCGAAGAAGACCGTAGAGCGCCAAGCCAAGGTGGACGCGAAGCACTCCCCTTCGCTGGCGCTTGCGAGGCGCAAGGTGGCTGCGCGGGTGTTCGCGACGGATCAGCGGTTGATCGAGGCCCTGTTGGACTACACCACCTTCATAAGGGCTCTGCGATCCGAGATCGACCCGGCAAACCAGGGTGCGCCGACCTTCAGCGACGCCGCCAGCCTGCGTGATCACCTCGCCCGCCTCGGGGCCGTGTGAAGGTCCGAATTACCGTCCTCCCGAGCTTCGACGCCGGGCTGCGCAACCTACCGCCGGATCGGAAGAGGGCTGCTGGACGGGCGTTGCTGAAGTTCATGGAAGAGCCGAACCTTCCCAGCCTGCGCTTCCGCGCCTTCGCCGGCCGGTCTGGCTACTACCTGATCAACCCGAACCAGGGCGACCGCATCCTGTTGCGCAAGGATGGCGATGATCTCTATGCGGCAGTCGATGTTGGGCCGCACGATAACGTCTTGAGGCGCGGGAACAGATAAAAGTTGTAGTCAATGACGGCGTAGCCCGCCATAGTACCAACTCCGGGAGGAAACCATGAGATCTTATGCGATCAAACGGAGCCTGTTTGCCGCCGGTATCGCTATGGCATCTTTCGGTCATGCGAGCGCATTGGAACCCACTTTTGTAATCAGCATGCGAACATCGAAAATTAGTGAAGCGGATGTGCGGAGAGCAGTACAGATATTTTGGCGGAACTGTCAGCCTTTGAGTTCATACACATCAGATATAAAGCAGATTGCGGTCGATGTTTCCGACGAATGGGCTGATTTTAGATTGGCTCGTGGATGGAAAATTAGCATCGAAGCGACGGTTCGCGTTCCTGATGATCCGAAGGAAATTCCAAGATACGACCCGAGAGTACATGTAATTTCTGGTAACAATCTATTTTACAACATTGGAGGTGGGGCAACTCCAGGATTTACGTCAGGTAAAAGAGCTGCACAGCTTCTCTGTGGGCTACCAATCACCCAAAATGGCTCAGACACCTTCAAGGCTGTGCCTGAGTTGGATTTCATCAAGTATTGAACTCAGACGCAAAATTTTGTGTCCGCTTGCCTATTTGGGCCGAGCCTGCGCCAAAGCGTCGAACATCTGATCGAGGTAGAATGCAGGCGAACTCAATGCCAGGACGAGGGTGAAACCTGCAATGATCTGGACGATCTGAGATACACCGTGCCAGCTCTCAGGCATGCCGAGCGTAGAAGGGTGGCGCATCGCGACATAGAATGCTTGTAGCAATAGGGCTGTGACGTAGATCTGCGTCGCGAGGGACGAAACCCACTTCAGCGGCGTGCTTCCCGTCGCTTTCACGGCGAACTGGAGCGCAGCAATAGCGAACGCCCAGGTGACGAATTTGAAAAACTTGTCTGCGGCCTTGAAGGCAAGCGGAGCAAGGATGCGAATGGCGTTATCCGGGTCCACCATTCCCTTATCCTTCGGCTTGTCTCCCATCGGATCGCTTGTGCTCACGGTGCCCCCGACCAGCCTACCTTGATGCAGATTGCGGCTGTGCCCCAGTATTGAGCCAAAGCGGGTCGGGGGACAGATGTTGGCCGACGAAGAGACCACGCAGCGCCGGTACGAGCGCGTAGTTGGGGCCGTCACGCTGATTGCGACCCTGGCTGCGGCCGGGTTCGCCGGAGGTGCCTACGTCCAGGCGAAGCGGCAGGGCGACATCGCGCAGGAAGCCCTGATCGAGAGCGACCACCCGTTCCTTCAGCTCAGTGCCAAGAGCAACCCGGACATCGTGCGTGCCGGTGAGGCGTACATCTCCGTCAGCCTGAAGCTGACGAATGTGGGCAGCAAGGTCGCCATGCTGGATCGGGCCGAGTTCGCTCTCGCGGACGACAGCAATTTGGCTCCTACGGTCGCATCGGTGACGCGGCCGGGCCTCATCAACCTCGCGTGGTTCTGAGGCGAACAGATCGCGCGAAGGGTCATCCCGGTTGGTGGCAGCATACCTATCGAGTGCCGATCCAAGATCCCGAACAGTGCCAGGGTGGGTAGCGTCTACCTCGTCGGAAGCATCGTCTACGGCGGCCAGCTCGGTACGCGGTGGCGCCAAGTCCCGGCCCTAGGGAAAGCAGCCAACGGCGAATGGCTCGACGGCATCCGTTGGGGGCAGATCGAGACCAGAGTAGACGCCTTCGGCAAAATCCTACCGACGACGCGCTACGAATGAGGCGCACAGCGGCCTAGTGCTGGAGCGAAGCCGCGTTCCGGTCCCGGTCCAGAGAAGCGTGCAGCGTCGCAAGGGCCGACTGCATCTCGTGCTGATGCGTCCCCAGCTCATGGGCCACCGCGCGCAGCGCCACGGCAACGTCGGCCATCCCCGCCACCGTGTCGAAGGTACGAGATGCCTTGATCAGCGCCCCCGCCACTTTGTCTGTTTGCTCCATAGCATCTTCCCCCTTCCCTACAGCCTATCTGAGATCATCGAACACGAGCACACCTCCACAGCAGTGATGATGAGCCCACAATAGAGTGTGTTCCCCAGAGCATACAAACAGGGTTCGCTTAACCAGGGCGCAAGTATTGGATAAATGACTGCCACCGTTGAATCTGAGAAAGCGAACGTACGTGGTCTCAGCGTTTTTTGGTTTTCGCAGATCTGGTCGATTTCTGGCCTAGACGAGCCGCCGAGACCGGCTCAAGGTGGTATATGCTTACCGGCTGCTTCTTCGGTCCGCTTCCAGCAGGCCACTTGCGGATCTCGATAGCGAGGTCAACTCCACGCGGCATGCGAGACCTTCCGCAGATCCGAGAACTCGCACCGGGCGCCAGCTACTTCCGCACCGCGACCGTCGATCAGTACATTCCGCTCTACGCTGAAGGGCTGGCTCGCCTCGATCCGATGGCGATTGTCGAGCGGATCGACCAGTTGGCCGCTGGCCGGATCCCTGTGCTATGCTGCTGGGAAAAGCCGAACCAGGGAGACTTCTGCCATCGCGCGCTGATCTCCGTCTGGCTCTGCGAACATCTCGGTCTGGTTGTTGAGGAGCTGGGCTGCGAGGGGCAGGGTTTTTCGGGGTCGCACCCCCTCCTGCCACCGCAGTACCGCTTACCCGTTGCTGCCTGACGATTGAACCCAGGTTCAACCTGGAGCGCAGCCCGCCACTCCTGGGTCCGCACAGGGTGGGTTGCTGCCCATCTGCTATCGAGTGACAGCCACATCGAAGCGAACGTCACTACTGCGACCGGGGGCCTTCAGCGAGGGTTTCTCGTCTGGTTCACGAAGGGGGGCGAGAGCGTTGATGGCGCCAGGGGCGAGCGGGAGGTTCGAATCCTGATAAGTCGTCACGTTTGCGGCTCTGTCATCCGACGTCACCGCTTTGAGGATATGATTGGTATCCGACAGCAAGACGATCTCGGTATCTGGTCTAGCCTGATGTAACCGTTCCGCGTCTGTGTGATTGACCTGAATGTTGCGAAGGCCCTGATGGAATAGCGCCGGACCGTCATAGGCGGCGATGAGCTTGGTGGGATCGAGCGCGAATAGGCTGATTAAGAAACTCTACACCTCGGGTTGGAACAGCGGGCGCAACGCGGGATGGATGCCGTCGGCTGTGACTTTCTCCCCGCGCTCCATCCGGGCGATGATCGAACCAGCCTGCTCGCAGATCGGCACGTTTGCAGGGTTGGCAGCGAGCTGTGCGCGAAGGACGTCGCCGTCGAAGCGGATCCGAAAGCGGCCGGGGGCGAACGGACGACCTTGTCCCGCCGGTGAGAACCGGGCATGCTCCTACCGTCAATCCTAGGTCAGATACCCTTTCGATCCGCGTGCCGGATCCCGACGATCGCCTCGGACCCGCCCTTCTGGCTCACATCAACCTGACGTGATCGTCTCGTTCGAAACCGCTGCCCTGCGCACGTTGTGCGCCACACAAGACGCCGCCGAGCGCGAGCTTGGGTTGGCCGATGCGCGCTCGCTCCTCACGATCCTGTCAGACATCGAGGCTTTGGATACCGCCAATGAGTTCCTGGAACTTGCGGTGGACGGTGCTAGAGTCTCCCAGAGCGACGAAATCGAGGTGACCGTCGGACCAGAGCGTCATGCGGTCTTCGTGCCGGTCGGCTCGCGCTACCAGAAGCATCCCGACGGGAGCCCCGATTGGTCGACCGTCAAATATCTCAAGCTGACGGCCTTGCCGCCGCGCCCATGATGAACGAGCCTGCCTTCGACCGCGACTGGTTTTCGAAGCCCGCCGATTCGATGCTGGCGATGATGCAGCGCAAGCGGTTGGCCCCCGCCGACGTCGCGCGGGAGTTGCCGGGCGGCCTCGCCACGCTCCGTGGCCTGCTGACAGGTGACGTTGCGATCGACGAGGCTGTCGCGGGAGGCCTCGCGGCCAGCGTGGGCGGCACCACTACGTTCTGGTTGCGCCGGCAGGGATTGTACGAGGCCTGTCTCGGCCGCGTGGTCGACGCGGTGCTGGCAACCGACGGCGACGCGTGGCTGGCAAGGGTCCCGGTCCCGGCTTCGGCCGGACCGGTCATCCGCGAGCGAACGGGCGACGACAGCCGCCGCGCCGCCGTAGAGCGGAGGCTCGTATTCTTCGACGTCAATGGCGCGGAGGCATGGTCCCGCCGCTATGGGGCCTTGCGCTGCGAGACCCAATTTCGTGAATCCGCCGCGTTCGAGGTGAATCCGGGCGCTACCGCCATGTGGCTGCGGCAGGGCGAGGTCGAGGCCGCGTTGGTTTCGACGGACGCATGGGATCCCGACGGGCTGCGTGCAGCGATCGGCGAGATCGTCGAGCTCAGCCGGATCGGCCAGCCCGTTCGCTTTCTCCCCCGGCTGAGGGCGCTGCTGGCCCGGTTCGGCGTCGCGCTCGCTATCGTGCGGGCGCCTGAGGGCTGCCGAGCGAGCGGCGCGGCGCGGATGCTGTCCCCGACCAAGGCCATGGTCCTAGCGAGCTTCCGGCACCGCTCGGACGACCATTTCTGGTTCACGCTGCTCCATGAGGTCGGCCACCTACTCCTGCACGGGGGGCGGACCTTCGTCGACGAGGAGGGCGCGGACGAGGACGGGCCCGAACGCGAGGCGAATGCGTTCGCGGCCGATCACATCATCCCGCCGGACCGGCGACAGGAACTTGCGAGCCTCCGGCCTGACCACGAGCCGGTCATCCGGTTCAGCCGCGAGCTGCGGGTCGCCCCGGGACTTACGGTGGGACAGATGCAGCACAGCGGCCTGATCCCGCACAGTCGGCTCAACAAGCTGAGGCGGACCTGGACCTGGGACGAGATTAATCCGGCGCTGGCCTAGCCCTTGAAGTGAATGAACCTCGTCGGGCTTTTCTGCCAATTGCAGAGCGCGTCCTCCATAACCGCCATACCGACGCCGATGTCCTTGTCCAGGGCATCGAGGCCCGCCTGCAGCTCTTGGATCGACGAAGGGCCGTCCCGCCGGCCGTCTAGTAGCAGGCGGGCCCCGTTTGCCGGGCCGGTGGCACCCTGGAGGTAGGCCGAGCCCGCCGCGATAGGGGCGATGCCATACCGGCCGATCAGGGACAGGTAGTCGAATTTCGCGAGTCTGCCGAAGGTCGGAACACGCAGGTCTCGATAGAGGGCATCGTAGATGGCGTGCGGGTCGTTGCCTGTTCGCCTTACGACGTCGGCATAGAACCGGGCGTGCCCGACTGGTCCGATCCAGCGCACATAGGCTGCGACGACCGCGGATATCGGCCGGTTCGAGTCGGGTCTAAGGCTCTCGTACTTCCTATGGTTGCCGAACTTGCCGCCGACCGACATCCAGTTCGCGGCAAGCCACGCTGTGAACGCCCCGGGATCCGCGCTCACCGTAACCCAATCCCATCTGCCTGTGCCGAGGCGGCCGTACACGTCTTGCAAGCGTCGCCAGCCGCTGTCGGCTGGCCGCGCGAAATGGGTCATGAGGAAAATGAGCCAACCTGCCTCGTCCAGGTCGCCCTGACGGACATGGTACGCGACCGCCCGTTCGGCGTCGAAGCTCCTGTTATTCGGGTCGGCTCGATTCGCGGAGATCGACTTCGCCTGAACCTGTCTATAGTAGCTTTCGCGCCGAAGGCTCGCTACGAACTGCCATGCCAGGACGTCGAGGGCACGGGGATCCGCCAAGCCTGGCAGCGGGCCCGCATGCGTCTGGAGGGCGGAAGTCAGACGGGCGTGTTCTGGGGTCCAGCTCGGCCACATCAGAGCCTCCTCCCCCTGACGAACTGCACTTGGCGAGGCATGGGACAACGCCTCGGCTTGTCGCGACGGCTGTCGACGAATATCCGAAAGGCCGGCGTGATGTCCGCTTTGAGCGCATCGAGCTTGGTCTCGTCGCCCGAGGCCCAGAACGCCTCCAGGAGACGGAGTAAGTCTGCCCAATAGGGGGCGAGGGTCACCTCGGCCGCAGAGCGGGGTTCACCAGCGCGGATTCTGCCCTCCGCCGCGACGAGGGTCTCTGCGAGCCCGAACGCGTCGCCCGGGGGCATCGGCTGCATCTCGACCATCTTCTGATGCCCTTCCGAGACGTAGCCGCGGACCTTGTCGAGATCCGTCTCGTAAATATGCATGCTGCCCGCGTAGTGGAGGTACTCGCCCGGTTCGACGCCTAGGCGCCTCGCCATCATCTCCTGAATCATGGTGAAGCAGAACACGTCGTGCGGAAGCCCCTTGTAGGCGTCGTTGGACCGCATGTTGGCCGACAGGTGCAGCAGCCCTTCCCGCAGGTGGAATTGCAGGCTGACGGTGCAAGGCACCTCGCGGTAGATGAAGCCTTCGCTCCGCGCGGCAGCGTAATCGAGATTGATGTCCTCCGCATTGAAAAGCTGTATGATGGCGCGCTTAGACGTCGGCTTCCATTCGAGGAGCTTCGTGACGTTGTCGAGTTGGTCGATGCCGGACCGCATGGAGAAGATGCGGGGGCCATAGGCACCTGGGATCTTCCCGTCGACTGCCTCCTCCACATAGTCCGGGATGTAAGGCCGGATGAACTCCAGATCGCCAGAGCCTGAGAGATACCAAAGGAATTCGGCGAGCGCGCTGAAAGGCTTCCCTCGGTTTTCGGACCGGCTGAGGCGCGCCCGAGGCTTCCGGAGCCGGATCGCGGCTCCCAAGACCTCATAAGTAGAGCCGCGGGAGCCGGTGTTGGGACGGCCTGATCCCAATAGGGATTGGTACAGGTCGATCAGGATCTCATCCAAGCTGTCGCCGCATATCTCCATCGAACGCGCAACCACTCCGGGATCGATCCACGGCGGACAAGGTGCCGGATATCGGCTCGCTCGACGGTTCGCGCAAGCGAGCGTTGAGCGAGCCGAAGCCGATGCGCCTGCCGGTAGCATTGGCGGACGCTGGCTATCCGACTTGAGAGCTAGTTGCCTGAGCTGCAGAGTGATCCCCTATAGGACCAACTGACATGACTGAGTTGGGTGGATTGCCGTCAGTCCGCTTCGGGGCGGCGATCCATGGAAGCGGACATCGTCGTCGGGCCCGCTAAGGATTGAAAGCAGCGTATCAGCTTCACCGCCCCCGTCTGCTCGAAATCACTGGGGCTTTCGACCTCGATGACGCATAGTCTGCCACCATGGAAGCCGATATTCTCGACCGCCTTCTCGTCACGCTCGCGGTGCGGCTGCGCTCGTTCTCCGTCTGCACGATACAGCGCGGGTGGCGCCTGGGGTTCAGTCCGTTCGAGGCGATCACCGTCCATTACGTGCTGCGTGGAACCGGGAGCCTCCGGGTCGGGCACGGACCGTGGCGGTCCTTCGCGCCGCACACTATCATCGTCGTGCCGGCACGACATTCGCACAGCCTTGGCGCTGCCGAGGATTGCATCGGTGAGGTCCGCGCCGAGGATCACTGCGTCCTTCACGGTGACGGGTTGATCTCCTTCACGGCGGGTGACGGGAGCCCCGACGCGCTTTTCGTATGCGGCCAGATCGCCGACACCCACACCGGTGCGATGGGTCTGTTCGAGTTGTTCCAAGCCCCTATGGTGGAGACCTTTCCCTCGGATCCGGTGCTACGTTACGCCTTCGAGCTCATGCTCGCCGAGGTCGTGAGCCCCAATCTCGCGACACAGGCGATGACGGAGGTGCTGATGAAGCAGTGTCTCATCCTCCTCCTGCGCCGGCAACTGGTGGCGAGCGACTTCACATCCCCGATCCTGGCGGCATTGCAGAACCCGAAGCTCGCCCGCGCCGTCCTGGCGATCCTCGAACAGCCGGGTGCGCGTTACTCCGTCGACAGCTTGGCGGCCCTCGCGAGCATGGGCCGGACCAGCTTCGCGGAAGGGTTCGCCACGGCCTTCGGACAAGGCCCGATGGAGTTCGTCCAGAGGGTTCGCCTCCGCATTGCCTCCCGTCTCCTCAGCGGCACCGACTTGCCGGTGAAGGTCATCGCCGCAACCGTGGGCTACGCGAGCCGGAGCGCGTTCAGCAAGGCGTTTGAGGTAGAGTTCGGGGCCGCGCCGAGCCAATTTCGTCTGGTGGGCGGAATGGACGAAGGCGAGCCGGAGCGCATTGAGAGCGAGCCTCCCACAGAACCGACCTGATCCCGTCAAGACGTCGAGTGGCCCCGTCTCGGTGCTCCATCGTTCGGATCACGTCCGCGAGCGTTCGACGAGACCGAGCCCCTGGAACTGTCGAAGTCGCATTGTCTTGGCAACGTTCAGTGGGCGTCGACAAACGGTGACCGGTCCTCGGTCGTGCAATTGCTCCCGCCCCGAGGAATTATCATGATCGACGCGAGTGCCTTCTACCTTCGCTACAGTCCAGACATCGAAACCGTCGCCGATGATGAGGCTGAGACGGCGCAGGGCCTGATGGAGACGATGCGCTCGGTCAGCGAAAAGACCCTGGCGGACGGCGGCCACGCGATCCGCAGCGTCCACGCCAAGAGCCACGGCTTCCTTGAGGGCGAGCTTGAGGTGGCCTCGGGGCTTCCGCCCATGCTGGCACAGGGCCTGTTTTCAAAACCGGCGACCTATCCCGTGATCATGCGGCTCTCGACCATCCCCGGCGACATCAGCGACGACAGCGTCTCGACCCCTCGCGGCCTCGCCGTGAAGATCATCGGTGTCGAGGGTGAGCGGCTGGAGGGCTCCGAAGGGGACGTCACCCAGGACCTCGTGCTGGTCAACGGACCCGCCTTCGGTGCGCCGACGCCGAAGGCCTTCCTCGCCACGCTGAAGCTGCTCGCGGCCACGACCGACAAGGCGGAGGGGTTCAAGAAGGTCGTCTCGGGCGCCATGCGCGGCGTGCAGGAGATCATCGTCGCGACCACCGGTGGACCCAACGCCACCGTCGCCACGATGGGCGGCCAGCCCGAGACCAACATCCTTGGCGAGACCTTCTACAGTCAGGTGCCCGTGCGCTTCGGCGACTACGTCGCCAAGTTGTCCGTGGTGCCGGTCGCACCCGAACTGACGGCCTTGACCGACAAGCCCCTGGCGAAGGACGGAGGCCCGAACGCCATACGCGAGGCGGTCGTCGAGTTCTTCCGCGCGAATGGGGGAGTCTGGGAGGTCAGGGCGCAGCTTTGCACCGACCTTGACGAAATGCCGGTCGAGAACGCCGCCACGGTCTGGCCCGAGAGCAAGAGCCTGTATCAGACCGTGGCGCGGATCCGGGTGAAGCCGCAGATAGCCTGGAGCGAGGCCCGGTCGAGCGCGGTCGACGACGGCTTGTCGTTCAGCCCATGGCACGGGCTCGCCGCGCACCGGCCCCTCGGCGGCATCATGCGCTCGCGCAAGCAGGCCTACGAGATGGGCAAGCGCTTCCGCGCCGAGCGGAACGGTCGCACCATCGCCGAGCCGCGGGAGGCGATGGTGTTGCCTGACTGATCGAGTTCTTTCGGCGGCTGGAGCCGGCTTCGATTTCGCATCCCTCCGCGCGGTCGCACTTAGGCGGTTACCGATATGCGTGCATGCCCGGGATCGAGGTGGGCCTTCATCACAGGACTGACCAGCGAGCTGATTGCGATCGCCGCGCTGCGCGCCGCAGAACCATCACGCGACGCACGCTTGGTCGAGATCCTCGGTCGACCTGTTATGAAACCACAGCCGGTCGGCGCCTACGTGCCAGCGCGCCGGGTCGGCAACGTGCTCTACCTCTCGACGGCGGCCGCGCGGGACGGACACCCATGCCGAGCGGCTGAACCGGGATCTCATCACCTTCCTGTAGGGCTGACCCACACTCCGCTCGCCATCGCCAGCATGATCCGAGGAACCATGACGTTGAGCCCGACCCTGCAGCCCGTTACCATCGGCGACCTGACCCTCAAGAACCGCATCGTGAAGGCGCCGCTGATTCGCACCCGGCTAAGGGCGCTGGGTCTTGAAGCGATCGCGCCCGGCGGCGGCGCGCTGCAGTCCGGGGCGTACTGAGCGCGTTCCTCCACACCATCCACACGGCCCCCACGAGCGAGGCGCACGCATGGGTTACCGGTTCCTCATCGACACCAACCTGCCGATCGACACGGACGACGAGGCCGTGGCGGCGGTGCTGCGGGGGTTCGACGTCGCGGTGGACGGCTCGACCGATCTGCCGCTGATCGGCCGCAGGGTCGCGGGGCACGAACCCGACCTTGCCTACATCCCCTCGGCCGACTGGCAGCGCGCCCTGCGCCGGGGGGACCGCCACTACCGCGGCTTCGTCATGCCCACCTCGAAGTTCACCGGCAGCACCGACCTGCCCAGCGTCCTCGTGGTGCGCAAGGACGACCCGGCCGAGGGTCTGATGGACTTGAGGGGGGCGAGTTACGGCTTCATCAACAGTTCCTGCACGTCGAGCTACTTCCCACCGATCGTGATGCTGCACGCCCATGGCATCCGGTTCGCAGATTTCTTCGACGGCCGGCCGGTCGAGGCGTGGCAGGGGCAGGTCGACGCCGTGACCGCGGGCGAGGTGCGCGCCACCATGGTGCCGGAGGACGTCTGGCGCACGACGCCCGGCAACGCCGACACGACGAAGGTCATCGATCGCTACGAAGACGCCAAGCCAGCCGTCATCGTCGCCCGGCGCGGCCTCGACCCCGCACTCCTGTCGGCGCTGACCGATGCCCTAGTGGATTGGGTGCCGCCTTGGTCGGGGGTCTACGGCTGCTTCAAGCCGTTCCTCTACGCCGACGTGCATCACTTCTTCCACGAACTTGGCAAGCTCCCGGCCAACACCTGACCTAGCGAGCGATGTCTCGAATTCGTCGTAGGCGCTGCCTCGGGGTCGACGTCAAAGACGCGCTCGTCCTGGCGGAAGGCACGGAGATCTGAACGATAGGTGCTTCGGCTGCGACGTTGGGGGGCTCCAAGCCGCTCGGCTGGATCGCGCCCATTGCCGCCATCCAACCGTCAACGCTGGCAGCCCGAAAGCGGACACTCCCTCAGCGAATATTTTAGCATCCGGACTCATAGGTATGGCCAAGCGTTACTTCTTCGACCTCGTGTACAGCCGACGCATAAGGCCGGACGGCGTTGATGTCCTGTTGGGCGATCTTGGTGCGACCAAAAGGTATGGCACCCGATTGCTTGCCGAACACATCGTCGCGAACACGGGGGAACGCGATAAGCAGTTCACTATGATCGTGAGATATGCCAGTTGGGGGCATGCTGTTCCAGCTGAGCATGGAGATGCATATGGAGATGGCCGCCGCCGGTGGAATAGTCGCTCACTATAAAATGAACGCACACACTCGGAGATTACGTCCTATCGCAGGGCAACCACGGATTATAATCTATGTAAATTTTGAAAAAGTAGACAAAATATTACGAGCGAAAGGCGATTATAGGCAGGAACATCTCCTCGGTGACGCGGTTTGCCGTTCAAGATCCTCCCAAGGATCTCCGCGAATGACACAGGGAGTTTGAGATGAACGTCAGAAATTTTCGCATGCCTTTGATCGCTGTGACTGTGCTTCTTGGAAGCGCTAGCTTTGCTCTCGCACAGGGCGGTGCGGCAGGTGGTGGAGTTGGTGGTGCAGGCACTGGTGGGGGCACCGGCATGAGCGGCGGCTCTATGGGAACGGGCGGTTCGATGGGTGCAGGTGGCGGATCCGGCACCAGCATGAGCACAGGCGGTCAGATGAACGACGGGACCGGCACGGGTGGCCGCATGGGGACGGGCAACTCCGGCTCAATGGGAACCGGCTCGGCCGGGAGTTCCGGCTCGATGGGCAACGGAACGGGTGGCTCTTCGGGCACCATGGGTCGCTGATAGCATCTCACCCCGCCATCCGTCGCAAAATGGGTGGCGGGGCTCCTCTGCCCTTCACAGCTTTGGCAATTAGCTATCGTCGACCCGTGCCTATCTCTTCCCACGTATAGAGTTTGTTCGCGTCACACCTAGCCCGATGCGATGCATAGCTCGTACCGAAACCCGCTGTTCGGTGATCAGTTCTATTTCCGGGATGCTGTCAAGCAGCGCCCAATACCAGCCGTCTGAGGGGGCGTGCTCGCCTCGGGATATGAAACCATGCTTTGCAGAACCGTCGTACCGTTTCTTCTCGCCATAAGCATCGCGACACCGGTCCTGGCCGAACCCGGTGCTATGGGTGAGCCGAAAATGCTGATCCATGGCAACTACTGCGGCCCTGGCAACAACGCCCCATTTCCGCCAATTGACGCCCTTGACGCAGCCTGCGCCCGGCACGACGCCTGCACGCCGAACGGCAGGATGCCGTCTCGCGCTTGCAACGTCCGCCTGCAGCGAGAGACTGACGCGATCTCGCGTGATCCGAAGCAGCCTTCTGATGTGAGGGCGATGGCTGGTTTCATCGCGGCAGGGGCAGCCATGCTTCAGATTGCCGACGAACCCGGTCGCAACCTGACCATGATGCATCCAGGTGTCAGGCCCTAGCCTTCCGCCAGGTAGGGCGCCTGAATCCCCACGTACACCGCATGGGAACCGTCGCTGCCCAGTGGGCCTTCCCCGCCCGACATCACGACCGATCGGAGATACCGGCATGCCCTTCCTCGCGGCTAAGGATGGAGCGCAACTCTTCTACAAGGATTGGGGCAGCGGTCGGCCGGTCGTGCTGATCCACGGTTGGCCGCTCGATGCGGACATGTGGGAGTTTCAGCAGCCGGCGCTCACCGAGGCGGGATTGCGCACTATCGCCTACGACCGTCGCGGCTTCGGCCGTTCGGATCAGACCTGGGGTGGCTACGACTACGATACCTTCGCCGATGACCTGAAGGCGGTGCTTGACGCCCTCGACCTGCAGGACGTCGCTCTCATCGGCTTCTCGATGGGTGGAGGCGAGATCGCCCGCTACATGAGCCGACACGGCGGCGCCCGGGTCACCCGGGCGGCGCTGGTCTCGGCGGTGACGCCGTACATGCTCAAGACCGCCGACAATCCCAAGGGCGTGGATCCGTCTGTGTTCACGGGTATGATCGATGGATTGAAGAAGGACCGCCCGAGCTTCATGGCGACCTTCGCCAAGACCTTCTTCGGGGTCGGGATGCTCTCGTCGCCGGTCTCATCCGACCTGATCCAATGGACCGGCAACCTTGCGATGCTCGCTTCGCCAAAGGCGACGATCGCTAGCGTGACCGCCTTTGGAGAGACTGATTTCCGCGCTGACATGAGCGCGTTCCACGTGCCGACCCTCGTCATCCACGGCGACGCCGACCAGACCGTGCCGATCGACGTGTCGGGCAAGGCTAACGCAGCTGCGATCCCCAGCGCCAAGCTCGTGGTCTACGAAGGCGCCCCTCACGCGATCCCGTTTACCCATGCCGAGCGGCTGAACGGCGATCTCGTGGCATTCCTGAGGGGCTGACCCTCGGTCCGCTCGCCATCGCTATCATGATCCGAGGAGCCATCACATCGAGCCCGATCCTTCAGCTCGTCACCATCGGCGACCTGACCCTCTAGAACCGCATCGTGAAGGCGCTGCTGACCCGCAGTCGGTCTTCGACCGCAGGCGTGCCGCCGGACTTCGCCGCCGACTATTACGGTCAACGCGCCAGCGCCGGCCTGATCGTCTCCCTGGCAACCAACATCTCGCCCCAGGCCGTAGGCTACGCCTACACGCCGGGGATCTGGTCGGATGTATCAAGTAGAGGCCTGAACGCGCGTCGTCTCGACGGTCCACGCCAACGGCGGATGCATTTTCCTCCAGCTCTAGCACACCGGCCGGATATCCCATTCCGACCTTCAGGCGGGGAGCGGGCTCCCGGTTTCGGCCTCGGCGGTGAAGCCGGAGGGGACTGCCTTCACGATGGAGGGGATGAAGCTCCACGTCACCCTACGGGCGTTAGAAACCGACGAGATCCCCGGCATCGTCAAGGATTGCCGACGCGCGGCCGTGAACGCCAGGCGCGCCGGCTTCGACGGGGTCGAGATCCACTCGGCCGACAACTACTTGCTGGAGTAGTTCGTACGAGACTCAACCAACAGGCGAACCGATCGTTACGGTTGCTCGCTCGCGAATCGTCTCCGCTTTCCGCTCGAAGTGGTCCGCGCGGTGACCGAGGCCTGAGACGGCGGGAGCCGCGCCGGCATCCGGCTGTCGCTCGCATCGACCGAACGACTAGGGCGGTTAGAACTGCCAAACAGATTTTGCGCCCAAGAACGCGCATACGAGGTGTCGAACAATGCAAGGGAACCGGCGACTTTTCGAGGATGGGTTACATCTGCTCCACGGAGCGCATCGGCAGGGAGCGGCGCAGGCAAAGCGCAACGACAAGACGGCTACGCTGCCGAAGCTGAAACAGATGCTGGAGGCTGGATCGAAGCAGAACATCGTTCAGCTAAAGCGGTTGGATAAGGTCTTTGCCTCAATCGGCGTCAGGCCCGACCCCAGAAACGATCTCGCCATGCAGGGCATCTGCGATCTCAACGAAGCGGAAATAGCCAAGCACGGGAATGCCGCCGACCGCGACCTCATCAACATCGAGTACGGTCAAGTTGCGGCGCATTTCTACATCGCCCGGTATGGCACGCTGCGTAGCGCCGCACAGGCGCTCGGACACGCCAAAGCAGTCAAGCTCTTAGACCGCACGCTCGTTGAGACCCGCGCGATCGACCGCGCCTTCACGCAACTTTACGATCACCTGCTGGCACGCCGCACTTCGACCCGCTATCCGGGCGAGACCGCGCTCACCACCACGGCGGCCATGCACCCCGGCCTTACGCTCGGGCTGGCGTTTGGCGGTGTGCTGGCCGCGGTCGCACTCTTGGAAGCGGAGCGATCCAAGCGACGTTGAAAGGCGGGCGGACGAGGTGCAACTCCCACGCCGGGTCTGCCGTCGTCTGCTTATGGGGACGAACGAATGTGCCTCAAATGACTGAGACGGGCGCAAGGTCGAACGTCAACTTTATGGAGGCGCAAAAAAATCGTGGGCGGCCGAGTTGGGTCGGGTGCGGAACGGTGGCTCGGGGTGGAATGGAGCTGGTTCGCTCCTGGTGCACAAAGGTTGAAAGCGGACGCCATCCTCGCGCTCACCCGCGATCTCGAACGCTTACGAGAGCTGGGGCATGAACATCGCGGCGACAGTGTAGGGAGCCTCCGCTCCAAAGAACCAGGCAAGGTCCTCAGCAGATGCGTCGACGACGCGACAGGACGCGGCAGAAGCTCAGATGGATTACCGACCAAATCACCGCATCAGTGAGGGGCCGGTCGTTCCTCTGATCCATGTTGCAGCCGGCTTCCCAAAATGACGGGATAAGCATGCTGGATCGGATCATCCAGACCGCGCAAGGATTTACATGACGCCGACCCTGAAGCCTCTCGCCGAGCAGACCGTCGTCATCACTGGTGCCTCCTCCGGCATCGGCCTCGCAACCGCACGCATGGCCGCCGATCGCGGCGCTCGCGTCATCTTGGCTGCACGCAGCGACGGTGCGCTCCAGCAACTCGCTGACGAAATCAAAAGCAAGGGCGGACGGGCACACGTCGTGGTGGCCGATGTCTGTAAACCGGAGGATCTGACCCGTATCGCCGAAGAGGCGCGCACGACGTTTGGCGGCTTCGACACTTGGGTGAACAACGCCGGCATTGGCCTGTACGGACGCTTGGAGGAGGTCTCCCTTGCAGACATGCGCAAACTGTTCGAAACCAACTTCTGGGGCGAGGTCTATGGCTCGCTGGAGGCGGTAAAGCACCTCAAGAAGCACGGCGGCGCGCTGATCAACGTCGGCAGCGAGGTATCGGAACGGGCAGTGCCGCTTCAGGGGATGTACTCCGCATCGAAACACGCGGTGAAGGGTTTCACCGACGCGCTACGCATGGAGTTGCAGAATGAGGGCGCGCCGGTCTCGGTGACGCTGATCAAGCCCGGACAGATCGACACGCCGTTCACGGTCAATGCCAAGAACTACCTCGACAGCGAGCCGCACCATGTGCCGCCGGTCTACGCACCCGGTGTCGTGGCCGAGGCTATCCTCTCGGCTGCCGAGAAGCCGGTGCGCGACGTCTATGTCGGCGGCGGCGCCAAGGTGATGGCGGAGGTCGCGCATCTAGCGCCCAGCCTGACCGATCGAGGCATGAACGCGAAGATCATCCCGGATACGCCGAGTGGTCGTCCACTGCAGCGCAGCCGTGACCGCAGCGGACTGGATGAGGCGACCGAGATGTTAAGCGAGCGCGGCAATTATGAGGGTCGCGTTCTCGAGACGAGCCTTTACACCAAAGCGGCGCTCAACCCGTTGCTGACAAATGCAGCCGTCGTCGGCGCCGGGCTGGTGCTCGGGGCGATCGTAAAAGCGTTGCCGCACCGTCCAGTGAACATAACCGGATCGGCGGGGAGCACCACGGCCAAGGCGCTGCATATCCATCTCGAGGCCAAGGCCGGACATGAGGCGGAGGTTGAGACCCTGCTCCGGGACATCCTCACTTGTGTCCGACGGGAGCGGGCGACCGCGCCGTGGTACGGTGTCCGGCTCAGCCACTCCACTTTCGGCATCTTCGAAGTCTTCCCCGACGAGGCCGGCCGCGAGGCGCACCTGACAGGTGAGGGAGCAGAGATCCTGATGAAACGTTCGAACGCTCTTCTCAAGGCGCCGGCGCGTCTCGACAAGCTCGACGTCCTGCTGAGCAAACCGGTTTGACCGACGTCATAACCCATCGGACTCTGTTTTAGCATACCGTTATGTCCCTGCAGTTTGAACGCCAGGGCATGGGCCGGACCCTGCTGATGGTCCATGGGCTGGGGGCCAATCTGCGCACCTGGGATTCGCTCTTGACCGCCTTGCGAGGCTCGCGCGAACTGATCTTGGTTGACCTGCCGGGACATGGCCGATCGGCCCAACTCGCGGGCCCGCAGACAGTTGAGGCCCATGCGGACGCCCTCGCCAGCTTTGTGAAGTCGCAATGTCTGACGACAGCGGACCTTGTCGGTACTTCGGTGGGGGGGCCGGCTGGTGCTGGAGTTGGCGCGGCGGGGCATCGGTCGGCACTGCGTGGCGCTCGATCCCGGTGGTTTCTGGTGTGGGTGGGAAACACGCTGGTTTCACTGGACGCTCGCGGCGTCGATACGCCTGGTGCGGTTGCTCCGGCCATTCCATCCTGGCCTGTCGCGCCACGCCGTCACCCGCACGCTGCTGCTAGCCCAACTGTCGGCCCGTCCGTGGGTGCTGCCACCGTAGCTTGTCGTAGAGGAGCTGCAGAGCCTAGCGGCCACACCGGTGTTCGATGCGATGCTGTGTGAGTTGGCACGCGGGCCGTTGCGGCAGGGCCAGCAGACACCCTGGCCGGGTCACCTTAGGATGGGGCCGCCACGACCAGCTGCTGCTGCCGCGCCAGGCTGCCCACGCTCGGGTAGCTTTTCCGTCGGCTCGGCTGCATCGGTTTAATCGCTGCGGCCACTTCCCGCATTGGGATCAGCCTGTCGAAACGGCGCGCGTAATCCTTGAGACGGTCGGCGGGGATGCACCTTGAAAGTGCTTGTCGCAAACCTGAGCCGCGGTCATCTACACGTCGGTTACGGAACGTCCGCTTCACGGCGAAGGGTCAGCGTCCGCTCTTTAACTCCAGCCGAAGTTGCGCGACGGCTTACAAGCGACCGCTTTGGAGAAGCGCAATCAGCAGTCCCGGCGTCTTGGTTGGGTCGCAAGCCGTAGGACCGCATGGGGTGGTTTTTCGCCGTTCCGCTTCTGGTCAGCAGTTGCATTAAGCGGACATAGCCACGGGGACCGCTCACGACCCTTTGCTGACCCTCGGAAGGTCTGATTACCGGCAACCGTTCTTAAGCCTCCGACAGCATTTTAACGGAGAACGCCGTAAGCAAGCCGCCCATGAGCCAACGTTGCAGCAGAAGCCAGGAGGGCCGCTTCGCCAATCCGGTAGCCATAGTTCCGGCCGTGCTGGCGATGACGATGCCCAGGGCGAGGTTCAGGGCGATGTGCATCGATCCCAGAACGAGGGTCTGCGAAAGGATGCTGCCGTGTCCTGGGACAACGAACTGCGGCAGCAGTGCGAGATAGATGAGCGCAGCCTTCGGGTTCAGGATCGTTGTCAGGAACCCCATCGCTAGGACCTTGCCGTGCCTACTGCTCGGCAGCGCATTGATCTGAAAGGGCGAGCGCCCGCCGGGCCGGACCGCCTGGAAAGCTAAGAACATCAGGTAGGCCGCTCCGGCGATGCGCAGAGCCTCGTAGGCCATCGGAACGGCCGTCAGAAGCGCAGTGATCCCGAAGGCGGCGCACCCCATGTAGACGATGAAGCCGAGCGCGCTTCCACCTAGCGATACGATCCCGGCCGTGCGCCCCTGCGCGATGGAGCGGGAGATCAGGTAGATCATGTTCGGTCCCGGCGTTACGGCCAAGCCCAAGATGACGATGAGGTAGGCCGTTAGGGTGGATGTATCGGGCATGGAGCCTCGGAAAGGGCGCGTTCAGCGCTTCTTCTCACCGCCGCTTTCATAGGTAAAATACGAAGAACGGATGCCTGTGATCCGCTGAGCCTATCGTCAATGGTCAACTTCCGCCTGCTTCGGCACCTCTGGCTGTTCCTGGCCGTCGCGGAGGAGCGCCACTTTGGACGTGCGGCCCAGCGGCTCGGGATGTCACAACCACCGCTGACCGAGCAGATCAAGGCTTTGGAACAGGCCCTCGGGACGGCGTTGTTCGTGCGCGACCGTCGTGGAGTTCGGCTCACAGCGGCGGGCACCGCAATCCTCCCGGCCGTGCGCAAGTTCGTCGATCAGGCGGGACGGTTGGAACTCGCGGTACGGGAGGCGGTGGCTGGTCGGACCGGGACAGTGACCATCGGCGCCATCAACGCGGCGCTGGTCGAGGACATCCCGCCCCTGGTCGCTTCTCTGCGAACTACGCATCCCGGCCTGACTGTGGCGATCAGGGAGATCGACAGCGTTGAGGCGGTCCCGGCCCTTGAGGCTGGCGACATCGATCTTGCCTTCGCTCGGCTTGAAGGGGTGCTCGGTCCGACGATCCAGTCGCGGCCGGTGGCGCAGGACAGGCTTGCGGTGGTCCTTTCCGAGGGACACCGTCTGACGACCATGGCCGAGGTCCCTCTCGCCATGCTGGCGCAGGAGGACTTCGCGATGTTCGCGCGCCGTTCGAGCCCGGTCTACTTCGACAAGGTGATGGCGGCCTGCCAGGATGGAGGTTTCTCGCCTCGCATCCTGCATGAAGTCCGCTCCGTCACATCGCAGATTGCGTTTGTGGGATGCGGTCAGGGGATCGCCCTCGTCCCGTCAAGGTCCGAGAGGCTTGCTCCATCGAGCGTCGTCTTCCGACCATTGAAGGAGCGGGTCGAGATCGTTGTCACCGCGTTGGTCTGGTCCACCGCGCATCACAACCCACTGATCGACTCGGTCCTCGAATTGATCGAACCGAACTGCGGGGCTGGGTCGTAGACGGAACGTCGGCTTCAGCCCGATCGGCGAGGGGCTGGTTTCCACCCAGAGCCGAGCTTGCGGGGTGGCCGGCGAATGACCGCTTTATAGAAACGCAAATGGCGTTCCCGGCGGCTGGGTTGGGTCGGGAGCCGACCAGAAGCACTGAGGTCCAGGCCGCAGACTGACCGAGCAGGTTTGCACCCAGGTGCAAGCTTTGATGCTGCGGACGGCCTTAGACGAGCGCCAAGGACAACGCGGCGCTCAAGCCATCAATACTCAGTGCCGTGTGGACACAGTGAGCTGCAAACGGTTGCGGATCTCATTCAAGCCCGTTGCTGCAAATGCCGCCCAAATCCGCGCCTCTTTCACGGGAGCCAGTAGTTGCATAAGTCGCTGATATCATTGATGTGAAAATCGCATAGACGCCTTTGTTCCGCACTTCTTTTAATGCCCAGTTTTGGTGGATTCCTGACCTGGACGCGAGATCGTCACCGGCTCAAGATGATCTATGCCAACCAGATGACTTCGATCCCAGGCTGACTTCGAGTTGGTTCACACGCTTGCCTGACGACCATATCAAGATTGGCGTTTCTCGCGGCACGCCACGGGGGGTGATCAGCGCACCGAACATCCTCTCGCTCAATCCCGGCCCCTGGTTCAAGACCGCCGACACCGAGACCTACCGCTCGCTCTATGTCGGGCAGCTCGCCAAGCTCGGTCCCATGCAGGTCGTCGCGGCTATCGATAAGGCGGCCGGCGGCAAGATCCCCGTGCTTTGCTGCTACGAGCGCGCAGGCGGACCGGACTGGTGCCACCGCGGCTACATCTCCGCGTGGCTACTCCACCACCTTGGGCTTATCATCCCCGAGTTCGGCATGAAGCACATCGGGTTCGGCGGTTCGCACCCGATGCTACCGGCGAAGTACCGTGCTCCTCAAGCACATCACTAAATTACGACGCTGCCTGCGGCTGCACGGGACTGAACTTTGCACCTGGGTGCAAACCGCTTTGGCAATAGGAAGTCAGCGCCTTTTAAAAAGCTCTCCAACATCCACGGAAAGGGCTGCCGCGATGCGGCTTTAAACGAGGATGCTCGGGTTTCGCTTCCCACGCTCGGCGTCGCTCAGATAAGTCTGATGGATTTCTGCGCGGTGTGCAACTCGTCAGAAAAAGCTAAATTGTGCGTTGCCGGCAATTACCTTCGTCAGAGAGCACAGCCATCATCTGCACGTTCGGGTCTCGGTCCTGAAATAGACCCCGGCAAAACAACCCTTCAGCTTTGCACCCAGGTGCAAAATTCTGTTGTTGACAATAAAGTTTATGAAGATAGACTCACCAATGCAGAATTTCTGCATCAATTCGGTTTGGCCGCCGAATTGATGGCTCGGTGCTCCGCTTTTGCTTCCCCAAGCAGCGAGTACCGAGCCTACAGGGGAAGCAAAGATGACTATCCAGCCTACGAGTTCGACGACCGCTCTGACTTGCGCTCCGGCTAATTTGCCGAAACGGGCGCGTCGGACTGTCGCGAAATTAGTACGGCGGATACGGACAGCAATGGCAGGTAATGATGAGCGCCGCGTTAGGGGTTTGATAATCCGACTGCTCAACTCATTTCATGCCAAGCTCGCAGCTGTGGAAGCTGCTAATCGTCGCCTTCAGCCTGTCGCGCGGCTTCCTAAGGATCAGCTGTTTGAGCTGGCCCAGACGCTCAACCTGTGGAGCTCATCGAGTGAAAAAGCGACGATCCGCTCTATACCAAAACCGCGCGGTGGCCATCGTTATGTAGTCGCCTTCGGTATCGAAAACCGCGCTCGACAGATCCTGGTTAGCTGGGCCTTGAAGCCTTGGATCCTTCCCAAGCTCCTGCACCAGCAGAACGCACTGAATGGCGGGCGAGACAAAGCCATTCAGAAATTCGCGCAAACCATAGAGGAAAGGAGGCACACGTACGCCGTAGAGTTAGATGTACAAAACTGCTTCGGATCAATCAGGGTTGATTGGCTGAAGGAGCACCTACCGTTGCCACCAGAGGTCACTCAGGCGGTGTGTGCAGCGGACCAAATCAATCTAATAGCATTAGACATTCATGCGGGCACATGCCCCACAAGCCGGCAGGGTCTTCCACAGGGGTCCGCCGTGTCTCCGATCATCGCAGAGTACGTGCTGGCGTGTGTTCTCAAAGAGGTGCCCGAAGGCGTCGCCTTTGAGGCATACGTCGACAACATCTTCGTCTCAGCACCTGACGAGATCGGAGCAAGGCAGCACCAACAGACCTTGGAGCGCCTCTTCGAGGCGCATCCTGCCGGCTTGCTGAGAGTGCATTCGACAGGCCCGCAGGGAATTAGGAATGGGCTACCGGCACTTGGCTACGTACTGCGACTGGTTCGTCGGCGCGTCAGGATTGAGATTGGTTACGGCCGAGAGGAAGACATACTTCATAAGATAGAGGCTTTGTGGGACCGCGGTGATATCAGTTCAGAAGAAAGGAAAATCCGGGCCGATCGGATAATCAGCGGGTGGTGCGCTGCTCACGCGCTCTGGAAGGGCGTGCGTCGGTTCGATCGTAATATCAGAGAGCATATTCGGTATCTCGTCCCGCAATGTCAGACGAATTTCTAAACAGAATATAGATTTTGCACCTAGGTTCAAAACGCTTTCGGCACTACCCCGGCGTCAATCGCGTGGGGCTGCTTGCGATCCAACTTGAGCGTTCATCAGGTCCGCTTCCCACCAGTCTGAACGATCCCGCGTGAACGGGAACTCAGGGTCGAGGTTCGCTGGCAGTGCCGGCATCCCGGTCAAGAATGTACTTGAGTGCGATGCGGCTGAGAGGGAAGAGCACCGAGTAGAGTAGATCCCTGTCGATGCTCGATCCTTTGTGAGCGACCTTGTTTCGCTGCTCAATCAAGGCGGCGCAGCGCGCTTGGTCCACGAGGATCGGGCCGCTCAGACCGTCGATGCTGGAGCCGCCTATCGCTTCGACGATGTGGGCGAGCTTCGCCGCCCGGCCCTCCAGCGTCGTAGCAGGATTGTTCAACAGACCGTTCAGGCGCTGCAGCGCCGGACTGTTCGAGCGCATGGCGTCCTGCAACTGCGCCTTGTCCTCGGCCGAGAACAACGGCGTAAACAGGGTCAGGAACTCCTTCCGCTTCTCCAGTTCCTCCAGGATCACGAACCAGAACAGGAACTTCGACTTCGGCTGCGACGCTTTCATGCCCTCCACGAACACGTCGGTGAGCGGCGACCATTCCAAGGCGGACAAAAGCGCCGGCGCAACAGCGACGCCCTCAATGGAGGTCATCTGCATAGAGGCTTCAATACCACCGCTCTGAGCCGTAAGTGTCTTCACACCCGCCCAACGGATGTCGACGTAAAGGTTGCCGTACCACGGATCGCGCTGGCCATCGGCGAGCGTCGCCGACCAGCCATCGGCGAAGCGTTGAATGAACACGAACGCGTCCGCTTCGGTCATAGCGCGATCGAAGTCGACCCGGAGTAGCCGGGTATCCCCGTTTGGGCTCTGCAGGGCGAACTTCACGAGAAGCACGCCGAGGATGGTCAGGTCGCGAAGGACGATCTCCGTGGAGGCATCTTGAGACGAGGCATCCATGAGGACGAACTCGCCGCGGCGCGCGGACTGGAAACCGGGCTGGGCGATATCGTGCGAAGCTACGAGCCTCAGTGGTACTTCTAATCCGTAGACGATTCGCTCGTCGGAACTCATGCGAGGCCTCGCTGGTCCAAAAGCCGTGTTCGTGGGCGCCTCAGTCATCGGGGCTCGCTAAGCCACAGCTGTGTTGCTGATGCCGATGTCGATCAGCACGGCATCCGGACCAAGTGACATGGCGGCCGCGGAGTTGCACCCAGGTGCAACTCACGCTGGTACAAAATTGTGGTACACCAGTCGCCTGAGCAGCCGACCTAAGATGTTGATTTTACATGTCTTGTATCTCGCGGGTTCTCCTCCCCTCAGCTCCACCAAAGGCCTTGGCGCTTCCTGCGCGGGCCTTCAGGTGGTCGGCATTCACGATTGATCAGCCATTGAACGCGGCCTTCGACTGGTTCTTCCGCGATCGCACCAGTGGGCGCATCGTCATCGGCCAGTGGCCGAACCTTCCGCTCTGGCTGTTCGGCCTCGCGCAGGCCGTCGCCTGGATCGCCGGAGAGGCAAACGCCATCGGGCGCTGGGCGGAACTCGCGTCCTGGATCGCACTCGCGGTCTGGGCGGCTGACGAGGTGCTCCGTGGCGTCAACCCGTGGCGACGCTGCCTGGGGGCCGCTGTGCTGCTCGGGATGGCGGTTCGCCTCATCGTCTGATCGCCCGGCGCCCGGCGCTATCCGCGAAACATCTCCGGCAATCTTAATCCGCCGCGCCGCGTGCGCGGAGGCACGTCATGCCGGCAAAACAAGCACCATCTTAGGATCACGCAAGGAGAAATAGACCGAATAACTCGGACTGATCTGCGTAAAGGAGTTTAGAAAAAGCCATGAAGACCCGTATCGCCGCCGTCGTCACCGCGCTCGTGCTTGGCGTCGCTCCGATCGCGTCGGCCATGGCCTTCGAGCGGTCCACCTGGACCGGTCTCACCCCCTACGAGGTCGAGACGACAGGCTCGCTCGATTTCTCGGGGAGCCGGTACGACCGCAACCCCGCGACCTGTCCGATGAGTTCGGCCGCTGAAGGCAACGCCAATCAGCAGAACTTCCCGGTGAAGCAGTACGGCCAGACCGCTGGCGGCAACCGCTGCTAAGCTCACAAGGACAGTGCGATGCTGAAAGTGTTCTCCTACGCCATGGCGGCCATCTTCGTCGGTGGCCTTGTGATGACCGTCGTCGGCTCGGCCGGCGTACTGATGGCCCTGTGACGAGGGATCACGAAGGATCGACGGCGGGGCGAGAGCCCCGCCTTTTTTGTTTGGGCTCCTCGGCCAGAGAGCATCGATAACATCGATTTCGGCTATCGATCTCATTTGTTTGAATGATGGTGCGGCGCGGTACACATTCCCCCTCGACAGGAGGCACCAGCCTCCAAGCACCTGAGGGACAATCACAATGACCGTTCGTACCGTCACGCTCGCCGCTCTGGCCGCCGTCGCTCTCGCGGGGCCAGCCCTGGCGGATGAGCGCATCAACCTCACCCCCACGCTGTACCGCGATCAGGCGCGCGTCACCGCCTCGGTGCGGCCGGCGTCCGAACTGACCACGACGCCGCGCCTCGTGCCGGTCGCTCCGGCGAAGTCGCGCGTCGTCGCTGAGGCCGCGGCCCGCTAACGTGTCGGCTTGGCCGCCACCGCGTCGAGCAGGCGATCCCTGTCGACGATCAGAGCCGCCGCGATCTCCGTGAGCGCGGCGTGCTCGATCTCGGCGATGCCGTCATGGTCGGCGACATCCGCCGCGAGAAGGAACACGCTCTCGCGCTGATCGCCCGGCCTGCCGGCCATCGCCGAGATGCGGCGGAGGTTGTCCGCCCGGCCGGCCCGCGTGCGCGCCCGGCCTATGGCCTCGTAGAGCGCTTCCTCCACCATCAGGGCATCGTAGCCCTTCTCGAGGATAGGGCTGGCCAGCACACCCGTCAGAGCGGTCTCGAATTCTTCGCTTGCCACCTCGCCGTCCGCCACCATCACGTTGGCGGCAGCAGACACGGCGGCCTGCATCAGCGTCTCGTCGCCGGCATAGGCCGTCACCGCGCGGGCGACACGGGTGAGAAAATCAGCCACGAGGCTCATACGCCACAACCTCCGTCAGGTTGGGGCCAATGACGCAATCGACAGGCTCGTTCCCCGCCGGAGGGCAGGACCGGTCTCAGAGCACCGCCTCGATTAGACCGAGCCCCCGGGCCTCCTCCGCTTCCAGGTACCAATTGGCCGGCGCCCGCTGCAGGACCTCCTCCATCGTCACGGACGAGCCGAGGATCAGGTTCGCGAAGCCCTCGTTCTGGATGGCGATCGACGTCTCGATCTCGTGCAGCGTCGCCTTCACCGCCGCCACGCAGGTGGTGAGGGGCCCCTGGACATGCAGGTGCTTGTCCATCTTGCGCTCGTGGATCATCAACCGCGTCCCCCGCGTCAGGTAGCGGTTGGACTTCGCGAAGAAGCTCATGAAGGTCGTGCCGGCGGAGTAGATCGCCGCCTTGCCGAGGAAGACGTACCGCTTCTCCGGGTTCATCTCGCTATGGTAGCGCACGTCCTCGCCCATCATCCGGGCGACCTCCGGATCGCCGCCGAGGGTCGATAACTCGATCACGACGAGGTCCTGCTCGTGGGCCGGTTCGAACTGCTGGCGGAAATCCTTGTACATCGCGTAGTCGACGGCCCCTGAGAGCAGGACCGTCGGAGCCTTGAAGGCGGAGGCGGGGAGGATCGGGAGAGTCATCGGGTCACCGTCGCGGCTGGCGGGGGACGATCCACGGCATAAGGGCGGATCGCTGCAGTAAATTGCCATCGCGCTGCTTTTGTAGCGCAATCCTGCTTGTCTGGCCGCGCGCTCTCGGCTACGGCCGGTGTCCCGGACAAGAAAAAAGCCGCCCACGAGGAGCGGCTGTAAGTCTAGGGAGGAAACGCCCAAGAAGGGCAGCAGGACGGCGACGCCATCGCTGTCCTGCACTGCATTTATAAGATTTTGCATTGCACCACACAAGCCCGCCGAGGCGGGTGTGGGCGCCGTTTCGCGATCATCGAGCCAGACAGGTGCATTTTCGCACCGGTGCCCGCGCGTCGGGCCGTCCGCCGCCCGCGAACGAACGGCCTGCGCGGGGTTCTGCCGCAGCGACCATGGCCCGTCCGCCCCGTTGCCTGAAGCCCATCAAGGAGACAGGCATGGCCGACAAGGCAGACGTGACGACCTACACCGTGAAGCAGGCCATGGCCGCCAAGGTCGGCGATCACATCGAGATCGCGGTCGAAGCCGAGGACGGGACCAAGCTGAAGCTGAAGGGCACGCCCGAACAGCTCGACGCGCTCGTCGGGGATCTCGAAGTGATCCTGGATGAGGACGACGCCAAGGCCGAAGCGGCCGAGTAAAGCACAAACGCCCCAGGAGTTGTGACACTCCTGGGGCGCTGCTTGGCCTATGAAATCAGTTCGATCGGGCTGACTCTGGGGCCAAATCCGAACGAAAGATCTTAGTACGAGCCGAACTTGTAGTTCACGCCGGCGCGGACGACGGCGAACTCGGTGTCGCGGCGGGTGTTGGCCGGGCCGGAGACGAGGGTGACGCCGGGGGTGGTGGTGGAGACGAGGGCGCCGC